>CAJTYM010000048.1 GCA_910583835.1 uncultured Lachnospiraceae bacterium | reverse complement strand
AAGAAATAAGTCTATAGGCTGTTTTGTACTTGCCTATAAACTTATTATACGAGGATGGGGGGGCGACATGGCATTTAAGATATTGTCTTTTGAGGAGCTGGAGCTGCTTACAGAAAACCAACGTGAAAGCTATGAACGCGAGCTTGCCATTTATAATGAGCGGGTTAAGTTTGTAGAGCAGATGGAAAGGCTGGAAAATACGGTCATCACACCATATGAACTGGAATTGGCAGCTATTCCGGCTATCTGCGAGATTCCCCAAGAGGAGTTTGTGGAGCCAGAATATGTACTTGCCCAGATGGCTCCCATTGTTAAACCGCAACTTGACGTAACGGTCTTTGACTTTGGCGGACCAGTCATGGCAGTGCATCCAGAACATGTTAAGATAACAAACATACCAGTGGGACGCATGGAAAAATTGGAGCGAGACAAACCTATTCTGCCGATAGCCTTCAAAGCTGCTGCTCCTGCCGCTTCATTTGCGAAGGTTGAGCAGCAGCGGCCCACTCTGCCTGAGTGCGTGAAAATCAGCATTCCGGACAATCGTTTTCACATATCGGAGCGGACAAGTCCCAATCTTCCGTTGGCGGTAAGACCGCAGAATATGGCAGAATTAAGTTATACGCCGATTACGATTGACAGTTCAGCCATTTCGGCGAACAATCCACAGCTGGTTATGCCGGTACTGGAAGTCCCCGATTTTGCAGCGCCAGCATATGATGTACCGGTTCTGCCGAAGCTAGAAGTGGATATTCCGAAAGCAGACATAAGAGTATTGCCGGAACTGGAAGTTCCTGTTTTGCCGAAGATAGCTGTCTCGCAACAGATGGATATTTCATTCAGCCCAATAGGCGAAATAAAGGCAGAACTGCCTGAAGCTTTTGATATGCCGAATATCAGCGTTTCGTTTGGCAAACCTGATATTCAACAAATAGAATTGCCAACGGTTTCCAAGGCGGAAGTTCCGGCAAAAGAATTTACGGCAACAGAGTATACATTGTCTGAACTGCCGATGGTTGGCATCCCCCAATCAGGCGTTTCTGTATTTACTGCGCCGGAAATTTCCGAACCAACAGTTCAGACAATTGTGAAGCCGGCGATGGGTCCGAAGCTTTTATTTACTGTACCTGAATTGCCAAAACCTACGGTTCCGGCAGTTGCGAAGCCGGTGGTGCCCAAACCGTATCAAGGGAAGCTTTCTGTTGATAACATGCCTAAAATTGAATATCCGTCAATTGCTGTTTTATCGGTAAAGCCTTTTGAAAAAATTCAAAGCAAAGCCAGTAATTTGCCGGTAATCCCTACCGTTAACTCTCCTGGAGACTGTGCAGAGGAGCTGCTGAAAATACGTTTATCGTTACAGAATGAGTATGGAACCGAAAGGGAGGGCTTTGCATGAAAAATAACGAGATTATGATTTCGGCAAGGTTTCAGAGTGCGGAACTCTCCGACGAGGTTTCTTTTCTTATTATCAAGGATATCACACTCCGGGCGCTGATAGAAGCAATCTATTATGGGTTGAAAAAATCCGCGAAATTTGAAAAACATTTTGCCTTGCTGGAAAGATATCTGAAGACAAGGAAAGAGCTGCAGGTTCTCTACAATGCCAAGGGCGATTTCAATGTAATTGACTTTACGGAGATATGTACCGTTAAGGATGAAAACGGCAAAGATAATAATCTGAATATATATGATAAAAGACTGGATGAACTGGGCTTTGTAACTTCCAGTACGCTCTTGTTTTCAGATAAGACAGAGGTGGAGCCGCAAATCCTGTTCACCAGGACGGAAAACAGCTACATTTTAAAAAACAACGACAATCTCGAATATAATATAAGTACACGCCGCTTAAATGTCATTGAGTCGTCCGTCATTGACATCTTGCCGCCTGGCGAAATACCGCAGAAAAATAAACAGACATTGATGGACGTGATTATTCCCACCGTATTGTCTGCAGGCGGCATGATAGCCGCGCGGTTTCTTATACAGCGATTTTCCGGCAGTGCGGGAGGCATGGGCGACACGATGATGATGATGTCAGGGGCAATGGCGGTTGTTGCCTTTGTTACCTCGTTTTATAACTTTCGCAAGCAGAAACGTGAATATAAAGTAAATGTTGAGGAGTGGAAGGAAAATTACGAGAATTATATTGCCAGAAAAATTGCTACCATCAAAGAATGGCAGCAGAGCGATATCAAATACCTGAACAGCACCTATCCTGATATGGGCACATTATTTGCCAATACTGCCGATATCAATGGCGCAATCTTTTCCCGCTCACAGAATGACAACGATTTCATGCGAATTTCCCTTGGCACTTCGGATGAAGTGAAGCCGTTGTTTGAGATTAAATCTGAGAAAAAGGATACGATATCTTATGATGTTTATTATAAGAAAATAGGTGACAGAATTAAGATTTTTGTGCCGGGCAAGAAGGAGGATAAACGCCGTAAGAAATTGACGCCCGATGAATTGGCTAGTGAAGATAAGAACAAATTCCTTCTTACGGACCTGCCTTATGTGTTTGCCAATAAAGGCATTGACCTTGTGGATAACAAGGAGATTATCGGCTTTAACTATCTGCGCAGCGATGATGGGAGCAAGCCGCCGCTGCTTGTAGACCTGAAATCCAGCGGAGCTTTGGGCGTGATTTCAAATGACGCCCATACCTCCCGGAATTTTGTGCAGCATATTGTATTTGAACTTGCTTACTATCATTCGCCGGAGGATTTGCAGTTTGTATTTTTCTTTGATGCTCATTATGAAGAAGATATCTTGCGGCTGGAAAATTATAAATATCTGCCGCACACCAACGAATTGTTTGACGGCGTGTCCCAATTTGTTTTCAACAAAGAAAGTTCTGGCATTGTGTTTGGGCAATTGCTTAGCATTATGAATGAGCGCAGCAAGAATAAAACAGATAATGACGATGAAAAAGGCGCTGAGCAGAAGCAAACGCAGATTGTCTGCGTGGTTTTTGACGATTACGACATCAAAGAGACGGGTTTTTCCAAGTTTATGCCGGAGGTTCCCAAAGAAGGCGAAGCTTATATAAATGAGAATGGTCTGACTTTTATCTTTATTCAGGATGTCAAGGACAAGCTGCCTAAATATTGTGGGAACATTATCAATATTGACAAAGATAATCCCAAGAACAGGCTCAGCAGCCTGCGCTACAATGTCCTCAGCCGTGAAACGCTGAATGTTTTAAGCGAAGGCAGCAGCCAAATGGGCGGACAGGCCAATGACACGGACAAGCTTATTGAATACAAAACATTTCAGAACGAATATATTTTTGACCAGCAAGGAAAATATGGCGAAAGTTTCACAAAGGCTTTTAAACAGCTGAGCGCAATCTACTATACGCGGGTTGCTGAAAACGGTAAAGTACCATCCATGGTAACGCTCTTTGAACTTTGGGGTTATAATTCGGAAAGTATCCGTAAAGACGAGCCCAGGCAGAAAATGCTGGCAAGCTGGGAGAATGTACAGAAGAATGATATTACCCGCAACCTTTGCGTACCGATTGGGGCAAATGAACATGGCGCTATGTACCTGGATTTATATGAAAAAGCGGATGGACCGCACATGCTGGTGGCAGGCACGACCGGTTCTGGTAAATCGGAGACAATTATCACCTATCTGATTGGCTTATGCATGAAGTTTTCGCCGATGGACTTGAATCTGATGCTTGTTGACATGAAAGGCGGCGGATTTTCTGACCGTCTGGGCGATTTGCCCCATTGTGTCGGTGCCGTTACCGATACAGCCGGTGAGGATGAGGGAACTTCTGCAGCATATATGCTTAAACGTTTCCTGCAGTCGTTAAATGCGGAGATAAAACGCCGCAAGCTATTGCTTACAAGTCTAGGAGTTGACAATGTCGATTCCTATATCCGTGCGCTGCGCGTGATAAAAGAAATAAAGGGGATACAGAATCCAGAAGAAAATCAGGATGAGATTGAGAAACTCAAGAAGAAGCTCAATGATAAGCAGAAGGATGCATTAGAGAAGAATTTGGAGGATTTATGCCCGCTCTCCCACCTTGTCCTGGTTGTCGATGAATTTACCGAACTCAAAAGATTCTCCAGTGAGAGCAGCGATATAGATTTTATTGCCGAGATTACAACCATTGCCCGTGTGGGCAGGACGCTTGGCTTCCATATCATCTTAGTCTCGCAGAATATTGAGGGCGCGATTACAGACGATATCCGTGTGAACTCAAAAGCGAGAATCTGCTTAAAAGTTGCCACCAAACAGGCGTCGAAGGAGATGATTGACAGCCCGGCAGCCGCGGCTCCGACCATGCCATTGAATGGACGCGCTTACTTGCTCGTGGGAACGGGCTCACGTTTTGAATACTTCCAGTCGGCATACACGGGCGCCAACAAAAATATGGATATCGAAGCGCCAGTGTTGGTGACCGAGGTAACGAATTCAGGTAAATTCAATCCTGACTTTTACTCTTCCAAAAAGGACAATGAGAAAGAGCGGAAGAAGAATGCCAATGTCAGCGAACATGATACGCAGCTAGCCTATATTACAAAGACAATTGTCGAGATGAGCAGGGATATGGAAAGACCCAAACCAATTTTCCAACCGCCGCTTCCTGTGGAAATATTCGATGAAACAGAATGGAGGTCTGCGTGATATGAGTATGAATAAAATGTTGTGTACACTGGGCAGATTTGACATTCCCATTATTCAGATGCAGCCGCCGTTTGAGGTTGATTTACTGGATTCAAACCTTATATTGTTTGGTTCCTCTATGAGCGGTAAAACAACGTTGGTTAAAACGCTTGTGAATATCCTGCATAAACAATATAACGACAGGCAGGAGCAGGTGTTCATCCTTGATTTTGGCGGGGCGTTGTCTGTATACCAGGAATTTCCGCTGGTGTCGGCATATTTTGATAATGCCAACGAAGAGTATGTAAAACGTGTGTTCAAGATTATGGACAACATATGGAAAGATAATGTCAAAGAACTTAAGGGCAAAAATTACCGTGACGCTGAAAAACAGCCCATACATACAACCTTCATCATTGACAATCTTAACGCTTTTATGGACGAGCCGAGATATTCATCGTATCAGGAAAAGTTGGCCAAACTTTGCCGTGATGGGCTTTCCAAAGGCATTACCATTGTCGTGACGGCGACTGAGACGAAAGGGCTGAATTCTTATCTTGGCAGTTTTAAGCAGAAGATAGCCTTTGAAATGCCGCCGGATAAATATGCGGAAATTTTTACAGGCAAAGCAGGGCAGATTGGCAATAATCCGGGACATGGATTTGCCAATGTAACCGTCAGGCCGGACGGCGTCACGGGCACATTCCGCATGAATCTGCCATACGAGGTTCAGTGTACGTTGCCGTATTCGGTGAAAGAAGGTGGGCGTGCGGACACGGAAAAAAGTTTTGTGAAGAAGATAATGCAGAAATTTAACTATCAGGACGGCAGTTTTGGGAGGTGTGTGAAAAAATATCAGATGTTCCCGGAAGAACTGACTTTTGCTGCTTTTGAGAAAATAAAACAGCAGCCCCCAAACAGCGAGAAAGAGTTAAAATTTCCGGTAAGCGTTGCCTTGGACTATGTTGATTTTTTTCCGGTGACTGTTGACCTGGAACAGTCGCATGTGCTGTCGATATATGGCAAAAAAGAATTTGGCAAGACGAATCTGCTTCAATTGCTGTTAGCTGGCATTGTCCGTCAGAAGCCGGATGCCCGCATTGTATTTTTGGATGATGGGCGCAATCAACTGCAGGATATTTACCATAAATATCAGCATAAAACCGACAGCGTGTATTTCAACGGTTTTAATCAGGAAACCATCAAGCTGGCAGCTGCAGGTCCGAAGCCGGAAGAAACAAAGTCCAAAAAACTCTCGCCGCTGCAGCGGTTTTACCTTTATCTCAATGACAGCTACCTTGATTTGCCGAAAGGCTTAATCGGCGGCATGTTCAACATACCAGAAATGGATGTAAGGCGTATTGTGGGCAAGAACGAATATGAGGATACGCCGTTTACCGTTTTCGTAATTCAGAGTAAATTAGTCTATTTAAATACGAATGAAAACAAGCATTTTATTGAAAAATTGCTGCCAAGACTGTCTGCAGTCGCAGAAGATAAAGGGTATGTTTTTATTTTCTCTGATGTCCAGAAAATTAGTGAAATGGAGACGAACACAGTATTCAACAGTGTTGCCGGGACGGTGTTTTTGCTTGACAACATTGCCGAATTTGCGGGCGAACGCGGACAGAAGACAGTATTCGGCAACATGGACGTCAAAGCCTTAAAAGAAGATTATGCTCCATGTGAGAAAGGCGATGGGTATTACTATGATATAGAAGCAGATAATCTGCTGAAAGTAAAGTTTATGAAATATGAGGAGGATTAAGTTATGGATGAGGGCAGTTTTGTTTCGGCGGATATAGGGAAAATCACTAAGTTTATGTCTGAGAGTGAAGCAGCAATTGCTGAGTTTGATGCAATTAAGGATGAGTTCAACTCCATAAATTCCACGTTGCTCAGTAAGTGGAAAGGACAGGGCGCGGATGCCTACAAGAAGGAAACCGACCATATTCTGGATAATATCGGCGGAATTAAAGATGTCTTGGACAGCATGAACAACGAGACTGTGAAAAGCATCGTAGACGAGTATACGAGGGCTGACAATGAACTGGGAGAATACAACAGAAATCCGCCGACAGAGGGGGAAAATGGAGGTTGATATTATGGGGCTTGAGAAAAAATTCTCTAACACAGTTCCCGATGAACAGGAGCAAAAACGAGAGATAACAAAACTCACCGAACTGCTGGAAGAAGATAAAAATACCATTTATAATTTGTTTTTTGCGGATATGCCTGTGGAGAGAACGAAGGGATAAATATAAGGGGGTAAGCTATGGCAACTATCGAACTTTACGCAAACAAAATTAATAGTATGCCGGGTCTGGTGACTGGTATCCGAAATGAGACAAACGGTTTGAAATCCGAGTTAATGACTTTGAGAACCAAGGTACAATCAATTAATCGAAATGTCTGTAATGTTGATGATGTGATTTCCTCCATTACTGCTTCAACACAGACGCAGGAAGATAAAATAGATGTCCTTAAAAATCTGGCGGAAGATATTCAGCAGTTCGCTTCGGATGCTGAGAGAACCGACAGAGAGGTTGCAGATACGGTTAACCAGAACAAAGAGGATTTCTATGAGGAGTATAGCTATCTCAAGCCATTCTGGGAAAAGAATCTGTTTGAGCAGATGGCGGATGTGGGTGGATTTTTATTGGATTCAGCAGCGGAGTGGTGTCAAGAGCATTGGTTAGATGTATTAAGTACTGCAACTTTGATTATGGCAGCTGCAATTGCAATTGTGTTTGTTGTTATGTCTGGGGGCATGGCATTAGTTCCCCTACTGACTACTATATTAACTACAATAGGTATGGCATCTGGAACTGCATTAACGATTGCAACGATTGCAAGTATAGGTGTCGCTGTATTGGCTATTGGCACTACTGTGGCATCAACTGCTTTGAATATAGTTGATATTTGGTGTGATATGAGTGGAAATCAAACCTTCCAAAACTGGAAAAATGGTATGAATTGGGCTAGTGTAATATTCAATGGTGTCTATGGGATTGGAAGTTTGGCTAATGCTTTTCGTGGAATTGGCGATTCTGCTCTAATAGAATATGGTAGAAATTATTTTTTGGAATCAGGATTTAAAGGAAATATTTGGAATGCTGGGAAATATGATTTTGGTTTGGTAAAGAACGCATCTGTTTTCTGGGGGGGGATAGATAAGAGTGGGATTAAATATGTTGCCCCAAATTTTGTAAAACACAATAGGGGAGCGTTAGTGGAAACACTACTTGCCAAAAATGGTGTTTTAAAAATAGAGATACCACGTAGGATTGATGAATTTTCAGTAGGATATGGTATATTAGGTGGTGTTTTGAGCGTTAACTCTTTTGTTGAAATTTTAAGCGATGGAAATAAACAATAAAGTTATAATAAGCAGTAAAGTAACTGTAGATGTATATTTTAAGGATAAAGCGTTTTGATTGTCTGGAGAACTTAGCTTGAACGGTTTTTTAGACTCAACAAAGAATATGAATTAGCTATAACTAGACAAGTTTAAAAATAAAGGGATTACAGATTTTGAATAACAGGTAATTATTTATAAGTGGTAATGAAAAATAAATATTTATTTTAATGTGTTCATGAAATTATAAAAACGAATAATATTGGTGGGAGTTATTTTACAAGGAAAAGCTTGCTTGATTTGTAAGAATTTGCGATAACAACAGAGGAGCATCAAACATGAGCAGAACAATAACCGGCAATTCATACAAGTACATCATTGATGAATCCTACGGTATCAACAAAGACGGATTCATCGCCATCGGTACGGAAAGCATTGTTTACAAGGGATTGAAGGTCATGTTCAGCGGCAGCCTGCAGTTCTCCTGCGTATTGAAATTCAAGCCGAAGACCCAGATAATTGATGGCAGGAAAGTGGATTGCCTGGAAAAGTTCAAGACGGAGGAATGGAAGATTTTTGAGGAACTGCGGGAATGCCGCTCCGTAGTGCGCGTGGATGATGTCGTGGGGGACTTGGGCGATTTTTCCCTGATATGTCCCCACATTGACAGCGGCGTCATCGAAGCCTCTTCCTATTACTGTGTGATAGAAGAATTTATTGACGGCTGGAATCTGGACGAGTACTGCCGGGAAGAATATTGGAAGCTCAGGAGGTACGAACCGCTTGACAATGGCCTCAAAAGGGAAGTGGGGTATAACGAATACAGTAAGGCGGAGAAAGCGGCCATTCTTGCAAGTTATAATTACGATAATCAGCTCAAGTATCAGAATCAGATTCTGCTCTTTATGATTAACCTGTGCGAAATCATGGAATTTGTTACGGAACAGAAAAACATTCTGCACTTGGATATAAAGCCGGAAAACATTATGGTAACCAGATATGGGAAAGAACTGGTGCTGATTGATTTCGGGCGTTCCAAGCGTGTTACGGTTGCGGACAGGTTTGCGGACAGCGGTTTAGATCCGGTAGATTATAACCAGGGAGAGACGCAGGAAAAGCAGTATGAGTTTGGAGCGTTGGGATATGCGGCCCCGGAATGCTTTTGTGAGGCTGCAGAAGGTTCAGAGTTTCCCTTTTCCTATTCAGGTCAATTGGGGCGGATGTCGCTGGAAAGCGATATGTTTTCGTTTGGAGCAACTTTTTGGGAATGCCTGAATATGTTTGAATTGATTACGAGGAGCGGCAGCTCGAAGTTTGATATTTATGATTTTTACAAGGATAATTTCTTAAATGACAACGCATATTGCAACCGTGACTTGTCGCTGACGACAACAGCGTATCATCAGAAGCTGGAAAGAATCATCAAAAAGTGCACAAGGGAACGCGATGATGATTTTACAACCTCAGAAAAATATTACCATTCTTACAAGGAATTGCGAAAGGATATTGAGCTGGCCAAAGATTCGGCTCCGACAATTGTCAAGGAGGAGAATGTCAAGGTCAGGACTGCTTTTCATCTGTGTGGCATTATGGCTTCCCTGGCAGTGGTGCTTTTGATAATAAACGGCATTTACCATCAGCAGGCTTACCAGATTGCGGAAAACAAATGGTATAATCTGACTGCGGCGTACAATGACACGCAGTTTTCGAAACTTAGTGAAATCGCCAAGGATTGTATTTCGTTTGCCCCTACCAACAGGGTCAATGACACATACGATAAAATTGTTAAATTTACCTATCAGAATAATGGCAGCATCTCAGATTATGAAGCTGCAATGATTGTTGAGATTCTTACGCAGCTGCGTGATGACAGCCACCTGCCGGAGCGTGTGGATGAAATTATGCTTCATGCAGATACTGGGAGCTTTCGCGCCATTTCCAGTGAGATTGTCAAACTGGATGTGGCGGAAGAGTGTACTGGATATGAACTGGCAACGGCAATTTACAATGTTGAAGTCAGCAAGACAGGCGTGCTTGAGGCGTATGATATCTTGCAGAAATATAAGGAAAATACGGATTTCATCAATGCTGTAATCAAGCTTAAAAATGTCCTCGATAATGATGACAACATTGCCTTGATTATGGAAAGTACCGGGCAGACAAGGCAGGAAGTTCTTGATTTTTTCAATAGTATAGTGAAATAGGGGGCTGGCATGAAGAAAATATCCGAAAAAATACGATCAGTCTTTGACAAAGTTCCAGTCGTGGCATATGCATTAAAATCTTTTATCATATCATTTTTTATTGCTGCAGTAGTGCTTGCAGTTCTGTTTGCCATCCTCTGGCAAATGGGGATTTATGCCGAACTGGAAGCGGCGCTTGATTTAAAATACAATTCGCCGTTTATTGTTGCGCCGATGTGGACATTCGCTGCGCTGTTTTTAATATGCCTGATGGTAGGGTTTCTGATGTATTTTCACAAATACAAAAGAGGTAAGGCGAAAACGGATTTCTATAAGGCTGTTGCTCCGGCTTTGAGGAAAAAATAAATTTGTTCTTTCGGGGAGATTTTGCGTAATTTACAAAAGGGGGGGAATGCCATGAAATGGAAAAACCGGATATTATCTCTTGTAATAGCGCTGTTTCTGGTAGTGAATGGCATACTGTTTGTCTATGCGGAAAATAGCGATACCTTGGCAGTAAATGGTAACACATTGACCGAGAATGATGATACAACGACCGAAGATGGAGATTCGTCCACAGAGAATGGCGATTCGTCAACGGAAGATGGAGATTCATCCACAGAGGATGGTGATTCGTCAACGGAAGATGGCGATACCTTTACAGAAGATGGCGATTCGCCAACGGAAGGTGACGATATTGATGATGATACAGACGTGGACACTATTTTACCAACGATAATTTTTGATTTGCCTGAGAGTGACGGAATTCCCAGGGATGATGGACAGGTATGGTATAAAGATAACAAACAATTGGAGCTTGTTGTCCGGGATGAAGATTCCGGCATAAGCAACATTGACTTTTCGGTGAATGATATTGAGGTTTTAGAAGATAAAAATAATGTGGTTTTATTAAAAGCAGCAGTGAGTGAGGAAGAGAATGGCTGCCATAAGGAGGAACTGCATTATAGTTTTGATGTGGATTACTTTACGGCTATCTGCGAGAAAATGGGAGACCAGAAATATTTAGAAGAAGGAAAATATGAAATTGTGATAGCAGTCACTGACCATGCAGGAAATGTGGCAAATCATGAGGCTGCATTCTATATAGATAAAGTTCCGCCAACGGTTGCCAAGGTTGAGTTTATCCCGGAAATACCTGAGGATATGGAAGGTACAGAAGATTTGCTGGAAGAATTTGCCATTGATGAGTTTACCTATGGCTATTACTTTAAGACCAATTATCATGTGGTTGTCACTATTGCAGATGCTGCCCCATCTAGCGGGCTTGCTGAGTTGAAATATTGTCTGGAGCCTTATCAGGAGGGCGAAGAGCAGGAAGATATCACTGGTTCTCTGGAAATCATGGATGGTAAGGCAGAACTGGAGATACCGGAAGGATTTCGAGGGCGGATTTTTGCGGACATTTTTGACTGTGTTGGGAATTCCCTCGGTGCAAAACTGGTAAAAGCGGAGGATAAAAATGCGCCTGTCATTGATATAATACAGAAAGGGCAAACGAATTATCAGGACGCTGATGGGAACAAGCTTTACACGGAGGGTAACAGTTTTACCGTCAAAATTACGGATATTGTTTCGGGTATCAGGGAGTTAGGATACCAGCAGAGTGCGGAAAAGGATTCGTATGCCAGGCGGGCAATTCTTTTGGATAAGGAAGCCTATAACGTAGGGGAGGATTTAGGGGATGGCTGGCTGGTGACAGGGATTGAGGAAAATCTTGTCACCCAGGTCACAAAGACATTTGATTTTACAGATGATGATAACCATGTCACGCTGACATTTGATGCAAAGGATAATTCAGAAAATGCGACTGAGCCTACGAAAAGCGAATCTTTCACAGTCGACCGGACGCCTCCAACCATCAAGGTTGAATTTGAAGATGACAGGGATACATTTCATAAGCAAAGCCGTGTTGCCAATATTACGGTGACGGAGCGTAATTTTAACGCAGACCTGATAGAGATTGCCATGGAAAACACATCTGGCGATGTTCCAGCCTATGCATTTGAAGAGAAATCACCAACGGAACATGTCGCCGTAATTGATTTTGGTGAAGGCGATTACACGTTTTCCCTCGAAGGGAGAGATTTGGGCAATCTGCCGGCGGAGATTGTTTACATAGGAAATCACACGGACGCATTCTGCATTGACAAAACTATTCCAGAGGTTGAAATTACAGAAATTAATGGGAATTTCCATCATGAAGCTGTAAAAGCGGATGTCACGATTTCAGATTTTCGTTCCGGGATTGCCAAAGTGGAATACTTGTGGGATGATGGTTTTTGGTTATCGGAAGGAGATTTGAGGACAGATTATGTGGAATTTATGGATTATGTGGACGGCAGGTCAGAGTATGTGTTGATTCTGCCGTGGGACATGGCAAAACGTGTGCCGGGCAATAAGCATACCTTACATCTGCGGGTTACCGATAAAGCGGGGAATGTCTATGATGACGTTAAACCGGTGACAGACCCCATCGGCAGTGATATGCTTCCGCCGCAGATTGAGAGTATCGAAATAAGAAAGCCCCAAAGCGATAAATTGGAGGGCATTTTAAAGTTTTTTTCCTTCGGTACTTTTTATAAAAATAAAGTTGAAGTTGTGGTAAAAGCAAATGATAATGAGAAAGAAGAAGAATTCTATGCTTCCGGGATAAAGCGCGTTAAGATAAACAATGAAGAAGCCGTTCTTAATGCGGAAACTAATGAATATGTTCTGACTGTCCGCCCTGATAATATGGTGCAGGGTATGCGCATCTGCGTGGAGGATAACGTTGGGTTAGTTACAAAACAATTAGCTACGGAAATACCTGAGCGCGGAAAGGTTGAAAGCAATGATTTAATTATAGAGGATGATGCTCCTGTCATAGATTTTGGCAATATTCTGCTCCGTGGCCATAAAGATGACAAGGGAAATGTGTGGTTCGGCAAAGCGGACAGTGATTTGGAAATGAAGATTACAGCTGCTGATTGTCTGGGTTCTTTGCAGAGCGGATTATATTCCGTCACCATCAAAGACAATGGGCAGGTGAAATATTCCGATACACGCTTTCCGTTTAAGACCACAAAGCATACAGAGAAGTTCAGAATCGGCGATTTAAGCAATGGGGAACATATATTTACAGTGGAAGTGGAAGATAACTGCGGTAATACAGTCAGCGATTCCATTACTTTCTATAAGGATACAAATGCCCCGAAAAAAGGGACTGTTACAGTGGTTTCCCCGGAGAGTGTGAAACTTGGCGCCAAGCATTGGTTTGATAAAGAGGAAGTGATTACATTTCGTGTGGATACGGAGGATACGGCATCTGGACTTAAGAATATTTCACTTGATATCAATGGCAAAAGCTTTCGGTATGCACATGATGAGATTGAATCCGATGAGGAGGGCTGCTATATTTTAGCTGATACGGCGGGCATGGAACCTGACGAGGAACATAAATATACCATAACGGGGACAGCGACTGATTTTGCGCATAATGAACTGAAATTGCAGGAGTTGGCAGTTCATATAGATTTTGAAGAGCCAACCATTGAACGATTTACGGTGCAGAAAAAATCCAGTACGTTGGACAAGATTCTTAAGGTACTTTCCTTTGGCATTTTTTCAAATGATTCATTGATTTTTAAAGCCTATACAAAAGATATGGATTTTGACAGTGGCATTGACTATGCAACAGTACAATTTACAGGGGTGCGGGAGCCTGTGGAAATGCTGGATGAGGGGAGCGGTGTATTCTCCGTGGAAATCCCTGTGAAAGATAAGGTTTTTGAGAGCGACATTATTGTCAAGGTATATGACCGATATGGAAAAGTCAGCCTCTCCTGTCCGAATATTTCCGATGTCAAGGGTGAATTTTTTTCGAACGGTAAGTTGGCTATGATAGAAACAGACTTGCCCATAGTGGCTTTCAGTCTGCCCCCAAGCGACAGCATACCCAGAGATGACGACCAGATTTGGTATCGTTGTAACAGAACAATGAGGCTTTCGGTTCATGATAAAAATTCCGGCATAAACAATGTTGATTTGTCTGTCAATGGCTCGGAGGTTTTGGAAGATAAAAAGGGCAATGCGCTGTTAAAAACAGAAATGGCGGAAGCAGCAATTGCACGCAATAATGATATTCAGAAATATACGTTCGATGTAAATTATTTTTCTTCTATCTGCGGTGCAGCCCAAGATGGGAAATATGTGCTTGCTGCACAAACTGCGGATAATGCAGGAAATACAGCCCATAGCAAGGCGGTCTACTATATAGATGAAGTTTCCCCCGTTATTGACAGGATTGACTTTCTTCCGAAGACGTCTGACGGAATTGGGAATACAGCGGAATTTATGGAGGAGATGGTGTATGGCTATTACTTCAAGACGGATTTTGAAATCGCTGTCAATGTTTCAGATGCCAAGCCGTCTTCTGGTCTGCATGAAGTGAGATATCGGTTGGTTCCTTACCAGGACGGCAGGAAACAGGAGGAAATTAGCGGCTCGCAGAAGATTGCGGACGGCAAGGCAACGATAGATGTGCCGAAGGGCTTTAAAGGGCAGATTTTTGTGGAAGCTTTTGATTATGTCCTCAACAGTTCTGGCGAGAAAACCGTCAAAGCCTTTGTTGTGGATAGGGCTGCGCCTGATATTAAGATTACAAAGAATGTAGACACCGAGTACCATGATGCTGACGGCAACAGCCTATATGTCAGGGCGAATAGATTTACGGTTGCGGTCACAGATAAGGTTTCGGGAATTAAGCAGATTAGGTATATGCAGAGCGCAGAGCAGAATCCGTATGACAGGAAGACCATTGATGTAAATCCCACAGGGAATAGCTTAAATGAAGACTTGGGTGACGGCTGGAAGGTGACCGGGGTGGATGCCAATCTTGTCACGCAGGTTACGAAAATCTTTACTTTCCCGGAAGATGATAATGATGTCATCGTAACTTTTGATGCCATGGATAATTCACGGAACAGAACGAAGAAGGTTCAGAGTGAAAAATTTACCGTTGACAAGACGGTTCCGGTCTTCAATGTTGCTTTCCGTGAAGACGATGATACGGATATGTATTACAACCAAAACCGTGTTGCCGATATTACGGTAATTGAACGGAATTTTGATGAGAATCTGATTAAGGCTGAGATTCAGAATATGTTCGGGGCCGTGCCTGAGTATTCCTTCACAGAGAAATCCAATACAGAACATACGGCTGTGATTGATTTTGATGAGGGTGATTATATATTTGATCTGACGGGCACGGATTTGGGCGAGCATCCTGCAATTGTCAATTTCAGCGGCGGAAATGAAAAGATATTTTTTGTGGATAAGACGGCTCCGGCAGTGGAAGTGAATTTTGCTGAATTCAGCAATTCTGCTGAGAACAGCTTTAATACGGACAAGACGGTAGACATCACGATTACGGAACATAACTTTGACCCAGAGCTTCTGAATCTGAAAATTATGAGAAAAGAGCCCGGAGAGGATCACAGCGCGCAGGGAATGGAGGATGCCACAGGTATGGTGTTGGGCGGCGCAAAATGGGAGAGTATAGGAGATGTCCACACAGCCTCTTTTACGTTTGATTTTGATGGTATCTACCGTATGGAGATGGCGCCCACGGATTTAGCGACCAACACTGGAGAGCCATGCAGCACAGTCATCTTTGAGATTGACAAGACAGCGCCTGTTGTCAGCATGAAAAATGAGTCTTTTGTCGGTGAGGATGACACGGAATTTTTGGATGTCTATCCGTATGCGAGGAAAGATGAGGCTGCGCCGACCGTTGAATTTGAGGATTTGAATCTGTCGCATTTGGAATATAAATTGACCCTCTACATACCTGACTATTCTACTTCTGACGTGGTGGCTGTCAGACCGTCTGTTACGAGCGGAACTATTGAAGGAAATAAATATACCCTACCGGACTTCAAAGAAGACGGCGTGTACGCGCTTGAATTGGTGGCGGTTGACGTTGCGGGCAATAAGAGCGCCGTGAACTATAATACCTATGCTCGTATGGTAAATCAGGATGTGTTGGCATTTATTATGGACAGCAATCTTGAGGAAAAGACCGGCGTGTATTCATTTGAATATGAAAACGGCGAAGCAATCAGCAAAAAACCGTCAGATTTCCAGGATTTGGAGATTTTTGTCATGTCGAAAAAGGGAACGGAAACGGAGATTGTCCTGCGTGATACCAATGGTCAGGAAATTTCCACCAATGCCCAATGCAAGGAGGATGACAATATCTATGGAATAGGTATTTATAACTATTTGTTAAAGTCGGATTTCTTTCGTGAGAACTTCCAGGACGATACGGATATGGAACTGCAGCTGACAGTTAAAAACCAGGGCTGCCGCATTGACCTTGGCAAAATGCATATTGACAATATTGCCCCTACCTGCGTCATGCCAGGTAATCTGGAATCCTGGCATTGGTTTTATGGTGACACGGACCGTTCGTTCACGCTTTCGAGTATCAGTGAATTGGTGGATGAAGAGCGAAGTGCGATTTATGACAATGGGCAGACAGTACCATTTGTCTATTCCAGCGAGGAAGGCACCATAACCTTTACCCTTGCGAAGGGATGGCACAATGTTGGGATTGTCCTTGACGATATGGCAGGAAATGCAAATAATATTCAGGAGAAAATTAATTTATATATAGGCTTCTTTTGGCTTTGGATTATTGTTGCCTTATCTGTAATTGTGATTGCGGCTGCCATCGGTATAGTTATCTATGGCAGGAATAAAAGAAAGCAGGAACTTGATTGATTTACGGATGGCGCTTTCGCTCGGAACAAATGCAACGGTGTATATGGCAGTGACAGAATAGGGCGGTTAATATGGAGAATTAAACAGGTATCAGGAGCCATCTCTTAGAATATAAAAAGTATTCAGAGATGGCTTTGTTACCGTATGTAAATTGCTTGCGAAATAAAGGGGGGATAGAGTATAAACTGAACTGAGAAGGAAGCATATCATGGAGCCCGGTCCTGAATAGTTTATCTATCTGACATATAGGCATTAATTCTTATCTGGACATTTTTCTGTAAGTTGCGATAAAAGAACTGGTAGTCATACAGATGATAAATACCATCTTCAAATATATCCAGTCCGGCAGGATATTCCTCAGGCGTTACATCCGTCACCTTTAATGTGCCTCGGGCATCATCAATGTATGCACCCGTGAGATGGTCGATTTCTTTTGTAATATTGCCATCATAATCTGTAAAGCAGGCACCGAGATTAAGGCTTTTGTCTGCAATTGCCCCATCTGTCTTCCAGTTAAGAGGATTGATCGCAAGGGTTTTCGTTCCTTTCGGAACAGTAAGCGAATTGTCGATGCTTTCAGCTTCACTGTTGAAAGATATAATCACTCCAGTATCGCTCTCGCCTTCGGCAAATTTTAGCTGAGGATATTCCCTGGTTTCTTCTTCCGTAATACGCCAACCGATTGCATAGCAGGCAATCAGCTGATGCTGTATGTCTTCATTCTTGAAGCATTCTTTCATAAGCCTGATACACATATCCGCTCCCTGTGAAAATCCTACGAGGATAATCGGTCTGCCATCGTTACAGGTTTTATAATAATATTCAAAAGCATTCTTAACATCCGCAAATGCCAATTTAAGATATTGCTCACGGCCACTGATGTCCATTGCGTAAGCATTCAATCCGGCCTGCCGGTAATACGGTGCAAAGAAACGGCTGTCATGGTCATAGATTCCTTTTTCCATATTAGTTGCACCGAGGAAGTCGGCTTTTGTATCCTCATCCGTAAGCTCCATATTGTATGAGTCGTCTGAGCCCAAATATACTGTCGGACATACAAAAAAAACATCGGCTGTCTTGTCTGTTGTATCCGTTTCAAAATAGGACCAGTTTGAGTCATCAGAATAGTCAATGGCATTTGTTTGATTTGAGCAGCCGGAAAGGCTGAGTGAGACAATCAATATAAAAGTCAAGGGAAATATCAATATTCTTTTCATTTTTACAGCCATAACAGTTCCTTACCTTTCTTCTTCATTACATTGATGACATTGGATTCAGGAATCCTCTCATATTTTCAGCGTCACATCCACATAAAACTCCGTATCGCTGTTGGAAGCCTGTGCCGAGCCGCCATGCTTTTCCGCTACAGCGGCAATGGCAGCAAGCCCGATTCCGTTTCCGCTGTGCTTTGTGGAATGGTAGCCGTCCTTTCCTTTCCGTACCTTGCCGTCAAAGCTGTTGGTGGAAACGATATACAATTTGCTGCCGTGGCGGATTTCCGTGGTCAGGCAGAAATAGCGCCCGCTTTCCGGTAAGGTAAGGCATCCGTCGATGGCGTTTTCCATCAGATTCCCGAACAGGGAGGACATGTCAAGTTCGGTAACAGACAGCGGTTCCGGCAGTTCGATGTGCCAGTCCATGTTTATGCCAGCAGAAACAGCCATCTCATGATAATAGCCAAACAGTGCATTCAGCGCGGCATTGGTGCAGTAGTATGCGGGTGTGTTCATTGCAAAACTATTCTCGAATTCTGCAAGGTGTGCCCGGATGCTGCCGATGTCGCCTTCTTTTGCAAGGGAGGAGAGCAGGTGTACGGAATGGCGGAAGTCGTGGCGCAGCCTGGCGGTTTGGCGCATATGTTCCTGCAATGTCCGATACTGGCGGGACTGCATTTCAAGGAGATGGGTCTGTTCTTTTAGCTTGGCGTGTTCCAGTATAACGGTTGTGCCTAGGTAAAAAAGCACATAAATTGCTGTAAGGATTGCAAGCATACATACCTCCAGCAGCAGGAAAAGGAAAAACATACGCCCTGTATGGATTGTTCTGTAGGACTGGGGGATAGCCACTACATTGAAAATCAGAAAGACAGAGGACAATAGGATGGTGGAGTACCATATCTTAGGAGTGTCCAGACGGTCAACTATCTGAAAAAAAAGTCCACAGGCAGGCCATGCGAAAGCGGCTGCAACCAGGCAAGAAAGCACAAGCTGGAAAAAAGCCGCTTCCGCGGAGAAGTCCGCTGCGCCCGATGCCGGGTGCAGGAAAGCGTCAAAGGCATAGGCGAACTGTGCCGGAAAGGTCTGGACGGCACAGACGCCTACATAGACGGCAAGGCACTTGGGCAGGTCTGCCGTCACAGTGCAGCGGTATGGGAAAAAGAACAGGACGAGGGACGGCAGGAGGATGATATTTACATCAATCTGCAATAGGGCGCAGAAGAACGAGCAAAAAAAAGCGTATGGAAACAGGACAGCCGAGCATAGCATGGCTGTCTTAGGCAGTGTGTACTTCGTCTGGTTCTTCATTGTATAATAGCAGGATGCTGCTGAAGGCAGCAGCACCAGAAAATGCGGCAGTGCCGATAACCATCTGTCCATATCCATGTTCAGTTTCCTTTCCCGATGCCATCTGACACCGTACGTCTGGCAAAGTGAGCCTGACGTTCCCGTATCTTTCTGAAGTGGTAATCCCTCGCCGTCTGCTCGATTTGCAGACGGTCCCTTACACGGATTGGGAACTGTGCACCATTTTCCAGTATACAGCAGTTATCCTCAAATTCAAGGATGTAATCAGCATTTATAATGATTCCTTTATTGATAGGAAGGAATCGGGAATCCCTGTCAGTAAGCGCTACGAATTCCGCCATGGTCATGCGGCAGCGCAGCTTTTTTCCATCAGTAAGGCTGATGTCAAGGTAATGTGCATCCGTAGCGACGGAGGCAACCTCGTTAAGAAACACCTGAACAGTTTTTCTGTCGCTTATCACCTCGATATATTTCTGGGGTGGGGGAAGCACTTCCAGAATCTCCGCAAGGACTTGAAAGATTCGCTGCTTGGAGAAAGGCTTGATGATATATTCAAATGCATGGCAAGAGAAAGCATCTGGCATAAAGTCCATGCTGGAAGTTAAAAATACGAGGATGCACTTGTTATCCAGATTTCGCATTTTTAATGCAGCGGCGACGCCATCTATGCCGTCCATGTAAATGTCCATGAAGACGGCAGAAAAGCCGCCGTCCGCAAACGCCTCAAGGAAAGCATCCCCATTTAAAAATGGAACAATTTCCATCTGGCAGCACTGCCGTGCGCCAAAGTCGCGGCAAATCTGAGCCATTTCGTCCAGGCATTTCTGCTCATCATCCACTAAAGCTATCTTCAAAATGGATTCACCTCAATTTCATATAAAAATCGAATATAAATATAACACAAAGGGAGATATTTTTCAAATTCGTGAACTTCAGATTCTCAAAAATCTGCTTGACGTTCTTGCCAGAAAATTGACGTTCCTGCCAAAAGGCTTTTTTTGTGTGTTAAAAAATGTATAATGAGAAAAATTTTGTGATTTTAATTAAAACGGAGGTAGGAAGTTTATGAACATGAGCAAGACCAGTTATAAAGCAAAGGGTTGATGGGAATTTTTGTACCACAGTTTTTTGGACTGCTCCTGCGTAACGAATGGGCGCGCAGGTCCGCATAAGGAAAGAAATAAGAAAAATTATCAGGAGGAATTATTATGAAAAAGAGATTATTTTCTGCCATGATTATCGTATTTATGGCATCCATGCTTGTCGGCTGTGCAGCAGGAAATGGGGCGGCAAAGTCTCCCGAGGAGCTTTATCGGGACGCGGTCAGGGATGCGGCTTTTGCCGATGATGACGAAATATTGCCGTTGGTGTCGCTTGTGGAAAGCAATCAGATGACCACATGGCAGGATGGCAAGGTGCTGCTTCTTACCTGGCATAATTACCCTGACAGTTATCCTGAGGGTGAAGATGTTACCATTGCGTGGGGACCCGTGTGGACGTTTACCGATAAAGAAATAGCTTCCCATGCGGAGGAATTGCAAAAGGCAGACGATGCGAAGGCACGGTTAAAGCAGATTATTGCGTTTGCTCCTGATTCCGAACATTCCACGGTAACAGGCCTTTGGGTAAATCCCCAGAACGTAAAGCGCCCGGCTTATCAAAGCGATCCAACCATTGGGGAAATGTCCAACAGCTTTGATGAAAATGTTGACGAGGATTTCAAGTCCTGGTTTGATGATAACACGCTGTCATCGTATTATTACGGTGAATATCCGTGGACAAGGCTTGGATATACATACGATTGGGCGGATAATGGCACGGAATACGGCATGACGGAATTCATTGTGGAGGACGGCGCTGAGGTGACAGTGGAATTCACCGAGACTACAGAGGAATTTTTAAACAGAATTACCAATAATGGGAAAGAATAACAAAAGGAAAGGTTTGATAATATGAATGGGTTTATGATTATCATTCTGGCGGCTGTGGTCCTGGTCAGCGCGTATATGGTTTATGGCCGTTATCTTGTAAAAAAGTGGGGAATTGATCCCAATGCAAAAACGCCTGCTTACACCGAAGAAGATGGGGTGGATTATGTGCCGGCAGATACAAATGTGGTCTTTGGCCATCAGTTTGCATCGATTGCCGGAGCTGCCCCGATTACCGGTCCTATCCAGGCCGCCGTTTTCGGCTGGCTGCCGGCATTGCTTTGGATTTTGATTGGCGGTGTGTTCTTTGGTGCGGTACAGGACTTTGCTGCCATGTACGCTTCCGTAAAAAATAAGGGGAGATCCATTGGTTACATCATTGAAAAATATATCGGCAGGACTGGAAAACGCTTGTTTTTGATATTTGTGTGGCTGTTTTCTATTTTAGTCATCGCTGCCTTTGCAGATGTCGTGGCAAGTACGTTCCAGGGGTTTGATGAAGAAGGGGTGAAGATAGCGGCAGATGGGGCGGTGGCGATGACATCCATACTGTTTATTGTATTTGCAGTTGGGCTTGGCTTTTTTCTGAAAAAGACAAATTTCCATGCAGGAATTAACACGCTTGCGGCAATCCTGCTATTGGTGGCTGCCATCGTGATTGGAATCCATGCGCCGATTTATTTCAGCCGTGAATTCTGGCTTATTTTTGTATTTGTTTATATTTTAATTGCCTGTGTTACTCCGGTGTGGGCGCTGCTTCAGCCGAGAGATTACTTAAACAGCTATTTGCTGATTGCAATGATGCTGATGGCATTTATTGGAATCATTGTTTACCGCCCGGCAATGAATCTGGCGCCGTTTACTGCTTTTAAACTTGTCAATGAAGAGGCGGGGACAGTCTCTTATTTGTTTCCGGTCCTGTTTGTGACAATTGCCTGTGGCGCGGTATCAGGTTTCCATGCGCTGGTCTCCTCTGGAACGGCTTCCAAGCAGATTAAAAATGAAAAGGCAATGCTTCCGGTATCGTATGGTGCAATGCTGTTGGAGAGTTTTCTGGCAGTAATCGCACTGGTCAGTGTTGGTTTTGCGGCAACAGCTGAAGGGCTCCCTGCGGGAACGCCCGCACAGGTATTTGCGACATCAATTTCCATATTCCTGACAAAATTAGGGCTGCCACAGAGTGTTTCGTATACGTTAATCACATTGGCGGTATCGGCTTTTGCTTTAACCAGTTTGGACTCGGTTGCCCGTGTAGGAAGGCTCTCCCTGCAAGAGTTTTTTATGGAAGAAGACAGGGAAATGGGGAGAGCCTCGAAGTTATTTGGAAATAAATGGGTGGCAACTGTCCTTACATTGGCGCTGGCATTTCTTCTTGCAAAAGTCGGGTATGAAAGCATCTGGCCGCTGTTTGGTTCTGCAAACCAGCTGTTATCCGCGCTGGCGCTCATTTCCTGTGCTGTATTTTTAAAGAAAACGAAGCGTCAGGGCATGATGCTCTGGGGACCGATGTTTGTTATGATGGCCGTCACTTTCACGGCAATTGTTCTGAAAATTAAGGAATTGGTTATCTCTCTTTGCCAAGAGTTTGATTCCGGGAATGTGATTCAGCTTGTTTTTGCCATCCTGTTGCTGCTTCTGGGCATCATGGTGGCGGTAGAGGGGCTGCAGAAACTCTTTTGTCCACATTCTCGAAAGACCCAAGAAATAAGAACTGAAGATTCCGAGAAATTAAGGTAACACTGATTAAATCAGCGTTTTCCTATAATAAAAATTAAGGAGGATAATTATGTTTAACAAGAAAAAACGCGCTGCCTTCGCCGCAATTCTGCTGGCAGCCTCTTCTGTGTTCTGCGCATGTGCGCAGACAAAACAGGACACTGCGGCAATTTCCAACAAGGAAGCGGCTGTTGAAAAACCGGCGGAATCTGCTGATGAAGCAGCTGCTGAAAAACCAGCGGAATCTGCTGATGAAGCAGATACGGCAGAAGACGCCGAAAAAGTTTCTTTTAACACGGATGTGAAAGATGCAACTAAATTCACGGCAGAAGCAAATAACGCCATCTATGAGCTTCTGGATTTTTCTGACGAACAGGAGCGTGAATTTGCAGAGAAAGGGTTCCTTTCGGCCCCGGACAACCTTGTCCTCAAAAGGGAAGACGGAACCGTGGTATGGAGCCAGGATGCCTATAGCTTTGCCAGGGATAACGATGCCCCGGACAGCGCAAACCCAAGCCTCTGGCGCAATACACAGCTCAATGCACTTTATGGGCTGTTTGAGGTGACAGACGGAATCTACCAGGTCCGGGGATATGATGTAGCGAATCTCACGTTTGTCCGCGGAGAGAAAGGATGGATAGTATTCGACTGCACTACAAGCATAGAGACTGCCGAGGCAGGGCTTGCATTGTTCCGGGAGAAATTCAGCGATGCCAAAATCTCCGCTGTCGTCATCAGCCATGCCCATATCGATCATTATGGCGGCATCGGCGGTTTAATAACGCAGGAGGAGCTGGCAGATCCTTCGCAAAGCCTGGAAGAACAGGCAGCCTCCGGGAAAACCCTCGTGATTGTGCCGGAGGGATTTGAGAAAGCAGTCATGGAGGAAAATGTCTTTGCCGGAAACGCTATGAAGCGCAGAAGCAATTACCAATATGGCTCGCTTCTGGAACGGGGGGAACAGGGCAGCCTTTCCGTGGGAATCGGCCTTACTACGTCTGGCGGAACAACCTCATATCTATCTCCAACCTATGAGGTGACGGATGATATTTTTGAGGCAACGGTAGACGGCGTTGATATGGTATTCCAGCTCACCCCAGGTACAGAATCCCCGGCAGAAATGAATACATACCTGCCTGGGTACAAGGCGCTCTGGATGGCGGAAAACTGCACTGGCACCATGCACAACCTCTATACGCTGCGCGGTGCAGAGGTGCGGGATGCCAATGCATGGGCACAGTATATCATGGAGGCAAAGGCACAGTTTGGAGAGGAAGCGGAAGTTGTGTTCCAGTCGCATAACTGGCCGCATTGGGGCAATGACGTAATCAACGAATACCTCTTAAATACAGCGTCTGTCTATAAATATATCTATTCCCAGACGCTTCAGTACCTCAATGAGGGTTATACTTCCACTGAGATTGCAAACATGATATCCTTGCCCGCAGATCTGGAAAAAGTCTGGTACACACGGCAGTATTACGGCACACTGGAGCATAACGTAAAGGCTGTTTACCAGAAATATATGGGCTGGTATGACGCAAACCCGATTCATCTGGATGAGCTTGAGCCCAGTGAATATGCCAAGAAAATGGTGGAATATCTGGGTGATACGGACGCAGTCCTTGCAAAAGCAAAGGAAGATTTCGATAAAGGCGAATACCAGTGGGTTGCACAGATTACCAACACTATCGTCTATGCTGAGCCGGAAAATGAAAATGCCCGTTACCTCTGTGCAGATGCTCTGGAACAGCTTGGGTACCAGGCCGAGTCCGGGGCATGGAGGAATGCTTATCTGACCGCTGCCTATGAGCTGCGCCACGGAACAGGCGACTATCCCCAGACAAGCGCAGGAGGGACGGGCGCAACGGCACTCGGCATGAGCACGGAGACAATGTTGGATTATCTGGGAATCTGTCTTGATTCGAAGAAGATGGAAGACCAGAACTTTACGCTCCTTTTGCAAATCACGGATGAAGACAGCCAATACCTTGTACAGATAAACCACGGTGTTCTTTTGTACTCCAAGAATACACAGAATGCAGAAGCAGATGTAACCATCAAGACAAAACGCGTTGGCATTCTCGGGCTTGCACGCGGCAGCAGTGAATTGATGGACGCTAATTTTGAATCCGTGGAAGGGGACAAAGGCGTTATCGAAACCCTGACCGGGAATTTAGCGGAATTTCCGCCGTACTTCAACATCATAGAGCCATAAATTGTTTCACAAAACACGGCTGCCCATGCGCAATTCTGTCAAAATAAACACCATTGTCATAACTGTGCCAAATCCCTCATACATTATAAAAAAAGCAATGTATGAGGGAATTTCGTTGAAAGGGTACATAGAAGAACGGGCAATTAATATTGCTAATTATATAATTGAGGAGAATGCCACAGTACGCCAGACTGCCAAGAAGTTTGGAATTAGCAAGAGCACGGTGCATAAAGACGTCACGGAACGCCTTGTCCAGATTAATCCAACCCTCGCTGCCCAGGCGCGAAAGGTCCTGGATGTAAATAAGTCGGAACGTCATATTCGGGGGGGTTTGGCGACCAGGGAAAAATATCTTCACCAAAAAGGGGCTGTCTAACAACAGCCCTTTCAGAAAAAATAAAATATATCAATAAAAATGATTAAATTTATCACTATACAAGATGTTTTATGTGTGTTAAGATAAGACACGTGATAAGCGAAGAAAAGGAAGAGTAGCTGTGGCGGGGCTTACAGAGAGCTATCGGTGGTGGAAGATGGCAGCGGCAAAACAGTGAACTGGCCTTGGAGCTTCCGGCTGAAAAATGTAACCAGGCAGCGAAAGTTATATCTGTTAAGATATTCAGGCATGGCGGAGAGAGGTATCTGCGGAGGAAACGCAGTCATGGCAGAGAGAGGTATCTGCAGAGGAAACGCAGTCATGGCAGAGAAGGTATCTGCAGAGGATATTAGGGCAGGATATTGAGCGGTGTCTGTTTGAGGGAGGGCAGCCAGGCAAAAAATATGCTGCCATTGGTTGAAAAGTAAGCCAGGACGGGTTCTCCCGTTACAGAGATATGCATAGAAGTGGGAGCTGATTTCTGAAAGGCAGACACGGAGTGCAGATGAGTGCATGGAAACATGAAGTAGAGTGGTACCGCGCGGGATTGAGTTATCTTTCGTCTCTATTATCGTTTGATAGTGGAAGCGAAGGATTTTTTTGATTGTTTATAGGCAGAAGAATTTTTGTCGTTCACTATACTTGAATAATTTGAACGCTCTGAATTGCTATTCCCAGAGGGTTCTGAGTAGTTATAATATTTTCTGAAATTACGGAGGAGAGAATCATGGAGAATTTTGAAAAGTATCAGAGACAATATTTTATGCCGCCTGAGGTGACGTACGATTGGGTGAAAAAGGAATATATTACAAAACCGCCCATTTGGTGCAGCGTTGACTTGCGGGATGGCAACCAGGCGTTGATAGAACCCATGAGTTTAGATGAGAAATTAGAATTTTTCCAGCTTTTGGTGGATGTCGGGTTTAAGGAGATTGAGGTAGGGTTTCCGGCGGCTTCTGACACCGAATATAATTTTATGCGTGCGCTGATTGAGCGGGATATGATACCCGATGATGTGACGGTGCAGGTGCTGACACAGGCGAGGGAACATATTATTCGTAAGACGTTTGAAGCCGTAGAGGGTGCGCCCCATGCGGTGGTGCATTTGTATAATTCCACTTCCCTGGCACAGCGCGAACAGGTATTCCACAAGAGCAAGGAGGAGATTAAGAAAATTGCTGTGGAAGGAGCTGTTCTGTTAAAAGAGCTTGCCGATGAGACGGAAGGGAATTTTACCTTTGAGTACAGCCCTGAGAGTTTTTCCGGGACGGAAGTGGATTATGCACTGGAGGTCTGCAATGCAGTGCTTGATGTGTGGCAGCCAACGCCGGAGCGCAAGGCTATTGTCAACCTTCCGACCACCGTGGAAAATGCTATGCCCCATATTTTTGCCGCACAGGTGGAATATATGAGCAAACATATGCGCTACCGTGAAAATGTTGTGCTTTCCCTTCATCCGCATAATGACCGCGGCGTGGGAATCTGCGATGCAGAGTTTGGAATCCTTGCCGGTGCGGACAGGATTGAGGGTACTCTGTTTGGAAATGGAGAGCGCACCGGAAATGTGGATATCGTGACACTTGCCATGAATATGTTTTCCCATGGCGTTGACCCTCAATTAGATTTCAGCAATATGTCCAAAATTGCCGAGACGTATGAGCGGTGTACGCGTATGCAGGTGTCGCCGCGCCAGCCTTATGCGGGAGAGTTGGTATTTACGGCTTTTTCAGGCTCCCATCAGGATGCGATTGCCAAAGGCATGGCTTGCAGAGAAGAGAATCCACAGGGACCATGGACCGTGCCTTACCTGCCGATTGACCCCAAGGATGTGGGGCGCACCTATGATTCCGATGTCATCCGCATAAACAGCCAGTCCGGCAAGGGCGGGGTTGCATATATCCTTAAGCAGAATTATGGTATTACCATCCCGGAGAAAATGCGTGAGGAAGTTGGCTATACCGTAAAAGGGATTTCAGACCGCCGCCATATGGAATTATCGCCGCAATTGGTCTATCAGATTTTCGAGGAACATTATGTAAATAATATGCCGCATTTCCAGATTCCAGAATGCCATTTCCGGCAGAAAGACGGCATTGTGGCGGAGGCAGTGCTTTCCCATGGAGGGCAGGTGCGCACCGTTACCGGCAATGGAAATGGACGCTTGGATGCTGTCAGCAATGCGCTGAAGCAGTATTTCAATGTCAGCTATGAATTGTCCGTTTATGAGGAGCATTCTCTGTCCAGGGGCTCATCGGCAAAGGCGGTTTCCTATGTAGGGATTTCCCATAATAACCAGCTTTTCTGGGGCGTGGGAGTTGACGAGGATATCATTTCTTCATCCATTGAGGCGTTGTGCGTGGCAGTGAATAAGCTGGAGCACATCAAAGAGACAGGGCAGTGCCGGGATGAGCGGCTGAATGAGATTATGAATTATATTCAGGAAAATTACCTGACAGTCACATTGGATGAACTGGCAGAAAAAATGCATTTGTCGAAACCGTATCTGTCAAAATATATTAAGGAGAAATCCGATAAGACATTCAGTGAGATTGTCAAAAATGTGCGCATGAAAAAGGCGCGGACGCTTCTTAAGAACACCAGTATGACCGTGGAAAGCATTGCGGATAGCGTAGGATATCAGAATGTGGAGCATTTTAACCGGCTGTTTAAGAAAAAATATGATGTGACGCCGGTGCAGTACCGCAACAGCAAGCAAGGGACAAAATAGAGTATGGGTAAAATGACATTTCTCTTGTAAATGTGGGCGGCGTCCCTTATAATGAGGAAAAGATATGGAAGTACAAAGTCTCAGAAATTTATTTTCCAAATTAATTTCTGAGGTTCAAAGCTGCTTTAGTTAAATTGTCCGAAAATGGAAATACAGGAGGAAAAAACGTTGAAAAAAGAGACAGTGATTGTGCTTGATTTTGGCGGGCAGTACAACCAGCTCATTGCCAGGCGTGTGCGCGAATGCAATGTATATTGCGAAGTAAAGCCGTATACCATGAGTCTGGATGAAATCAAAGTGATGCAGCCCAAGGGAATTATTTTTACCGGAGGACCTAACAGCGTTTATGCAGAGACGTCACCGCGTTACCAGAAGGAAATATTTGAGCTGGGAATTCCTATTCTCGGAATTTGCTATGGTTCCCAACTGGTAGCGCATATGTTGGGCGGGACAGTCAAGACGGCTCCGGTCAGCGAATATGGGCATACAGAAGTTGAAATAGATACAGCGGATGTGATTTTTGAGGGGGTATCTCCTAAGACAATCTGCTGGATGAGCCATACTGATTATATCGAGACGGCCCCGGAAGGGTTTCATGTCACGGCACATACGTCTGTGTGCCCGGTAGCTGCTATGGCGTGCCCCGAGCGCAAAATATATGCCACACAATTTCACCCGGAGGTTATGCATACCAAAGAGGGCATGAAAATGCTTGCCAATTTTGTCTATAAGGTTTGCGGCTGTTCTGGTGACTGGAAGATGGATTCATTTGTGGAGACCACGATTGCCAGCCTGCGTGAGCAGATTGGGGATGGCAAGGTTCTCTGTGCCCTGTCAGGAGGCGTGGATTCTTCTGTTGCAGCAGTGCTGCTCTCGAAAGCTGTCGGCAAGCAGCTGACATGTGTGTTTGTAGACCATGGTCTCCTGCGCAAAAATGAAGGCGATGAAGTAGAGGCGGTGTTTGGGCCGGATGGTGCATATGAACTCAATTTTATCCGCGTCAATGCGCAGCAGCGTTATTATGATAAATTGAAAGGCGTCACGGAACCAGAGGAAAAGCGCAAGATTATCGGTACTGAATTTATCCGGGTATTTGAGGAAGAAGCCAAGAAAATCGGAGCGGTAGATTTCCTCGTACAGGGTACGATTTACCCGGATGTCATTGAATCCGGCCTTGGCAAGTCCGCGGTCATCAAATCCCATCATAACGTAGGTGGGCTCCCTGATGTGGTAGATTTCAAGGAAATTATTGAGCCATTGCGTATGCTTTTTAAAGACGAAGTGCGCAAAGCCGGGCTGGAGCTTGGTATCCCAGAACATCTGGTATTCCGTCAGCCGTTCCCAGGACCAGGGCTTGGGATCCGCATTATCGGGGAAGTCACAGAAGAAAAGGTGAAGATTGTCCAGGAAGCAGACTACATTTACCGGGAAGAAATTGCCAAGGCAGGTCTTGATAAAGGGCTTGGGCAGTATTTTGCAGCCTTGACGAATATGCGCTCAGTAGGAGTGATGGGAGACTTTAGAACTTACGATTATGCTGTAGCGCTCCGTGCAGTAAACACAAGCGACTTTATGACGGCGGAGGCAGCACAGCTTCCGTGGGATGTTTTGAATAAGGTGACAAATCGGATTGTCAATGAGGTTAGGGGAGTTAACCGGGTAGTTTATGACTGTACTGGGAAGCCACCGGGGACGATTGAGTTCGAGTAGATAGGAAATGTCATGGCAGAACAAGTTTATCCTGCTGGCAGATTATAATTTATCCTGACAGG
>CAJTYM010000047.1 GCA_910583835.1 uncultured Lachnospiraceae bacterium | reverse complement strand
GATGAGGCGGTATGCCGTTTTTCAACACAGAATTATGCTTTCATTTTTTCAGAAAAGCCATATATGATTCGCGTTAGCATCTCGCCAAAAAAGAGCAGAAAAGAGATTCTCAGCGAATTGATGTGGGTAGACGACTTAAAACCGTTCAAACAGACCATCTGCGAGCCAAATGAGTCGCTAAATGGGATTCTTCTGGAGGAATTTGAGATTGATGGGGTCTTATACCGCGCCAGTATGTTCCGTACAGCGCGGGGGAACATTAAGCTGACTACCGAGATGAAGCCTATGTTCTTTATCTGTGTGGGCGACCTGCTGGGAACCATCCATCATGTCAGCACTAACGAAAGAGAGCTGGGAATCCAGTATGCCCGTAAGCGGATGAAAGATACTTTTGGGGAATTAAAAAACCGCGTGGCAAAAAATATGCCGCCTGAAATCGAAAAGAGGATCCAGGACATTCAGGAGAAAGTAAACAGCCTGCCGGAAGAAATCGGCCGATATGGCATCTGCCATGGAGATTTTCATATTAACAATTTTTTTGTGGAGGAAAATAATATCTGGCTGTTCGATTTTGACGGCTGTACCTATGCCCATTATCTGTATGACGTGGCCAGCTTTGTCCAGGCATGTTTCCTTATGGGCTATAAAGCAGGGGAAGACTGCCGCAAAGTGCTGTACGAGGACATCCTTCCCTATTTTAAGATGGGTTATGAGTTAAATAAGGAATGTGACGGACATTATTGGGACCAGTTGGAGCTGTTTATCGCTTACCGTGTAGCAATGGCATATATGTCGCTTTTGGAGATTGACCAGTGCGGTGTTGTGGACAATCTGGAACAGATTAGGCAGTTTTTGGGCTACATAATCTCTCAGGATGATGTATTGGATGCTATGACGGCAGCATTGAAAAAACGAGGAGATTCCAATGAAAAATGATTATATCGTACGGCATTTATACCGTTCTTTTGTGATAGTTTCCATATTAACAGCATTGACGGCAACGGTAGGAATGCTGATTGACAATATGATTGTCGGTTGTTTTCTCGGTTCAGACGCATTGGGCGCAATGGGTATTGTGGGGCCTGTGAGCCTGATTTTTTCTGCCTTTGGGAATATCTGTTCCGGCGGAGGGACCGCAAGGGCTTCCCAGGCGCTTGGCAGAGGTGACAAGGAACAGGTCTGCCGTATTTTTACTGTTACCATACTGTTTGCATTTCTTGTGGGAGCGGCCCTTACAGTCATCGGCTTGCTTTTTGCACCGCAGATTGCCGGCATTCTGGGTGCACAGGGAACACTAAAAGAGCTGACCACCCAATATCTGTATGGTTATTTTTTGGGCGCCCTTCCCACGATTATGATGACGGCGCTGATGGGATTTTTCCGCATTGACGGTTCCCCGCGCCTGCCAATCCTGTGTATCGCCGTTATGACGGTATGTAACATTGCGCTTGACCTTTGTATGGTGCTTGTATTACATAAAGGTATGTTGGGTATGGCGCTGGCGACGACCATCAGCTATTTCATTGCTGTTCTGGTAGGCTGTTCGCATTTTACCAGAAAATACAATACGCTGAAACTGACAGCAGTAAAAGGTATCGGAAAAGAACTGTCCTCCATGGTCGTAACCGGAGCGCCCACGGCAATCAGCCGCATCAGCGATACCCTTAAAGTGATGATTCTGAATAACCTTATGGTAACTGTTATCGGCGTGGGCGCAGTCACGGCGCTGAATGTCCGGACACAGGCAAACAATATCGTAGGCGCATTGATTGTCGGTATTGGACAAGCAGCAATTCCGGTGACGGGCATGTTCTATGGGGAAGAAGACCGGACCGCACTTGGAGATACCTTAAAGACGTCGCTGCGAATAGGGATGGCCCTATGCGTAGCAGGAGCGGCCATCCTGCTTTTGTTCCCATCATTTTTCGTAGGTATCTTCGGGGTTACGGATCCTGCTATTATGGAAATGTCAAATACAGCCATACGGATGTTCGCCATCGGAATGCCTATTGCTTTAACAAACACGATTATGATGAATTTCTATCAAAGTACCAGGAAAACAGGCCTGGCTACTTTGATTTGCGTACTCCAGAGCCTGGTATATACCGTGGTTATGGCATTTCTGCTAATTAAGCCTATGGGCAGCACCGGCGTATGGACAGCATTTTTTCTCGGGGAAGTATTGACGTTTATATCAGTTGTATTATTTGTTTCCGTTAAAAACAGAAAATTTTCCCTGAAAATATCGTCTTATATGCTTCTGGAAGAGGATTTCGGAGGAAATCCGAAGGACAGGCTGGAGTTTTCTATCGGCAACAGCATGGACGAGGTGATGAATATTTCTTCCGGCATTTTGCGGCTGGAAAATAACTGGAATATCGACCACAAAATGTTGAATGAAATATCTCTTTGTATAGAGGAAATGGCTGGCAATGTTGTGCAGCATGCTTTTAAGCCAGGAGAAAAGAAGTGGTTTGACGTGCTGATTTTCAATAAACCGGAGTCTGTCATTATACGTTTACGCGATAACGGCTCCGCCTTTGACCCTTCCGATTATCTGAATATGGCTGGGGCTTCAGATGGGAAAGAGAGGTTTGGCATCAAAATGATTTCATCCCTTGCCGATACATTTGATTACTCGCGCAATATGGGGCTTAATGTCCTAATCATTGCCTTAAATAAACTGGACGCCCGGAACTCGTCCTCCCCACTACATGGACAACAAATTCTCCGCTGAAAATCAGATTTCCCACAACTAGTACAACGGAAATTAAGTTCTTTAATGTTAAACGCAGGATTTTCCTTCATCTGCAAGGCGAAAAATCGACGGCGTAGCGGTGGCTACGGCTAGATTTTACAACGAAGCAGACGGAGGAAAAGACAAGTATAACATAAAGAAACTTAATATCTGTTGTACTAGTGTTACAATACCACTCACGCTTGGTAGCAGTTCCCAAGCATTCGGTGTTTTGGAAACTACTTCCACAATGAAAAAAACGCAATCCCAATAAACGCGGAATAACTCGCAACATTCGAGGACGGCACAGCTTTTGTTACCGTCAATAGAAAGATTTTAATTTTTCTGCAAATGTCATATTCGTGACCTCCTTATCTTGATATGCCAAGTATAGGAAAGCGTATTTTGCATTACAAGCAAGCAGGGATTACATCTTTGTTTTTTTCTGCTACTTTGCGTGGCAATTGAATTCCTATATGACAGCCGATTTCATGCTGCCCTGTTCCAGATTTAACAGCGTTCCAGATTGTAAATAAATGCAGCTATCTTTCTTTGCCTTTCATCTTCACTGTGTTCCATAAGGTCATCAAATACTGTACGTCTGCATTTCTTTGCCAATATTCATCAAACGCTTTGGCAATAGATGAGCCGCTTGTATGTACTTTTTTACTGCTGTTTTTTATACTCTATCCCCCATGCTTCCATAGCGTTAATAATCGGAAGCATGGACTCCCCCAATTCACTAAGGGCATATTCCACTCTTGGCGGCACTTCGGGATATGCAGTACGGGTAACAATCCCATCACTTTCCATAGAGCGTAAACTGTCTGTCAAAACTTTCTGACTGATACCCTCTAATGATTTTTGAAGCTCATTAAACCGCCACGGTCTGATACGGAGATTACGCATAATCAATAGTTTCCATTTATTCCCAATAAGTTGTACTGTTGTAGCAACCGGGCAAGCCGGGAGTTCTTCTTTCTTAACCATAGCAATACCTCTTTTCTTTTTACATATCAAAATAAATGTTACACTCAAATTATAATGTAATGCACTTCTTAAATCAACTCATAATCTAACACAAAAAAATTTCTCATGCTTAGACGGCTAAATCACACAAAACTTACAAAAAAGTAACCACCTAATAAAAAGGTGCGTACTTCCAAATAACAAGGAAGTCTGTAAAATAAGAATTGCAGAGAGGAAAACCTCTCAAAAAACAAAACAGGAGGTAATAAAAAATGGCACTTTCAAATTTATCTGGTTGGAATGACAATATGGGGGCTTCTTCCGCTTGCGGTACTGGCTGCGGATCTTCCGATAAGCCCGCCGAAGCTCCGGCTGCCTGTGGTGCTGCCGATAAGCCTGCGCAAGCTCCGGCTGCCTGCGGTGCTGCCGATAAGCCCGCCGAAACCCCGGCTGCTTGCGGCTCTGCCTGCGGTGCGTCTGACAAATAATTCCAACTGAAAAGGCGTTTTACATTGCCTGCTCCCGGAGTGTCCTGCTCCGGGGGCATATTACAAAATATCTGGCTGTATGCCGTTCTTATAGAAAATTTACTAGGAGGTTTTTCTATGAAACAATATTTTGCTTTTCAATGGCACATTACGGACGAGTGCGACCAACGCTGCAAACACTGTTACATTTTTTCTGAAAACAACTGTAAGACATTAGATAGTATGTCTTGGAAACAAATACAGTCTGTCTTGGAAAACTGCCTTGAAATGTGCAATAAATACAACCGCCTGCCTTATTTTTACCTCACTGGCGGCGACCCTATCCTGCACCCCGATTTTTGGAAACTGTTAAGCCTGTTCAAAGAAAAGGGAGTACCCTTTACAATACTTGGCAATCCATTCCACTTAAATAATGAAGTATGTAGGAAGCTAAAAGATATGGGCTGCGAAAAATATCAAATGTCCCTTGACGGCATGGAAAAAACACATGACTGGTTTCGCAAACCCGGCTCTTTTAGCTGCACACTGGAAAAAATACAATGTATCAAAAAAGCAGGAATACGTTCCGTCATTATGACAACCGTATCCGGGACAAATATTTCTGAAATCCCCGATATTATTGACACCGTAGTAAAGCACAAAGCAGATGTGTTCGCATTTGCCCGCTACTGTCCCACAAGCGGGGAGAAAGAAACGGGAATGACCCCGCAGGAATACAGGGCATTATTAGATACCTGCTATGCCAAATTCAAAGCCTATGAAGCAGCGGGTTGTGAAACATATTTTAACTTAAAAGACCACCTCTGGACACTGTATCTGTATGAAAAAGGAATTTTCAAAATCCTGGAAGACGCAAAGCCGGATATGATATACGGCGGCTGCAACTGCGGCAACTGCCACTTAACAATTTTACCTACGGGGGATATATATGCCTGCCGGAGATTAAAAAGCAGGGTAGGAAATGTTTTTACTGACAGGATAGCTGATGTTTGGATAGGTAAAAACATGGAAAGCTACCGGGATTATGGAAAGTTTGAAAAATGTGCAAAATGCGAGCTGTTAAGGTTCTGCCGTGGCTGCCCCGCCGTAGCATATGGTACAAACGGCAATTTCTATGGCGCAGACCCGCACTGTTGGAAGGAGTGTTGAAAATGAAAGCTGTAATTTTGATAAAACCCACTGAAAGTACAGAGGTAAAAATAACGGAATATCCCACGCCTGCGGTAAAGCCCGGTTGGGTGCTTGTCCGTATCAAGTCTTTTGGCATGAACCATTCCGAGCAGATATTACGGAAATCAGAAATATCTGCCCCATACATTCAAAAACCTATTATTCCCGGCATTGAATGTGTCGGGGAGATTGCGGACGCTTCCGATACTGCTTTTACTGCCGGGCAGAAAGTGATTGCCCTCATGGGCGGCATGGGACGCGAGTTTAATGGCAGCTATGCAGAATACGCCCTGCTTCCTGCACACCATGTTTTTGCGGTAGACACTAACCTGTCATGGAATCGGCTTGCGGCGATACCCGAAACCTACTTTACCGCATGGGGTTCTCTATTTGAATGTCTTTCCTTAAAAAGCAGCGACCACCTGCTTGTCCGGGGCGGCACTTGCGCTTTAGGATATGCGGCCATTCAGATTGCAAAGGCTTTAGGCTGTAAAGTTACCGCAACCACCCATAGAGAAAGTAAAATGCAGTTATTGGCCGATTGCGGGGCAGACGCAGCTTTACTTGACAATGGATTATTAAAGGGGCAGGTTTCCGGCATTACAAAAGCCTTGGAGCTGATTGGAATAAAGACGCTTAAAAGTACCCTGTCCTGTATGGAAAAAGGCGGAATAGTCTGTAATACGGGCAATCTTGGCGGCATATATACATGGAATGGTTTTGACCCCATCAAAGACATTCCAAACGGTATTTATTTGACAGGCTTTTTCAGCAACACACCTACGCAGGAAACAATCAATGAACTATTTACTTTTCTGAATACACATAACCTTACCCCTCATATCGGAAAACGCTACCTTTTCACGGATATTGCAAAGGCTTGTGAGGATATGGAGAACGGAAAAACAAACGGTAAAATTGTGATTGACGTGAACGGTGGTGGCCTAAATGCTTAAAGCTGTTACAGTTAAAGAAGCAAATGTGGATTTATTTGCAGAAGATACCGCAGAAAAAGGCAGTGTAAAGACACTGACCTATGAACTGTATGAAAAACTGCTGGCACAGCTTGGAAAACAAAGCAAGGACGCAATCCTGCCCATACAGACAGCTTATTTCAGTTCCTGCGGATTATACGGAAATCTTCTTTGTCTGCCTGCGGTCGGACGGCTGTCTTGAACTTCCCGCAACACATGAACGTCTACGCCCACGCCAAAAGGGAAGATTTGTACATTTTAAGGCAAAAATGAAAAGAGTGCTCTCATCTGTGGAGCCAACAGACCAATTAAAGGATACGCCACTCCTACTCCACATAAAATGAATGCCCAGCGTTTATCATGTTTTTGCATAATAGGAACATAAAATAAATTAGGATTTTCAGGAGCATAATATAAATCTATCTGTTGTCCCGTTTTTACATAACTGCGCCCATATCCAGTCGGAGATTTGACACGATATTGTTTTTCCCCAGCTTGAAACTCATATTGAGGAAAATAGCTTCGTTTATTTCCTTCCCCTATCCCCAATTTTCTATCTACCGTAACAACAACGGCTTTAGTTAAAACAGTGGCGTGTAAACGCTCTTTCAATAGTCGCCAACGCATACGCATACCTATAGCAAAGAAAATCAGTGGAATTATTGTGAACCCTACATCGGCAATACGTTCGTCCGTTCCTCGGCCAGGCTGAGAAATAATAATGCCTGCAAAAACGAAGCATACCAATGGCCAAAAAATAACAAAAAAATACCATCGTTTTAGCCTAGCATTATTCGTTGAATCTGTTCTTGCATCCATGTTCAAATTACCTCCAAATCCCGATTGTGATTTGATAATTTTTAAGGGAGATATCAGCTGTTATATTTTATTATTAAAATCCTCTCTAACCCTTGAAAACACTAAGTTTTTTGCAGGTGAACTCTCCCTTAAAGTTTCCTTTGTGTTATATCTTCCCACAGGACATTACGAACCTTGATAAGGGAAGAAATGAGAAAAACTAAATCACATAAAACATTATAACACAAAATATATGGGAATGGGGAAACTGATTGAAGCACCTTAAAAAAATCAATGATAAGAGGACAGATAAAATGAATATGATTTACGCATCATACAATATCCACCATAACAGCATTGACGTATATACTTATGATTTTTATTTTTTTAACTGTATACTTGACAGGGAGCGGCTCACATTACTCACTCATTCATCGGCTCTGCGTCTTTGCGTCTGGCTCTGTGATAACTGTTACTTGCAAATTCTTGACTTCAATTAATACCTCATGTTTACACTTTGGACAAAATAGCAGGAAATTCTTAAGTAATGTATCATCCCATATTTTTATCCTTGTTTTGTTTGAGCAAATCGGACATCGTACCCATTTAATTATAGTAGCCATAATTCACCTGCTTCCACAAAATAACCAAATTGCTATTTTGTAATATTGTGATATGAAATTGTCATTCTCCCATTAATGGTTGAAACTCCGATTATGTTATTGGAATAGGAAACCGCAGGGGGAACAAAAATAATGTTTATAATTTTATAATTTCCATAAGAGGTAGGTATATCAATTACTGTCAAGTTACTGATACCCAAGTCTTTTTTATATTTTCCAAAGTAGCCCAAGACTTTTGCAGTTTTTTCCGCCAACCGTTCACAACAACAATTATATGTATTCAATAATACAGCGTCTATCAATGTCATAGGCAGCCTCGCAAGAAACTGCAATACAAATACCTTATACCGCTTTAACTTCCTCGTTATTCTTTTATGAACTTGTACCGCATTTTCAGCAAAAGTTTTTTCTACATCATACTTATAATCAATGCTGATACCAGAAGTAAGATTTGACATAGCTTCGTTTTTATCTTGCCGTATGCTGATGGGTATTCCTACTTTACACAGGTCTGGATATTTTTGTAAAAACAGCGTCACAATATAACTATTGACGGAACAGCCAATATGCCTTGCATTGTCTTTTATTCTCTGCGTTTCTTCAACAGATAAAGTTTCGCATCGTATATCAGATGAAACTGATTTCCAATATTTCTTGTGTAAATGATGATAATCCTGCCAAGTAAAAAACCGATTGTTCCATTTGTGTTTACAATAACGAGCATATAATTTTGCAATAGCGGGCAACCCCTTTTTCGGCAGATTTCTACCAAGCAAAGTAAGAGGTTTGTAGGTAAGCGAAATGCCTGATAAAGCATTCATAATATCTTTGACAAAATAGATTATGGATTTACCATCGCCCACTAAATGATGAGCCATAATTACAATCTGCGTTTTATCCTCTGATGGTATGATAAAAGCCCTAATTAATTCACCTTTATCAATCGCAAATGGAATTTTTTCATTTTGATTCACAAGCTCTATCCAGTTCTTGTTTTCTTTATTAATCTCTATTTTACAGTTTGATACAGACATTTTTTCATAATATGCCAAACCGTTTTCTAACACGATTTTTGACATCGCAGCTTCATTGGCTTCAAATGCCTGCTTCACAGCGGCAGACAGCTTATGCGGACATACCTTTCCTGCAATTTCAACACATACCGTAATATAGACATTAGGCTCAAAGAGATTCGAGCGTTCCGTTACAATTTCATTCATTTTCTACCCTCATAAATACTTTCTGATACCATGCAGCCAAACTTTCATGATTAATTTCTGTGGCAATATCTTTACATTAAGATGTTGGCATTTTACATAGAGTGAACAGACAGACATATCCTTGCCTTTTTTTGCATCCTTCAATGCCTTTTTAACCACTTTTTCGGGAGCGACAATTCCAGGGAAATGCACCTTTTTACCATCAATCTCTTTTGACAGCATTGCTGTATCCACCCAGCTTGGACAAACAGCCATTACCGTAATTCCAGATGGCTTCAGCTCTGCGTTCAAAGCACGGGAGTAACTTCGTTCAAAAGCTTTCGTAGCAGCATATAAATTGATATATGGTACAGGCTGAAATGCGGAAGCAGAAGAAATATTCAGTATCTTTGCTCCCTCTTCCATAAACGGTATGCAAATATTGATAAGCTCGACAGGTGCTTTACAATTTAGGTCAATCGTCTGATTGATTTCCGAAACAGAAAACTCTGCCGATGGTGCCATTTTTGCGATTCCTGCATTATTCACTAACCATAAGATAGATATTGTTTGCTCTCTTAATAAATCTGAAATAGATAATATATCTGTGTCCTTTGTTAAGTCTTTGCATATCGGAACGATTTTTTCTCCATATTCTTTTTTCAAAGCAAGAAGTCGTTCTTGATTTCTGCCAATCACCCATATTTCATCAAGCGTTTCTTTTGCAAGTTCATGGACGAAAATCTGTCCTATACCGCCAGACGCACCTGTTATCATTGCTATTTTTTTCATAAAAGCCCCTTTACGCTTCATCTTTTAATAAAATACGGGCTAAATCTTCCTCAGAAATCAGTTCGTATTTCGTTGTGAATAGTTTTCTAAGAGAGTAAAGGTAGACAACACCCCAAAAATAATCGGCTAATTTCATTGGCATACCATCCACAACGCTTCCTTCTTTTTGCCCTTGAATAATAATTTTTTCAGTAATTCCATACAATTCTGATTGGTAGATAGTTTCATCAGAAACAAACCCCTTTTTTTCAAGCGTCATCTGCGTATTCAATGCAACTTTAGCTGCGTAGGCTTCATCCTGCATAAGATTAGTCATTATGCTTTTGGAGAGCTTGCGTATCTTTTTGGGGGCTGATATAGGCAAATGTGCAAGAATCTTCAGTTCTTTTATATCTTCGCTGTAATTCGTTAAAGCATATATTTCGTTGAATAATTCTTCTTTTGACTTGAAGTATACATACAGAGTTCCTTGCCCAATACCGATATGTTTTGCTAAATCGCTTATCTTTGTGCCAGCAAAACCATTCTTAGCAAAATAAAGCATGGAGTCATGCAATATTTTAGAACGAGCTTCTTCACGAATTTCTTGACATCTCTCTGGAGATTTCGGCATTTTACCATCCTCCTTATTGAATGAATATTTGTTCATTGATATCATAATAGCAAAAATGCTTTTTGTCAATCCATTTGGCTGAATGTTCACAAACATATTACTTTTGCGATCGCCTTACTATAACTCCCCGAATCGGGTATGGGTTTCTTATACATTTGTTGATGTAATCCACCCGCTGACGAGACCTCCCCAGGTAAGAACGCAATCTTTCACTCCATCCATCCGCCACATTTACCACAGTTAGTTCCGAGTAGTTATTGGACTTCGACTTGTTGTGCAGCCTTATCCCTAACTGTAGCCTGATGTGATTTCTGTTCGTCAGACCAGAGCTTTGCCTCCAGCTTTCTTCAGATTCCACCTCACGATGGACACCCTTGCTCTTGGCCATACACTTCCTATTACTAGGGCGTGTTACGGACTTTCACCGATTAGATTTCGCCCATACTGGGCGCACACAAAAAAGAACAGTCTTATTCGTTAGAATAAGATTGTCCTTTAGGCTCTATATTAGGTTGTTCCTCTACATCATCAAGTATTATTCAGTACCATTGGGTAAAAAATTGATGTACAATTGATGTACTAACCCCATTTTGATGTACAACAAAAACTCTTTTTAATCCTCAAGAAGTTTCCGTTTTCTCTCAATCATTTCATCGATTCTTTCTATGAAAGACGCTACATCCTTGACATTTTCGCATCTTTCGATATGTCCGTCAGGGTATACCCTCTTTGATATGCTACCGGCTCCGACAGCGATAATACTCTGCACTTCCTCCATAATCAGAATGTTATAAAGCCCGGCTTTGCCAGGGCTGGCATAGCCCACATTTTCAAAATTGCCAGCCATATTTTTCTGCCGGTAGAGGTAATAAGGCTCAAGCCCCATCTTTCTGGCATAATCCGCCGTCAGTTCAATGATTTCCCAAGTATTTTCCATCTTCATTCCGGCATAATCTTCCGGGAACATTTTAAGCCTTGCCGCACGTTTGAGGGCGAGGGAATGCACCGTCAAACTGTCAGGCGACAATTCCTGAATCCTTTCCATTGTATGCCTGACATCATCGACTGTCTCCTTTGGCAGTCCCACAATCAAATCCATATTGATATTGTCAAATCCCAGTTCCCTGGCAAGACGGAAACTCTCAACCGTCTGTTCCACGGTATGGCGGCGACCGATGATGTCTAACGTCTCCTGCTTCATGGTCTGCGGATTGATGGAAATGCGGGAAATATTATACTCCCGCAGCACATCCAGCTTGTCCCTGGTGATGCTGTCCGGTCGTCCGGCCTCCACCGTGTATTCCAATAAATATGAAAAATCAAAGCACCCCTTTATCTTGTCAAGCAGCCGCTGCAGCTGCCCGGGCGAAAGGGTTGTCGGCGTTCCGCCACCGATATAGACAGTATTCAATTTGCTGTGTCGAAATGCATGGGAAACGTAGTCAATTTCCTTTTCCAGTGCCATTAGATAATCATCTGCCCTATCCTCCCACAGTCCTATGGGGGAGGAAGAAAAAGAACAGTAAGAACAAATACTTGGACAGAACGGAATCCCCACATAGAGACTGTAGCCGTCCTCATAGTCAATCTTATCTAACAGTTCCATCTCCCGTCTGGCAATCTCCATGCTGAGGTTAATCTTTTGCTCCGATGCCAGATAAGTCTCTGACATATAAGTACGGATATCCGTCTCTTTCCTGCCATCCCTCAGCATGGACATGGGAATTTTGGTGGGACGGATGCCCGTCAGCGTCCCCCAGGGAAGCGTCTGTCCGCTGTAGTCCGACAGCAGCCTGTACAGGCAGCGTTTCAGGCGGTTCTTCGTGTCCCCCCGGTCGGAAAAGTCCGCCCGGGTTTCTGCGCGAAAAAGAGACTGCCGTTCTTGCTCCTGGCAGTCTCCTGCTATCTCTTCCCTTAAGAGAATATGTATCTCATCCATAGCCATTTCTTCCCTTAAGCGGCTTCCTCTCCCAGCCACAGCAGCTTCTTCCCTTAAACGGCTTTCTTTCCCAGCCACAGCAGCTTCTTCCCTTAAACGGCTTTCTTTCCCAGCCGCACAGCCGCCAGCTTCCCTACGGTAATACACCTCCAGACGAAACAACGGCTTACATTCCTGCTCCAGTTCCGCAACGCGTTGCGTGTCGGCAAAGACCTTCACATCCTCGGCAGGATAAAATGCTTTTACCAGCGAATGGATATCATATTCAAAATTTGCTTCATTCAGACTAACCGTTATCATCTTTGCCGCCCTCTATAGAAATGGATTGCTGCTTTTCTCCATGCCAATCGTCGTAACTCCCATATGGCCCGGATAGACTTTTACTGCATTGGGCAGCGGGAGAAGTTTTTCCTTGATGGAACGCAGCAGCTGCGACATGCTTCCCCGCGGAAAATCCGTCCTGCCCACGGACTGGCAAAACAGCGTATCTCCGCTGAACAGCGCCTGCTCCTTTTCCACATAATAACAGCAGCCGCCCTCCGTATGTCCCGGAGTGTGCAGCACTTTCAGCTCCATACCGGCAAGATTCAGCACTTCGCCGTCCTTCACAAAGACATCCGCGCGGTAGCTGTCCCTGCGCCCAATCATGCCGGAAGCATTGAGCCCAGGCTGTTTCAGCGTATCTTGTTCCGCTTCATGGGCATATATCTTAAGTTCAAAAATCTCGGCAAGCTCTTCTGCCGCCATCGCATGGTCGAAATGTCCGTGGGTCAAAAGAATTGCCTGCGGTTTTAATTCTTTTTGCTTGATCTTTTCTGCCAGAAATTCCGCAGAATCTCCCGGGTCCACAATCAGCGCTTCCTGTGTTTGCTCATTGATTGCAAAATAGCAGTTCGTCTGCACCTGCCCGACACAATATTGCTCAACTTTCATAATCTTTGTATTCCTTTCCCTTGCTCTTTATAATTTTATCTCATTCTTGTTGCCATGCAGAATCAATTCTTTATCGGAACGGTCAACACCGATGATTGCACCGGTTCTGTCATACTGCGTCAGCAAATCGGAATTCTTCACCAGATGCCGCCTGCCATTGTCTGATAAAAAATTCTCAATCTCCTGCCGGTTCCCCCTGCGGAAAATGGCGCGAACCTCCTCCTTACTGTAGACAGGCTGCGCGTAATCTGCCGGTCCTGGCAGCAGGTATTCCCCCGGTATCTCCCCTGAAGCATAAGGCGCTGTCTTCTCCCCGGCTTTCTCCATGCGTTCTTCGAGAACCTCTGGAAATTCTGCTTGCTTACTGCCAGCCGGTTCATTCCAGATTCTATCCCACAAGGATTTGAGGAACGTAACAGCCGTCTCTGCAAACTTGCGGATTTGCCCCGCAAAATCTGCGCGCTGTCTGCTGCGTTCTGCCTGCTCCTTGCCTTGATGGGAAATCTCCACCTTGACAAAAGACGATATATTCTGCTGCGCTGATTTGGCAGCCTCCTGGCTGGTTCCCGCCTTGGACGCCTGTTTCTTCTCCTCGCTCTTCTCATAGATTACACCCTGTTTGTCCGGGTCTAAATGGAATTCCGGCGAATCAACGTTCTTCCTCTTATCCTGATTGATTTTCGCATATTCGTAATACTTCTGCCCATTTATTTTATCTACCATATATGCCTCGTTTCCTCAATAACACTTACGTTTCCATCATTTTATGACGGAAACTTTGTGTGCTATGAATTACAAAATAGGGAAATTCAAATACCGTTTCAAATTATAAGCAATTCCATATAGAAAGTCAACGCTGCCCAGACAAAAATAGTGTTATTATAATCATAAATGCTTACGGTACCAGGCAATCACATCATTTCTATTTCCAGCAAACCATTGTGTGGTAAAATAGATATTCTTTCCTTTGTAAAGGATGGGCTCTTTCCTGTATCTGATGACATTGCTTTTTCCGCGGTTATCTTCCCTGTTATCTGCCAGGATAGGATAATTCGTTTTGCTGAACAATTGTTTGGAATATTCTTTGTCTTTTAGCTTGTCTACTTCCTCATCCGTAATTTTGCCTGCTTCAAATATTTTTTTGAACAATTCAAATGCCAATGCCCCCACTTTCAGTACGCCATACGTGCTTTCATCGTTAATATTAAATTCCCCAATATTCCCATCCGTCTCTGCACTTTCGTCATATGGGATTCCGACACTGTCAATCCATTCTTTTTGCCCCCGGGAATTCCTTCCAAGGATTACTGATGCCGCCAGGGAAATACTGTCAAACTCATAGTCGGATTGAAAAATTCCGTCAACAATAATGCTTTCACGGCAAAGGTTTTCACGAAGCCTAAATGCATTCGGATAATTGATTTCAAATTTTTCTACAACCGTATCAGATGTCTTACTGCCTGCCTTTACAACAAATCCACCCTCTGTCGGATAGCCGGCTGAATCCGCTCCCCTTTTATTGAAAATATAAAACAGCGTCCTGTCATCTTCGTCCGTTTCTTTTTTGCCCGTATCTTCTACATATTGAAGTCTCCAGCATTCTATAAACTTATCCATAAGTTCTCCCTGCCTTGACTTTACAATTTCAGGAGTCCACGTTGCCTCATTCAGCACCTATGTTGTCAATGGATAGGTAGTAGTTCCGTTCTTCCCTTTAAAATACTTTTCTTTCTTTTTATCAAAGTCATAATTCCTCGCCTCTGAGTTTTTCTTCCTGGTCAGGGGCACAAGGTTGGCAATGCAGTGAATCCACTGTTCACGTACTGCCCGGTCAGGCCACTGTTTCTCCCATTCAGACCCCGGTTTTACAGTTTGCGGAAGTACATGCTCAATCGTAAGTATATTCGGTTCAAAATCAAATTTAGCAGCCCCATCCCCTACAAACTCATTCAGCCTTAATATGACAAAATTTCGCCGTATTCCTGTAAGCTTATATATTTCCCCATCCAGCGCACCTACAAACTCTTTCTTTTCCTTATTTGTCAGTTCAATTGACGATAAGGAGTCATCCATACTGTGGTCAGGATTAAGTTCCATCTCCTCCAGCAACAGTCTGTATCTCTCGATACGGCGGTTGATATCTTTTGCCGTAAGGTGAAGGAAGGACGCCAGCCTTTCAAGCCTTTCCATAAACCACAGCACATAATCCGGGTCGTTTTTATGCTCAGCCATAAATTTGATAGCCGAGGGCATCCAATCTGAGTTGCCTACTTTATTGAGCCAAAATAAATATTGGTTTACCTGTTCGACATTTTTTACCGCAACATATTTCTTATTGGTCAGAATAGTATATGCCTCTGCATATGGTTCCAGGATATCATCAATCAATTCTTGGGGAGTGACTTTGGGCAGTACAATCTCGCGAAATTCTTCCAATAGATTCTGTTTTGCTTTCGCCTTTGCGAAAATCATGCAGGTATGGGTGAACACCTCATTGAATCCGGAACGCGAGGCCTGTTCCTCCAGTTCTTCCCACTTATCCGTATAATGCTGCTGTTCCTTCTCTGGTATCTTACCAATTATATCGGATTTGATAATATCCACCGGCATCAAATCCAACCCTCTGCTGTTCATAACAGAGAACACCCGGAATGCTGACTGCTGGCTTGGCGAATAGACTGCCACAAGATAACATCTTGTCAACAGAAATTTGCAGAATTCAGCAACCTCTTTCTCATCCCTCCCACATGCCGCCTCCAGCTTTTTTATGAGCAGTACGCAATTCTCCTTGATATGCTGCTGCGATTCGTTCTCCAGGCTTGCCATATCTCGTTCTGCGAGCTTCGTCAGTTCTACCTCCTGTATGTATTCCTGAAAGAAATCCTGATCCTTTTGCCGCAGATGGAGCCTTGGCAATGGCTCAAGTCCTTCCAGTTCATTTCCCGGCTCCCGGAGATATTTATTACAATTATCCCTATTCTCCCCTGACAGGCAAGAGGCAATGACCGCAAATAAAATCATCAAATAATGTTTCCGCCTCTTCTTCCGTCCATGCATAAGGCCTTTGGTATACCGGAATATGGTAATCAAAGTCTTTGCTGAATATCTTACTTAAAGGATATTCTTTTCCCGTAATCTTGCTGCTCATTATAATGCCCCCTTATCATTTTTTCTTAATTATAACTTTTCCCGGACTATTTGTCACTGTTTGTACACAAAAAAAGCTTTTTGTCGAAAATAACTTTTTCCTTGTAAACTCTAAAAATGCATAGTATAATGGCATCGTTGTTCAGAACCCATGTATCTGACATAAAACACAACTACATAAGACAGTTCGTGACCATCCTGTCTCTAAACAAAACTAGGGATTTGAGAAACGGTTATTTTCCGTGCCCTGGCGCCGGAGTATGCCGTTTTTTACTGTTCAGAACACGGTAGCATTCTGGATGGGCAACAGGGACCGGGCTGTCGGAAAGGACAAGAAATGAACGATTTTAACCCCAACCGCTATGCTGTCATCCATGAGAAAAATCCCAGGGAAATCGTGATGCTCCGGGGAAAGGGCTGCAGCTGGCGGCGCTGCCGCTTCTGCGACTACCATCTGGATTCCTCGGCAGATGAGAAAGCAAATTTCAGGCTAAACGAGGAACAGCTCTTAAAAGTCACCGGCATCTACCAGAAGCTGGAGGTCATCAATTCCGGAAGTTTCGTGGACTTAGACGAAGCCACTTTATCTCTGATTGAAGAAATCTGCAAGAAAAACCATATTGGTCAGGTACATTTTGAGTGCCACTGGCGGCATCGCGAGGATATCGCCGATTTCCGCAGGCGGTTTGCAGCGCACGGCATAGAACTGAAAATCAAGACGGGCGTGGAGACCTTTGACGCTCTGTTCCGCGAGAGCTATCTGGATAAAGGAATCGACACGGACAGCCCCCGGGAAATTGCCGCTTATTTTGATGAAGTCTGTCTGCTCTTCGGCATTCCCGGGCAAACTGCAGAGAGCATGGAGCATGATATCCAGACGGGGCTTGCCCATTTTGAGCGCGTCTGCGTCAATATCATGCAGGAAAATTTAAAGCCCATCAAGCCGGATCCCCGGGTTATCGCTGCCTTTACCAGAGAACTTTACCCCAAATACATAGAAAACTGCCGGGTGGATATTTTGATGGAAAATACCGCGTTCGGCGTAGGAGGTGTCGTAGAACATGCTTAATGAAATTCTTTTAATCCTATCTTTGGTTATTACTTACTCCGCCGTGCTGCTCCTTTTTGCCATCTTTCGAGAACAAGGGCTCTATCTGTGGACAGTTATCGCCACGATTGCGGCAAATATTGAGGTACTGATTGTCGTCAATGCCTTTGGCATGGAGATGACATTGGGAAACATCCTTTTTGCGTCCACCTTCCTCGTGACTGACATTCTGAGCGAGCTGTACGGCAAAAAAGCCGCGCAGACTGCTGTGTGGCTGGGCATCGCAACCTCGGTATGCTTTATCTTAATCAGCCAGTCCTGGATGCTCTATATCCCCAATGAAAATGATTTTGCCATGCCAAGTATCCGCACAGTATTCTCCAATACCCCGCGGCTGATGGCTGTGGGAATTGCCGTGTATGTCATTGTCCAGCTTTTTGATGTCTGGGCATACCACAAATGGTGGGATTTCACCAGCCGCAAGTTCAAAGACAGCAAGAAATTCCTGTGGCTTAGGAATAATGGCTCCACGTTAGTTTCCCAGCTGTTAAACACCATCTTGTTTACCTGGGGCGCATTTCTGGGCACGCATAATACGCAGACGCTGATTTCCATCGCCTGTTCCAGCTATATAATCTTCATTATTACGAGCCTTGCCGACACGCCTTTTGTGTACCTGGCGCGCTATCTGCAAGATAAATGGAACCGCCCCTCGTCTGCCAGCTCAGGTCAGTAAATTTTCTGAGTTTTCTGAATTTGTCGAATATTATCATAATTTGTCGCATAATTTATCTTGTATTTTCCCCCTTTTTCGACTTATAATGACTATGACGTCAAAAAACCGAAAAGGGGGAATCTTATTTTATGAGCAAAACAAAAAAAAGAATCTTAACCACTGCAGGACTTATCCTGCTCATCGCGTTAACTGTACTAATCTGCTACTTCATTTTTTACAAAAAAGATGATAACAATCTGCTGTACGATGACAATGCCACGGTCGGCGTACTGCCAGGAATCGACATTGACGAACGCAGGAAGCAGCTGCAGGAGGCTTTAGACCGCAGCATGATTGCATTTTCCATCAACACTTCCCCGGTGTTCCTCAATGGAACCGCCAAGGGCAACCTGCTGATTGAAAACCCCGGCAACAATGCCAAACTCCTGAAAGTCAGCATTAAGATTGACGGCACAGAAGAAGAAATCTATGCCTCAAACTTCTTAAAACCCGGTACATACATTGAAAACGTAGCGTTAGATAAGGTATTAGAAAAGGGGACGTATGACGCCACCGCCTACTTCTTAGCATACGATGAAGATGATGGCGAGTTTATCAGCCAAACCGGGGCACAGATTACCATTACCGTACAGAACTGAGCCATACCAAAACCCAATCCATACTATAACAGATAATGGCAGGAGGTATATGTATGAAGAAAAAAACTTTATTTTTGCAGCTCGTTTTAATCGCAACCCTACTTTTTTCCACGGTTTCCTACGCTGCCGATGTCAATTCCAACAGGGATATCCCGGTTGGCGGTTCCGGGCAGATTGAGATGGTGGGAACCATTGAGCCGACCATCCTCTCCGTTACCATGCCGACTTTCGTTCCTTTCAATATCAGCAGCAGCCTTTCTACCCAGAACAAAGTTATTTCCCCGAGAATCCGCATGAAGAACAACTCCAATATTCCGGTGCGGGTAGACGTATCCTACACCAAGGTAGACTTAGGCAAACTGAACAACGTAACATGGAGCAATACCGGCACAGTCACGGACAACCAGATTGCCATCGGCTTAAAGCAGGAGGAGGCAAAAGACGAAATGCCGACCAGCTTATCACAGGCAAGATGGCTGAAAGCAAACCAGAAACAGGATATGAACGTCCTCATCCTCAACGCAAACCAGGAGGGCGCATTGTATGTTGTCGGCACTTTGGGGCAGAACGTTACCGACAACGGAACATTTAATGTGACGCCGACCTTTGTGGTAAGCAAGACATCCGTTACAGAATAGAAACTGACAATCCACATGGCATTTGCCATCACAAAAACATATCTGTTATAGTATATTTTCGATGATAGTTCAGCCATCGCCAGCATGATAAAAACCATAATACCCTATGGGCAGATTGCTGACGATGGGATGAACGCTTTCCAATGATTATGGAGCAGTACTGACATTTTATCATTTTTGACGGAGGACACGTTATGGCTATTTATTATTTTACGATTTCCCTCTCTGCAGGCTTGGGCTATGTCCTGACAGAACGCCAGAAAAGCCGCCAAATTACTGCCCTTTACCTGGCAGTATCCATGATGCTCCTGATTTTTATCGCTTCCTGCCGTTATGCCATCGGCTTTGATTATTTTTCCTACCGCAACATGTATGACATGGTCAATGGCTGGTCTTTTAGCGACATTCTCCATACATACTCCGGGGAACCGCTGTTTTTCCTGGTCTGTAAGATTATCGGCAGCACCGGCTGCCCTTACCAGGTTTTCCTGTTAATCGTCAATGCTTTCCTGCTGACGGCAGCGATGCATTTTATATGCCGCTATTCCAAAATTCCCTGGCTCAGCGTTTACCTTTATATTACCTTACAGTTCCTTGCCTACAACATGAACCTAATCCGTCAGTCCATCGCCACGGCGTTCTTCCTCCTCGCCTGGCCTTACCTGAAAAACAGGAAAATCCTGCCCTATTCCATGCTGATAGTAATCGGCGGGCTGTTCCATAATTCCCTGCTGTTTTTATTTCCCCTGTATTTCCTGCTGCCCCTGAAACAGTCCAAAAAATCACTGCTGCTGCTGGCTGCGCTGACAGCAATTATTTATCTTTTCTTTGACCCCTTATTTGAACTTTTGGGACCATTTCTGCCCACAAAATATACCAATTACCAGGGAGGGTTTTTCTGGCAGGCAAACGGCTTTTGCTATGCGCTGTTTCCCGCCCTGTACTGTCTGCTTATCATTTTGTTCCGCAGCCGGATAGCAGATTCCATGCTGCGCTCTGTCTGCTTAAACAGCGCCATTTACCATTTTATCATCAGCCTGTTTATTACAAAACATTTCATCCTCGAGCGTTTTGCTGTCTACCCCTTTGTCTTTTCCCTGATTGGCATCCCGGAAATCATTTCCTCCTACCGGAATCAAAAAAGACCCGGCAGCAAGCCTGTTCTGACTTACCACCGCGTCCTGTTCCTGTTCCTGTTTTTGGGCGGCGCGTATTTTGCTTTCGCCGCATTCTGCGGATTCCACCACGTCTATCCCTATGTGGGGCTGTGGGATAAAAGCATGTCCGCACCTAACTAATCACGAACCTAATTCCAACATACGCTCCAAGGGCTGATTGGCACGAACCCGCACTTCTTCCTCAAGTTCCACGGTGTTCGTCATCTGCTCCAAGGCCGCTGCCACTTTGTCCAGCGTTATCCGCTTCATGTTCGGGCATAGCTGCTGATTCCCAGCCAGATAAAAGCGTTTGCCCGGGTTCTTCTGCCGCAATTCATACAAAACGCCTGTTTCCGTACAGATAATAAACTCCTGCTCCCCGCTTGCTGTCGCAAAGTCAATAATCCCGGACGTGCTGCCAATATAATCAGCCATTTCCACCACCTCCGGCGTACATTCCGGGTGAACCAGCACAGACGCCTGGGGATGGGCTTCCTTTGCCTTTCTGACGTGTTCCGCTGCAATCCCTTTATGTACATGGCAGAAGCCTTCATTGAAAATAAACTGCTTCTCTGGGACCTTGGAGGCGATATAACGCCCCAGATTCTCATCGGGGATAAAATAAATATGCTTATTGGGCAGCTTTTTCACAATCTTTAAGGCATTGGAAGATGTGACGCATACATCGGAGTAAGTCTTTAGCTCTGCCGTGGAATTGATATAACAGACAACTGCCAAATCTTCATATTTCTCCCGCATTTCCTGAATCTTCTCAATGTCCGCCATATGCGCCATCGGGCAGTCCGCCTGCATGTCCGGCATAATCACCGTTTTCTGCGGACTTAAAATCTTGGCGCTCTCCCCCATGAAGGACACGCCGCAGAATAAGATGACATCTGCTTCCTCCTTTGCCGCAATTTTGCTGAGATAGAAAGAATCCCCGACATAATCGGCAATCGCCTGTACCTCATCCTCCACATAATAATGTGCCAGAATCACGGCATTCCTCTGCTGTTTCAGTTCCTTGATTTTATCTATTGTTGACATATGGTTCCCGCTTTCCCTACTCCCATACCTGGAATAGTTGCTACTATAATTACATAAGGAAATCAAATTGTTGCTTCCCTTTTCTGCTTACTATCTCACAAGAATGGCGTTCTGTCAATCCCCAAACTGTTGCTTGCAGTTCAACGCCCAGTTTACTTAGCGCCTATCTCCCTTCCAGTTCCACGCCTAGTTTTCCTAACGTCTGCAGCAAAGCCGCCATCGTCTCCTCCATGTCCTTTTCGTTGGCATTGCTGCCCATATGCCCGATACGGATAACTTTTCCGGCAAGGCTGCCGAAGGAGCCTGCCAGAAGGATATTATGCTCTTCACGCATAACGTGCAAAATCTCCTGCGCCGTGGTCCCTTCGGGCACATCGAACACTGTCACCGTGCTGGAAAACCCGCTCTGCAAATGCAGCTTCAGCCCGGCTTTTGTCAATGAATTCCTGCAATCTTCTGCTATTTTCGCATGGCGCGCCAACATCTCCTTATCGGCGGCAATATTGTCCATGGCTTGACGCAGCCCATAAATGTCGCTGATGGGCATCGTGTAGGGAAACCATTTTGCCTTATAATAGCCCTCAAAGACCTGCAGATTGGCATAGAAAGAGGCAATCGGGGTTTTCCTCTGCGCCATTGCCTTTTTCGCATCTTCGCTGACAGTCACAAACGTCAGTCCCGGCGGTGCAGAGACCGCTTTCTGCGAACCGCCGCAGAGAATATCTATCTCCCAATCATCCACGCGCACTTCCTCCCCAAACATGGAGGATACGGCATCCACCACCGTCAGAATGCCATATTTTTTCAGAAGCGGGCAAAGGCTGCTGATATCGTTCAAAATACCGCTGGGCGTATCGCAGTGCACCAGCGTTGCATATTTATAATCGTGATTCTTCTCCAGAAACTCCTCTAAGGCTTGCGCATCGATAGGATTTCGCCCTTCCACCGTATACATCTGCGGTATGCCGCCGTACAGGGACACGAAATCAGCAAATCCTTCCCCAAAAATTCCATTGTCCAATACCAACACTTTATCGTCCGGCTCCGTCAGGGAAGCACAGGCAGCTTCCAGCCCCAGAATTCCTTCCCCGCCCAATATCAGCGTCTCATTCTCCGTGTGCAGCAATTGGCTGATCAATTCACAGGTTTCTTTATAAAAATCAAAAAACTCTTCATCTATATCCGGGTTGCCGCACTCCCTTGCCCGCGCCAGGCGGACATTTTCTTGTACCTGGGTGGGACCCGGCGTCATCATCTTATACATTGTATTCTTCCTTTCCAGTTCAGACTTCCGGCACCGATTGTACACTCTCCCGAATCACCAAGGTAGCCGGTACAGATATACGCAAGGGGATTTTCCCCTCACCTGTCGCCATCCTTTCCATCAGCCAAACTGCATGTTTGACCATTTCCTCAATATTGATGTGAATTCCTGAAAGCTTGGGCTGCATCATGGTTGCAAGCACTGTATCATTGTAACTCAGGATACTGAAATCTTCCGGCACCTGATAGCCTAAAATCTGCAAAGCTCGGAATACCCCCAGAGCTGTGGTCTCATTATATGTAAAAAATGCAGTAGGCCTTTGTTCTGATTCCTGAAAATTTTTCACATACTGCATAATCAGTTCGGCCACGTCATCTCCCTGCCATTCTGCATCCAGCAGGATGCCTTCAGCCTCTTTTCCATATCGTTTCATATAATCCGCAAAAAACTTCCGGCGCAGTTCCGGTGCCTGCTGGCAGGTGGAATCTGTGGAAAATTCCGGTCCTACAAAGACAATCTTACGGTGTCCCTGTGCAATAAGGTAGTCGACGCCTTGACGGATACCAACCTCATAATCGGGCATTACAGAACAGTATTTCTCTGGAAATGGAGCAGATTCGAGAAATACTATCCTGGACACGCACTTCTCCATCGCCACAATCTGCTCCTCACGAAACTGCCCGATTGCCAGTATCCCATCCAGTTCCCTTGACGCTGCACTGCGGTAAAGACCTTCTTCCTCGTCATACTGCATGACAAAAGTCTCCATTCCATTCGCAAAACAGCACTGCTCAACATTGTTCTTCACATAGAGATAATAAGGATCCTTCTCCGATTCCTGAGCTGTCACCATTTCCACAATCCCCAGTTTTATATGCATTCCTGAACTGTTCTTTTTATTTATATTCTGCTTACTGGGATAATCTGCCTTTCCTGCCGCCTCCAGAATCATGCTACGGGTATTCTCTGTCACCTTCAAGGTCTCATCCCCATTCAAAACCCTGGAAATTGTGGCAATGGAGTATCCCGTAATTTCTGATAGCTCTCTTAATGTTGCCATGCCTTTTTCTCCACCGTCTCATCTTTTATTTTTATCTTATGAGAATCCTCTCATAGTGCTTCTGCGATTCCTTCTCTCCATATGCTGCAACGTAGATTATCTACAGCTTGCTGCCGTCACATCCCGCATCTCGTACCTTCCGGCAGGCTTGCCGGCAAGGAATTTGGCCGCCTCCACAGCCCCTTTGCCAAATACTGCCTTAGAATACGCTGTGTGCCTGAACTCAATGACCTCGTCCGTCCCCGCAAAAATCACCTCATGTTCACCGACAATGCTGCCGCCGCGGACTGCCTGAATGCCAATCTCATATTTCTCCCGTTTCTTCCTGTCCTGCGTCCTGTCATACTGGTAGGCATAGGCATTGTCCAACGCCTCATTGAGGGAATCTGCCAGGGCAAGGGCTGTCCCGCTCGGCGCATCCACTTTCTGGTTATGGTGCTTTTCCACGATTTCCATATCAAATCCTGCCGGGGCAAGCGCCTTTGCCGCCCGTTTCAATAAATCCATCAGCAGGTTGATGCCCAGAGACATATTGGCAGATTTGAGCACGGCTGTCTGTCTGGCCGTCTCCTCCACCTTGGCAAGCTGCTGTTCACTCAATCCGGTCGTGCATAAGACCACTGGCAGTTTATGCTTTGCACAGTAATCCAACAAACCGTCCACTGCCTGGGCTGCTGCAAAATCCACTACTACGTCCGCCTCAATCTGGCACTCTTCTATATGTTCAAATACTGGGTAGTCATTCTTCAGGCCAGTATAGGGGTCTATGCCCGCTACAATCTCAATTTCGCTGTCCTCTTTGCAGATTCCCGAAATAACTTGTCCCATTTTGCCATTACAGCCATGCATAATCATCCTTACCATCGTTTCTCCTCCTAATTCCTAATACGAAATGAATCGGGGAAAATTCGCGCCGCGCATTTCTTAGCACAATTTCCCCCGATTTATCTGTTCTGACTGGTACAACGAAAATTGCAAGTGAAAATAGCAGTTATTTAATATTCGTTGTCCCAGACTGTCTGAAATTATAATATCCCAAAACTCTGCATTACGTTTCTAAGCTTCTCCAGATTCTCCGGTTCCATCTCACTAAGCGGCGCCCGCAAAGGACCTACTTCCCAGCCCATAAGATTGAGGGCAGCTTTGACCGGAATCGGATTTACCTCACAAAACAGCGCATCTACCAACGCAAGCGCCTTGCACTGCATCTTAAGCGCTTCCTGCTGCTTCCCACTCAGATAATTCATCACCATGTCATGCGTGAATTTGGGCGCTACATTGGAGAGTACGGAAATCACGCCAATTCCGCCACAGGCAAGCAACGGAATCACCTGCCCATCCTCACCGGAGTACAAATCAAAATCACCCTGGGTCCGTTCCATCAGCTGCAGAGTATAAGAAATGTCGCCCACAGCATCCTTCATGCCCACAATATTCTCCACATCACGTGCCAAAACAGCTGCCGTCTCCGGCGCAATCTTACAGCCGGTCCTGCCTGGAACATTATATAAGATGATGGGGAGGTCTACATTCCGGGCAATCTCCGTATAATGGCTAATCAGCCCCTTCTGTGTTGCCTTATTATAGTATGGCGTTACCACAAGCAATCCGTCCGCCCCGGCTTCCTGCGCTTTTCTTGACAGGTACACTGCCGTCCTCGTACAGTTGGAACCTGTTCCGGCAATCACCGGAATCCGTTTGTCCACGATAGATACCGCAGCGCGAATGACCTCTAAATGTTCCTCTTCCGTAAGCGTAGATGCTTCCCCCGTAGTACCTGTGATAATAATGCTGTCTGTCTCGTTCTTAATCTGGTCTTCCAAAAGTTCTGCCAATTTATCGTAATTTACTTGCAGATTGTCTTTCATCGGCGTTACAAGCGCAACACCGGCTCCCTTGAAAATCGCCATTCAAATATCCTCCTTAAAAAGCCGACTACTAATGAGCCGGCTTATAATCCTGAAATTCTTCAACTTGAACTTAATATAGCATTTTCTATCCATAAAGTCAACTACGTTTTTGAGTTTCCTCATGAATCCTGTAGATCCTGCCAACATACTTCCGCAGGCTGTTATCCATAACCTTACCGGTAAAAATAATCTCCGTATCTTCCGATGCAGCATTCAATAGAGAATCCATATCTTCTCCTGAAATCATCCGATTGTCCCAGAGCCCCAGGAATCCATCGAGGATTAACAGGCTGCATTCGCCCGTCACTAATACCTTCCTGGCAAAATTAAATCCATTACGGATATTGATTGCCTCTTCCTTCTGTTCCTCACCGGACAATTCCGCAAAATTCTTCTCAAATTTCGCAAAACTGAAAAACTTCACTTCCGGCTCCAGCCTCCGCAAGAATTCTACCTCCTCTTCCCTTTTTCCTTTGAGGAATTGGATGATGATGACATTTTCTCCCTGTCCTGCAGCCTGTATCGCACATCCAAGCGCTGCTGTTGTCTTACCTTTTCCATCTCCGCAATAAACAGTAACCTTTTCCTTACACATGCTGTTTTCCTTCCTTTTTCACAAAAAGCTTTTCTTAAAATACCACAAAGCTCTGGAAAATGCAACCAGCAGTTCAGCCAGACACAATAATATCGAGGAAAATCATGCTTGCATGAATTTGACGAGATTTATTGGGGCTGAGGGAACGCCATTCTATGAGCAAAGTTAGCATTTGACCTGAGAGGGGACCCAACGAAGCTGGGGAGAGTTCTGAGGTCTCCTGTCGTTTTCCCAAAAGACAATGCAGCGGGAAAACGCCGTAGGTTGCTAAGTGCCAGTGGCACTTGTTTAGCAACGACCGAAGCGAAGCGTAGAACTTTGCGAATGGCGTGGGCTGAACTGTCTCTAAAAAACCAGCCAGACACAATAATATCGAGGAAAATCATAGGTATTCTATTTTGCTGACAGATACCTCATAGGCTACCCTGTGCTCTACTTCTGTCTCAGAAAGTTTTTTTACATATTCCCGACTCTGGATTCTCCCATATACCTGTACATGTCCGCCAATCTCAAATCCGGAAGCAAATCTTGCATTTCTGCCCCAGCAAATGCAAGGTATGTAATCTGACTTTCCATAGGAACGGTTTACAGCAATGAGAAGGTCTGCGATTTCCCTGCCCAGCGGCGTTTTCCGGTAAATCGGCTCCTTGCAGATATAACCGTCCAGAAAGATTTGGTTGCTCTTTTCACCTTCTGGAATCTCATCCACAAATTCCATCTCCCGCACAAATACCGAAAGCACAAGACGGTTCTTCTTCTCTTCATGCCGGTTATAAGAACGGAATTGCCCATCCACCCGAATATACTGACCAATATAACTGGACTGCGTGTCAATCAGACGCTCCGAAATCATCATCGGAATCACGTCTGCAAAGTTGCTTAAACGGTTCACAGATACCTCTACCATATAGAACCCTTCCCCAAAAACCTCGTGACTGTACTGGAAATCGGAAATAATTTCCCCAGTAATGGTAACCTGATTGTTTTCAAATATTTTATCTGCCATGAATGTTAGTTCCCCTTTCGTATATCGATGGCACATCGATGAAGTAAAATTTTTCTAAAAGAATATCATTGCTTTTCCAAAAAAATTCGCAGTTCGTGTCGACAGTATGTGGTATATCGGCAGATATTATAACCGTTTTGCTGTATATTATGCTAAGGAAGCACTGATAAAACCAGCGTTTTGCTGTATATTATGCCAAGGAAGCGCTAATGAAACCAGCGTTTCCCTAACTTTACGAAATAAAAGATTTAAGGTATAATTGATGGAAGCCTTATCGGCCGCTTATGGAAACATTAGCGTAAATCTATAAAGAATATTTTAGAAAAGAGGTATATGACAATGGCGCAAAACCCAGTAGTAACGTTTGAAATGGAAAACGGAGACATCATGAAAGCAGAGCTTTATCCCGAAATTGCCCCCAATACCGTAAATAATTTTATCAGCCTGGTTGAAAAGGGCTATTACGACGGCCTCTGTTTCCACCGTGTAATCAAGGGGTTCATGATTCAGGGCGGATGCCCGGATGGAACCGGCACTGGCGGTCCTGGCTACAGCATCCGGGGAGAATTTACCCAGAACGGATTCACCAATGACTTAAAGCACAGCGCCGGTGTGTTATCTATGGCGCGCACCATGATTCCTGATTCCGCAGGCTCCCAGTTCTTCATCATGCACAAGGATTCCCCGCATTTAGACGGCGCTTATGCCGCCTTTGGTAAAATAACAGAGGGAATGGAAAATGTCAATAAGATTGCCGAAACTTCTACAGACTATTCAGACCGTCCCATGGAACCACAGGTGATGAAAAAAGTAACCGTAGATACTTTTGGTGAAACATACCCTCAACCCGAAATCTGCTAAGGCTGTACTCAATCGGATAATTTACGCCAATTCCGATTCCCCGGTCAGGCGACCAAACCTGCAAGCTTTAAAATGAGGTTGGTTGTCCTGACCAATTCTTTCTCAAAACCCATCCCCTGCCCCTCACCATTCCTGCCCATATAACGTTGGACGCTATTCCCTATCCTGCCCGTCTGTTCTGCCGCATGAAGCTGCGCATTGTAGGGAATGGCCCCTAGCCGTTCTTCTTCTATCCGGTAAATCCGCTGTAAGTCCTGCCGGTTATATAAGGCATCCTCAAAATACTTCCCCAGCAGGAAGAAAACTTTGCCCTTATAGTCAGGTGGATTTCTGTAAAACCTGCCAATAACTTCCGCCTCCTGATTCATATTCAGCACACAGACATCTGCCTCACGAAAAGCCTTTCTCGCATAATCATCCTGCCTGCTGCCGCAATCAATAAATACAACGTCAAAATAAGATTCCACGGCTGCCATCACACGGTTCATCCGCCTAAACTGGCAGTCCTGATGCCACCATTCATATTCCTGCCTGGCGCTGGTCGGCAGACAGTACATCCTGTCCTTAACCACCTGCCGCATATTCGCCTTGACCACCGCTTCCGTCAGTTCCTCCGGGCGTTCCTTGCGAAGCAGACAGTCCAGCCCACCGGTCACAAAATAATTCTGCATATCGTCCGATGCCATCATAGAGGCCTGCCCATGCTTAGATGCCATTACTGCCTCCCGGCTGTGTTCTGCTACCAGCATTGCCTCCTGTCTGTACTCTAAAATGTTATTCTGGTTTCTCCCAAAAAACTTCCGTTCCAACTTCCCATCATGATACCCGCCGGAAACCACCGCCACAGACAAGGGATGCAGGCAGACAGCCGCACAGGCAGTTACCGCAAGGTTAAATGAGGTTCCTGCCCCCTCCTGTTCGCTCCAAAAAGCTATTCTCATGGATTTCTCTCCTTTGCCGGAGAAAACGCCATACAATCCACCGCTTCCATATCAAAAAGATTTCTTCAGGATTCTTCCCTATTCACTTACTCACATTATCACTGGGATATTTGCGCGGATTCCGCGCCGATTTCATCTATGCTCAGATGACTGTATTCAACAAAAGACAAGTTCATCATACATAATTCTCCCAGGAATGTAAACCCTTTTTCTAAAGTTTATAAAAATTTAAGTAACAGTTTATTTATATTGTTCTTATACAAACAATATTGTTTTATCTTTATTGTTCCTACACGTACAATACCGCATTTTTAATTCTCATGGAATAATAATCATATAATACCCTGAAAGGAAAGTATATGATTGTATATGACCGTTTATGGGAAACCATGAAGAAAAAAGGAATTTCACAATACTTCCTCATAAAAGACTACCACGTAAATGAAGCACAACTGCACCGCCTAAGAAAAAATATGGTGATAAAAACCATCACCCTTGACCGTCTCTGTGAAATATTAGATTGTAATGTTGAAGATATCTGCCAGTATATAAAAGACAATAAGGTGTAAGGCCTTTATTATTTACGAAAGACTTTACACCTTTGCGTTTGGTTACTTTATGACAATAATTGTTACTCTTTCATATAGTCAATCTCTGTTAAATTAACTCCTGCCGCTGTCAGTAAGGCTTTTAAAGATTTATAATCTTCTTCTAAATCAGCATATGTTCTTGTGGCGTTCTCTTCTTTTGCCAGTTTCATCCGCCTTTTCCTATTTCTACAAGGTCACAATCAAGGTATCATATCCATCCTGCCTGAGCTGGTCCTGAAGCGCCTTGGCATCCTCCAGCGTAGATTCACGGCCTACAATCACCGCATAATATGGGTCTTCCCAACGCACGGTTGCAAAATACCCCTGGCTCTCCAACTGTTCCCTTAGGTATTGCGCATTGGATTCATAGCGGAACAGCCCCACCTGAACCCCATACTGTTTCTGGGAAGGATTCAGAGGAATTGCCCTCTCCACCCCAGTCACAATGGCATTTACCATTTCATCAAACCGCTGGTCAAACATCTGGTTATCCATATCATTATTGATAAACCCAAGTTCCATTAAAACTGCAGGCATCTGCGTCCGTCTCAGCACTACAAGGCCCGGACGTTCCACTACGCCCAAATCATTAAAGCCGAAGTCCACCAACTCCTGGTTGATTTCCTCTCCAATACGCGCTGCCTCTGTATCTGCAGCATAAACCAATGCCTGAGTTCCATTGTAAGTATTCGGATTCATCCCCGAGTTCCGGTGAAAAGAGATAAAATAATCCGCACCGGAACGGTTGGCTATCCTCGCCTTTTCAATGGGAGAATCATAACGGTCCGTAGTTCTTGTATACAATACATTATATCCTGCATCTTCCAGCTTTTGTCCTACTGCAAGCGCCACACGCAGCGTATCATCTTTCTCTTTTCTTCCCTGAAAGGAAGCTCCATTGTCATAGCCGCCATGTGCAGGGGCAAAAATGCGCAGATATTAAGTATTTCCCTACTTTTTCAATATATAAGATTAAACAGCCCTTTCTTCATAGTACACATTAGAAAACAAGTCCTCTAATTCACTTCCAAAGTTGTAACAGATTTTAATTTTGCGGTTCTCATATACAATAATCTGGTCTATCATCTCCACAATAATTTCCCTGTCCAGTTTTTCAATCTCCTTCAACTCCAGCAATCTTTTCAGCCAAGGCGTTTCGAAAACATCTTGCGCGACACTTCCTTTCTTCTTTTCCTCCAATGCCTCAGCCTGCTTTGCATAAAGTTCTTCTTTTTTCAGGTAATCTTCGCGGTAAGTAAGGAATTCCCCTTTGGAAATCAACCCTTCCTTATAATCTTCATAGGCTGATTTCTTTAACTTCTGCACTCTCTCCAGCTCCCCCTTTACACGGATAAACTCTTTTCTGGCAATTTCTTCTGTGTTAGGATAATGAAAAGACTGGCTTTTCACAAGTTCCTGTAAATCCCGGGCATTATGGAGAACTGCCCTCAAATCTTCCAAAACAATATTCTCCAGAACATGAGACGGCAGTGTATGAGGTGTGCAGTATCCTTTCCCATGCCGCTTATATGTGCCGCAATAAAAAGAATATGTCCTGCTCCCATCCGCCCGTTTCCATGTGCTCTTCGCCATAGCCCTTCCGCAATCCCCACATTTGACAAATCCGGCAAAGATATTTCTATTTTCCTCTAAGCCCATATCCCTGTGTTTTTGTTTTAAAAGTTTCTGTGCCTTTTCCCATGTTTCCGGGTCTATGATTGGCTCATGCGTGCCTTTTACAATTATCCAGTCTTCCCTCTCCACAGGCCTCTGCCTGCTCCTCATCTGCTGATGCTTTTTGCCCTGCACCATATTTCCCATATACATTTCATTCTTCAGCATGACATTGATGGTTGAATACGTCCAGTAAGAAGTGCTTTCCAGACGATTGCAGTTTTTGTAATTTTCGCCATTTGCCATTTTATACTCAGATGGGCAGAGGATTCCTTCTGCATTTAACAGCTTTGCAATGCCCAGTTTCCCCATCCCGCCCACATATAAACGGAATACCTTCTTTACTACCTCTGCAGCATATTCATCAACGACAAGCCTGTTTTTATCTGCGGGGGATTTCTTGTAGCCATAACTGGCAAACGCCCCGATAAATTCCCCTGCTTTCTGCTTTGATTTTACAGTCGCCTGAATTTTCTCAGAAATATCCCTCGCGTACTGTTCATTGAAAATATTCTTGATTGGCAGAAGCATATCATATGCCTGCCGGATGCTGTCAATCCCATCCGACACGGAGATAAAACGCACGCCTAATTCTGGAAATACCCTTTCCAGATACCGTCCCGTGTCAATGTAGTCACGCCCAAATCTTGACAAGTCCTTTACAATAACACAATTTACCCTCCCTTCTTCTATGTCGGCAATCATCCTTTTGAATCCGGGACGGTCAAAAGCTGACGTTAGATAACGATACTTTTGAAAACACTGGAAAA
>CAJTYM010000046.1 GCA_910583835.1 uncultured Lachnospiraceae bacterium | reverse complement strand
TGAGCCATGGATGGCGAATATAAGCCGGTTGCGAAAATATATATGTCTTTCCAAGGAATGCTTAGAAATTCTTCTGACTGTAACACGTGGAAAGGTATCGGCACGCGCCGCTTCGCGTCACCTGCCAGTTCGTCGGAGTGCATTCAAGAAATGCTTCGCATTTGCCCTCCTCCTACAGCGTTTGTGCTTATTTGTGCAAATTGCCAGTAGATAGTTAAAAAATTACCTTTTGACACCCGAATCCTCTATAAAGTAAAAAAAGAGAGAAACCCGCAAAAACAGGTCTCTCCCATAAGGTAAATCAATCCTCTATTTCCTTCCAGCTTTCCATCTCATGCCCCAATGGTATGCCTTATCCAAAGCTTCATGACCCGGATAGAACTGGACAAGCTTCTCCACGCTGAACGTCTGGTCATTCTGATTCTCGAACAATGCCAGGCCACACATAATATTTGAAGAATTATAAGAATCCATCTTAACGATAAGGTCCTCTGCACCCGGATATTTAATCGTAACAATCGCATCTGCCTGTTTCCAATTGGCAACCCCTTCATAAATGAACGTATAGACAAGGATTCTTTTAATTTCAGCAATCTTATTGCCATTGATGCGGAGGTTCTCGCCCGCAACGGCTGCGCCCGTCCTGTCATCGCCGTCCAGCGAAACGAATGGCGGCTGATTGAGGGAACCAAAACAGTTGCCTAATGCCTGTACCGTTCCCTTTCTTCCATCCTTCAATTCATACAGACACCCTAAATCCAGGTCTATTCCTCTATTTCCACCCATCAAACTGGAGAAAAAGCCTTGTTTTACTGGCTTTGAATTCCAGTTCAGATTGACAAGAATCTCTCCGAGCCCCGCCGAAGATTTCTTCTCCAGACTTACCTTCTGTCCCTTCTGCAAATTAATAGCCATACGCTGCCTCCTTTAAACATTTGTGTTATCAGAATACCACATATTGTTTTATTCTTCAACAAAATCCTCTTAATGCCTACCAGGGCTGTGCACAGATTCTCCATGCACAGCCCCCATTTTTATGCTTTATTTTACTGTAAGCGTAATCTTTTTGCTCTTCTTGTTAAATGTCTTGATGGTGATAACAGTCTTACCTTTCTTCTTCGCCTTCACCTTGCCTTTGCTATCTACCGTGGCAACCTTCTTCTTGGAGGAAGTGTAGGTAATCTTACTTGCCGTTCCCTTGGGCAGCGTCACTTTAAAGGCTGCCGATTTGCCTTTTTTCAAGGTTACCTTGTTCTTCTTCACTGCTTTCTTATTAAAAGTAACCTTGGAAATCTTCTTAGGCGCTTTCTTCACAGTAATCTTAAAGACCCTCGCCTTATTTCCGGCTGCCGGAATCGCCTTAACCGTAACGGAGCCTGTTTTCTTTGCTTTCACGGAACCTTTGCCATTTACTGTGGCAATATTCTCATCGGAACTCAGATACGTGCAGCCCTTGGTCTTGACAGAGAATGATTCCCCTACGCCCAGAGCCACATTCTTGGTGGAAGACGCACCAAGAAGCACAAGCCCTTTCGCTGCCGCTTCCAGGTTATTCTTTGCCGTATCTACCTGCACCTGCGTTGCACTGGCATTTGCGGCAACGTTCTTTGCCGCCGTAAGCGCAGCTGTAAAATTCTGCCAGCTTGCGGGCGTATAATCAATCTGTTTTTTCGCCGCTGCCGCTGTTATGGCACTGTTAAGAGCAGCTTTAGAAACTACTGACGGCGTTGGTTCTGGACCCGGTTCCGGTGTCACTGCCGGCTTCTCTGTATGATTGACTTTGACTACGGTGAGCGACATTGCCGGTACTTCATACGTCATGGTCTGCCCGGTAAGCGTCTTCTTGGTCGTGGCCGGCGCGACCTTGGTCTGGTTTGCCATCGTGTTCATATCCATGGCATTGCCCGACAGGCAGATTAATTCCACCTCCGAACCGTCTTTGATGCCCGGATAGTTGAGGGTAATCTCCTTGGAGAAATCTGCATGGTTCACCAATTTCGTATAGAGATAGTAATCATCCTCAGAAGTCACATAGTATAAGTCTGTCTGATGTCCCGGCTTCTTGTCAAAAGCAGCCGTAACGTCATTGTATTCCTCCAAAGTCGTATCAATGATATGCTTGCCGTAATTATTGGAGTACATGGTCTGCACATAGTAACTCGGCGTACCGTAACTCTCAAAAGCATTAAATTTAATCAGGTTATAATCCCAGTCGCGGCAGCCCTCGCGCTCAAACAATGGCGCATAGGATGCATGGCGGACAATATCGCCGTTGCGCTCAATACCGGTCATGTAAGCAGCCTCACTGATTGCCGTGTCAAGCACATTTTCCGTAGTTGAGGTCAGATGGCCCGCATATTCACCGATAAATACATTGCTGCCGCCCTCATCCAGGCGTTTGTAGCTGTCATAGACATAATCCTCGTTCAGGAGGGTGTTGTCGCCATCCCCCGCATAGTTGATATAGTAATGCTCATCTACCAGCGTCTCTCCGGGCATCGTGCTGTTTACCCACTCCCACGCCGCCGGGCGGCTGGAATAGAACGGCCCCGCGGAGGAAATCAGATTAATCTTCCTGCCAGGATAATGTTCCTCGACATAATCTTCCACATAATCTTTTATCCATTTAAAGTTTGCATAATAGGAAACGCCCTGTGACGGCTCTTCCCAGTTCTCATTGCCGATACCTACATAATTCAGATCAAACGGTTTCGCATGGCCGTTCTGTACACGCTTCTTTGCCCACTCTGCCTGTGTTGCATCGGAACTGTTGGGGTCGCCCCAGCAGTAATCAATCAGATGGGTTGCATGGTCTGCAAACGGCTTCAGCTGTTCTCCGCTGGCAGATACATTTGCTGCATCGGTAAACTGGCAGAAGATTCCTGCGCTGAGAATGGGAAATGCCTGTGCCCCCAAATCTTCACACAGCGTAAGGATTTCATGATAGCCAAACTGATAGGACATCATATAGCCATAATTCTCCTGTGCCGTGCCATAGCTGACCGATTTCCATGGGCTGCCCCAGTAGCTTCCAATCGCCCTTCTCGCTTCCAGAGGACCAACGGAATCTTCCCAGTTGTAATAGCCGTCCGTGCCATAGCTTCCCTCAATGACGCAGCCGCCCGGGAAACGGATGAAGCTTGGTTTCAGTTCCTGCAGTTTCTCCACAAGGTCTTTGCGCAATCCTGCGCCGTAGGAATAATTCTTATTGCCGTAACCATAGCCATCCGTAGGAATCAGGGATACCATATCAATATACATAATATCCGCAGCCCCAGCCCCTTCAAACGTCAGCACTAAAGTTCCAAGCTCCTTGGCATTTCCTGTCAGTGTTGCCGTAACTTTCTTCCAAGTACCATCTTTCTGCAAATCCAAAACCGCCTCATTGGTAAGCGCAGTCCCCGCATCGTCCACAACCTTTACCTTCACCGTTCCGGCGTAGGCGCTGTCCGCTTTCATATACATGGAGAAATCATATTTCATGCCATTGCGGATTGCCATTGCGGATTTATCCAAAGTTGCCCGCCCTACAAATCCATGGTTGGACAAGGTCTGATTTCCGGTGATCTTGGCATAATTCTTATTGTTCTGATTCAGGCCAGCGGTCCGTTCCACCACAAAGTTTGCCGCATTGCTGCTGTTCCAATGGAGTTTCCAGGAATTCTGGTCACCCTTGACCTCCGGCGACGTCGTGGAATGCAGATTCTGGTAATTCTCGAAAGAGTTATTCTTGACCAGCTCTGCAGACAGCCCGCCGTCAGCCGCGCTGTTAATATCCTCATAGAATACGCCAAACAACTCCTGACTGATGTCCACGCCTTTCTTCGTGCGGTCAATCGTCATCGCATACTCTGTCACCTTGTCAGACAATACCAGAAATTCAATGTCCTTGCTTTTCTTAATATCTGGATTATCCGCCTTGCTGCAGGTAGCCGTCAGCGTGACTTTCGTATCCTCAGACGGCGGCGTAATCGTTCCGTCATCTGCAACGATATCCGCATTCTTACTCTTCCAGGTAACATTTACCCTGTCATTCATAGCTTTTGCCGGAAGCGTCAGCTTATCACAGATACGGCTGGCAACCCTTCCCTTCCTGACTTCTGGAATCGTTAACGAACCAGCTGCTGCCGCTACCACGAACTCATCGCTGACATCTGAATACACTTTCCAGCGGTATACGCCAAGGGAGTCGCCGGCAACCGTCATGTACATGCGGATAGCTTTGGTAGTAACCTCTTCAATCGTTATCTGGTTATATTGGTCATATTTAGAATAATTCTTCCTATGGGACTTTATCTCGGCATCCTGCCAGGAGCCGCTCGCATCCTTGTACTGGAACCGCACCTTAGACGGAATCTTCATCCCGGCATCACTGCCATACCAGTAAACCTGGAAGGTCTTAGTCGTCACTTCCTCATCCCAGTCATACTGCAGCCAGCATTCCTGACCTGCTGCATGGCCAGTTCCCCAGTTGCCCCAGCCTTTGCCATTACCGCCATCGGAACGTGTCGGCTCAAAGCTTTCATCATTGATGCCATATAAGTTCTCCCAGGATGACGTATGGTTCTCGTGGGCGCTTGGCACCGCATAGACTGCCACATCCGGCAAATTCAAATCCGGGCTCGCTTCTTCCGGCGTTACCACCTCCGGCTTCGGGAAATCCGCCGGTATCTCACCAATCAGATTCCAGTCAAAGACCGCCACCGGCATATTATTTGTATGCTGCATTGTTACGCGGATGGCAGAAGTGGTAACTGCCTCGAACTCATAAGTCTTCTTGACATTTCCCTCAAATGTCCAGGTTCCTTTTCTCGTAACCGCTTCCCATGTCCCGGCATCATTTCTATATTCTGCTGTGATATTCGCCGGTGTCACAACACCGCCATTATCATCATAAAATTTGATGGTCATTCCGGTAAGCGTTGCTTTACGAGTGCCAAAGTCATATTTCATCCATTGAGGGCGTGCAGTAATCGCTGTATCTCCATGCGCATTCCAGAACGACTGTCCGCCATCAGACTCATCCGCAAACAAATCCGGTCCCATGCCATAATTATAAAAATTCACCGAGGGGGTCGCATAATCGCGGAGTGTCGGATTATCCATATCCTTCCACTTATCTGCCGTCCCCAACATTTCCCCTTCTTCCGCCGCCATCACGACTGCCGGTGCCGGCGATGCCGGAATAGAGGTAAACATCAATGCCCCAGCCAGCAGCAGACTCGCCACGCCGCGTAATTTCTTCCATTTCATATGCCTTCTCCTTTCATTTCCTGTACAGGACTTCCCTGGTTTTACGTTAAGTATTATTAATTATATCAGGCAGCCCCGCATCACTAAATGAAAGGATTTTAAGGTTATAGCAAAAATTTAAGGCACATACATAGAAAGCGCTTTTCCCATTGACACCAAAACAGGAAGCCGCATGAGCGAAACGCGATGCCGGGGAAAACTATTTTCAAAAGAAACGCGGGCTGAATATGATAGATTTTACAAATACGCCAAAAAAACATAAATCTTATGCAGGCGCCAACGGCAGTAAAATTTCCGTCATTTATAAGGGGGAACAGTATATGCTTAAATTCCCCACGCTTAAGAACTTGGATAAATAAAATGGTTTAAAATGAGTGTTTACAAAGTATAAAACTTTATGCCATACACCCATTTTACGCCCAAATAATGAGAAGTGACGGAAAGTTGGCTTATAGGAATCGGCAGAAAACAAACCTCTGTAGATTTTCTGGTTCATAAGAAAACCTTGTAAAGTTAATACGAGCGGCATATAATAAAAGAAAAATGAAGGGAGGAACATTATGCAGTCTATCGCTATAAAATTAAATAGCCTGTTAGAGGATTTGGAAGAAGAAGATTATGATAAAGCTGTTTCCTACATTGAATTTTTAGTCACCAGAAGGAAAGGACAGGTACCAAATAAAAAATCAACAAAGGACGAAACAGACGTTGAAGCTATTGTATCTTCCCTGACAGGCTCTATTCCAGATATGGGTAAATCGTTGGAAGAATATAGAAGTGAAAGGTTGAAAAAGTATGAGAATCCTTATTGATACGAATATCATTCTTGATGTGCTTTTAAGAAGGGAACCTTTCTATCGTGATGGTGCAAAAGTTCTGAATTTATCAAAGAGGGACAATATCAATCTGTTTGTATCGGCATCTGCAATCACTGATATTTATTATATTGCTAACGAAACGTTAAGAAATAAGATGAAGATAAAAGACCTTTTGTCAAAACTGTTAAAAATAGTTTCAGTTGCCGGTGTTTCAGAAGATATGTTTAAAAATGCACTTGAACTGCCATGGAAAGATTTTGAGGATTCGGTACAGTATTCTGTGGCGTTATTGCAGAAAATGGATGGGATAGTGACGCGCAATTCCAATGATTACAAAGAAGCAGAAATAGATATATGGACACCGGAAGCATTGTTGTTGTGGTTGCAACAGGTCTGAAAAATACAATGATGGTTCGTACCAGTACAGATGGCGGACATCCGACCATAAAAGGCATTCCATATATGCATCTACGCTTGAAGAACTCGGGGAAAGGAAATAGCCATACTCAAAAAATCCGATATAAGGAGATTTTACTTCCGCCGGAGTAATCTTACAGGATTTTGCCTCCCTGAAAAATCAGATAAACGCGAACTCCACCATTGTATTTTTAACATTCCATTGTCCGCCATACAGCAAAACGGAAAGAGCGTATATTAGACTATTCTATGAAACGTCTTCTCAAGACAAATACTTACTAAATAATCTATTACTTAAGGAAATGCTGATTAAAGCGTTTCCTTAGAAGTATTCTATAATATATCCCCCTACACCGCCAAATCCTTCCTCACATACGCCACATGGGCAATGCCCACACAGGCAGCCAGTACGACAATTCCCAAAGCTGCCGCTTCCACATAGATTTCCCCCGTACTGAATAAGTCCGCGGCGTTCGCATAAGAGAACGGTCCCAACAGCTTGCAGTCAGACAAATCCGGTATTACACGCGCCATCAAATCATATGCGTAGAAAAGCAGCACTGCCCCCAACGCCAGCCCCAGTTTATTTTTCCTCTGGAACGCAGACATGGCAAAGCAGATTCCGGCAATCTCAAACTGCATCAAAAGCTGCATCCCATGGTACAGTAAAAATCTCTGGAAATCCATGTCCTCGCCCAAAACAAAGATACCCACAAGATACAGCGATACACAGAGCAGATTGAACAGCAAAATATGGGACATGACGGCAGACCATTTTGCCAGCACTGCCTTGCCCCTCGCTATCGGTAGGGAAAACAGGAATTCACTGGTATGCCCGTCTTCCTCCTTGGACAGCATGTTTGCGCTGATAACCGCCGCAAACATGGCTCCTCCCAGCCCATGGATGGTTCCCACTTCCGTGGCGTAAAACCCTCCAAGCGTAGCAATGCTAAGCTGGCTCATGCCGAACGCATCCGAAAACGCCCCCATGGAAGCAAAGCTTTCCGTTATCCCTTCCATACTCTCTTTCAAACTGGAAAACAACAGGATGCACAGCAATCCCACGCCCCCTACGCACAACGCCCAGATAACAAGGCTTTTTACATATTCTCTCATCTCATGTCTATAAATTGTAAACACAGCAATCCTCCTGACTATTTTTTGACCCTCGTATCATTCGCCAAATATCCGCGCATACCCACAGGGCACTTAGCGCGGCTGCTTGGCTCATTGCTCGCGGGAATAAAAATGCATAAATATTTCATCCAGGGAAGGCTCTTCAATCAAAATGTCCTCAATATCCTGCCTACCCAGCGTTTGCAGCAGTTCATTCAAGTCCCCTTCGTAAATATAACTCTCCCGTCTGCCGTCCCGGAGCAGTTTCACCCTCTTGGCATTGGTCCGCGTAAGGTTTGCGACCGAATCCACGCACTGCAGCTTCCCTTCTTTCATAATTGCCGCGTTCCTGCAGTAGCTTTTTATTTCTGAAAGGACATGGGTGGACAGCATACAGGTCGCCCCCTCTTTCACATACTCCTGAATCAGCTTAAAAAATTCACTCTGCATCAGCGGGTCCAATCCACTGGTAGGCTCATCAAATACAAATAATTTCGGTCTGTGCTGCATGGCGCAGACAATGCCGACTTTTTTGCGGTTCCCCAGGGATAAATCGCTGATTCGCTTATCTGCATCCACCTGCAGCCGCTCACAGAGCTTTTCCGCCTCCTTGCGGCAGTCTTTTTTCCTCACATCGGCAGCCATCTGAATCATATCTTTCACCTTCATCGCCGGATAAAACATCGTCTCCGAGGGCATATAGCCAACTTTCCTAAGAATTTCCTCCCTGTCCTTACGGATATCTTTGCCAAAGATATGGATGCTGCCTGACTGAAACCTTATGAAACCCAGCATGGAACGGATTGTCGTGGATTTGCCAGCTCCGTTGGGACCAAGGAAACCAAAAATATCTCCCTCCCCCACTGCAAAACTCACCTCTTCCACTCCCCGGTGTTTTCCATAATTCTTCGTCAGGTTATCAATCTCAATCACGTTCTGCATGTTCCGCCCTCCTTGCCTGAAACATTTTTAAATTCTCATTCATAATCTTATCATCTATCTTGCGCTTTGACTTATAGACAAGGAAAACGCAAACATAGAGAAACGCCACATAAGCAAAAAATAAAATGCTGATCCAAACCTCTCTGCCAAACCAGCCCGCACAAAAAGAGATTCCCGCATAAATAAACGAACAAAGCACAAGATACAGGCTCTCTTTCACGCCCAGACATTCTCCCTCGTCAAATCCTGACAGGAGATAAACCTGTACATAGCCCATCACGTAAGTCAGAAAAATCATCTCCGCCATATGGAGGATGCTGGCATGTGCGCTCCCCATCAGCAGCCGGTACATACAGTAGAAAAACAAAATGGCAAAAAAATAGAGACATGCCTTAAATTCAATTGCTATTTCATTTGCCAGGTAATGCTCCCATACAGACAGCCTTTTCCTGCGTTTATCCATCTTCTCTGCCTCCTTTTAACCTTTTTCGGAAATCAGACGCATACGTCCTGGATATCATCACATGCTCCCCATTGCACATAACCGCGTCAATGCGGTTAGAGGGCAGGCTCTTTAAGCTTTGCACCTTATCAATATTGATAATCATGGATTTGCTGCAGCGGAAGAAATTGACAGCGTTCAGGAACTGCCCTAATTTATTCAGCGTATCATCTACGGCAAACACATCCTCGCTGGTATAAGCAAAAGTCCTGCCGTCTACGCTCTCAATATACAGTATTTTATCGACATCCAACACTACGCGCGTCTTCCCTTTCCACCCTGTAAGTTTCCCCAGATTCCCATGCAGGAGGTTCCATATCCTCTCCACTTCCGGCGTCATATGGCTGTAGCGCAGTATCACCTCATCTTCACCTTCCGGGATTCTTTCCATCGTATATTTCAACCTTCCTGCCTCCTATAGAAATTAACATTTGCCCTATCTTACCAAGTATCTGCACGAATGGCAATTCCAATTTCTGCAAACAGCACTTTTTTGCGGTTAAAGCGCAGAAAAAGAGCAAGGCAGCTTTTTAATACGCTAAACCTCGCTCTTTTTTGCTGTCATGCACTGCTTCCTCCCAGTCAGGACACCTGGGCTTTCTTATAGATTCTGTACAAGATGGGTTCGAGCAGCAGACATGCCAATGCATAAGCAGGAATGAGTATCCCTATCACGTTGACTATCCTGCCCCCCAATTCCACCAGCACAAAATCTTTTAACGTAATATATATCTCCAGCAGCTGGTCCGGGAAAAAGGAACATATGCCGGGCAAGGTGATAACCCTGCTGAGGAAAGGGAATGCGCAGAGCACAATAAACGGCACAATTATTGCAGTTGCCGTGGAACGCGTCAGCGCTGAAGCAAGCATGGAAAGCGTGGCGGCAAATAAGGTGCCGACATAACCTCCCGCCACAATCAGGAGATAGGCCTGCAGGAACGTAATATTGTATACACAGCGCCACATATCCATCTGAATCGGGCAGTTGGCTCCATCCGCCCCCAACGCCGCCAGCACGACAGCCGTGTACAGCAGCACAAATACAAAATAAAAAAACGTAGTAATCAAAAAACCTGCTCCCATCTTGGATAAGACCGCACGGTTCCTCCCTAACCTGGCAGAAAAAAAGATAGCGTCTGCTTTCGTCTGGAACTCACTGGAAAATATGCCCGAGACCAGAAAGCCGATGATTAATGCCAGCACGAGAATAAATGTCGATATATTTTGCAGCAGTGCACTCCAGCCGTCTGTATAGTCATAGTAAAATGGTGTCTGTAAATCCTCATATTGCTTTGTCAGATAATCTTTTTGGGCATCTGTAAACGTCTCTTCCCCTGAATCAAGGTACTGTTTCAGGTTAGACACCCTTCTCTCGTAGACGCTTTTCGCTTCCTCTTGGGATACATGGTCAACGGTAAAATAATCATAATCCCTCCATGCACTGAATGCGTTGTTAATTAATTCTGCAATGTCTGAAATCCCCTGTTTTCTGGCATAAGCCTTGTTCTGCTCGGAAATATCGTCTGACAGGGCTTCCGGGGAGCTGTTGATGACCTCATTTTCCCTGACAACTGCTTCCAGCACATCTTCCGTAATCTCGCCTTTCCATTTTTGCTTTTCCGCCCTGAGGCTTCTCGCCCCCATCATGCCGCTGATATGGTTTCCCTCACTGTCAACGTATTCTACCCTGTTCATGGTCAGCATGCTCACTGCCGCCAGGATGAGCAACAGCAGCACAACTGCCATTCTGTTTTTAAACTTGCAAAAGACTTTCTTCAGTTCAAACCGCAGCATCTTCTTCACCTGCCTTTTCCCCAAAATAATATAAAAACACATCCTCCAGAGACGCCTCTATGCACCTCGCATCTTCACAAGGCTTTTCCTGTGAGATAATCCTCAGTTCCACGCCTTGCGGCTCTGCTTTCATATTGGAAATTTTGTATCTTTTCATATACTCAGATACCATGCCTTTATCCACGAAACACTGCCAGACATTTTCTGGCATGGAATGAATAATCTTATCCGCCGTGCCTTTATGCATGATTGCGCCATCTTTCATCAGCCAGATTTCATTGGCAATATATTCAATGTCAGAGACGATGTGCGTAGACAGCAGCACCAGGCGTTCCTCAGAAAGCTCGCTGATTAAATTGCGGAAACGGATTCGCTCATTAGGGTCAAGCCCTGCCGTAGGCTCATCAAGCACCAGGATTTCAGGATTGTTAAGCATTGCCTGTGCGACCCCGGCGCGGCGTTTCATGCCCCCGGACAGTTTTTTCATTTTCTTGTCCGCCGCCTTGGACAGGCCAACCTTGGCAGTCAGTTCCCTGACACGTTTTCTGGCAATCGTTGGCCGGATTCCCTTAATCGCCGCAATGTATAATAGATAATCATTTACCGTGAATTCCGGATAAAAACCAAATTCCTGCGGCAGATACCCAAGAAGTTTACGGTACTCGCCATCCATTTTATAAATGTCGCTGCCATTATAAGTGATAGTTCCATCCGTGGGCTCCAGCAAAGTGCAGAGCATCCGCATCAAAGTTGTCTTGCCGGCCCCATTTACTCCCAGCAGCCCATAGACGCCGTTAGCCATCACAAGGTTGATGTGGTCAACGGCAGTGAAACTCCCGAATTTTTTCGTCAAATCTTCAAATTTCAATTCCATCAAACGATACCTCCAAATATTGATTACAGTATTTTAATGTGCGGTAGATAATAGCAGCCAGACAGACAATTGCAAGCATTAAAAGCCCCAGCCAGATGGGAAATGTAACCCTCTGATAAATATTTTCATTGAGAACAATGCACAGCCATAGTGCGCTCCACACCATGCACAAGGCAATTGCTGCCGTCTCGCTGAAACACCGTTTACTGCACAGCGTCCCAAAACAGATACAGGACGTCACACACAACGGAAAAAGAAAATGGACAATCAGTTCAGCCAATCCCATATGCAGCCCCAGCGATGCTGCCTGGCAGAACGCTGCAAGCAAAAAAATATCTGCCACTCCAAACAGCAGCATACGCGCCGCATAGATCTGCCTGAGGGAATAATAGGAGACCGCTTCTATCTCCATGCTGTTGCTGTACCGGCTCTTCCATAGTTCAGGGATTATGAGGATTACAAATAACGTTGCCATGACTCCCATACCCCTTTGGACATACCTGACCTCCTGTTCAGATGCCAACGCTGCCCACAATGCCAACAGCAGCAAAAACTGAAGGATCCACCATCTTTTCTGGATTGCATGAAGCTGTGACCACAGAAATTCATGATACGCCAATATCTCCCTGCTCTCCGCTTCAAAATATATTTCTTTTGACCGCCTGACTGTCTCCTGTATACTCATTTCTCGCGGCTCTAACCGCGCTTTCTTTTTATATATCATAAGTTCTTCTTTACGATTCATAAGCGCCCTCCTCTCCCATCCATTGCCCCAGCAGCTTTTTTGCCTGTTTCAGCCTATACTTCACCATTGATAAATTTATCTGCAGTATATCTGCAATTTCTCTCATTTTTAATCCCTGAAAATAATACAGGATAACCACCTCACGTAAATCCTGCGGTATGGATTCTATTGCCTCCTCCACTGCAATTTTATCTAACAAGCCGTCCAGGGACACCAAAGCCTCCCTGTTTTCCAGTTCTTCCCACTCGGTGGGGACAGCCTTTTTCTTCTTATAGAAATCCCGGCAAAGATTTGCCGCAACGGTATACAGGTAATTCTTGGTCTTTCCCCGAAAATGGTACTGGGACAGCTTTTCAAAAAAATGAAGAAATGTCTCCTGCGTCAAATCCTCTGCATACACCCTGTCGAAGCAATGGTAATGGCAGTAGTTCAATATATCGCCGTAATATTTACGCACAAACATATCAAAGGCCGCTTCATCGCCTTGTTTCATTCTCTGAATCAAAAGAAAATCAGCATTCACAAAGTCCTCCTTTCCCATCAGTAATGTTCCAAACGTTTTTCCCATCCTATTATGTATAACGATTCATGCGGGGAAAAAGTCAGCATAGAAAGAAAATATTTATAGTCAACGACAAAGCTTTTTTCTTGGAATTGTGGCTATCGCAATCCGATGCTCGCTATTTCTATGGACACTGACCTCATGGTAATATTGTTTTGTTCTTGTATGGAATTCCTCAAAAAAAACAATTGACTGACTTTAAAAATAGGCAAAAGAACCCGATACATCTAATAGACACAACACGTTGAAAAATATTCATTGAAGACTATATCAAGAACGGTACAAGGAGGGAAAGAATGACGGATATCACACAAGTACTGGATTCCATGGAAAACGCCCTCAGGCTGCAGATTCAGGCGGGTGCAGAACGAAGGGCGGCCAGGGCAGAACGCGAAGAAGAGGAATTCAAGGAGAAGCTTTCACGCGCCGCTGCCAGCAAAATGGAGCTGGAGGGCATATCATCAAAGCTGAAAGGTTCCGAGGAAGCCGTGCGCAGGGACCAGATGATGGCAATGATAATGGCAGGATTCTAATTGTCTTATGGAATGCTAAGAAATACTAACTGCCTGAACAAGTCGCTGCTTTTTGTCCCCATTTGTGCAAATCGCCATTATCATATTTTATTCTTACCTTTTGGCACCCTAATTCTATAAGCTAACAAACCGGTACTACGGACATATGCCCATAGTACCGGTTTTTGTGAAATTTGTTTACAGCGACTGCAGCATCGTGCGCAGCAGCATGATATGGTATTCTTCATCACGGATGATTCTTACCAGCACTGCATTCACACAGTCGTCTTTTATCATCTTGATATGCGCTTCATATTGGGCGATTGCCGCTTTCTCGGCTTCTATATCTGCCTGCAGCATGTTCTTAAGATTTTCTGGAATCTGCAGGTATTCGGGCGTCCACATCTTTGCCCCACCATTACGGTATTTCGCCACAAAATTGATATTTCCCCCTAACAAGACAATCAATTCCCCTAATTTCTGCAAGTGCATCATCTCTGCCATGGCAATCCCCAGCAGCGTTTTGGCCACAGGGCATTTCTCACAGGACAGCCGGTTTTCATTGTTAATGTACTGGGTAATTGCCGACATCTCGGAGACTGCGCCACAATAGTCGATGCTCAGCAAGTTGGCATAGGATGGATTTTTCCCCCGCACCTGAATGGCGGGATACGGCAAATCCATCATTATCGGCTTGATTCCCATAAAATTGCAGTCATTTACCAACGTATTTCCCTTATTTTCCATACCCAAAACTCCTATCTGTCATTCTTATCGGATTAAGCACATTACAATGCCTTAACCCTTATATGATAATATATTGGAGTTTCTGAATCTTGTGCATTGCCCTATGAAAAATCAGGAAAATCAATGGGGCAGCCACTTTATCAGGCGATAAACAACACTCCCAGCGTACCTGGTCCGCAATGGCTGGAGACCACGCCGCCTGCCCGGGTCTCTAAGATTTCATCAAATACAGACAGGCTCTGCAGATAATCTGCAACTTCCCGTACCAAGGCTGCGTCACTGACCGAATGCGTGATAAATACACGTGCGGGACGCGCCGATTTCAAATCCTCTTCCATGTCCTGCACATACGCTTTCACTACCTTGGCAATATTGCCGCGGTACTTCTTAGCCACCTCCATCTTGCCGTCAATGACCACAATCTTAGGATGCAGCTTGAGCATCCCGCCTGCCAGGGCTGCCACCCCGCTGCATCTGCCGCCGCGGTGCAGGTAAGTGAGCGTGTCCACCACAAAACTGCTGCGCACCAGCGGGCGCAGTTCTTCCAGCTTCTTTAGAATCTCCGCTGCACTCATGCCTTCTTTCGCCATACAGGCAGCTTCAATGACGAGCAGTCCAATTCCGGTAGACAGATTCTTAGAATCAAAGGCAAAGGCACGGTCCGCCGCTTCCAGTTCCTCGATGGCAAGGCGCATGATATTCAGGGACGAAGACATCGTCTCCGATATCGAAAAACATATCACTTCATTGCCGCCCTCCAATAGTTTGCCAATCTTCTCCACCGCATCCTCTATGGATGGAGCAGCCGTCTTCGGCGTGCTTTTATTGGCATCGGACCAGCCAAAAATCTCATCTGGCGTAATATCCACGCCATCCTTATGGTCCTCTTCCCCCATCAGCACATGCAGTGGCAGAATCTCAACGCCGTATCTTTCTGTTAACTCCTGTGACAAGTCACAGGTACTATCTGACAAAATCTTTACCATAACTTCTCTCTTTTCTTTTTATTATTTAAATATTATCAATACTAATATACCTGTTATGCTCTTATTTTTCAAGGAAAAAAAGAACCCCCAGACAACCTCCGCCGTCTGGGAGCCCTTTAAAAAGGGAGTTCTGCCTCATTTATGTATCAAAGGCTATCCAATATAAAATTGCTATCCTGACTATCCAGCACATCTAATCCCTCTTGCTGCACTGGATGATTCTTTTCTTCTGACCGGTCCGGCAGCTCTTTCTCCAGTGGATCGGGGACGCCTGGCTGGCCTGGCTCTTCCTTCAGCGGCTGTACCGACGTCTCCATCTCTGGCTGGTCAGGAGACACTGCATCTCCTGGCGTCACAGTTCCTGGCTGACCGTAACTTCCCGGCTGTCCTGAAATGCCTCCTGAGCCCAAGGGCTGCCCGCCTTCCGGCTGTCCCGAAGCATCTCCTGTATCTGGCGGAACGGCTTCTCCTGTCTGTGCAGAGCCTGCTGCACCCGCCGAACCGTTTGGTTTCTCAACTTTCTGGTTCCCTGTATTCCCTTCCTCACTCTTCATATCTTCCTGAGAAGCCGGCTCTTCGCTGCCAGGCTTCTCAGATGGTTTCTTCCCAGAATCTTTCGTTCCATTTTTATCTTTATCTGATTCCTCTTGCTGATTGCCTTCTCCCGGCGTACTTTCCTCCGGCTTCTTCCCAGAGCCTTCCGGCTGTGATGTATTCTCCGGTTTCGGCAGCTTATCCTCTTTCTTCTGCCCAGAGGCACGTTCTTTTTCAGATGCCTCAGACAATTTCAGTTCCAGGGAAGTATAATCCTGGCAATATTGAATCAGTTCATTGACCGACATCTGCTGCACTTGGCTTTCAGCTAATCCACAGCTCTTTTTCAGTTCTGTTTCCAGGCGTTTACGTCCCTTCTCCCTGGAACTCCTCTGAACCTCCTGAAAAGCTGTCGTCACGCCAGAGACCTTCAACTCTGTCAGTTTCCGGTCGATCCCTTCCCCCAGCGTACGTTCCAGATTTTCACAGATACCTTTATCCCTTGCAGCAAGCGTCACCAGAATTCCTCCGTTTTCACGGAGATAAGATTTCTCTACCACATCCTGGATGAGCACATCCACCAGTTCCTGCACGGTTCCTTTTTCCCACTTCAACTCTTTTACAACATCTTTTCCATCTTGGTTTAATCCCTTTAACCGTTTTACCTGATGCGACTCGTCCATCTCAACCTGAATGCTGGGATTGATATCAAGAACCATGAACACGGACTTCTCTTTCTCTCCCAACATGCCAAAAATGCATAAAAAGATGATTGCCAGGCTTGCACACAGAGACATTGCATATTGGGGAACCCTTCCCATATAAAATTTTCCGCTCACGGAAGGCTTCCTTTTTTCTGCCTCAGACCAAACAACCTCCTGTTTCCTGCTCTCTTCCAACACTGCTTCAAATAAATCTGGTGACAGTTCCGAAAACCCATCCTCTATTCTCTTTTTCAATTCCTTCTTTTTCATAGCTTCTCACCAAATTCCTTCTGCAATTTCCGTATCCCTCTGTGATACCGCGCCATCACAGTCCCCAGAGGCATCTCCAGCAGCTTTGCAATTTCCCTGTGTTTGAGGCCGCCGATATTATGCATAATAATCAGATTCCTGTCCTCGGCAGAAAGATGCGCAAACATCGTCTCCAAAACAATCCGATTCTCCACATCAGACATATCCTCAAAACCCAGCGCGCCCTCCAAATCCTCAAAACTGACCTCTGTCCCTTTGTTCTTCCGGCATTTCATCAGAAAAAGATTCTTGGCAATCTTCATTATCCATGCCATAGGATTTCCCTGTTCCCGGTACAGATGGCAGTTTTTATAAACCTGGACATAAGTATCCTGCAATAAGTCCTGTGCATCTTCCCTGTTCATCGTGTAGGAAAGAAGAAAAGCATACAGCGGCTTGTATGTAATATCATACAGTTCTCGGAATGCTTCCTGTTCTCCTTGCATAATACGTTCAAATATATGGGCATCTATATGGACTTTACGTTTGGGAGTGTCTTCCTGCATTGGGATACCCCTTTCCATACCTCAACTCTCACAGGAGAATGAGTGCAAATTCTACCGTACTATTTTTATCCATTTCCCATAAAAAGCACCTCCTTGAATTATCTGATACTTAGACAATGCAAAAGAAGTACTTTTTATTGCGAAAAATTTAAAAAAATATTCTATTTTTTAATTATACTGTCTGTCTGCCATGATGTCAATTTTTATCAGACAAAATCAGCTGTAAATCGTCTATCTGCTTTTATCGGTCAAAATCAGCTGTAAATCGTCTATCTGCTCCTGGATGGACTTGCCAATGTCCGTGTCCCGCACCCGGATTCTTTTCTCTTCCGTCTCAAAAATGTCTGTGCTGGATTCAATATCCTGGTTTTCCTCCAAAACCTTTCTGATGCTCTCAAACGGCTCATGCGCTTTCAGCCGCATTCCATGGGAGTTGTAAATCAGGGTATAGCCCGCAATCCCGGTCTCCTTGTGATAGGCTTTGCAGAACCCGCCGTCAATGATAATCAGCTTTCCATTTGCACGCACCGGAACCTCGCCCTTGCTGACCTTCACCGGCGTATGCCCATTGATGATGTGGGACATGGGGGAAAACAGGCCAAACTCACGCAGAATCATATTGCAGATATATTCTTTATGGTAATATTCATAATATGGATTCCGTTTCTCCACCTTTATCTCCTCATCATCAAGATACATGCGCTCAAACGTTTTTATTTTCCTGCCGGACAGTGGGGAATTCTGCCCCGCCCACAGGTAAAAGATAAAATCCTCTTCTGCCTCTGCCGCGGCTGACAGGCAGACCTTGCGCACCGCCGCATCTGCGTAATCCAGATATTCTTTCCCCTTATATACCTTATCGCCCAGCTGGATTCCCTCAAAATTCCCTTCCTCATCAAGCGGAATGCAGCCGTGATACAGGAGGTTGCCGTTGAACTGGCGGTACATGCCTCCTTTCTCGCAGAGGAAGCGTACATGTTGATGCAGCCTGCCGCTGTTCAAAAACGACTGGCGCAAATCTGACAATACCTCTTCTTCCTCCTCCGTCAGACGGTAAGGGTCCTGCCTGTCCACTGTGGGGAAATCCTTGCGGTTCAGCGGGTACTCCCTGCCCTCAATCACTATCGTCCCCTTATCATAATCAATTTTCTCCAACATCCGCCGGTCGTCCATCTGATATTCCGGATGCCTGGCAATAATCTGCCCCTCCAGCTTAAATAAAATTACCGATATCGCCTGCTGTGCCGCATCCATGATATCTTCGTCCTGATACCAACGCCCCGCAAACACCACCAGCGTGCGCAGGCTGATCCCATAGCCGCTCTCGAGCACCTGGATATTGTGGTAACGTATATTATTCCTGACTACCGTTGCCACACAGGCGGGAACTCCAGCCGCTGCCCCCATCCACAGCACGTCATGGTTTCCCCACTGGATGTCCAGGGAATGGTGCTGCATAAGCAAATCCATAATTTTCTCGGGATGCGCCCCCCTGTCATAAATATCCCCCACGATGTGGAGGTGGTCTACGGCAAGACGTTTAATCAGTTCTGCCAAAGCTATAATAAATTCATCCGCCGCATGGATATGGATAATTGTATCTATAATCTGCCTATGGTACTCTATCTGGTTATTATCCTCATCCACCTGCATATGCAGAAGCTCATCAATGATATAGGCAAATTCTTCCGGCATTGCCTTGCGGACCTTAGAACGGGTGTATTTGGAGGAGACATATTTTGCCACCGTAATCAGATGCCGCAGCGTCACCCGGTACCAGTCCTCCACAAGAATCCCTTGCTCTTTTAAGGCGTTCAGCTTCTCCGCCGGATAATAAATCAAGGTACAGAGTTCATTCTTCTCCCGCGGGCTCATCTGCTCCTCAAAAATCTGCCCGACTTTCTCCTTGATGACGCCGGAACAATTATTGATAATATGGCAGAATGCCTCATACTCCCCATGGAGGTCGCTCATAAAATGTTCCGTGCCCTTGGGCAGATTCAAGATTGCATTCAGGTTGATGATTTCCCGACATGCCGACTGCCTGGTGGGATACTCCTTTGTTAAAAGCTGCAGATATTTCTCTTTGTCTCTCTCCATGTCATCCTCCATTCTGTGCTATCTCCATAGCCTCTTTGCTAAAATATGGAACCCCGCAAATACAGGCAGCAGCTTATCCCGCAGCAGCCAAGGCAGAAGACACTTTCACGCTTTAGCGTGGCAAGACCTTTCCTATAAGGGAACACACAAATGCCCCAGCAGTCAGACTCACTGTGGGGCATTTGCCGTCTATCTCATTAACCAATGATGGTCCTTCTCACATAATCGACATTTCCCGCCGACATACTGAATTCATCCAATCCCAGCTCAAGAAGCTTAGGAACAGCTTTCACATCTCCTGCCAGTTCTCCGCACATCCCCACCTTGCGACCGTATTTTTGTCCGGCGCAGATGATGGTTTCGATTGCCTTTAAGACTGCCGGATGAAAAGAGTCATACCGCGAGGCAATCTTTTTATTGCCCCGGTCCACCGCCAAGATGTATTGGGTAAGGTCATTCGTGCCAATACTGAAAAAGTCTGCTTCTTTCGCGAATTCCTCCGCCAAAAGGACGCTTGCCGGCGTCTCCATCATCATTCCCATCTCAATCTTATCATCAAAGGAAATTTGCTCTTTCCGCAGTTCTTCCTTGCACTTCTCCACCATTTCTTTCGCCTGCACCAGTTCTTCCACAGAAATCATCATCGGGAACATGATGCGGATATGCCCAAACGCGCTGGCACGCAGGATAGCGCGCAGCTGTGTACGGAACAAATCCGGCATATCCAGGGAAATGCGGATGGCACGCCAGCCCAGGAAAGGATTTTCCTCCGGCTCAAACTCGTAATACGGCAGGCTTTTATCACCGCCAATATCAAGCGTCCGTATGGTAACCTCCTGCGGACAGAGCATCGCCGCTTCCTTATAAACTGCAAACTGCTCTTCTTCTGTGGGAAAATGGGTGTTCTCCATATACAGGAACTCTGTGCGGAAAAGCCCCACGCCATCGATATTCTTATCCAAAGCAAGCTTAATCTCATCTGTATTCCCCACATTGATACAGAGGAAAATGCGCTTGCCTTCAGGCGTCAATGCCGCCATGGAACGGTATTTCTTAATCTCCTCCTGCTCTTTGAGCTCTTCCTGCAGACGCTTCTTATACTCTTCGAGAACCCCCTCTTCTGGCTCAATGACAATCCTGCCTTCTGCGGCATCCATACAGATGGTACTGCCATCCTGCAATTTCTCCAAAATGCCCGTCACCCCGGTCAGCGCAGGGATACCGTAATTTTTCGCCATAATTGATACATGGCTGGTAACGCCGCCCTCTTCCGTAATGATTCCTTTGACAAACTGCGGATTCATCTTTACCGTGTCAGAGGGAAATAAATCCCTTGCTGCCACAATGACCGGCTCGCTGATTGATGCCAAATCCTGCACCGTGATTTTTTTACATTTTATCAGGAAACGTTTTCCGATGTCAAGTACATCTGCCTTGCGCTCCCTCATATATTCGTCTTCCATCTGCCCGAAAATCTCAGCTACTTCCTCCACAGTCTCAGCAATCGCCTGCTGCACATTTTTCTTGCCGGATTTGATTCTGCCAATTACGCCCTCCTGCAGCGTATAATCATCGGCAATCGCCAAATGGGCTGCAAAAATAGGGTTCTCCTGCGACAGCTGCTCCAATTCTGCCATCACCGCCTGTTTTACTTCCTGAAACTGCGCCTCTTCCTGCTGGATTTTGCTCTCTTCCACCGGATATGTGTCCGGCGTCAAGTCTGCCTCACGGTAAATATATGCCGGTGCAATGGCTGTCCCCCGGGAGGCAGTTTTTTCTACTTTTATCTCTGTCATGGCTACTCTCCTAACCCGCTCTCAATCAATTCCGCCAACGTCTTCAAATCCTCCGCTTCCGTTTCGCCCTCGCACTGGAGTTCAATTTCCGTCCCGCATTTGATTCCCGCTGCCATCAGGTTTAAGATGCTCTTCACCTGGACTTTTTTCTCCCCAAGCATAATCCAAACATCAGAATTGCATTTCATGGCTGCCTGCGCCAATATTCCCGCCGGCCTTGCATGAAGACCGGATTCATTTTTAATTACTAACCTTTGTGATACCATAGTATTTCCCTCCTGACTGCAATTTACGCTGAAAGTCCAAACAATATTTTCATAATTAAAATCCACGCCGTAATGCTCAAACAATATTTTCCTAATTCAAATCCACTCCGTAATGCTCAAACAATATTTTCTCTGCCTCGGCGTTCCACATGCCGCGGTTTTTCTTACAGGCTTCATCCAGTTTGGCGAATAATGGGTCTGTTTTCCCCAACTCTGCAAAGTCATCAATCGCCGTCAGCGGCATGTCAAACTGGGTATAGGTCAGTTTTTTGCCGCCCGGAATCTTCGGCAGATTCAAGGTAGCCTCAGCAATGCTGTCGATTCCGCCTACATGGGTCACCATAACCGCCGGTTCTATCTTTCCCGCCGCGGCCAGGCGGTTTGCCTCAATCAGATCATCATTGTTGCCGCCCGTAGTCCCCAGAATATGCGTACTTGTATAATGGGCATTGTAGAGGTTGATTTCCGCCTTAAACTGATTGTCAGTAGGTCCTGCAAAGAAATTCATGCAGCCGTCAAAAGCAAGAAGCTTATCCCCCATCTCTGCTACCGGGCGCACCGGCACATAGACAAATACATCATCGTATCCATGCCCATCTGTGATTGCCAACAGTTCCTCCACCGGGTCTTGCATCTTTGCCGTATTCACATACAGAAGCTCAACGCCGTTCTTTTTCGCCTGTTCCTCGGGAATCATCTCTTTTGCCCTGGCAATCTTCTCATCGCTGACCTCCGTAACCACAATGCGTTTGGGCTTATTTTCAAACTGTATGCCATAGCTGACTGCTCCAAGGCCCATCGGTCCGCAGCCACCCATAATCAGGATATTCCCGCCCTCTTTCGTACCCATGGCGTGCTCATAATTCCGCTTGTTCGTGTGGTAATTGGCATGGTAGCCGCCGATGATGCAGCTCATAGGCTCTCCCAGCGATGCCTCAAAAAAGCTGTCCCCATCATAGTTCATCAGGCACCCCAGTTCCATCACCTCATGAGGGATAATGCAATAAGTACATGCGCCTCCGAAATATTCGTAAGAATATCCGGGAGAGGCAAGGCTTCCTTTATAATTCAGCGCCGGCTGCTGTGCAAATTTCTGTCCAGGCTTGAACTGGTCCTGCCATTTTGCGCCAACTTTCACAATCACGCCTGCAAATTCATGTCCGATGATAATCGGGTTGGTATCAATATTCTGAGGTGCGCGTTTATGCTTTTTGCCTTGCTCCACCAGCTTATAGGTGGACATGCAGATACTGTCGCTGATTACCTTTACCAATATTTCATCATCCTTAATCTCCGGCAATTCAAATTCTTCTAACCTTAAATCCCTGGCTCCATACATCCTGACTGCTTTCGTCTTCATATACTTTTCCTTTCTGCACAATTGCTTTTCACGATTCTTTTCTAAAATTTATCCAGTCCTTATCAAAAGAAACACTGCTTAATCCAATATTCACCTAAGATTTTCCACTGCAACCTGCTCAAGCAAGGAATCCACAACCTCCCTGGATGGTGGTTTGGTGCCGATTGTGGTAACTGCCCCCGCCGATACCGCCATGCACATTCTCACCGTATCTTCCGGCGAAAGCCCTTCGCTCCAGGCATAGGAGAGCGCCGCCACCATGGCATCTCCTGCACCGACTGTGGAATGTGCTTTCACTTTCAGTCCCGGGCATTTCACCTTATAGCCCTCCTGCAGGAACATAGCGCCGCTTTTTCCCATAGACACGGCTATCGTGGCAATGCCTTTTTTCATCAGCCGCTCTGCCACCGTTAAAAGTTCCTGCTCCGAGGCGATGTAATCCATGCCTGCGTACTGCTCCAGCTCCACCTTGTTGGGCTTGATGATATCCGGGCCCGCTTCCAATGCACTGGTAAACAGTTCCCCATCCGCATCCAGCAAAACTTTTGCCCCTTTCTTGTGGACCAGTTCGATGATTTTGCGGTAAATATCTTTGTTCACGCCCTGGGGGACGCTTCCTGCCAGCACAAACAAGGTATTTTCGCTGGCATAGCTTTCTAATTTATCGTATAATGCGCGCACGTCCTTTTCTTCCACAACCGGTCCCGGCTCATTTAACTCGGTCAGTTCACCCGTCCTCTCAAACACCTTGGTATTTGTCCTGGTCTCGCCGGATACCTCAATAAAGTCATTTTCAATTTTCCATTCGTCCATCACGCTGCGGATAATCTTTCCTGAACTGCCGGCAATGAACCCGACCGCAACGCTCTTTCCTCCAAGCTCATGGATGGTCTTGGAGACATTGATTCCCTTCCCGCCGGCATCCAGTTCCACATGGTGGATTCTGTTTAATCCACCCCGCTCCAAAGCATCAATATCAACCGTCTTGTCGATGGCGGGATTCATGGTTACTGTAACTATCATGCCGCCGTTCCTCCTTTCAGCATCTCGTATACAAGCTCTTCATTTCCCGCTATCAGCTTCTCCATGCTGCCTTCCTCCAACGCCACCTCTGCGATGGCGGACAGAATCTGCAGGTGTTCTTCGCCCACTCCGGCAATCCCGACTACTACTTTCACCTGCTCACCGCCCCAGTCCGTCCCCTCAGGAAATACCATGACCGCAATGCCCGATGCTTTCACGTCCTTCTTCGCTTCCTCCACGCCGTGGGGCAGCGCCAGCTCATTTCCCATAAATGTAGAAAATGATTCCTCCCGCTTCACCATGGCGTCCACATAGGATGGGTTTACATACCCGGTATCCACCAGCATCTGCCCCACCGCACGGATGACATTTTCTTTGGTATCTGCCTTGCAGTTGACCCGCACATTTTCTGGATATAAAAGTTCTAACTTCTTAACCTCTTCCTTTTTAGATTTCTTAAACAGCACTGCACTTACCTCCTTTTCCTTATCCTGTTGCTTCTTTCTTATGTCTCCATTATAAGAGCCTTGCAAGCAGTTTTTCAATGCAAAGAAGATGGGCTTTGACACCATCTGATAGTGCCAAAACTTATCTGGCCGTCCCTTTGCCAAGAAAAGTTGGAGGAATCGCTATATCTATTGCAGCTTACTCAGGTACTGGTTAAAGAACCTCCGCAGATGTTTCGACAGCGCATCGCGGATTTCCTCTTTCTCCCCTCCGCAAATCGTCATCAGAAAATCATAATCTTCAATCAGAACGCTGCTGATATAGCCTAGAATCTCGCTGTTGATACGGACATTTTCATCCTCTGGCAGCAGCATGACGATGACCAGGCTGATTCCTTTGAAATAGGAATCATGGAATTCTTTGCCATCTCTGGTGACGCACACGCTAAAACTGGGGCGGATTACCCCCCTGCTCCTGGTATGCAGAAGCGCAAAGCCGAACTCCGCAAAAATCTGGCTTCCCAGCCGTTCACGCTCCTCGATATCTTCCTGAATCATCGTCTGCCTGTCCCTGTAAGGCGACATTTTCCCGGAAATCGCGCCTACCAGCTGCTCAAACGTAATATCATTGCTTACCTTAAATACCTCCATGTATTGGAGGATTGTCTTAATCTGCATGGCAAGGATATTAACCTGTTCCAGCTCCACGGCAAACTTCGTTTCTTTCTTCGCTTTTTGCGGAATCCTCTCATAATGAAAAATCTTCTGGCGGATTTTCTCAATATCCTCATCGCTCAGCAATGGGTTGACCAACAGCACATCCGCATCCAACTGTTTGAGGCTGATGCTGCTGATGAAAAAGTCCACCTTACTGGCAACGTAAGGCGTAATGTCGTTCTGCCCATAGGCTTCCATCTGTATGCTCTCATGGAAAACCTTTTCCAATTTGGAAAGCATAAGCCTGGAAATCCCGATTCCGCTCGCACAGACAATGCCCACAGATACCTGGCGCAGGTTTTCTTTCCTGCCCTCCATGCGCACCTGTGCTGCGCCAAAATGAATCGTCAAAAAGCCAATCTCCGTTTCCGGTATTGGCTTTCCAATCCATTTCTCCAGCACGGCTGCCGCCCTCCTGCTCCTTTCAAAAATCTCCGGATAGGATATCTTAATCTCCTCCAGCACCGGGTTGGATATCTTCATATCATATGCCAGACGGATGAACGTAGGCTGCAGATGGGCCAGCAGCCCCTGGATAAATTCATTGTCCTGCTTAATTGTAAATGCATGTTCGCTGTCATAGGCATTAATCATCTCATTGACAAGCCCTAAAAGCTCTTTGCGTTCCACCTCAATGGTTTTCTGCCCATCCCACTCAATGCTCTGGTGCTTCGCGCCCTTGATATGAAGGCAGACATATGCTGTCTCTATCTTAGGGATTGCAACTGCAAACTCCTCTTCCAGCTTTTTTACAATTTCCTTGGCCAGCCGATAATCATCGTCCTCCGTTAAATCCTTGCTCCAATCATCCCTCTGCTCAATAATTTCTCCTTTGAGGATACGGCTCATGGCAATGGAAACATGGAGCACCAGCCCCACATAGGAACTCTCCGTCAATGTAAGCACCCGCTTATCATCCACAGCCCCGATACAGCGTACCACCCTCTTTAAGACGTCATCTTTCAAGATCCGTCCCATACTTCCAAAATCAATTTTCTGTCCAGCCAGCCCATCGTTGACTTCATAAGATTCCCGGAGCATCCTGGTATCGATATTTTCCTCTATAAAGGCACGGATTGCCCTACGGTAATTTTTCTCAGTGCCATTCACTTCAATTCCGCTTCCGGGTTTTCTCGTGACAATCAGCTGATGGCTTCTCAGCCATCCCTCCACCGCCTCCAAGTCTGTACTCACTGTCGCTTCACTTACCTTAAACTGGCTGGAATAATAGAACAGCTTCTTCAAGCCTTTATCCTTGAGGATTTCTAAAATCAGGCGTTTCCTGCGCTCCTCTTTGTTGCTCACATCATAGCTGTCTGTCCCTTGCAGTATTTCCAGCAGTTCTTTCTTATCTTCCTTAATTCCCGAGAGCCAGACGCCCTTACCCGTCTTTGTCTCAAAAGTGAGATGGTATGGCTTTAAACAGCTCCCGATACCTTCCAGCTCCCGCTGTACTGTGCGCTTGCTGACTCCAATACGCAAGGCCAGCTCTTTTACCGGGATGGCTTTCTCCTCCTCCAGCATTATCAAAAGTATCTGTTTCAAACGTGGCGTCAGCTCCATATGACTTTTCATCCTTCTTCCATAAGTTCTGTTATATCCCTGGCAATCTGCGTATATTCCGACTGGCTTAAAAGATTCCCAACCGTGCACACCCTTTCTGCCTTCAGCTCCGCTCCTGTCATCTTCTGAAAATCTTTCTGGCATACTGCCAAATTCAAATCTTCGGGAATCTGGTCCAAAGAGTATGCTTTGACATCCACCCCGCTAATGCCCAGTTCCTGCAGCCTTCTGCGAAACAAGGTTGCTCCCATAGCGCTTGAGCCAAACCCGGCATTACAGACAAATCCAACTTTTATCATTCTTTCCCTTTCCACGTTCCCATCCTCAAACGTCCTCTGTTTTGCACAGAGTTCGCTCTGATTTCCTTCCCACGACAGGAAGCCGGCATCAGTAGATATGCCGGCAGATTCCATCGTACTTTTCATATGAGTTTTTCTAAAATTGCACAATAATTTTTTCATATACCGCCCACCCGATATGTTCCTTTTTCGTGGTTAGTATATCATATAGTTACATTTTTTTCTACTGCTCCCTTGCTTTCTTGAGGTCTTCAATCAACTGGTCATATTCCGGTGCAGCCAGGAAATTGGTAATCAATATAAGTTTCGCCTTGGGATTGCTGTGAGCCGCCCTCTCCCCAAGTTCCTGATGCGTGACGACAATGTCAATATCCGCCGGAATAGAAGACACTGGGGTATGGCTGATTTCCACGTCCTTGATACCGGCCTTATCCACCTTTTTCTTAAGCACGGTAGCCCCCATAGCGCTCGAACCCATGCCTGCGTCACAAGCAAATGCTATTTTGATGACGCCGCCTTTTTTGATTTCACCGCTTTGTCCTTTGGCAGCTCTTTTCATACTGTCTTTCTGCGCTGTGGCCTCTTCCAAGCTGGTATCTTTGCCCGCAAACTTGAGCAGTGGCAACGCAACGATGAACGCAACTGCCGCAGACACAAACACGCCCAAAAATAATCCCAGATAACAGTGCCGCTCACACATCATGGTGAGGGAGATAATGCTTCCGGGAGAAGCCGTTCCCGTCAGCCCCACATCAAACATGTCAAAGATAAATATCCCTGAGGCGCCGCCTGCAATCACTGCCGCCAAAAGCAGCGGATTCATCAGTATGTATGGGAAATAAATCTCATGGATACCTCCCACAAAGTGGATGATGACCGCCCCCGGTGCGGATGTCTTTGCCGAACCCTTGCCAGCGATACAGTATGCCAGGAGGATGCCTAGCCCCGGACCTGGATTAGATTCCAATAAGAGGAAGATAGATTTCCCTACTTCATTTACCTGCTGGATTCCCATAGGAGACAAAATCCCATGATTGATGGCGTTGTTGAGGAACAAAACCTTTGCCGGCTCAATAAAGATACTTGCCAGCGGCAGCAGCCCATGATCCACAAAAAACCCAACTCCTGCCTCCATCACGGAATTTAAAGACTGGACTACCGGGGCAACGGCAACAATGGATATGCACGCCAAAATCGCTCCTATGATACCCAGCGAGAAATTATTTACCAACATCTCAAATCCGGCTTTTACTTTGCCCTCCATCAGCTTATCAAACTTTTTTAAAATCCATGCGGATAAGGGGCCCATAATCATAGCTCCCAGAAACATGGAAATATCCGAACCTACAATCACGCCCATCGTTGCAATCGCGCCGATAACGCCGCCACGGTGGTCGCCCACCACCTTGCCTCCCGTATAGGCAATCAACAGCGGCAGCAGATATTTGGACATCGGTTCTACCATCTCCGCCAGCTTAGCGTTGGGCAGCCAGCCAGTCGCAATAAACAGCGCCGCAATCAGTCCCCAGGCAATAAAAGCTCCAATATTGGGCATTACCATTCCGCTTAATGCCCTGCCAAATGTCTGTACTTTTTCTTTCATTGATTTCACACCTCGCCTTTTCCTCGCATTGTCAATTAGTTTACGGTATGACTGGCCAATCAATCCCTTTGATATGTCTATTATAATCAAGGAACACGCCTGTTTTCAAGAAATAGTAAAGTGGATTTGACACCAACAGATAGTGTCAAATCCACTTTTTCCCACGCTGCTATCTTCAGTTCCTAAAACGCGTCCACAGCAGGCTTATTTCTGGTTAGCCTGCTCAATATTGATATTCTTGCTGCCTGTTTCTAGTTAGCCGGCTCAATATTGATATTCTTGCTGCCTATTTCTGGTTAGCCGGCTCAATATTGATGCTCTTGCCTTTAATCTTGGAATGGGACATTGCCCGCAGTACGTCTTTGCCATACTCACAGGGCACTTCGACAAACGTAAACTTGTCGAACATGTCAATCGTGCCAACCACATCGCCCGATATGCCGCTCTCTCCGGCAATAGCGCCTAAGATGTCTCCCGGCTTCACATGCTGTTTCTTGCCAATATTGATGAACAGACGCACCATGCCGTCCTCCGCCCCGGTATCGCCGAACTCAAAGTTCTCCATGGCTGCTTTCTCATTCTCTTCTTTGCCGCGCAGGGCAAGTTTTAAGAATGCTGCCGCGATATCCATAGCGGTATAGTCGGATTCGTTAATCTCCTGTTCAATCATATTGACCAAGGATCTCAAATCTTCTTCCTCAATGACCGTCTCTACCTGGTCCATAATCTTCTCCAGCCTTACCTGCTCCACATCCTGCATACTGGGCACTTTCTGTGCAAGAATCTTCGTCTTGCAGTAACGCTGGATATCTTTCAGCTTGTACACCTCTTTGCCTTTGACAAAGGTAAAGGAACGCCCGGTCCTGCCGGCACGCCCAGTCCTGCCAATGCGGTGCACATAGTATTCATCGTCCTGGGGCAAATCATAGTTAAATACTGCCTCCACGTCATCCACATCAATTCCGCGGGCTGCCACGTCGGTAGCTACCAGAATCTCCGTCTTGCCATTGCGGAACCGGTTCATCACGCGGTCACGCTGGGACTGCTTCATATCTCCGTGCAGGCCTTCCGCAAAATACCCACGTCCCTGCAAGGCGCTGGTCAGCTCGTCCACCATGCGCTTCGTATTGCAGAATACAAGCGACAGCTTTGGCGCATATACGTCCAACAGGCGGCTCAGGACCTCCACCTTGTCCTTGCGCTTCACATCGTAATAATACTGCTCGATATTGGGCACGGTCAGCTCTTTCTTCGTCACCTTAATCGTCACGGCATCGTTCTGGTATTTCTTGGTAATCTCCAGAATAGGCTTGGGCATCGTTGCTGAGAACAGCATCGTCTGCCGCTCCTCCGGGATGTATTCTAAGACTGTCTCTATATCCTCACGGAAGCCCATGTTGAGCATCTCGTCCGCTTCGTCCAATACAATTGTATTAACCTCATCGCACTTGATGGTCCTTCTGCGCAGATGGTCCATCACACGCCCCGGCGTACCGATAATTATCTGTGCGCCCCCTTTCAGGGAACGAATCTGCTTCGTAATATCCTGTCCGCCGTACACTGGAAGCACTTTCACGCCAGACATATATTTTGCCAGCGTACGGACCTCCTCTGCCACCTGGATAGCCAGCTCTCGCGTGGGGCAGAGCACAATTGACTGAGTCCGCTTATTGTGCGAATCCACCTTCATCAAAAGCGGAATGCCAAATGCTGCCGTCTTGCCGGTTCCCGTCTGAGCCTGTCCAATCAAGTCCACGCCTTCCAACCCCACTGGAATCGCCTTACTCTGTATGGGGGTTGCTTCCTCAAATCCCATCTCACGTATCGCGCGCAGGATCTTCGGGTTTAACTCCAGTTCATCAAATCTTACTGTTTCCATTCTATTTCCTTTCGTTGCTTCGTCATAAGCCTGTCGCTAATCATAACAGAGAAGTCGGAAAAAGTCAATCTTTTTTGTCTTGTGAATCCCTCTTATCTCTTATATAATAGTTACAGTTCACTCGTCGGCCAATATGGAGATAATCACATGCTTGCATGATGATTTCTCCATTTGTGCTGACGGAGGGAACGCCAGTTTATGAGCAAAGTTAGCTGCGAAGCAGCGAGAAAGCGCTGTAAGCGCCTTTGCGAATGGCGTGGGAGTGAACAGTAACATACAATAAAGGAACAGAATATTTCATGGGAGGTTTTTATGGGTATTTACCTGAATCCGGGAAATGACAGTTTTAAAGAAGCCCTCCGCTCCAAAATATATATAGACAAGACAGGGCTGATTACACATACGAATGAGGTTATCTGCACATTGGATAAATATATTTGCGTCAGCAGACCCCGGCGTTTCGGAAAATCCATGACCCTGGGAATGCTTGCTGCTTATTACAGCTGCGGCTGCGATTCCCGGGAGCTGTTTGAAAACCTGAACATCAGAAACGACCCGGCATTTGAAGAACATCTGAACAAATATGACGTGATTTTTTTGAATATGCAGCATTTTTTCCTTGAATCAAGAGGAGGCAATGCCACAGATTCCCTGGAAGCCAAAGTGCTGAAAGAACTTAAGGAAGAATACGGCTCTTTTATTAAGGAAGATATCACGATTCTTGCCGATGCGCTGAGAATCATTTATCGGGAAACGCAGAAAAAATTCGTATTCCTTATTGACGAATGGGACTGTGTGATGCGTGAACGGCAGCAGGAAGAATCTATGCAGAGACAGTACCTTGATTTCCTGCGGAATCTTCTCAAAGACCAACCCTATGTTGCACTTGCCTATATGACAGGGATTCTTCCTATTAAAAAATACGGTTTGCATTCCGCTCTGAATATGTTCTTTGAATATTCCATGACTGACCAGGATGTCTTTGAGGAATATACCGGTTTTACCGAGACAGAAGTGAAAGAATTGTGCAGGCAATATGGCATGGATTTTGTCAGTACGAGCGATTGGTATGACGGCTATACGTTTACAAGATTTCAGCATGTTTATAATCCGAAATCCGTGGTAGAGGCGATGCGCCGTCATAAATTTTCCAATTACTGGACATCTACGGAGACTTACGAAGCGCTTAAAATCTATATGGACATGGATTTTGACGGACTTCGTGCCGACATCGTACGAATGCTCGGCGATGGAAACGTTGAAGTAAATACGCGCAGTTTCCAGAATGATATGCAATCTTTCAAGACAAAAGACGATGTGCTGACGCTGCTCATCCATCTTGGCTACTTAGGATATGATTCCCAAATGAAAAAAGCATTTATCCCCAACAAGGAAATCATGGAAGAATTTGAAAATGCCATGAGTACCGGAGGCTGGCCAGAAATTATGCGCATATTGAAAGCTTCGGAGAGGCTGTTGGAGGACACGCTGCTTTGTGATGCGCCAAGCGTTGCCGCCGGGCTAGACAAAGCACATACAGAGATATCATCTATTCTGACCTACAATGATGAAAATTCTCTTGCCTGTGCCATCAGGCTTGCTTATTACAGTGCGCGTAAAGATTATAAAATTATCCGTGAAATGCCAGCCGGACTTGGCTTTGCAGACATTATCTTCCTTCCGCTTCCTGGCATTGCAAAACCTGCGCTTATCATTGAACTGAAATATGACAAAACTGCAGCTGCCGCCATACAGCAAATCAAAGACCGGCAATATCCCCAGGCTTTAGAAGGATACAGCGGTGAAATTCTGCTTGTCGGCATAAATTACGACAAACATAACCGCGAGAAACCGCACAATTGCCTTATTGAAAAATTGATTTATAAAAATGTATAATTCTATAACAGCATAACCCCATGAACATTGGGCATTTCCGGTTCATGGGGTTTTTATCTTAGGGGGTTGAAGCGAGCTTGCCCACTTTGTTGTTAGTGTATAATTATCATTGGCAGAAATAGGAATAATTCCTAAATAAAAAGGAA
>CAJTYM010000045.1 GCA_910583835.1 uncultured Lachnospiraceae bacterium | reverse complement strand
CCCAATGCCCGGAGGATAAAGGGCAGACAAATAAAGCTGCCCAATGCCCGGAGGACAAAGGGCTTTGCAGCCTTATCCATGCCTTATCCATCAAAAATTCAGATATTACAGTGGTCAGGTGGTGTTGATGTGAGAAGTTCCTATAAGGAAGATGATGTGATTTTGCTTCTAAAGGATATAACCGGACTGGTGCAGCCGCAGCCGACAGAGGAGCGGGAACGGCTGATACAGTCGGGCAGACATTACAGTGAAATGCTGCCCATCGAGTATGAACCGACAGAAAAGTATATGCAGGTGTACCGTGAAGCGCTTACGAATTATGCAGCGCCGACGGCGCGGGCAGCCGGGCGTCTTGCAGGTAAAATTATTCGCAAAAAAGGAAAAAACATTGTGCTAGTCTCGCTTGCGCGTGCAGGAATCCCCATCGGCATCCTGGTTAAGAGATATATCAAGTCAAAATATCAATATGACATTCCCCATTACGCTATTTCCATCATCCGTGGCAGAGGGATTGATGACAATGCCATGCGGTATCTGCTGGACAGGTACGAGCCGCAGCAGCTTTTATTTGTGGATGGTTGGATAGGAAAAGGCGCAATTTTAAGGGAACTTGAGAAAGACATTGCAGCGTATGCGGGGGTTTCCCCGGAAATTGCCGTAATTGCCGACCCGGCAAATGTAACGGAACTCTGCGGTACGCATGAAGATATCCTCATTCCCAGTTCCTGCCTGAACTGTACGGTATCCGGGCTTATCAGCAGAACATTCCTGCGCCATGATATCATCGGTAAAAATGATTTTCATGGGGCGGTGTTCTATGAGGGGCTGAAAGACGCCGATTTGTCATATGAATTTATTGAGGAGATAGAGAAGCATTTTGCGCAAGGGCCGCAGGAGGAGAAGCCGCCAGTGCCTGGGTTGGGGATAGACGAGGTCAGGGAAATCGCCAGGCATTTCTCTGTGGAAGACATCAACCTGATTAAGCCCGGAATCGGCGAGGCGACCAGGGTGCTGCTGCGCAGAGTGCCCTGGAAAATCCTTATTGATGAGCGGTACGGCAATGATTCACAGCTGCAGCATTTGGTTAGGCTTGCCGAGGAAAAGCATGTGCCTGTGGAGTATTATCCTCTTAAACATTACAAATGCTGCGGAATCATTAAAAAGCTGGCAGATGCTTAGTGTAATCAAAATTATTGTTTCACGCCAAAAGCTTCTGCCAAAAGTAAAGTCTGGCGTGCCCAATTGGCATGTGTCTTAAATTCGTCCATCCGCTCTTTTGCCAGGTTGCCGGACACGTAGGCGTTGCTGTCCTGGTCCCAATTTAAAATAGCCTTGGCATCCTCCCAATCGCTTTGCAGTACCTGGTATGCGTGGTTGACGACCGGAATCTGCTTGGGGTGGATGACCGTTTTGCCGGTGAAGCCGCATAATTTATCATCCAGAATTTCTGCAAGCAGCCCATTCTGCCAATTTTCTCCTGAGTAATATTCCCAAACCGGACCGGAAATGACATAATCCATGCCGTAGACAGTGACGATATCAGAAAATATATCCGCAATTGGTCTGATACGGTGGATGGATTCGTCTGCATGTCTGCGGAAGCCAAATAAATGGCATAAGTCGTTTCCGCCAACGCGGATATTAAGCACAAGGTCTTCCACTGCTGCCAGAGCATCTTTCAGGCGGTAAAGGATATCTGCCCGTCTGCGGATATCTGTGAGGGATAAGCTTTCATATATGGGCATCATATAAATCTTTTTCTGGGCAAGTTCATTTGCCTTTATCATAGTCTGAATGTATTCGTCCGCATTTGTAAGGCTGAATTTCGGGATGTTATATCCAGTTATAATATCTGAGGAATCGCCGAATGCAGCGGTTAGTTTTGCAATCTGCCGGGGGCTGCGTACCCTGATAAAAATTTTTGGCAGATAGAATGGGTGTATCTTTCGGGCATTATGTATTTGCCGGATGGAATCAATCAGAATTTGTTCCGCTTCTTCCACGAATCGGTCATTGACCGTATCTTCCAAACAGAGCGCAAGGGAATATTTGGTGCCAAACTCCTCGCGGGTAACAGCATCGGCAATGTTTTTTTTGTATGCGGGGCAATATAATAATGCCCCTACGCTATAGTATAAAATATTGTCTTTCAATATTTCATCCTCCTGTTGTCTGCTATACGAACATTGGATTATCTAATGTCGCAAGACATTATATCATATTTACAAGATAAATATAGGAAAATTTTTGCATTGCAGTTGTCGGGTTTTGTAATCCATGATAAAATTGGCAGTAAAATAGGATGTACAAAAGGCGGTGCATGCAAAGTGGAAAAAATAGTGTCGTACAGGCATAATACCATGCAGATTAACTCTCTGGATACATTTCTGGGCGTAAAAGGAGGGTATAACCATGCTGTCCGGGATGTGTATTTTGTGCGGGCGTTGGGTGAGGACAGCGGTTATTCCGATAAGATATGCCAGGCGGACAGGAGGATGGGCGCAGAGATGGCAAAAGCCAGGCTCCGGTATGTCAGGCTGAAATCGCTGCCTCGGTTAAGCAATGCGGAAGATATCGCATTTTATGCCGGGAAATATGATGGGTGGAGACAGGGCGGCAGGATAAGCCTCAGGAATATATCTATGACAGAGCCTTTTGGGAATGCATTGTCAGCGGGGCTGGCAGAAACTTTGGGCAAATACCAGAGCCAGAAAAAACAGGCGTCAGAATCCATGGTCAGGAATTGTGCGGCAAAATACCTTTTTTGGCTGGACACGGTGTTAAAAGATGTGCTTTCTGGCTGGAGTGAGGGAAACTGCATGAAAATTCTTGCCGAAGACGTAAGGAAGGAACAGGAATATCTGTTTTACTATCTTGCCACGCTGCTGGGCTGCGATGTTATTTTATTGGAGAACCAGAAAGATGTGGAGGTTTCTGAGGATTTGAAGAATCTCTCGCAGAAGCTTGTGCTCGGACCGTTCGGCACAAGCAGATTGCCGGAGTATGCCCCTTATGTGCCGCAGGAAGAGAAAGGAATGGGGAGAGAGACAGGACAGGCCGCCTTAAACCAGACGGCAGCAAGGGAAGCAGCGGTAAATGGGACTGCAGCTAAAAATGGCGGGAATAGGGGAAGTATCCGGGTTACGATACCGGAGCGTAACCGCCATAGGAGCCATCCCCCTGTGAACAGTCCGCAGAATCCTCCGGCAAACAGTCCGCAGAATATCCGGCAGCCGTCCGTGGCAAATACGGCGCCTATGCGTACAGGAAATGCGGAGAAGACATTTGAGGAGTTGGCGCAGCTGGCCTCCTCCATTGTCATGATAGCAGTGCATGACAGCCGGCGTGAGGTGATAGGCACGGGATCCGGTATCATGATTGGCAGAGGCGGGTACATATTGACGAATGACCATGTGGTCTCAGGGGGGAGGTTTTTCTCGGTACGGATGGAAGACGATGAAGAAATCTACCCAACCGATGAGGTCATTAAATATAATTATAACCTTGATTTGGCTGTCATCAGAATTTCCAAACAGCTCAGCCCATTGCCAATCTATAACGGTGCGCAGAAGCTTGTGCGGGGGCAGAAGGTGGTAGCTATCGGCAGTCCCCTGGGGCTGTTTAACTCCGTCAGCGATGGCATTATTTCTGGTTTCCGCAATATCAGGGACGTTGATATGATACAGTTTACGGCGCCGATTTCCCCCGGCAGTTCCGGCGGCGCGGTGCTCAATATGCAAGGCGAAGTAATCGGTATCAGCACGGCGGGCTTTGACGATGGGCAGAATATAAATCTGGCAGTCAGCTATGAAGATATACGGATGTTCGCGCGGGGATTCTACTGAAGAAAGAATCGGCCTTGCAGATATAGACATAGAATGATATAATATGTCTATTAAAACGGATGGAGGTAATATTATGTTATCGTTGCAGGAAACAATCAGACCATCAGCGGATTTAAGGAATCATTATAATGAAATATCCAAACAGTGTAGGGAAGATAATGAAGTAGTTATCGTAACGGTGAATGGAAGAGGGGATACGGTTTCATTAGCTTATGAGGAATATAAACGAATGAAAGCCAGAATTGAACTTTTAGAAATTCTTGCCGAAGCAGAAAATGATGTAAAGAACGGAAGAGTTGCGCCTATCAGTGAGACATTTGAAGACTTAAGAGATATACTGCGGGAGGACTCGATGTGAAGTATCATATAATTCGGACGGATGTGGCCGATTCTCAAATCAGGAGCATCATCTTGTATATTGCAGAAAAATTTGGCAGCGATGTCGCGCTTGAGAAATTGAATGATTTGGAAGAGGGCATTCTGGCTTTGGCTGATAACCCTAATATTGGAACGGAACCCAGATATCTTACATTAAAAAGGCAAGGATACAAAGTATTGATTCTTGAAAAAGATTTGGTTTTTTACAAGGTAAATGAGAGCCAAAAAGAAGTAGTCATATATGCAGTGGCAGATCAAAGACAGGATTATTTGGGTATTATCCGTGGGTTGTGAAGCACGGAAATCAGTTTTCAAAATATCCGTACGGAATATAAAGATGTCTACATACTGCCGGAGCTGCATATACCCAAAGCGAACGATTCAAGGACGTTTTTAGCGAAGGCAAAATCCACTGCTTATGGTATTGGCACGCGTCGCTTTGCGCCACCTGCCATGTCGTCGGAAAGCATTCCAGAAATGCTTCGCATTTGCTTTCCTCCTACTAAGACCTGACACGAAGGCTCTCCTGAGGGGCTTGGTCGCAGTTAGCAGTTAGTTTGCCGAAGTGTTGTCCTGTTCGTGTGGGTATATGTAGCATACGGCAGAATAAATATATGTTGATAGATGTAAGGATATTTTGAAAGTTGATTTCCATGGTTGTGAAGACATCAAACTTGTAAATCCAGGCAAGATATGGTAGTATAGAGGGCAAAGTAAGTGTAAGGAGAAATAGGCAATGAACAGTAACGGAAGAAAAGTCAGCGTGTCGTTTAACGCGCCTGTGATTCTGGGGTTTACCATATTATGTTTTGTCGTCCTGATTCTTGACCAGGTGACAATGAAAGCCACTACCAATGCATTGTTCAGCGTGTACAGGTCTTCCTTGCTGAGCCCTCTGACGTATGTGCGGTTTTTTGGGCATGTCTTAGGCCATGCGAGTTGGGAACATTTCATCGGCAATATCATGCTGATACTGATTGTGGGACCATTGCTGGAAGAAAAGTATGGTTCGTCTAATATTTTGTTTGTTATTTTGACAACAGCTCTTGTCACTGGCGTGATTCATTTCATATTTTTCCCGGGAGTGCGTCTTTTAGGAGCAAGCGGCGTAGTGTTTGCTTTGATATTGCTGTCTTCCCTCACGTCGATAACGGAAGGGAAGATACCGCTTACCTTTATCCTGGTGGCAGTGATTTATATTGGAGAACAGATTTACCAGGGCGTCTTTATTAAGGACAATGTCTCTAACCTGACCCATATAGTGGGAGGGGTGACTGGCTCATGCCTTGGATATGTTATGTATAAACATAAAATGAACAGATATTGAAGGTGAGGATACTCGATGCTGGAACATGTGAAGCTCTGCAGCCTTAACGATTACTTTGTGCCATTGGGCAGCAGGCCAAATAAAGGGGTATACTTCTATCGGTTTAACGGATATTCGGAAGAAATTGAAGAATTTATCAAGAAATATTACGATGCTGCACGTAAGTCAGGCGTGGTTATAGAAGGGAAAATCCCCAACCCGGACGAGAAAAATCTCTCGTATTATGGCGAAATCATGGGTATGGATTTCCAGATGGGCATTGGATTCATTACGGCGAGCCTTAAGAAGTGGCTCCCACGCATGAACGACAGCCAGAGGCAGAACGTGGCGACAGCGCTCTACGATTCCCTGGATTCCATGCGTAAAGCAGGAAAGACGGAGAACATGCTGAAAAATGCATATATCAAGTATATGTGCTGGCTGTATTATAAGTTTGAGCGGATAGTAAACCAGCTGGGGGAAAATAATATACCCAAAATCCTCTATGAGGGGGACGTCAGCAATTATGAATTGCAATTGATATCAATCCTCTCGAATGCGGGCTGTGATGTGGCGATGCTGCAGTACCATGGGGATGCTGGCTATCGCAGACTGGATGCGTCCTCTTTGCTGTCGGATGATTTTCAGATGAGCGGCATGAAGCCTTTCCCGCCGGATTTTAGCTTAAAGAAAATCAGGGAAAAGATACAGAATGAATTGAATAACGAGAGATTGTATGGGATAAAACCTACGCTTATGGGCTGCACCAACGCCTGGATAAAGGGCAAAGGTCTTGAGGACGTCAGGGAGAGCATAGCTTTAAGGGGAAACGACCCCAAGCTTTTCTACAATTGCTTTATCCGCATGAATGGTGTGGAGGATAAGCTGACTTACGCCAATGAATTGTATCAGCTTCAGCTCGAACTGAAAAATGCCAAGCGCAAGGTTGTGATTGTAAATGGGCAGATTGCCAAGCCAACCCCGGATGAGATAGCTTCCATCAAGAGAGGGAATTATTCGCGCACAGACCAGATGATTATGGACCTTTCGGCGAATATCAGGTATACAGCTAACATAGAACTTCAAAGGCTCATGAATAAAGCGTTTGTCGACGTGATGCTGATGGAGGAAGCCACAGCCGGCGGCAATCTCAACAAACTGACCAACAAGGCGGTGTACCTGCTCTGTTGGCTGAAACGCTATCTGCCGCAGCTGTTTTCTAATTGGGCGCCTCCGGCAATATCCTGTTTCATCCATCTGGGCGGCTGCAAAGACAGCAATGAGAGCATGTTTTTGCGGTTCCTGGCGAAATTGCCGATAGACGTGCTGATTTTGGTGCCGAACCTGAATGAGAAATGCACCCTGGCGGACAGTTCCCTGTACGAAGTCAGCTATTCGGATACGCTGGCGCTGGACAGATATCCAGAGGACAATTCCCAGGTAAGGATGGGCACGGCAGCGTACCATGCGGAAAGGGAATTGGATACCTTAATGTACCAGGATTCCGGGATGTACAGGAACCGGCAGTATGGCAGGGCAAATGTTATCAATCTGCAGACCATGTATGAGGAGATTAAAATCCTCTGGGATCAGGAGCTCAAATACCGTCCTGGTTTCAGTACGGCGGAGGGGGTTGTCAGCATACCGGTTATTTTTTCCAAAGTATCCGGTGTGAAGGATGGGCAGCTGCAGCAGTATTGGAATTCCGTGAAGGAGTTAGTTACAGAAGATACCGTTGTGGTAAAGAAAGCGCCGTATATTGATTCATCAACGGCAAATCCGGTCAAATCGTTTGCCGCTGAATTTTACAAGAATGGACGTCTGCAGCGTTCCAAAATAAAAGCACATTCGTGCTACCAATATGGAATCCTGCGGGAGGATATGCAGGAGTTCATGCTAGACAAACTGCAGGCTGCCATAGACCAGAAATTAATCAGGGGAATTGGGGAAAATGGCATGGAATACACAGTTATAGCCAATGTGCTTAACCTCCCCAAAGATATCGTTAGGCTGATTCAGAAATTCGATTTTACCAAGAAGAATCCCAAGCTGATTTATATTAACACGACAGAGAACGTGATATCTTTAGAAGATTCTATATTGGCGGCGTATCTGAACCTGATAGGCTTTGATATCCTGTTTTTTGTGCCGACGGGCTATCAGAGCATAGAGAAGTATTTTAATGGCAGGATAATGGAAGAACATGAGATTGGGGAATATTTATATGACCTGCAGGTCCCCGATTTTAAAGGCTTTTCATCGCGCAGTACACGCCCAAGCTGGCGTGATAAAATATTTAAGAGAGGTAATTGATTATGGGACTTGATTTTAGCAAAACAACAACCGCAGCGCCTGTGGCAGCACAGATTCCAGAAACCAAGAATGAGATAGAGGTTGTTCAGGAGTACGATATTGTTGCCGACAGGCAGCAGATGAATTCGGAACTTGTCAACTCAGAGGAAGTTGACCGTATCGTGAGCACGATTGAGGTGAATAACCTTGATACGATTGTATCTTTCGGTGCGGAGGTTGCGGAGGAGATTTCCAAGGCATCTGATGTTGTCCTTAACAGCATGAATATGTCGCAGCTTGACGATACAAGCGAGATGCTGACAACCCTTGCCAAGATTATGGATAAGTTTGACATTGAAGAGATTAAGGATAACCCAGGCTTTTTTGACAAACTGTTTGGCGGGCTTAAGAAGCAGTTAGACAAAATCCTTGCCAAGTATCACACGATGGGCGAGGAAGTAGACAAGATTTACGTTCAGCTCAAGGGCTATGAATCAGAGATTAAGCAGTCAAACCGCAAGCTGAACCAGATGTTTGAGGCGAATGTCAATTATTACCATGACCTTGTCAAATATATCCTGGCAGGAGAACAGGCCTGTGGGGAAATCGAAGCGTACATTGCGCAGAGACAGCAGGACATGGCGCAGACCGGGGACCAATCCATCCAGTTTGAGCTTACCAGCCTCAATCAGGCGCTGATGATGATGGAGCAGAGGACACAGGATTTGCGGGTGGCAGAAAATGTGGCAATGCAGTCTATTCCGATGATTAAAACCATGGAATTTAGCAATTATAATCTGGTAAGGAAGATTAATTCCGCGTTTATTGTCACGCTTCCGGTATTCAAACAGGCGCTTGCCCAGGCCATTTTGCTGAAAAGGCAGAGGATTCAGGCAGAATCTATGGCGGAACTTGATAAGAAGACAAATGAAATGCTCGTTAAGAATGCCCAGAATACCGTAGAGTCATCGAAGATGGCGGCAAGGCTTGCTTCGGGAAGTTCCATCCAGATAGAGACGTTGGAGACGACCTGGAGGACAATTACCAGCGGTATCGAGGAGACGAAGCGGATTCAGGAAGACGCCAGGAAGAAACGCGTGGAGGAACAGGCAAGGCTGGAGACGATTAAGGCGGACTTCAACAGAGAGTACCACATGCCTCCCGCTAAGAGGTAAGCGGTACAGAAGTTTTTCTGTATATTCTGGGGATACAGTATCCGTATCCGCATTTACTTATTAGGTAAGCAACACCATTGTTTTAAAATATATTACTAGGAGGTAACAATATGCCAATTAACTTATCAAAGGGACAGAAAGTAGACTTAACAAAGGGTAATCCAGGGCTTAAGAACATTATGGTCGGGCTTGGATGGGATGTAAACGCATTTGATTCAGGAGCAGATTTCGACCTGGATGCGGCAGCGTTCATGCTGGGCGCTGACGGCAAATGCCCAACAGATAAAGAATTTGTGTTCTACGGCAACCTCACCCATACAAGCGGGGCTGTTAACCATCAGGGCGACAACCTCACGGGCGAAGGCGAGGGAGATGACGAGCAGATAGAGGTGGACCTTACAAAAGTTCCTGCCAATGTCGAGAAGATTGCTTTCACGGTTACAATCTATGAGGCGGAGACAAGGCGGCAGAATTTTGGTCAGGTCAGCAATGCGTTTATCCGGCTGGTCGATGAATCTAACAATACGGAGCTGATTCGCTATGACCTTGGGGAAGATTTTTCCATTGAGACTGCGGTGGTGGTCGGGGAGCTTTACCGGCATAATGGCGAGTGGAAGTTTAATGCAATTGGCAGCGGTTTCCAGGGTGGTTTGGCAGCTTTATGCGGACACTATGGAATTGAAGTAGCATAGGAGGTGACGGATTATGCCAGTAAATTTACAGAAAGGCCAGAAGGTCAGCCTGACCAAAGGAAATCCGGGACTGTCCAAGGTGGTTGTCGGTTTGGGATGGGATGTGAATGCATTTGATACCGGCGGGGATTTTGACTTGGATGCAGCAGCATTTTTGCTCACAGATTCCGGTAAAGTAGCGGATTCCAAGGATTTTGTGTTTTTCGGCAACCTGACGCATGCCTCCGGCAGCGTACAGCATCAGGGAGACAATCTTACGGGCGTGGGCGATGGAGACGATGAGCAGATTAAGATAGACCTCTCCAAAGTACCGGCAAATATCACGAAGATTGCCTTTACGGTGACTATCTATGAGGCAGAGGCGAGACGGCAGAATTTCGGGCAGGTGAATAATGCATTTGTCCGTATTTACAATGAGGCTACAGGCGAGGAACTATTGCGGTATGATTTAGGAGAGGATTTCTCTATTGAAACGGCTGCAGTATTTGGAGAACTATATAAGAATGGCGATGAATGGAAATTCAATGCCATCGGAAGCGGTTACCAGGGTGGTTTGGCAGCTCTGTGCGCAAACTACGGTGTTGAGGTAGAATAGGAGGGTAACAGATGTCTATTAGTTTACAGAAAGGCCAGAAGGTCAGCCTGTCCAAAGATAATGCCGGGCTGGCGAAAGTGATTGTCGGGCTTGGCTGGGATGAGGTGCAGAAGCCTTCCGGCGGTTTTTTGAAAAACATGTTTTCTTCCGCGCCGGCAGAAATTGACTGCGATGCTTCCGCCATCATGCTCAGGAATGGCAAGTTGGAATACAAAGAGGACTTAGTGTATTTTGGCAATCTCAAGCATCCGTCGGGAACGGTTGTCCATCAAGGCGATAACCTTACTGGAGCCGGGGAAGGGGACGATGAGCAGATTATCATTGATTTGTCGCGGGTGCCCCAGGAATATGACAGGATTGTCATTGTGGTCAACATTTATGAGGCAGTTAAGAGGAATCAGCATTTTGGGATGATTCAGAATGCGTTTATCCGGCTGGTGGACGCAAGAAATAACAATGAGATGTGCAGGTATAATTTAACGGAAAATTATTCCGGGATGACGGCAATGATTTTCGGCGAGGTATACAGGCATAACGGAGAATGGAAGTTCAGCGCAGTCGGCCAGGGGACGAACGACCCGGGGCTGGGTGAACTCAGCAGAAGATATATGTAAGTTTTACACATCTTGAGGAGGTCATTTATCTATAATGAATAATATGGACAAAGAAACGCTGATGAGAGGTCTGTCTGATTCTCAGGCAGACAAGAGCAGACAGGAGCATGGGACTAACGAACTTGCCAAAAGGGAAGCGGAATCTCTGTGGTCTATGTTCATCGGCGCGTTTAACGACATTTGGATTAAGGTTTTGTGTGCAGCGTTGGTGCTGAAGATTGCGCTTGCCGTGCTGGGCATGTTTGTGCCGGCGATGGCTGGTGAGAATGATGTTGTGGAGATTATCAGTATCATTCTGGCAATTGGCTTGGCGACCGGATTCAGTACGCTGTCTGAATACCGCAACAGTTCCAGAAGCGAGGCTTTGCAGGAAGAGTACAGCAAGACATATGCTAAGGTTATGCGCAATGGCAAGCTGATCAATATCCTTACAAGTGAAATTGTCAAAGGAGACACTGTCCTGGTGCAGGCGGGAGATAAAGTTCCCGTCGACGGTCTTATATTTGACGGCCATATCAAAGTGTCCCAGGCGGCATTGAATGGTGAGTCGAGGGATGAAGACAAGACGGCAGCTGTTAATATGGAGGAAGCGGACTCTACAGATTATGCGTCTGCAAGCAAAGTGTTTATGGGTTCTGTCGTAACTTCCGGGGAAGGATATCTGGTAGCGACCGTTATCGGTGATGATTCCGAGCTTGGTAAGATTAATAAAGCGCTGACCGAGGATAATGAGGAAGATGAGCGCAAAGACACCTCCAGCCTGAAGCTTGAGGTTGTGGCAGCCGGGATTGGCAAGTTAGGAGTAACTGCAGCGGCGGTTGCTGGCATTCTGCATGTAGCGCTCTCGCTGTTTCGGGCAAATGAGGCAGTAACCGTGGTGACCGTACTGCTGCTTGTCGCTGAGGCTGTGATGCTGATGGCTTCCATTGTCATCATGGCAGTGCCGGAGGGGCTTCCGATGATGAACAGCCTTGTGCAGTCCATGAATACGGAGTCTATGTACAAGAAGAACATCCTTGTGAGCCATAAGGCGGCATTTTCGGATTCCGCATATATGAATGTACTGTTCAGCGATAAGACCGGAACGATTACCCAGGGCAACCTCTCGCTGGTGGAATTCATCACCGGCGCGGGCAATCTTACCGATTCCATCAACAGCAGTGAATTTATGGATGCCATTACGCTCAATAACCTTGCCAAGGTATCGGAAGGGAAAGCGATTGGCAGCAATAACATGGACCGTGCGCTGCTCACCTATGCCTTGGATCACGGATATGATGCGGCAAAAGGCAATCAGGATAAAGTGCAGGATATCAGCGGTTTCGATTCGGAGAAGAAGTGCGCAACAGTAACGCTTAAGGACAAAACGGTATTATGGAAAGGTGCCACCGAGAACATCATCGACCAGGTAACCCATTATATGCTGCCGGATGGGGAAGTGAAAGAGTTTACTGCTTCTGACAAGAAGGCTGTGGAAGAGCAGATGGTTGCACAGGCAAAGAGGACCATGAAGCTTCTGTCGGTAGCTAAGATTGCCGAGGGGAAGACGATATTGATGGCAGTCCTCTGCTTACGCGATAATGTCAGGACTGATGCCGTGGAGACGGTAGAGATATTGAACAGCGCAGGCATCCAGGTGGTAATGGTTACCGGCGATGCGGAGGAAACGGCCGTTGCCATTGCCAAAGAAGCAGGAATCCTCAGAGATGAGCAGAATGACGTCGTATTGACGCATGAGGAACTGGAGGAGATGTCTGACGAGGAATTGAAGAAGAAGCTTCCGCACCTTCGTGTGGTCAGCAGGGCGAAACCTCTGGACAAAAAGCGTCTGGTATCTATTTCCCAGCAGCTTGAGAATGTCTGCGGTATGACCGGTGACGGCGTAAACGATGCCCCGGCATTGAAACAGGCGGATATCGGCTTTGCCATGGGGGACGGTACTGCCGTAGCGCAGGAAGCAGGCGATGTTGTAATTTTGAACAACAGCCTTACCTCCATCAAGGACTGTGTGCTTAACAGCCGGACGATGGCGAAGTCCGTCGGCAAGTTCCTGATTTTCCAGCTTACCGTAAATATCAGCACCTTGCTGATGAACATCATTGCCCCAATACTGGGGTGGACAGAGCCGTTCTCCATCGTGCAGATTCTGTGGATTAACCTGATTATGGATACCCTGGCAGCGATGGCATTCGGCGGTGAGCCAATCCTTAACCGGTATATGAAGGACAAGCCCGCGCTGCGTACTGACAATATCCTTACCGGGTATATTAAGTCAGCTATCGGGACGAGTTCCATATTTATCACCTTAGGCTCTATCCTGATTCTGGAAAATATAGGGGGAATCACTGATTTTGTGACGCCCGCAGGCTGTGCCAATCCTGAATTGTATGAGAAGACATTTATGTTCGCCTTTTTCATTTATTCCATTATCTTTAACAGCTTAAACACCAGGTCAGAGAGGTTTAACCTTTTTGAGCATATCAGTGAGAACAAGAACTTTGTGCTGGTAATGGGAGCCATCTTTATCATGCAGACCATTATCATCCAGATTGGTGGAGAGGTATTCGGCACTACGGTATTAAGCCTGAAAGCGCTGCTTGTATCCATGGCGCTGGCATTGCTGATTATTCCGGTTGACCTTATCCGTAAGGCAATCGTATCAAAAAAATAGAACGCATTGCAAAAGGATTGCAGAAAGGGCTGCCGCATGACTGGGCAGCCCTTTTTAGAGGTAGGAAGATGGTTGTATTACATACGGATTTGGATAATACGATAATTTATTCGTATAAGCATGACATTGGTCCTGCTAAGAGAAATGTGGAGCTTTACCAGGGGAGGGAAGTGTCCTTTATCACGGAAAGGACATATGGACTTCTGCAGCAGGTGAGAAAGGAGATGCTGGTTGTCCCAACCTCCACAAGGTCGATAGAGCAGTATCGGAGGATTGATTTGGGCGTAGGACCATTTCCCTATGCCCTGGTCTGCAATGGAGGCATCCTCCTGGCTGACGGCAAGAGGGATGAAGCCTGGTATCAGGCATCGCTTAGGCTGATAGGCCAAAGTGAATCAGAACTGCAGAAAGCGCTCTGCTTGCTGGAGGAGGATTCCCGCAGGAAATTTGAACTGCGGTTCATAGAAAGGCTGTTTGTGTTCACAAAATGCGGGGAGCCGCAGCGTGTAGTGGAAGATTTGCGAGCTGCCTTAAATACTGAACTGGTTGACGTGTTCCATAATGGGGAGAAAGTGTATGTTGTTCCCAGGGCTTTAAACAAGGGAAAAGCCGTCCGGAGATTCCGCGAATATATCCATGCAGACTTTGTGGTTGCGGCAGGTGACAGCGAATTTGACATTTCCATGCTTGAGGAAGCGGACGTAGGGCTTGCGCCGCATGGGTTTGCAGAGGTTTTTGCCGTAGATTTTACAGTCCGGGAGATGGATGGAAGGAAGGTGTTTGCAGAGTCGCTTTTGCAGGAATGCCTGGGAATTAAGGGAGAGAGATAGGGAGAAAACTAACCTATTTCCATTGTCATTTAAGCATAATACTTTACAGAATATTTGACTGTCTTTACCTTTACTTTTCCACAAAAGAACCTTTACTTTTTAGTCTTTTAGGATATAATAAGTAAAGAAAGAAGGTGGACGCCGTGATTTCATATTCCAATCTGCTGCAAAAATTGAATGAAAAAGGTCTGACGAAAACTGCACTGGCTAAGGAACTTGGCATTTCCTCACGTACAGTGGCAAAAATTGGGCGGGGAGAGAAAATTGCAGATTGTGTTCTTGAAAAAATGGCTGTTTTTCTCGGTTGTTCTGCAGATGAGCTATGTCAGAACATTTCGGATAACAGTTTGCTTCAAACGCTTAGAGATGAAAAAAATATCCGTATGCCTGGAGGTCTGTACCACGAACTTCAAGTACGGATGACCTATAATTCCAATCACATAGAAGGCAGCAAGCTCAGCGAAGATCAGACTAGGCTGATTTTTGAAACAAACACAATAGATATCGGAGAAGGTATTCCTGTTGATGACATTATCGAAACTGTCAATCATTTTCGGGCCATTGACTTTTGTATTGATATGGCGGAAGAACCGCTTACCGAGGATATCATCAAGGAACTCCACCGCATTTTGAAGCAAAGTACAAAGGATTCCTTTATACCTTTTGTGAAAGTAAAGCAAAAATCCCGGTCTGTTTCATTCGGAAATAGCCATAAATAAGGGGATAGCGTATATAGCAGATGTATTTTAGTAAACATTTTGAGGGAAATGAGATAAAAGTAAATGTACCATTTGCGTGTGTATGAAAAATTTAGGGTGTAAGATGAGAATCAGCATAAGGAATATTTTTCCATATGCTGATTCTTTTTGCGTTATATGTATGGTGTTTTGCCGCTTGCTAATTGTGTAAGGAAAAGAACAAAAGGCGAGTAAATTTTTACTAAAAACACTTGCAATCAACACTAAAAGGAAGTAAAATGTAATATAACAAAGTGGAGAGATTTCAGAATTCTTCGTGAATATTCACAGCATGATTGGGCGGAAAGGGTGATTCATGAGGCAATTCGGAAAGGAGGAGGATTCTTGGAAGGATAGGAAACGTGGAATCAACAAAAAGTAATGGAAAAGGAGAGAAGAAAAATGAGGAAAGGGAAAAGGCTTTTATCAATACTTCTGGCTGTCGCGATGGTGATAACGGGAGTAAATATAGGCACTTTGGCGCCGGTAAAGGCGGCGGAGGGAGATAATGAATATAATTTAGTACTGGAGAGGTTTGAATCGGGTGCAAATAATGATGCGAATAAGAATGGTAAATTGGTATTCATAACGACCTCAGAGAATAATGATACAGGAAATATGAATAAAGGTGCGGGAGTGAATGGGACGACATATGGAGGGGGTCCTTCTGTTTGTGGTAATAACCGGGCGGCGGGAATTCAGTTTAAACTCCCGGATAACGTAAAGGCAGAAGAGGTGGATAGTGCTATCCTTACCATCAATGTTGCCAATGTAGATGGCTGCAATCTTAACAGTGGTTGGACAAAGGCGGCTCTGTATGAGACAGCGAATCCTACATCATGGACATTGGACGGATCTGATGCAAACGCAGGAAATTTAAAGGATATTCCTTCGATAAATGGCTATTCAAAAGATGCTACAATTTGGAGCACAGAAAATATAGCAAGCAATAATCTTGGTGCAAAAACTTTTGATGTTACGAAAGCGATAAAGAATGCAATAAATACGGAAGGATTATCGAGTATTGTTCTAAGGTTGCAAACGGTAAGAGGCGGGTTTAAAGTAAGTGGTTTAAAAACAACAGAAGATACGGAGTTGCAGGCAAATGCTCCGACACTCAAAGTCCTTACTTCTAAAAAAAGTACGGTGACAGTAAATTATTTAGATAAGCAGAATAACGAACTCAAAGAGGCCAAAACAATAGAGTTAGTTAAGGTGGGTTCTCCGTATACATACGAGATAGCAGATGATGAAAAAAGAATCACCACAGAATCCGGCACGTATATTTACGATGAGACGAGCAATGCTGCAATTGCAGAAGTCAAAGAAGACGCTGCTCAGAATGTAATCAATCTTACTTACGATAAGGCGGAACCCAGTTCCGTGATTGCCCCATCCACAATCTATGCCATTGAGGGCAATGAGCCGATACTTCCCAGGCAGCTTACGGCAAATACCAACATTGCGGGGGTTACGCTTCCGGTAAATGTGACCTGGGATGTTGCGGATAAGAAGTGGGCTGTTGGCGATAATAAGGTGACGGGAACCGCCGAAGGGCTTGAGGGAGCTGCAGCGAACGTGACGGCAACGGTTCATATTTATGAGTGTGATGAAGCAGTTGCTGATTTCGCAACGGGCAGCGAGAATTCAGGAAAGTTCCAGCAGTTAGCGAAAGAGTACGGCGGGGAGTTTATCACGGAATTTGACATTACATCTCTTAATACAGATGACTCCTGTTATTCTTATCTGTCATCAACTGATACAAATATAGATAACGCTTTTTCCAAGTCAGGTCCGATGCTTCAGTATGATAAGACTAATAGATGGTTCATCAGCCGTACCGGAAATGGAACTGGAGGCGCCGATAACTACCCGACAGCCAGTGATAACGTAGAGAAAATGATGTACGAATCCGGGAAGACATACCGTGCGCGCATGGTCATTGACACTAAGGCGGATAATGGCAATTACCATATTTATGTGACAGACGAAACCGGCAGGACGGTTGAAATCACAAAGCCCGAGGGGAATAAGTATCGGACATACAACGATGGAACTATCCGGCGTTTCTTTGTAGCACGTAAAAATCTGGCTGTAACCAACCACAAAATCTCCTGGCAGTCCGGCTACGCAACCGTACAGATAAAGTACCAAGACCCGGATGGCAAGGAATGGGCAGATTTTGCAGCAACGACAAAAGAACTGCCAGGTTCCTCAAAGACCATAGATACGGCAATCTTTACGCCTAAGAGCGTAGACGGCAAGACCTATCTGTTTGATGCAGAAAATTCCGGCTGGGATACGAACAATGATGGTACAGCAGATACGGCGGCAACGGACAGCACAACCATACCGGCGGCTGGCGATACTGTTCATTACATTGCCCAATATAAAGCGTCAGAGCTTCTTGGAACGGACGAAGTAGTTGAGGTTGAAACCTTGGTTGGCAAGGCGCCGATCCTGCCGTTAACCTTGGAAGCAAAGTATGAAGGTGTGGAGGGTACAATACCGACGGAGGTTACATGGAATCTGGAGGATGCCGACCTTAATACGGAGACGGCAGACAATGCGCCTCTGGAAATAACTGGAACATTCCCCGGCGGCAAGACAGTAACAGCCAAGGTTCATGTAAAACATGCCTATCTTTTGGCAAAATATACATTTGACGGCGATAAGCCGGCAGCTGACAGCACGGGACGCCATGCAGATGCCGTTCTTACGAACGTGGAGCAGGATGTAGACGGCGTGGATGCAGGCAGCAAGGGCGTGAAGTTAAAAGGCGGCAAAAACGGTTCTTCCAATGTGAAGCTGCCCGATGATTTGCTGCAGCTGACAGAGGCAGACGGTAAGAAAACAACGCAGGATGATTTTACGGTTTCCATGTTTATTAACCGTGAGAGCAACGGCAATTCCTTTGCCATGACCTTACATGCGACACAGGTAGGAAAAAGCGATCCTCAGGGACATCTTGGATTTATCAATAAGGACAGCCTGGTAGATATGGAATACAGGATTGGCGGTACGACAGTAGCTAATTTACAGGCAAAGAACGAAGAGGGTGGAAATTTACTTACGCCGATTGGACAGTGGTCACACGTGGCAATCGTGACAAACGGCTCGAAAGATACGGCAAAACTATATCTGGACGGCGTGCTTGTGGGCACGGTGACAGGCATCTGTAAGCCATCCCAGCTGACCGCACAGAATAATTATTTAGGTCGTGCATCCTGGCCAGATGACGATTACAAGGCAACCTTTGATGACTTTGAAGTATACAATGGCATTCTGACGGAAGCGGAAATTCAAAAAATTGCCAATGACAGGCTCTGCAGCGCTCCGGTACAGGATATCTATGATAATCTGGAATTAAGCCTGCAGTCAGAAGAGGCGTTCGATAAAACGAAGATTACAGAAGCATTGAATCTGCCGACAGTTATGGAGACCAGCGATGGCAAGACCGTACAGGGATTGAAAATCACCTGGGAATCCGACAATGCGGCAATTCGGTCAGACGGAACGGTTGTGCGTCCTTCCAAGGGTAAGGGAAATGCGGCAAATATTACGCTCAAAGCGAAGATTCAGTATGGTTCCAGCGCTATGACCAAGACATTCTCCGGTCTTACGGTATTGGAATTAGATAAAGTTTCTTTTGTAGAGTATGATGAGGCATATGCAAACGCAGACAACAGATATAAATCTGCCAAGAAAGAGAACATCTATACGGCAGACAGCCTGGCAGCCATGAAAACGAAATTGGATGAACTGGCTCAGGTCAAGGAGACAGAAGGAACGCCGGATGAGAACGCAGATGAAGTAGAAGCTGCCGCCGCAGAACTTCTGGAAGTAGAAAACCTTCTTGTTTTGAAGACTTTCCAGCAGATGGACGAGGCGTTAGCTGCTTGGTATCCGCTGGATGATGCCACAGATAAAGCCAAAGATGTATCTGGCAATGGATTGAACGGCGAAGCAGCAGCCACTGTTACATTTGACAGAGAGAATGGCGCGACCTTCAATGGAGAAAAAGCGCTTGAAAATAGTATCAAACTGCCCAAGGAAGCATTAGATGCGCTGAAAGTTACAGATTATATGACGTTTTCTTTCTGGACAAATTTTTCTGAAAACAGGAATCTGTTTGGCATCGGCTCTAATATTGGCGGAAGTGACAAGAATAATGGCAGCGCTTCCAAGCATTTTTATATCAACAGTACGTTGAATGCATATGTAACAGCTAATGGCTGGGCAACGAATGCGCATAAAGGATTTGCAAATGTCCCGGTGTCTAAGAATGAATGGCATCATATCACTGCTGTTGTCAGCGGCAACCAGCTGAAGCTGTACGTTGACAAACAGAAAGTGCTGCAAGGCGGCCGGGATGCAGTTGACACAGATATATTACTGACAGAGGCATGGAATCATAATGAGGGAGCAAATCGTTATTTCTATATTGGTAACTGTGCATATGGGCATAATGGGGATGCGGACTTTAAAGGCTCCATCAAAGACTTCCGCATCTATAATGCGGCGCTTGCACAGGAGCAGATAGAAGGAGCTTACAGCTATATTGATACGCTGCCGATGAAATACGCCAAAGATGACATCATGAAAGCTCTGGGCGCAAGGGAAGAAGCGGACGGTACGGTTGTCTTAAATGTAACCAACCTCAATACCACGGACAAAACGCTTACTTTGCCGCTGACCAGCTATGGGGATGCCAAAGTTGCATGGACATCTTCGGATGATAATGTCATCAATGCGGATACTGGAGCTGCCGCCGTGCCGGACAGCAAGAACGAACCGGCAAAGACGGCTGACCTGACAGCGACAATTACCATCGGGGAAGGCGACAGCCAGCAGACGGCACAGATTATATTTAAGTGTAAAGTATATTACAAGAACGACACAGATACATCGGCTTTGGAGACAGCTATCCAGACCTTAACCGATAAGAAACTGAAACAGCAGGATTATACGCAGGCAAGCTGGACGGCTTTGCAGACAGCGCTTACAAACGCTTATGCCCAGGTAGACAATCCAGATGATGCCCAGACAGTAGCAACGGTAAAGAGCGAGCTGGAAAGCGCAGAGGGCAATTTGGTCAATATATCCGAGCTTCGAGATAAGATTGCGTCTCTGACGTCTGAAATGGAAGACTTAGATAAAGATAACTACACTACGGCAAGTCTGGAGGCATTACAGGATAAATTGGACGCTGCCAATGAGGTGCTGGAAACTGCCGATGCCACAAAGGATGCGGTATCTGCAGCAGTAGGCTCCCTGCCTCAGACCGCAGTGTCTGTGCTGAAAGAATGCGGCGACAAAGAGCCTTTGGAAAAGGCGATTGCAGATGCCAAGGCTCTGGCGAAATATCAGGAAGCTTATACGGAGACAACCTGGAATGAATTAACGACAGCGCTGCAGACAGCGGAAGCAGAACTTGCCAAGAAACTGGAGGACTATGCACCGGCTGCAGACGAGCTGAAGAGTGTGATGGCTGCCCTGGAAGTCAAAGAAGAACATAAGCTTGAGGGAACAGCCAAAGAAGAGTTGGATGAGAAACTGGCAGAGGCAAAGGAAGAAGCCCTTGAAAGCAAAAATTACACACCGCAGACGTGGGGAGAATATAAGGCGGCATTAAACACCTTGGAAGAAGTGCTTAACAGAGCGAATGCAACAAAAGATGAGGCAGAAGATGCAGCCCAAGCGTTGGAAGAAGCAAGGGCGGCGCTTCAGCCAATAGCAACACAGATACCGGATGAACCGGAAATAGAGGAATTTACCACGGCTTATGGGGCAGCTGTTTCTGCAGCAGCAGGCATGAAGCCTGAGATTTACAGCGAAGAAAGCTGGAGCAGATACCAGAAAGCATTGGCAGCAATGAAGAAGATATCCGACCGTCTTGCAGAAGAAAACAATAATGTAACCAAGGCGGAGATTGAGACGGCAATTGCCGAACTGAATGCAGCCAAGGAAGCGCTTGTTATCATTGTTGATAAAACGGCGCTGAACAAGGCAATCAGCGATTGCGGCAGCCTCAAGGCAGCGGACTACACGTCGGAAAGCTGGAACGCATTCCAGACGGCATTAAATGCCGCCAAGACAGTAGCCGCCAAGGCAGATGCAACGCAGCAGGAAGTAAATAACGCTCTGGCAACCTTGAATGCGAAAAAAACAGCCCTTCAAAAGGCACAGTCACAGGTTATAACCGTTAAGGTAAAGAAGATAGCGCTGTCTGCAGACAGCAAGAATATCGCGGCAGGCAAGAAGGTGACAGTGAAGGCGGCAATTACGCCAGCTGATGCAGCAAATAAGGCTGTGACCTGGAAGTCTTCAAACACCAAGTGGGCAACCGTGAACGGCAAGGGCGTGGTAACCACCAAGAAAGCAGGAGCGGGCAAGACTGTGACCATTACTGCAACTGCCAATGATGGTAGCAATATTAAGGGTACCATCAAGATTAAGATTATGAAAAATGCCGTTACCAAGATTACCTTGAAAGCAAAAGCCAAGAAAGTCAAAGTCGGCAAGAAGGTAACTATCAAGGCAACGGTCAAGGCTAACGGTAAGAAGGTCAACAAGAAGCTTACCTGGAAGTCTTCAAACACCAAGTGGGCAACCGTGAACGGCAAGGGCGTGGTAACCGCCAAGAAAGCAGGAGCGGGCAAGACCGTGACCATCACAGCGACATCGACGGACGGCACGAAGAAATCAGCGAAAGTTAAGATTAAGATTGTGAAGTAAGATTTATACTGAACAAAAATGTTAATCCGGGTCATCATCTCTAAAGAGGTGGTGACCCGGATTTATGTGTTTTATCCAAAATATTATACCTTAATAATTCCCAGTAACTAAATCCTCCAGCGTAATACTGTAAAAGAAGTCATGGACGAGGGCATCGTATTTCTGCCACAGCGGCAGGGTAATGCAGCCATCTTTGCGAGGGCAGGCTTCTGCGCGCGGCATGAGACAGGCGACTGGGGCCAGAGGTCCGTCTGTAAGTTCAATGATTTCGCCAACGATATATTCTTTGGGGGTGCGTGTCAGCATATATCCGCCGCCTTTGCCGCGGAGGCCGGTCAGCATTTTGCCGGAGACAAGCAGCTTCAAGATAATTTCCAGATATTTCTCAGATATTTCCTGCCGTGCGGCAATTTCTTTCAGCGGGATATATTTATCTTCCTGATGCTGTGCAAGGTCAATCATCACTCTGAGCGCGTAACGTGCTTTTGTTGAAATCATATACGGTACCTCCTACTTATTTTTTTTTATTATACCTCTGGAAGACATAATTTGCAATCTTGTGTATCTTGACATTAGATTACCTAACTGTTATAATATACTTAGTAATACAAAGTATAGAGGTGATTTATGAATGATAAATACGAAAGGCAGATGAAGAAAGGGGTTTTAGACATGATTGTCTTAAAGCTGCTTTCCGCAGAAGCCAAGTATGGCTATCAGATTATACAGGAAATGAAGGAGAAGAGCGGGGAAATATTTCTGTTGAAGGATGGCACGCTATACCCGATTTTATACCGTCTGGAGGACGAGGGCCTGGTGGCAAGTAAATGGAGCGAAGCGGAGGGCAAGCAGGTGGCAAGAAAATATTACGAGATTACCACGGCAGGGCGTCAGGCATTGGAGGGCATTACGGCTGTCTGGGAGCGGATTTCTGCTGGAATCTCAAGGATAATGGAGGAATAGGATATGAATGCAGAACAATATGCAAAGGAAGTTATAAAGAGAATTAAATGTGATGGCAAAAAGAAAAAAGAGATTGAACGGCAGCTGCTGACAGACATCAATTTGCGTTTGGAGCAGGGAGAAAAACTGGAACAAATTATTGCCCAGATGGGAACCGCCTCGGAAATTGCGCAAGGGTTTAATGAAAATATTTCAGCGGAGGATAGGAAAAAGTACCGCAGGAACAAAGCGCTGAAGATTGTAATTCCCATTGCAGCAGTATTGGTTTTGCTGGCAATATTTATTTACTGGATGATGCCCAAGGGAAAGGATATCGAACAGAGCAAATATTTTGACAAAGACAGGGTAGAGGCAGCGATGAAAGAAACCATTGAACAGATGGATGCAGGAGAGTTTGATTCTTTGCAGGAAAACGCCATCCCACAGATGAAGGCTTTTCTGAATGAAGAAGAGATGGGCAAGGTAAAAGGGCAGATGTCGGATGACTGGGGCGAGAGACAGCAGTTTGGGACAGTTTATACGGCAGAGCTTGTGCAGGGGAATAAGCACCTCGCCGTGGGGGAAATTACGGTCTCCTATGAAAATATCACAGTGACATATCGGCTGACATACGATGAGGATATGCGGCTGGCAGGATTATATGTGAGGTAGGGCTATGGCAACGGCAGAGATAATTATTTTTTTGGTGATAGTGATAATCAGTGCAGCGCCTATGGTTATTCTGGGGCTTGTCCAGTACAGGAGCAAAGAGCCAGTTGGATTTTGGAGTGGACAGAAGCCGCCAAAGAGGGAGCAAATTACGGATGTAAAAGCGTACAACCAGAAACATGGGATAATGTGGATATTGTATGGCGCCGGTTTCTTCCTCTGCTTTATGCTGATAATTCCATTGGGTGAGAAGTTTGTTTTAATTGCTGTTATGTTGGGGGCGGCAGAGTGCATAGGCGGCATATTTGTGATGATCTGGTATCACAATAAATTGAATAAAAGGTATTTTCGCACGGATAATGAAATAACAAAACGGTCCTGAACAGGGGACCGTATTGTCCTATGGACGCTAATTCTTTGAGACCATGCGTTCCAGAAAATATTTATGGATCCGCTGGTCGCCGCCGAGTTCAGGATGGAAAGCAACGGCGAGCTGGTCTTGGTACTGCACACCCACAATGTGCCCATTCACGGCAGCAAGGATTTTTACGCCATCCGCAATGCTCTCTATGTAAGGAGCCCTGATAAATTCCATGGGGAAAATGCCTATTCCCTGGACGATTCCCTCATAATGAAAGCTGCCAAGCTGCCTGCCATAGGCATTGCGTTTTACGGTTACCGGCAATGTCCCGATATGGTGGACGGCCTCGCCGGCAATTTTCTCTGCCAATAGAATTAAGCCTGCGCAGGTGGCGAGTACAGGCAGACCGTTTTTAATTCTGTCGCGGATTGCCCCCATCATAGATAATTCCCGCAGAAGCTTTCCCTGTACGGTGCTCTCGCCTCCGGGTAGGATTAAGCCGTCAAAATCATGGTCTAAGTCGCTGGCTTTGCGTAGCTGCAAAGTTTCCGCCCCCAGTTCCTGCAGTACTTTCTCATGTTCCTCGAAAGCGCCCTGCACTGCCAAAACTGCTATTTTCATGTTGCTTTCCTCCTAAATTCTCTTGTTAATCGGTAACGGTATTTTCATATGCTGCGCATTGCAGTTAAATTGTTATTTTCCGCGTTCTGCCATCAGCAGTTCAATTTCATCGGCATTAATTCCCACCATCGCCTCACCGAGGTCTTCCGACAATTCTGCAATCAGTGCGGCGTCTGTATAGTTTGTCACGGCTTTTACTATGGCGTTGGCGCGTTTTTCGGGGTTGCCGGATTTGAAAATGCCGGAGCCGACAAACACGCCTTCTGCGCCGAGCTGCATCATCAGCGCGGCATCGGCAGGGGTCGCCACGCCGCCCGCGGCAAAGTTTACGACCGGAAGCCGCCCATTGTCATGCACGTACTGGATGAGGGCGTATGGCACGCACAGGCGTTTTGCCTCATCGAACAGTTCGTCTTCCCGCATGGAAGAAATCTGTGCAATCGCGCGGTTCATCATGCGCATGTGGTGCACCGCCTGTACAACATCGCCGGTCCCCGGCTCGCCTTTTGTGCGAATCATTGCCGCTCCTTCGTTAATCCGGCGGAGCGCTTCACCCAAATCCTTTGCACCGCACACAAAAGGAACGCGGAATTTCGTCTTATCAATATGGTAAATGTCATCTGCCGGGGAAAGTACTTCGCTTTCATCAATGTAGTCAATTTCAATGGCCTCCAATAATTGTGCCTCCACAAAATGCCCGATGCGGCATTTTGCCATGACAGGGATGGAAACTGCCTGCTGGATACCGCGAATCATTTTGGGGTCGCTCATGCGGGATACGCCTCCGGCAGCGCGGATATCCGCGGGAATCCGTTCAAGCGCCATCACGGCGCAAGCCCCAGCCGCTTCGGCTATCTTGGCCTGTTCCGGCGTGGTCACGTCCATGATAACGCCTCCCTTTAGCATCTGTGCCAGTTCTTTGTTCAATTCATACTGTCTGTCCATGGTAATCCTCTTTTCTGATAAAATTTAGTGGCTATGTTTTTCTGTCCTGCGTTTCTTGACGGATAGAAAAAATGCACAATTTGCTGTTTACAAACAACCTGCCAATACTTTATACTATTTCTGGTCATGTTAAAATAATCAATTTAAATATAGTCAGCATAGTCAGAATGGAGTGATTTTACAGAAATGTTAACATATTCATTTACAGATATAGGGTCAGACAGTCTGTACCATCATCTGTACCTATGTATTAAAAAAGATATTTTATCAGGGCAGCTTCCTGCCGGTACGAAACTGCCCTCCAAGCGGAGTTTTGCCAAAAACCTGGGGGTGAGCAATATTACTGTAGAAAATGCCTATGCACAATTGCAGGCGGAAGGGTATATCTATTCCATTTCCAAGAAAGGATTTTATGTCAGGGAGATTTCTGACCTTATCCCTTCTTCCCAGGCAGCGCGTACAGATTTGGCAGAGCAGGAAATTCTGCATAAGCAGTATGTGGCGGATTTTGTCAGCAACCGCATCCACCCTGAACAGTTCCCATTCTCCATCTGGTCAAAGCTTTTGCGGGAGACGCTTTTGAATTGCCATGAGGAACTGCTGGAGACTCCGCCGTGGGGCGGCATTTGGGAATTGCGCCGTGCTATCAGCAATCATCTGAAAGAATTCCGCGATATGGAAGTATCGGCGGAACAGATTATCATCGGGGCGGGAACGGAATACCTATATGGTCTGCTTATTCAGCTTTTGGGGCGTGATAAAATTTATGCCGTGGAAAACCCTGGTTACCATAAGATAGCCAAAATCTATGAAAGCAATGGAGTAAAGCATTGTTTTATTCCGGTGGACAAAGAGGGCATGGATGTCGGGAAACTGGAAGAATCCGGCGCTCATGTAGCGCATATATCGCCAGCCCACCATTTTCCTACGGGAACTGTGACCCCGATTGGCAAGCGCTATGAGCTTCTCGGCTGGGCAACCCGCAGCAGCGGACGTTATATCATAGAGGATGACTATGATTCGGAGTTTCGCCTTGCCGGAAAGCCGATTCCCACGCTGCGGGGAATTGACAGGTCTGAGCGAGTCATCTATATGAATACATTTACCAAATCGCTGGCATCCACGATTCGCATCAGTTACATGGTGTTGCCCCATCACCTGCTGGAAGAATTTGCCAAGAGGCTGTCGTTCTATTCCTGCACGGTATCTAATTTTGAACAGTATACCCTGGCAAGGTTCATGGAGGACGGTTATTTTGAGAAGCATATCAATCGTATGCGCACACATTACCGCCGAATCCGCGATGAACTGATGACTGGTATCCGCAAAAGCCCCCTGGCTTCCTGCTGTAAAATAACGGAGGAAGATGCCGGGCTGCATTTTCTGCTTTATATTGATACCGGACTATCGGATGAGGAACTTTTGCAGAGGGCGGAGCAGTGTGGTATCCGCCTTTCCAGCCTGGCGGAGTATTATTGTAAACCGGCATCGGATATTCCGACCCATACGTTTGTTATCAACTATTCCGGGCTTTCCGCCTCAGAAATACCAAAAGTGGTCAAAATGTTAATAAAATGCATATTATGTTGATAACTATTGGTAGATTTTGACATACCACTTTTTTATTTTATCTGCTATAATGCAAGTGATAAAATTTTAATACATAAAGGAGGCATTTTTTTAATGAGAAAGGACAAAGTATGGAAACAAGTACTTGCTTTGGTTCTCTCTGCTGCCTTGGTAGTCGGAAACGGTACCTCAGTTTCCGCCGCTACAGGGGATCCGGCAGCAGATAACGGAGCAGGCACGGTAGCAGAAGGTACAATAGGCAGTACCCGCGAAGTGACAACCCCAACGGATGGATTGACATTTGGCGCTGATGGCACAATGACGGCGGACAGCAAGGGTTATGAGGAAAATGGAATCAGCTTTACCAACGATGGTGTTGAAATCGTTGACGCTCCGATTATTACAGGAGCAGACGGTCAGCCGGCAACAAGTGATACGGTTACTGGCGATGATGGCGGTCATGGAAAGGTATTCAGATTCCCCAATCCAGACCCTGTAACTAATGCAGAAACTGGTCAGTCTTGGATTACAACTGTAACAGGCGCTCTTGCAAAATATGATTTTACGCAAGGGTTTACACTTTCCTGTGATATCTATCCCGACCAGCAGAGCACTGACTGGAATTATATTTTTGGCATTGGTACGTTTGGAGCAGTGAAGAATGCTTTTGTGGGAACGATAGGTTTTTCCGCAGGTCTTGACAGCGAGATGAAAAAAAATGCTGATGGGGTATCATGGATGGCTTTTCCGGCAGGTGATGCCGCTGATGCAAATAATCCCAACTGGATTCATGAGAACAAAGGAAATTATAACTGGAATTATTTTGTAGGGGATAAGGGGGCAGAAAATGCTCACAAATGGTATCATCTTGAATTTATCTACACTTTGGATGGGTTGACAATTGCTATTGACGGTGTGCCGATTGTGTCTTATCAGGATACGAATGGCTACATGGCGGATGTCTTTAAGGCTCTAAAAGATGGGCAGCTTCGTCTCGGTAAAGGTGTTGTGACAGGCAATGAGGGCTATGTGGGTCTTATGGACAACATTAAGTTAGAGGCAAAGTCTTCAGAGCATATACATACACCTGGAGAGGGAGAAGCGGTTGTGGTAACTGAGCCAACATGTACAACTCCCGGAGTGAAACGTTTGCCAGTGTGTACAACGTGTGGGCAGGCACCGATGGAGGTAATCCCGGCGTTAGGCCATAGCTATGGCGAACTTGTTGCTGCGACAGAAGCTACTTGTGCAAAAAAAGGCATGAAGGCGCATTATAGATGTTCTCGTTGTAATGGTTATGGTCAGCGTGTGGTGAGTGGGGATGATGGAGCGATAGAGGAAACCACTAGGCCTCAGCTTGAAATTGATAAGCTGCCCCATTCTTATACAACCACTATCACGAAAGCAACTGCCAGTGCAGACGGTGTGATTAGGACAGTGTGCAGTGTTTGCCAGGAAACTACGACAGAGATAATCAATAAGGCAAGCAACATCACCCTGGCAGGAAACAGCTTCGCTTACGCTGGTAAGGCAATTACACCTGCAGTAACCGTAAGGGACAGCAAGGGCGTTGCAATTGCAGCCAGCAATTATACCGTAACCTATGCTAATAACAACAAGGTGGGTACAGCTACGGCTACCATTACATTCAAAGGTGATAAATATGCCGGTTCTGTAAATAGGAACTTTACCATTACGGAAGCAGCGAACCTGAGTTTGGATAAATCAAACGTTACATTGTATACAGGTAAGGCTTCTAAGACAGCTACGGTTAAGGCTACTGTTGCGGGAGCAAATAAGGCTGTAACATGGAAGTCCAGCAATGATAAGATTGCCAAGGTAGACAATAATGGTAAGATTACTGCTGTTAAGGCTGGTAAGGCAACAATCACAGCTACGGCTAATGGCATTTCCAAGAGCGTTAACGTTACTGTTAAGAATCCTACCATTACGGTTAAGAAGGGTAAGAAATCTGTTAAGAAAGTTGACGTGAAGAGGAAGAAGAGCGTGAAGCTGACTGTCAGCGTAAGCCCCAAGAATTCCGGTATCACGATTGGCAAGCTGTCCAAGAAGCAGAAGAAGATTGCTACTGTAACATTCAAGAAAGGCAAGCTTACCATCAAAGGCAAGAAAAAAGGTACTGTTAAGGTTAAGATTACCAGTGGAAAGGGGTCAAAGACCATTACAGTTAAGGTAAAATAATCTAACTATCATCCATATACAGGCTGTGCCCGGTGGTCGAAAGACCATGCGGGCGCAGTTTGTTTTTGAGGGGAATATTGATTCCTTGTTGACTTCGCTCCCCGCCGGGGCTATAATAGGACTGTTGCTCAAAAGCTATCTGCGAAGGAGGGATAAAATGAACAGTAAAAATACAGAACAAATTCAGGAAAATAAGATGGGCGTCATGCCAGTTAACAAGTTGGTGTGGAATATGTCATTCCCGATGATGGTTTCCATGCTGGTGCAGGCACTCTATAATATTGTGGACAGTATTTTTGTGGCGAGGGTGTCGGAAGATGCGCTGACGGCAGTGTCCCTTGCGTTTCCGCTGCAGACGTTGGTAATTGCGGTGGGGGCTGGTACTGGCGTGGGAATCAATGCAATCCTTTCCAAATCACTGGGCGAGAAGAATTTTAAGAAGGCGAATGCCACGGCGCTAAACGGAGGATTTTTATATATATTGAGTTATCTTCTGTTTCTGGTATTGGGCTTCGTTGCCGTAAAGCCGTTTTATACAAGCCAGTTAAAAGGAAGTTCGCCGGAAATTTTTGACATGGGTGTGCAGTATCTGAGCATTGTGATGATTTTTTCTCTGGGAATATTTGGACAATTCTTCTTTGAGAGGCTTTTGACTTCTACCGGTAAGACGGTTTTCAGCATGGTATCGCAGCTGTCAGGAGCTGTCACGAATATTATTTTAGACCCCATCCTTATATTCGGTTGGCTGGGACTTCCCAAGATGGGGGTCGCAGGTGCGGCTGTGGCAACCGTTATCGGTCAATGCGTGGCGGCAATCGTTGCCTGTGCCTGCAATATGAAGTTTAACCATGAGGTGGATTTGTCCCTGAAAGGATTCCGTCTGAGCGGGACGTTAATTGGCAGCATTTATATGGTAGGTGTTCCTTCTATCATAATGCAGTCCATTGGTTCTGTCATGACATACTGCATGAATAAGATACTGATAGACTTTTCTTCCACAGCGGCGGCAGTTTTTGGGGTGTATTTCAAGCTTCAGAGTTTCTTCTTTATGCCGGTCTTTGGGCTTAACAATGGCATTACGCCGATTATTGCCTACAGTTACGGTGCGCAGCAGAGAAAGCGTATGATTAAGACTATCAAGATAAGCATGGGCATTGCGTTTGGACTGCTGCTGTTTGGCTTTGCGGGCTTTGAACTTTTCCCGCAGGTTCTTCTGCGCATGTTTGATGCTTCGGATGAAATGATGGATATTGGTTGTCAGGCGCTGCGGATTATCGGTTTTCATTTTCTGATTGCCTGGTTCTGTATCATTGCCGGAACTATTTTCCAGGCGTTGGGCAAAGCGGTCTACAGTATGATTGTCTCCATTATGAGGCAGTTGGTGGTATTAGTGCCGGCGGCATATATCCTGGCGAGGATAGGCGGTCTTGATGCGGTATGGTGGGCTTTCCCGATTGCAGAGACCATGTCCCTTCTGGTGTCTGTGCTCTGCCTGGTAAGTATCTATAAGAAGATTATCAAGCCTTTGCCGGAAGGAAGGGAGTAAGGAAAATGTTGGGGTTTCCATGGTGGCTGCCAGATTCCTGTTGAATTTAGGCGAGGACTGGGGTAAAATAGTTTTAAGGCTGTCTGGTCATTAACCATATAGGATGCACGAGGAGAGTAGCTGTGAACACAGAGATAAAAAATGCGGTAAATGCGGCAGATATGGAAGCTCAATATGATGAAAAGGTAAAACGCTTGCTGAGCAATAAAATGATACTGGCGCATATACTGGTAAAAACTGTCGATGAATTTCAAGGAATGCGGCCGGAAGAAGTGGTGCCTTTTATTGAAAAAGAGCCTTTTATCGATGCAGTTCCGATTGAGCCGGGACTGACAAATACGGCAAAAGAGGGGCGCGTTATAGGGATAAATACGGAAAATGCTGAGATAAATGAGGGGCTTGTCAGATTCGACATCATCTTTTATGTGAGGATGAAAGACGGAATCTCGCAGATTATAATTAATCTGGAGGCACAGAAAGATGAACCGACACACTACAATATTTTGAATAGGGCAATTTTTTATGTAAGCCGTCTTGTCTCTTCCCAGAAAGAAAGAGATTTTAGTAAGATGAATTACAATGACATAAAGCGTGTATTTTCTATCTGGATTTGTATGAATATGGATGAAGACAGTATGGATTATGTGCATCTGACAGATGATAAGCTACTAGGTTCCTGTCAGTGGAAGGGAAAGCTGGATTTATTAAATATAGTTTTGATAGGCTTGTCGAACGAATTGCCGGAAGGAAAGAAAGATTATGAATTGCATCGGTTGTTGGGCGTACTGCTGTCAGCCGATTTAACTGCCGAGAAGAAGTTGGGAATCATGGAGGGGGAATACGGTATTCTGGTAAATGACAGGGTAAGAGAGGATGTGAATGTTATGTGTAATCTGAGTCAGGGGATTCTAGAAAGAGGAGAAGCCCGAGGAGAAGCCCGAGGAGAAGCCCGAGGAGAAGCCCGAGGAGAAGCCAGGGGTAAGACGATGGCGGAGGTTAGGATTGCCAGAAGTATGTACGAAAAAAATTACACATTGGAACAGATTGCTGATGTAATGGGAAAAACCATAGAAGAAATTAAAGATATATTGGAAAAAGATGAATGTTTGCTGTCTGTTTAAATTTGGTGTCAACATTAAGTTAGCTTGTGCAGTCTTTACAATAAGGAGGTGATTCATATGCCAAATGGTCTTGAAATAGCCAAAGCTGCTATTGAGGATTTCAAAAAAATACAAGAATATATGATGTTGGCCAGGAAGGAAAACGCTACAGAAACATATGCCAAATTAAAAGACGAGTATCTTTCGTTAAAGGCAATCTTAAATGTAGCGGGCGTTAATCTTACAGACATTGATAAAATAAAAGAATAAAGGAACAAAGAAGATTTATGAAAACAAGGAGGAAAAGTAAAATGAAAAGAAAGACGTTAAAGTTATTTGCATGTGCAGCCATGATGGCAATGGCATTGTCTGTCACCGCATGTGGTGGCTCCGACAAAGAAGATAAGGCAGCGGATACGGAGGCTACGGCAGGCGATGAGGCAGCCGGAGCAGATGCTGCTGATGACAAAGATGCAGCTGGAACAGACGCAGCCGATGGAGCCGATAATGCGGACGCGGCGGGAGCGGATGCCGCTGCTGATACCGATGGCACAGATGCAGCTGGGGCAGATGCTGCCGATGGCACGGACGCAGCAGGAACGGACGCAGCTGCTACTGGTACAACCCTGGAGGAGCTGTTTAAGGATCCAAGCGCAAAATCTGCTTTTGACAGCATGACTCAGGCTATGGCGACAGATGGTATGTCTGCTTCTGTCAGCGCAGTTGGAAATGAGATGATTGTTGAGGTTAAGATTGAGGACAGTTCCGTGATTACAGATGGTATCGGTGATACTTTAGCGGCTGCGGTAGATGCCCAGGCGGGAACGTTTAAGGCACAGGTGAAGACATTGGATACTGCAGTTGGACAGGAGGGCGCATGTACTTTTACGGTACGTTATCTTGACCCGGATGGAAATGTACTGACAGAGAAGTCTTTTAAGGCAGAATAATATAGAGAGTTGTTTAGGTGGAAGTAATGATGGGGCGTGAGTCAGTATGGCTTGCGTCCTGCTATTTTTTATATAGTTCAGCCTAAATTCTTTCGGCTGGCTGGTAACAGTTCAGCCCACGCCATTCGCAAAGTTCTACGCTTCGCTTCGGTCGTTGCTTAGCAAGTGCCACTGGCACTTAGCAACTTACAGCGCTTTCTCGCTGCGTTATCTTATTGAGAAATGTCAGGAGACCTCAGGACTCTCCCCAACTTCGTTGGGTCCCCCCTCAGGTCAAATGCTAACTTTGCTCATAAAATGGCGTTCTCCCAGCCGAAATGAATCGAGAAAAATTCGTGCGAGCACGATTTTTCCCAATTTCTTTCGGCTGGCTGAACGGGAAAATTAAAAAAGTACTTGCTTTTTTTTGAAATATCCGTTATACTAATATCTGCTGTGGCATGATAGCGAAGAAGCGAGAGGTTGCTGCCGCAAAATTGGCAGGTTTTCCGTGGAGCGAATGTCAAGTTAGGAAACTGGCGACAAGTCACTG
>CAJTYM010000044.1 GCA_910583835.1 uncultured Lachnospiraceae bacterium | reverse complement strand
TAAGATGAGGGGACTACACTAATTAGATTGTCCACGGTTATGGGTACATTATATTTAATTCTTAAGCATATTTTTGTTACATTTTATAGATTTGATAATTTTTTCTTCATAACAAAATCGTACGCATACCCTGGAAAGGTATAGTAAGGGACAAATTATTTTGTCGCTTACTATAAAAACCTCACCCTCATCATGGATATTCCATAACGAGAGTGAGGTTCTGTGATTAATCTTTTTCAAACAAACCTAAGAGTACAAATCACTGTTCAGAGCAAACAGAACTTATTTATAACATACAATCTTGCCAAAATCAGCCTTGAGAGAAGCTCCGCCAACAAGCCCGCCGTCAATATCCGGTTTGGAGAACAGCTCTGCTGCATTTCCTGCATTGACAGAACCGCCGTACTGGATGCGGATGGATTCTGCAGTAGCCTCATCATAAACCTCTTTGATGCAGGCACGGATAGCTGCACATACTTCCTCTGCCTGGTCAGAAGTTGCCGTCTCTCCGGTTCCGATTGCCCAGATTGGCTCATAAGCGATTACTGCGGTCTTTGCCTGGTCAGCAGTTACGTTCTGGAATGCAATCTTAATCTGCATACGAATCCAGTCGATATAAATGCCCTGTTTTCTCTGTGTCAAAGTCTCTCCACAGCAGATAATAGGCGTGATGCCATGCTCAAATGCCTTAAGCACTTTCTTGTTTACGGTTTCGTCTGTCTCTGCAAAATATTCTCTTCTCTCGGAATGTCCGATGATTACATATTTAACGCCGGCATCTGTCAGCATATTGGGAGCGATTTCTCCTGTGTAAGCGCCGCTCTCCTCATAATACATATTCTCTGCCCCAATGTTGATATTGGAGCCTTTTGCAGCCTCCATTGCCGGAATGATGTCTATTGCCGGTACGCAAAATACCACATCAACCTCATCATTCGCAACTAAAGGTTTTAACTCATTTACCAGAGCCACTGCCTCGCTCGGTGTCTTATTCATTTTCCAGTTCCCTGCAATAATTTTCTTTCTTGCCATATTCTTATCCTCTTTTTCTATCTAATTTGGTATCGGCACGCACCGCTTTGCGGTACCTGCCATTTCGTCGGAAAGCATTCCTCCCGGGAATCGGCACGCGCCGCTTTGCGTCACCTGCCAGCTCGTCGGAGGGCATTCAAGAAATGCTTCGCATTTGCCCTCCTCCTATGCTTCGCATTTGCTTTCCTCCTTATTGTTTTACTTGCCAATCGCTAGTTGCCTTTATTCGGAAATTCTGTTCGCCTGACATAAAATTTTGTTTGCAAAATTTCTGCGCCATGGGCATTACATTTTAAGGAAGTTCTGTTCGCTAACCTCAAGCTTCGCCCTTGGCTCGCTTTCGCTAATCTTACAGAACGACCTCGCAACACGCTCTGTCTGCGCCTCTGGCTTGCCAATCGCTAGTTGCTTTCGGTCTATTTATTTGTTGCTGCTGCTACTCCAGGAAGCTCCTTGCCCTCTAAGAACTCCAGGGAAGCTCCGCCGCCAGTAGAAATATGGCTCATCTTATCGCCAAAGCCCAGCTGATTTACTGCTGCTGCAGAATCTCCGCCGCCAATGATAGTGGTCGCATCTGTCTCTGCAAGCGCCTTTGCAACAGCAATGGTTCCTTCTGCCAAAGTCGGATTCTCAAATACGCCCATCGGTCCATTCCATACTACGGTCTTTGCTGATTTCACAGCGTCTGCAAACAGCTCTGCCGTCTTAGGTCCGATATCGCAGCCTTCACGGTCTGCCGGCATTTTGTCAGACTCATAAACTTCTACGTCTACCGGTGCGTCAATCGGGTTGGGGAAATCTGTAATAGTTGCGGAATCAACCGGCAGCAATAATTTCTTGCCAAGCTTCTCAGCCTTTGCAATCATTTCCTTGCAGTAATCAAGCTTGCTGTCATCAACCAGGGATTTTCCAATCTCATTGCCCTGTGCCTTTAAGAATGTATAAGCCATTCCGCCGCCAATAATCAAGGTATCACATTTCTCAAGCAAGTTAGAAATAACATTCAATTTGTCAGCAACCTTTGCTCCGCCCAAAATTGCCACGAACGGTCTTACCGGATTCTCTACTGCATTGCCAAGGAAATCAATCTCTTTCTGCATCAAATATCCAACAGCTGCCGTGTCAACCAACTCAGAAACTCCAACATTAGAGCAATGTGCCCTGTGGGCAGTTCCAAATGCATCATTTACAAAAATGTCACACAGAGATGCCAGGTCTTTGGAGAATGCCTCTCCGTTCTTGGTCTCTTCCACTCTGTAACGAGTATTCTCAAGTAAGATAACCTCGCCGTCTTTCATCGCCTCAACTGCTGCCTTGGCATTCGGTCCAACCACCTCAGGGTCTGCCGCAAATTTAACTTCCTGTCCCAACAATTCTGTCAATCTTGCTGCCACAGGCGCCAGGGATAATTCCGGTTTAGGCTCTCCCTTAGGCTTGCCAAGATGGGAACAAAGGATAACCTTGCCTCCGTCTGCAATCAATTTCTTGATGGTAGGCAGCGCTGCAACCAGACGGTTCTCGTCTGTAATCTTGCCTTCCTTTAAAGGTACGTTAAAATCACATCTACAAAGTACGCGTTTTCCGCTTACATTGATATCATCTACAGAAACTTTATTTAAAGCCATTTTTCATTTCCTCCTAAAAATAATATATTTTTCCATCACACGTTTATTTAACATGGTCTTTCCTAATAAGATAAAAAGGAGTCCGGTCCATAAAAGACCGGACCCTTTCTGAGTCTTATCTGCACTCTGGCAGCCTGTCGCCTGAAAAGGTAGTCTGCCGTGCAGTTATGCTTCTATAATTTATAAGGTAGTTCCACTCGACTAACACGCCAGCAGCACCTTCGGCTTACTGCCGTTAAGTCTCGGGAACGGCTTTCACACTAACCTCGAACTGCGCCTACGGCTTGTTCTCACTAAGTGTTCAATGCCTCAATACCTATGCTAACTCACTGAAATACTTGATTGTACGAACCATCTGGCTGGTATAGCTATTCTCATTGTCATACCAGGAAACAACCTGTACTTCATATAAATCATCAGAAACCTTGGAAACCATGGTCTGAGTTGCATCGAACAGAGAACCAAATCTCATTCCTACGATGTCGGAAGATACGATTTCATCCTCATTATATCCGAAGGACTCATTAGCTGCTGCTTTCATAGCTGCGTTGATTCCGTCAACTGTTACATCATTGCCCTTAACAACTGCTGTCAGGATAGTGGTGGAACCTGTCGGGGTCGGTACACGCTGTGCAGAACCGATTAACTTGCCGTTCAGTTCAGGAATAACTAAGCCGATTGCCTTTGCAGCGCCTGTGCTGTTAGGAACAATATTAACTGCTGCTGCACGAGATCTTCTCAAATCGCCTTTTCTCTGAGGTCCGTCTAAGGTCATCTGATCGCCTGTGTATGCATGGATGGTGCACATAATACCAGACTGGATAGCTGCATATTTATTCAGTGCGTCAGCCATAGGCGCCAGACAGTTTGTTGTACAGGAAGCAGCAGAAATGATGGTATCTTCAGCTTTCAATGTATTGTGGTTTGTATTGTAAACAATAGTAGGAAGGTCGTTACCTGCAGGAGCAGAGATAACAACTTTACGAGCACCAGCATTGATATGAGCCTGTGCTTTATCTTTGGAAGTATAGAAACCGGAGCACTCCAGAACAACGTCAACTTTCAAATCTCCCCATGGGCAGTTATTTGCATCTGGGAAAGCGTAGATTTTGATTTCCTTTCCGTCAACTGTAATGGAGTCCTCTCCTGCAGTTACCTTGTCTGCCAATTCATACTTACCCTGAGATGAATCGTACTTTAACAGGTGTGCTAACATTTTCGGGCTTGTTAAATCGTTGATTGCTACTACCTCGTATCCCTCTGCACCAAACATCTGTCTGAATGCTAAACGTCCGATACGACCAAAACCATTGATTGCTACTCTTACTGACATGATAATTCCTCCTAATTTTGAATGAATTTGGTATTTCTTTGGATATATTACCCAACTTGTCTTTATTCTAACTAATTTCAGCAAAAAATTCAAGTGCTTTTTCAACTTTGTTAAAATTTTATCATCTGCTTATATTATCTTTCCATTTTCCTTTTGACAACGCCTAAAATCTGGTCTATGATTATGGGGAACTATTTATGAGCAAGGAGGCCTGTTATGCTTTGGGATACACATATGCACACACATTTTTCCGTTGACAGCGAAGCCGGCACTTTGGAAATGATACATTCTTCCATGAATGCAGGCGTTGACGGTATCTGCTTTACCGACCATCTTGATTTGGAAGAGACGCAGACTACGCCGGACAGCTTTCCGCTTGATCTGCCTGCATATTTCAAGGAAATGCAAAGCTTCCAGACGCAATTTGACGGCAGGTTTCCTATCCATATTGGCGTGGAAATCGGTTTGCAGACTTATTTAAAAGAACTGCTGCCGAACATCATACAGCAATACCCATTCGATTTTGTCATCGGTTCTTCCCATTGGGTAAACGGCGAAGACCCCTATTATCCAGAATATTTTGTGGGCAAAATCGAAGACGAGGCTTACCGGGAGTATTTTGAATCCATCTTAGAGAACCTGTCTGTCTTCGACTGTTTTGACGTTTATGGCCATCTGGACTACATTGTACGCTATGGCCCTAACACCAACCAATATTATACTTACGAAAAATTTGCAGATGTGATTGATGAAATCCTGCGGACCCTGATTGGGAAAGGGAAAGGCATTGAAATCAATACCGGTGGCTTTAAATATGGTCTCGGGCATCCCAACCCCACAGAAGCAATCCTCAGACGCTACCATGAACTGGGCGGCGAAATCATTACTATCGGGGCCGATGCCCATAAACCGGAACATGTGGCATACGATTTCCACAAAGTAACTGGCATCCTCAAAGAAGCCGGTTTTAGTTATTATACAGTGTTTTCCAAGCGAAAACCTCAGTTTTTCAGCCTATGAAAATTTTCCCTTGCATTTTCTGATGATTGTGTTATAATAAATGTTGTTCATGCAGATATGGTTCATCGGTAGAACACCAGCTTCCCAAGCTGGAAAGGCGGGTTCGACTCCCGTTATCTGCTTGTTAGAAACCGTCTTTCACGAGACGGTTTTTATCTTTTGACACCTGAAGCTATTAGCATGTGATTATCTCCATATTGGCTGACGAGTGAGCTATAACATTAAATACAATCCTATCTATAACCCATCTTAACAATTCCATAGACTTTATACCCTGCATATGTTATAATTCCGGCACAGCAATCCGTGACGGTCAATTTTTCTGCTTGCAAAAAGGAGGCGATAGCATGGCATTGACAAACGATGACTTACAGGCCATTGCGCAACTGATTCAGCCATTAAAGGATGCTATGCGAAGTCCAGATATCCGGCCTCAAATACAGGATGGAGGCTCTCGAAAGAGAAGTTTCCGAGCTCAGGTCGAGGATAGCTTAAATTACAGAATGGGTATAAAGTCTAAGGTAACGGCACGCGACGCTTTGCGTCACCTGCCAATTCGTCGCAAAGCATTAATAGAAATGCTTCGCATTTGCTTTGCTCCTATGGAGTTGTTAAGCGGACGGTCTCCCTATAGGGTAACCGCCCGCTTCTTTACTTTGTTTAAGGCTCTAATACTGCCGTTTTGCTGCCATCTGCCAGGCTGTATTCTTCTACCAGCCCATTGTCGGCTAAGAGGAAGAACCGTTCTCCAATATATGTGCCCCGGATTTCATAACCATAACGCTCAGAATCACTGCAGTCAATCTCCATTACTTTACAAAACTCGCCGTTCTCAAACTTAAATAGCGTATAGACAAATTTTCCATTGTCATAATCTTCCATGGCAAATCCAAAAAGATTTTTCTTTGTGTCAATCAGCACTGCCTTGTAATTGTACAGCGCTTCAGAATAATCATACTCCTTCAGTTCCAGCTTAGACTGCTCTTTTACATCTGCCGGGTTGGAAATATCGAACATGGACAGTTTCAGGCAATCCGTTACCCCGGTTTCCTCATCCGCTTCCATGCCAATTCCAAGCAGCAGGTTGTCTGCATAAAAATGGAGGTACTCAGAAAAACCGCTGATTTTCAGTTCACCCAATATTTTAGGCTCTCTGGGATTTGATAAATCTACGGAAAACAGGGGGTCTGTCTCCCGGAAAGTGACAAAATAACCGGTATTTCCCATAAAGCGGGCAGAGTATACGCGCTCATCCTTGGCTAAATCCTCGACCTTTCCCACAGTGGCCAAATCCGCATCCAGCACATACAGGCTGTTCGTTGTCTGAGTTTCCATATCGTCATATCCAAGGAACTCCCCGCTGATGTCATCTATGATTTTTGAAATATTCTGGGACTCCACAGTAGTGACCAGACGCAGGTAACCCTGATATTCATTCATTGCCATGTCATCCCGCAGCGTCCCTTTGACCGTGCCCTTCGCTTCCTTGCGCATCTTTCCGTCTTTGTAAGAATAACGGTATAAAGTTGTGCTGTCCGTCTTCTGCCCTTCCTCCTCATAAGAAATATACTCCGTGTCCGCCACATAAATATTGCTGGGGCTTACATAAAACCTGTCGGCAGAAGTAACCAGGGCGCGGGTATCAGTAAATTTATCCGGCTGTTCCATATTCACCGATGCCATTACCAGGTAGGAAGCCGCTTTGCTCCCTCCGGGGAGTGTAATCTTATCCTCTGCAATCGGCTTGCCATCCAGCATCGGCACGTAAGCCCTCAAATCTTCCTCCTTCCCGGGCCTTTGCGTATCACAGGAGGCAAAGAAATACAGATACCCTTCAGAAATCCTCGAAGACATATAGCTTCCTTTCACAGTAAATGTATGGTATTCCTGCGGATTGGCGCGGTCGGAAATATCATAGACGTAAATCCTGCTGTAGGCATATCCGGATTCCCAGATTTCATCATCCACTTCTGTTTCCGCGTCTGTTTCCGTGCCAACTGCCCATCCCGGCTCTATGACTGCCAGCTTATCTTTCCAGACATACATATCCTGAACATTCTCAAAGCTGCCGACTTGCGCCACCTCCTTTAAACCGCCTTTCGTATCGACAATCCTCACTGTTCGCCGGTAATCATCCTGCTTGTCGGATACCCGATAGAGATACCTGCCGTCATTTTTAATTATGTCTGCTTCCTCGACTGTCTCCTCCTGCTGATTGGTCTTGCCATAATCCTCTTCACCAGCGGCTTCGCCGGAACTGTCTCCAGCGCTTTCACTGGCCTCCATATCGGAAACGTCAGCACTTCCCTTGTCAAAAGCATCTGCTGCTGCATCTTCTGCATACTCCACGCCACCGGCTGAACCCTCTGAGGCAGCGGCATCATCTGCGGCAGCATCATCTACGGCAAAATCCGTTGTGCTCTCTAAAAATGATTCTCTGGAGAGTTCTTCCTGCTCCGTCCAGTATTTGTCAAAAGAACGGTATAACTTGGCATACGTCGTCCCTTCTTCAAACCCAGCTCCACCAGTTTCCGCAGATTCTGCCGCCATATCATCTGCAGACCCATCCGCCGCCATATCCGAAGCCATGTCATCTGCAGACTCATCCGCTGCCATATCCGAAGCCGATGTATCGGGAGCCGTGTCACCTCCGGTATTAAACCCCATATATTTTCCTGCCGCAAACAGCACCAGCGCCAGACATGCCGCTGCCGCAAAAGTCGTGCACCACCAGCCAATATGTTTTCTTGTTTTCTTGCCGCTGTTTGCCATTTCCTCATTTGAATCCATTTTTCGTCTTCCCATAGGCTCCTCCTCTCCAATGTCACACTGCTGCTTTAGCCAATCTTTCATGCGGGAAGGCTGCAGGCTCTCCGGAACCGTTTCCTCCTCGGAGCTTCTTTGCAGAAACTGCCTGATATTGTCTTCATCCAATTTATGATTCATTTCGCCCTTACGCATCATCACACCTCCAACTTCTTTCTCATTTTTTGAAGCGCCCTTCGATACCGCGAACGGACGGTACTGTGGTTTTTATCGAGGATTCCGGCAATCTCTTCGCTGGTATATCCGCCAAAGACAGATAATGCCACGATAAGCCTCTCCTCCTCTTTCAATTCCCAAAATACCTGTTTTACTGCCGATGAAGTGGCAAAGTCCGGTTCTTGGGATATGGAGACTTCTGCAATATCCTCCTCTTTGCGGAACCACTCCCGCATTCTTTTCCTGCACCGGTTCACAAGAATCCGCATTATCCAGGGAGCAAATTTATCTTTATCCCTAAGCTGGTAAAATTTCTCATAGGCAGCCAGCACCGCATCCTGCACAGCGTCTTCCGCTTCCTGACGATTTCTCATATAATACAAAGCAGTCCGGTATAACTGCGGATAAACTTTCTCATAATATTGCATGAACTCTTCCATATCATCCTCAACCTCCCTTTGAAATGCATTTCAATATCTAAGAGTCTCGTTCCTTCCAAATTGTTGCATAAAAAAAGAACTTTTTTCAAAGCCCTTTTTTTATTTCACCATCAATAACCGCTTTGGCAGTCTTCAGTTCCATAACCCCATCTTCCAACTCACCGATAACGCCGTTCACCTGCGCAATCTCCTGATTCAGGGCAGCAAAGATATCTTCTGCCCGGCTGACTTTCTCTTCCTGTTCCTCAAAGATTTCCGCCACCTCGCGGATAATGTCCATGTCGGCATCCGAATTCCCTATCCATTCATTGACAATAGCATTCATTTGCTCTGAGGATTCCTTGGACTGGTCCGCAAAAGCCCGGATTTCTTCTGCGACAGCCACAAATCCCTTTCCCATCTCCCCGGCTCTTGCCGCCTCTATGCTTACATTTAAGGCAAGCAGGCTTGCCTGATTGGAAATCCGGGACATAATTTCCGTAACCGCGCAGATCTGTATGGCAGATTGGTTCGCCGCATCCGCCTGGCTGCGCGCAGAAATCAACGTTTTATCGCTGATTTCACCAAGCGATACCAACTCGTTCAAAATATTTTCCGCCAGCTGGCTGCATTCTTTCACTCTATCTGCACTCTGCGCCAAGGCGTCTGTATCCTGCGCAATTCCCTCAACTGCATGGCCAATGTCTATCATCTGTGTGCCAATTTCCTGCGTTCTTTCCGATTGGAAACTGCTGTTCATCCCGATGGAATTTACTTCTTTCCCCACCTGCCGCATAGCCGCTTCCATATCTGCAAATAAATGGGCAAAATCTTCGGAAACTTTAACCAAGGAATCTGTAGAATTTCCCATGCCCGCCACTATCTGCGCAAAAGAATCTATCATACGGTTTACGGAACGCATCACCTGCCCTATTTCATCCTTGCGCTGTGACAACCTGCCCTCTTTCAGGGAAAGCGTATTGTCCGCAACCTGATTAAGGTTTGCTCTCAGGCTATGTATACGGTTCAGCAGCTGCCTTATCATAAAAAAGATTACAACCAGGACAATCACCAATGCTGCTGCAAGGCATGTTGTTCCAACGGAAACGGACATGTTTCCGCCAGCTACAAGCCGCAGTACCACGGCTGAAATGATTCCAGCCAGCATGAGCGGCACGGCCAGCACAATAAACGCTGCCAACAACCTTTTCCTGTACGTTTGCTTTCCTCTCATAATCGGCTCCTCTCAAATTTGTCCTGCACTTTACCATATTAATCATCCAGAAACTCCCAAAGTGAATAAATCTGCCGCATTCTCCTTTCGCCCCCGTTCCTCACAGGATTCCCCGAAGGTTACCATATAGGCAAGCAGCGACAGTAATTCCCGAAACGTGATATGAATTATCTTTCTTCTACTCCATTATATTTCATATACAAATTTGTGTAAATAAAAAATTCAAGAGCCGCTTGAAAAACAAGCGGCTCTCATGTATAATCTACTTAGACGTAATCGGAATTAGATTTCCGATTGCCCTCAGTAGTAATAATTACTTAAAAATAAGCATCCTACACTTTGGGCGGTAGAGGATGCTTATTTCTTTTTATGATTGTCTATGTAAGACAGTGCCGCAAATAACACAAGTAATAATGTAAGAACTTCCATTATACTCATAGGGCATCACCCTCTCTCATCATACTAGAGGGCATCAGAAAATCACATCCCGCTTTCCTTATACAGGTTCATTATACCATGAATTGCTGCGCAATGACATGGTTATCTATGCGCACTCCGGCGCGTATAATATCTGTCGATATTATACCATAACCTGATGTTCAAACAATAACTCCCCCGCCAACCACGGTATCCCCCTCATAGAACACCACCGCCTGCCCCGGCGTGATGGCACGCACCGGCTCATGGAAATGGCAAATGACCCTGTCGTTATCCATCTTACGGATGGTACAGGGCGCTCCCTGGTGATTATAGCGGATTTTAGCGGTTACCTCCATCTCCCCCTGCAAATCAGGAACCGACATAAAGTTCAGATGTTCTGCACAGGCAATGTCCCCGAACACTTCCTCATTGCTGCCCAGCACAACTTCATTTGTATCCGGGCGTATTTCCGTGACAAACACCGGGCTTCCCAAAGCGATGCCCAGCCCCTTGCGCTGCCCGATTGTGTAATGGGTAATCCCCTTATGCTGCCCCAGCACCTGGCCCGCTGCTGTCACAAAATTCCCTGCCGGGGGAACCTGCCCCCGCGCTTCCCGCTCAATAAATGCTGCGTAATCATGGTCGGGGATGAAGCAGATTTCCTGGCTGTCCGGCTTGTCTGCCGTCCGCAGCCCAATTCTCTCAGCAATGGCGCGAATCTCCTCTTTGGTGTAATCGCCCACCGGCATCAGCGTGTGCGCAAGCTGCTGCTGCGTCAGGTTATACAGGGCATAAGTCTGGTCTTTGGCAGCCGTGGCAGATTTGCGCAGTGCATACCTGCCGTTCGCAAGCTGCGCAATCCGGGCATAATGCCCGGTAGCGATATAATCTGCACCGATGTCCATGCTGCGTTTTAACAAGGACTCCCATTTCACGTAGCGGTTGCAGGCGATACAGGGATTGGGCGTACGCCCACGCAGATATTCCGACACAAAATAATCTATGACCTGTTTCTTAAATTCAGTTTTAAAATTCATGACATAATAAGGAATGCCAAGCATTCGCGCAACGCGCCTGGCATCATCCACCGCTGACAGCCCACAGCAGCCACCGTTTTCCTCCAAGGCAGATTCTTCTTCCTCCTGCCAAATCTGCATAGTGACGCCGATTACCTCGTAGCCCTGCTCTTTTAAGAGCCAGGCTGCCACCGAGGAATCCACGCCACCAGACATTCCTACTACTACTTTTTTCTTATTCATGATATTAACTCCGGTACAAAAGTCTCCTCAGGTCATTTTACTTCCTTGGCTCATATACGAGACCTCAGGGCTCCTCCCAGCTTCGCTGGGTCCCTCCTCAGGTCATTTAGTAATCTTCCTCTTCCTCTTCTTCACTGATATCATTCTTGGGCTTTTCCAGCCCCTCAATCTTAATGCCGTTCTTCTCTGCATAATCCCAGAGGGCTGCATGGATTGCCTCCTCTGCCAACAGGGAACAGTGAACCTTGACAGGCGGAAGCCCATCCAGTGCCTCCATCACGGCTTTGTTGGTGACCTTAAGCGCTTCCTGAACGGTCTTTCCCTTTACCAGTTCTGTCGCCATAGAACTGGTTGCCACGGCTGCGCCGCAGCCAAAAGTCTTGAATTTCACATCCTGAATGATTCCATCCTCATCGATATCCAGGAAAATACGCATAATATCGCCGCACTTGGCATTTCCCACCGTTCCTACGCCGCTGGCATTTTCAATTTCCCCTACATTCCTGGGATTTTTAAAATGGTCCATTACTTTTTCACTGTACATTTGTCTTCCTCCAGATTTTATAAAATAAGCAGTCACATCAAATACTATTCATGTTTTTTCATGTAGTCCTCATACAAGGGGGACATTTCCCGCAGCTGGGTGACAATCTCTTTGATAGCATCCACGGTATAATCAATATCTTCCAAAGTCGTCTCTGCCCCTAACGTCAGGCGCAGGGACCCATGGGCAATCTCATGCGGCAGCCCAATGGCAAGCAGTACATGGGATGGGTCCAAAGAACCAGACGTGCAGGCAGAACCGGAAGAGCCGCAGATTCCTTTCATGTCCAGCATAATCAGCAGAGATTCTCCCTCCACAAACTGGAAACAGAGATTCACATTATTGGGAAGCCGGTTCTTCCTGTCACCGTTGACCCTGGTAAAGGGAATTTCCTTCAATACACGTTCCATGAGATGGTCACGCAGCTCGCGCTCCTTTGCCGTGCGATCCTCCATTGTGGCAAGGGCAAGTTCCACCGCTTTGCCAAAGCCGACAATCCCCGGAACATTTTCTGTACCTGCGCGCCGTTTCCTTTCCTGCGCACCTCCATGCAGGAAAGAACGGATTTTCACGCCTTTGCGGATATAAAGGAAACCGATGCCCTTAGGTCCATTCAGTTTATGCCCGCTGCTGCTGAGCATATCAATATTCAGCTCATCCACATTTATAGGCAGCTGCCCAAATGCCTGAACGGCGTCTGTGTGGAACAGTATGCCATGCTCTCTGGCGATTTTCCCAATCTCTGCCACCGGCTCAATCGTGCCAATCTCATTGTTGGCAAACATAATGGAAATGAGAATTGTATCGGGACGGATAGCCTTTTTCAGTTCATCCAGCTTTACCACGCCAAATTCATCCACATCCAGGTAGGTCACCTCGAAGCCGTTCTTCTCCAGCCACTCGCAGGTATGGAGAATTGCATGGTGCTCAATCTTGCTGGTAATGATATGTTTTCCTTTATCTTTATACGCCTCCGCCGTAGCTTTCAGCGCCCAATTATCTGACTCGCTTCCGCCTGCCGTAAAATAAATCTCATTGTCTTTCGCACCAATGGCATTGGCGATTGTCTCCCTTGCCTTGGTGACTGCTTCCTTGCTCTTTGCCCCGAACTCATACACCGTGGAAGCATTTCCATATAACTCGCTGAAATAGGGAAGCATCGCTTCCACAACCTCCGGCGCAGTCCTCGTTGTTGCCGCATTATCCAGATATATCATTTTCTTCATACTTTCACACCTCTATTATTGAATTGTTTTGCTCTCTCGCACAAGCTCACCGATATAAATGCTGTCCACGGTATCGTTGATGCTGTCATTGATCCGCTTCCAGACAATTTTGCTTACACATTGCGAAGACCCATTGCAATGTGTCTTTCCGTCACTATCAATGCCCGCGCACTCCACCGGGGTAAGGTCGCCCTCCAGCGCCCTCAGCACATCTCCAACGGAAATCTCATCCGCCGGCAGGGCGAGCCGGTAACCGCCGTTGACGCCGCGTACGCTTTTCACAAGCCCAGCCCTTTTTAGCTTCGCCATCAGCTGTTCCAAATAGCTGACAGAAATCTCCTGCCTCTGCGCGATGCTGGTTAAGGAAACTGGCTGGCTCTCTCCACAGACTGCCAGGTCGATAAAAGCCCTCAGTCCATATCTTCCCTTTGTAGATAATTTCAAATTCCCACCTTCTATCTGCTTTCGCTACGGCAAGCAGAGATATTTCCCATCCCTTGCAGCTATCTTGCCTTACAGTTCCGAATACAGGCTTCCGATTCAATATCCGAGTAATTTAGTCGGATTTCATCACAAACGCATAGTATCATGCTTTTATTCTGCTGTCAAGAAAAATTTTTATGCATGAGGGGTTTTTAATGCACATATGTTTAAAATAATCCTTTTGATTATTCTGGAGCTATTATGAAAACTGAATCCCTACGCAGACATCCGCTGATTGCAGGTACGATGCTCTTAACCATGTCAGGAGTGCTCTCCCGGGTCATTGGCTTTTTCTATAGAATATTCCTATCGCAGAAAATTGGTGCTGAGGGGATGGGCATTTACCAGCTTACCATGCCCATTTACATCCTGACCATCTCCCTGACCTCTTCTGCCATACAGACTGCCATCTCGCGCTTCGTTGCCCAGGCTGCCGTTTCTTCTGCTGCGGGCATCCATGCCTCTTCTAAGGGCAGCACACGTTTCGGCAGCAATGCTTTCTGCAACGAGAGTTGTTACCTGGGCGCCGGATTGGTTCTCTCACTGACGCTTTCTTTCCTCTGCACGGTTTTCCTATACCGTTTTGCCGAACCTGTCGCCGTACATTTTCTGGAAGAGCCGCGCTGCGCATCCTTGCTGCAGATTATCGCCCTCTCCATCCCTTTTGGAGCCATCCACTCTTGTATCAATGGATATTTTTATGGCCTGAAAAAAACTTTTGTCCCCGCCAGTTCCCAACTCATCGAGCAGCTTGTGCGCGTACTGTCCGTCTGGCTTTTCTTTGAGATTTCCATGGAAAAATACCATGCTATTTCCCTGAACCTGGTAGTCTGGGGACTGGTTGCCGGAGAAGCTGCTGCCGTTCTGTTTTCCGTCAGTTTTGTGCGGCCCAAAAAAAGCCGTGGCAGCCATGTCCATGCAATTGGGCAGATCTTTTTCCTATCGCTGCCCCTGACTGCCAACCGGGTGATGGTAAACCTCCTGCAAAGCCTGGAGGCTGTGATGCTCCCAGGGCAGCTGCGGCTGTACGGCTATTCTCCATCGGAGGCGCTGAGCGTTTATGGCATCCTTACCGGAATGGCGCTTCCTATGGTACTCTTCCCCTCCGTACTGACAAATTCCGTTTCCGTCATGCTGCTTCCGCTCATAGCCGAAGCGCAGGAAAAACAGGAAAAACGCTACATCATAAACGCCATCAAGAAAACATGTTTTTACAGCCTTCTCCTGGGATTTCTGTGCACTGCCATGTTTTTGGTCTTAGGGAGATGGATAGGGTCTGTGCTGTTCTCCAACGAACTTGCCGGAACCTTCATCGTGACCTTAGGCTGGATTTGCCCCTTCCTGTACCTGTCCACTACGCTGCACAGCATTTTAAATGGTCTCGGCAAGACGACGTCCACATTTTTCTTAAATATCCTTGGGCTTGGTATCCGCATCGCTTTCGTGCTGTTTGTAATCCCCCTTGCCGGAATCAAGGGCTACTTGTGGGGAACGCTGCTCAGCCAGATTACCATGGCGGCTGGCGCGCTGCTGTTGCTCTTTATCCGCTCCGGCGCAGCCAAAAAACAGCAGCAGAAATAATTTGTGCAAATCGCCAATATCATATTTATTTTCTATCTTTTATGGTCTAATCCTATAAGACAAAAAGCAGAGCAGCAGGTTTCTCAAATTACCAAAAAACCTGCTGCCCTGCCTTAAATTCCCTTTTATTCCCGCCCAAAACTACGGCCTATAGTTCTTTCTTAACGCTCTTCCTGCGCTTCACCTTTGCCTGGTACAGCAATTCATCTGATTTCTGGATCAGCTCATTGAGGTCCGTCTCCTGGCTGCAGTAAAATTCATAGATTCCAATAGATATTTCCACGTAATACGGCTTCATGCTGGAACGGTTGAAGCGTTCGCTGACAATCTTAAGCCCCTCCATGGTCGCTTTCTTAAAATCATCCTTCTCCGAAAATACCAGGGAAATAAATTCATCTCCGCCAATCCGCGCCGTGATGGCATCGGGCGGCAAGATTTCCCGCAGCTGGTTTGCCACGCCGCGGATTGCAAAATCCCCGGCAGTATGCCCATAACAGTCATTAATTTCTTTCAGATGGTCCAAATCACCAAATATCAGGAACGCTTTCTTCCCTACACCTTGCTGGCAGCAACGGATGGAACGCTCCATAAATCCCCGGCGGTTCAAAAGCTGCGTCAATTCATCATATTCCGAGACAAAACTTAAAATATCATTCTGCTCCTGAATCGTCCGCAATGATTTCTGCAGTTCCCTCTGGGATTCCTTCTCCATCTGATTCAGTTCTAAAAACCGCAGCAGCGGCCCCACCTGCAGGCTGCAGAGCTGCAGAAACGGAATGTCTTCCTGCGCAGCCTCGCACAGCATCATGCCATACTGCTTGTCGCCGGAGAACAGCACGACTGCCGTCAGCGCCATAGGGTCATCAGAACTGATAAAAGATGCAAAGCCATTATCCATCGTCACACAGGGACGCTCCTCTTTCTCATAACAAACCATTTCCTCCCCGAGAAACCAGGAGCACAGGTAAATCTCTTTGGGAAAAAACGGAGACATGCCGCCCCTATGGATAACCGGCTTGTCATACAGATAAATATAGCAGCTCCTGATTTTCATAATCTGAAAGCGTTTCATGATATAGACCAGCGCTTTCGAAAATCCATCTTCGCTCGCGATACCTGATAAATCCTGGATTAACGTAGGCACAAACCAGTTCTTGCGGTTAGAGTCTATAACTTCTTCCTCCAATTTAGAAACGTTTGCAAAATGGATATACTGCCTGGTCGCATCCAATACCATGGAAAGCAGCTCCTGCTCCTTCGCGCTCTCCGCATTGCTGATGAGCACCTGCATGAGATTCGTCAGATTCTCCAACAGCAATGAAATTGACATATGGTCATAATCGGTAAGCTCCTGCAGAATATCCATAAGATATTCCAGATTGACTGTCTCCCCATTCTGACAGCAGATGGTATTGTTAATATGGTTAAAATAATCTAAAATCAGTCCTGAATAGCGGTTGCGCTCCTCCTGATAGGGAACAGACGACAATAATTCCGTAGATATCGTACCCATCGCTTTAATAATATAATGTTCCTTTTGCGCATGGTCCGCAAAAATAAGAGACTGTTTCTTCCCATAATCGCATCCGCAGGATGCTCTGATATGTACATCTACCGGCAGACGCTGTTCAAACATCACCCTCTTTTCGCACAGCGTGATAGCATTCTTGAGCGCTATGTGGCTGAACTTGAATCCGTTCTGGGACACGCTCGTCAAAAGAGGGTCCATTGTCCGCGCAAGCTCCACATCGTCAAAACCAGTGACCGCAATATCCTTGCCTACCCGCAGGCTCCTCGCAAAACACACTTGATAACAGCATTTCGCCATATTGTCATTGGCACAGATAATTGCCTCAAGCCCCGGATTATTATCCAGGAGATACTTCACCTGCTTCTTTACATGCACGGAATAATCCCCATAGGCAATCATCGTGTCACTGACCGGCAGGCCATGCTCCTCCATCACATCGCAATAAGCCTGCAGCCGTTCCACAGCATCCATGTTGGTTTTCGGACCGCTGAGGAAAGCGATTTTCCGATACCCATGGTCAACCACTAAATGCTCAATACAGGCGCACATGCCCTTATAATTATCCGACATCATATAGGGAGCCTCAAACCCTTCTAACTTCTCCCCAATCAAAAGATACGGAATGTCGGCATACTGATTCAGAAATGCCTCCTTCTCCTCCCTTGTCCGATAATAAGAAAGCGCTGCATAAGAGATAATCATGGCGTCCGGTTTCGTAAAATGCGCATAGGCGTAAACTGTGTCAAACTGATAACTGTAATCCTCCTCCGAATCCGTTGCAAACACATCCAGGCAATATTGCGGGATGCGGGGACCCATCAAATAAACAATATTCACATCTTCTTTCTGCGCACACGTATAAAAGCCTCTCAGAAGCTCTCCCGAATAGTCAGACTGCATGTCGCCCAACATAATCGCAATCGTATATCGTCTTTTCTGTTCCTCCCTCATAGCAGCAATCCTTTCCCGGCAAACCCATCCCAAAATCTATAATTTTATTTTATACTTATTTTCTCCTCATTACAAGCTGTTCCTTTTGTATAATTTTTACGAAATACTTAATTAAAAAATAGCAATATTTACCAGAGGGTTCGACATGAACTCTTAGATTACCACATTATTTCGTTACAAAAGAAAACACTATCCCTTATGTATATAGCTAAAATTTCCGAAACCTATTGACGTCCTCCACCAGCTCTTTGATACAGCGGATCTGGTTATCGAAAATTCCGGCTTTGTAGAGATTTATCAAAATCATGCCCACCGGCACGGCAATAATCATGCCAATCACGCTGCTGACTTTGTAGCCGATATACATGAAAATCAGCGTTGCCAGCGGATTCATGCCGATACTGTCGCCTACTATCTTCGGCTGGATGACCTGGCGCACCACCTGGGTAACTGCATAGAGAATGACAAGGCCCACCGCAATCTCATAGTCGGCAGAGAGAATTTTTATCACCGCCCAGGGAATCAGCACTGTGCCCGTGCCAAAAAAGGGCAAGGCATCCAGAAATGCTACCAAAAATGCTACCAACGGCGCATAACCGACCCTCATAATCAGCAAACCTATTACCAAAATCACATAGACTATGCCCATAATCTTGAACTGCGCCTTAAAATAGCCGCCCACGGCGCGCTTGAGGTCCGTGATGACCCCGGACACCCTGTCCCACATTTCTCCGGACACATATTTTTTCACTCCCTGCAGTATCTCATGCCGCTCCGCGGTAAAAAAGTAAGCGGAAAGGAGGCACATGATGATGGCTATCAACGTGCCGGGCACGTTCTTGGCAAAATTTCCCACCGCGCCAACGGTAGGTTCCCCGATGGTCTGCACCAGCCCGCTCAGGTAACCGGACAGGTTGGACGTCACCTGCATCAGATTTCTCTGGGTATCTTTGGGCAGCCTGTTATAGACAATCTGCAGATTCTCCCCAATTTCCTGGAAGTCATTCTGCCAGTTTTCATAAATCTGCGGCAGATTCTCTATCAGGTTGCCGGTCTCCGCCACCAATTTGCTGATTCCAAGATATCCAAGCAGCACGACAACCGCAAGAACGGCAATGATAATCATCATAGAACCGTGCTTACGCACAATCTTTAATCTTTTTTCCAGAAAACGGACCAGCGGATTGGCAATCATAGAGATAATCCAGCCAATCACAAACGGCATGAAAAAGGTAATCAGCCTGGGAAAAATCACGCACAGGAATACGATGGTAAGCGCTGCGACCAGAAGATTCATCAGTATCTTCAAATACTTTGTAGATTGTTTCAACAACAACACCTCCTACAGATTCTCATTAATACACAATACAATTCGCCCCCGCCAAGGTCAAAGACGCTAAACATTGTTGCGGCTTCCCCACCAATAGGTGGCAAAATAGATGATGGAGGCAAGGATGGCGATAGTCGGTCCCGTCGCCACATTGACATAGTAGGATATCACTAACCCCATAATGCCGGAAAATACGGAGAACAGTATTGCAAAAAAATGATATTCCCGCATATTTTCAGAAAGGTTCCTTGAGGCTGCCGCCGGAAGGATTAAAAGTGCATTGATAATGAGGATTCCCACCCATTTGATGGACACCATCACAATCAGCGCCACCAGCACGGCAAAAAGGTTTTCCATCCAGCCTGCAGAAATATGAAGGCTTTTCGCCAGCGTGCGGTTAAGGCTCACCGCCAGCAGCTTGTTAAACCCAAATATCCAAAACACCAGCGTAACCACGAGGATTACAAAGAGATATACAATCTCCTGCGGTGTGATGCTCAAAATATCACCCACCAGCAGCCCGGAATACCTGCTGAAATTGCCCCCCTGGGACAAGATAGCAAGCCCCACGGCAATGCTGCAGGAAGAAAATACAGATATCACGGTGTCCGTAGCGGAGGAAACTTTACTGCTGATAAGATTCAGCAGCAAGGCAAACACTATTGCAAACACTACCATAGATACGCTGGTATTATTCACGCCAAGCACTACGCCCACGGCAATCCCCGTCAGGGCGGAGTGTCCCAGGGCATCCGAAAAAAACGCCATCTTGCGGCTGACAATCATCGTCCCCATCAAACCGAACAGCGGTGTAATAATTAAGATTGCCAGAAACGCATACTTCATAAAATCATACTGCAGCCAGGAGAAAAAATCCATCTACACTTCCTCCTTTCGGCTTCCGAAAACCTGTGCAAATTCCGGGCTCTGAAAAACTTCGCGCACGCTTCCCTGTTTGCGCACGCTCCCATCCAAAAGCACTACCTTATCTGCATACTGCCTGACATAATCTAAATCGTGGGAAATCAGGATAATTGCCAAATCATAATTCTGCTTCAGATGATAGATTGTCCTGTAAAACAGCTCCATGCCGTTCTTATCAATTCCTGAAACAGGTTCATCCAGCAGCAGCAGATTGGGGGAATTCATCAATGCCATCGACAAGAGCACCCGCTGCTGCTCTCCGCCGGATAAGTTGCAGACCTGTTTATCCATCAGATGGCCCACCTCAAAAACCTGCAAATGCTCCTCTATCTGCCGGCGGATTTTTTTGCCCCGCATAAGGAAAACCGGCACACTGCTCTGGTAGGAAGCAATCATATCATAAACACTGACCGGAGTCTGTTTCTCTATATTCATTGACTGCGGCACATAGCCAATTTTCAGCTTTTGTATCCGCCCATTCTCCTGGTCCTTAAATTCGATATTGCCGGTATGGGGGATATCCCCCAAAATGGCACGAATCAGCGTGGACTTTCCGGCGCCATTGCGCCCAATCACGACATTCAGGCTGCCGCAGTGGATGTGGAGGTTAATATCCTTCAAGATTTCCTGCTCGCCCAACGTAACGCCAAGATGATTGATTTTGATACAATGCAGCCCACAGGGCACGATAATTTTCCGCAAATAAATTTCCTTCTTCCTATATACAGACTATAAGCTTCCCAAGATACGTCCAACCCATGTCAGATACCTGCTTTCACGCTTCAATGTCCCTCTGCACGGCTCCAATTATGCCTAATCCACGCCAAATACCTGTTTTAGCGCTTCGATGTTCTCCTGCATGGCTTCCAGGTAACTGTCCATCTGGTAATCGCCCCGCACCAGGGTATCCAGATAGCAGACCTTTACCTGCGTCTGGGCTTCTACGGTATCCCCCATTTCCTTGCCGTACAGTTCTTCTGCAAATACCACCGCTACCTGGTTCTCTGAGATTTCACGCATGACGTCCGCCACCTCCCGGGCGCTGACCTGACGCTCCTCGTCCAAATCCAGACAGTACACAACATCCATGCCCAGTTCTTCCACAACATACTCATATCCCTCATGGAAAATCACTGCCGACTTCCCGGATGTGACCTCTCGAAGTTTCTCCATCTCCTCCGTCAGCAACTGAATCTTCTCGCCGTACCGGTCGGCATTTTCCTGATAAATATGCACATGGGCAGGGTCTGCTTCCATAAACGCTTCGGCAATATTTTCTACCATCTGCCTGTAACGCCTGGTATCCATCCAGACATGGGCATTCTCCCCCTCCTGCAGGTCCATGCCCTCGGTGGTTTCCACAATCGCCAGGTCAGGATACGACTGCCCCACTTTAGCAAGAAAATTCTCTATCCCGCCGCCGTTTACCAGAAATAAGTCCGCCCCGGACAGCAGAATCATGTCCTGCGGCGTAAGCTGGTAATCATGCATACACCCGGTCTGCGGCTCACTGAGGTTTTCCAGGACAATGCCCGGGCTGTCTTTCGCCACATTACATGCGGCAATATAAACCGGATAGAAAGAAGTCACCACGCAAATCTGCTGGGATTTTTGCCCCTGTGCCTCCATATTTATATACACCTTTGTAAAAATACCGCCTGCCAATGCAATGGCAAGCAGCATCACAGATACAAACAGGTATTTATTTTTTCCCATGATTCCCTCCCTGGGAATTCTCCTTTGGCTCCTGCGGCGCATCTTCATCAAATCCCAGCAGTTCATCCACCAGATTCCAGATATCCTCCCTCCCCTGTTTTGTCAAAGCAGAATATGGCAGGACAACTGTCCCAGGCTTCACATTAAGCCCGGTCTTTATCATCTTCACATGTTTTGCCACCTGGCTGCGCTTAATCTTATCCAGCTTCGTGGCAATAATAATCGGTTCATATCCCTGATAGACAATCCACTCATACATCTGCTTATCATTTGCAGAAGGTTCATGGCGGATATCAATCAGCAAAAATACTGCCTGCAGCTGCCTGGAACTATGAAGGTAATTCTCAATCATCTTCCCCCATTTTTCTTTCTCCTTGACATTTGCTTTGGCATAGCCATAGCCCGGAAGGTCTACCAGGTACATACAATGGTTGATATTGTAATAGTTAATGGTCTGGGTCTTGCCCGGCTGCGAGGAGGTCCGCGCCAGCGACTTGCGGTTCATCAGTCCATTAATCAGGGAGGACTTCCCAACGTTGGACTTCCCCGCAAAAGCAATTTCCGGCTTGTCCGTATCCGGCAGCTTACTGGTGACGCCGCAGACAATTTCTAATTCCACTGATTTAATTACCATATCGTTACTCCTTCACCAATGCTGTCTCTAACACCTGTTCCATATTTTCCACAAACACGATTTCCAGGCCTTTTTTGATTTCCTGGGCAATCTCCTCCACATCCGGCTCATTCTTTCTCGGGACGCAGATAGTCTTAATCCCCGCATTCTTTGCCGCAAGGATCTTCTCTTTCAGCCCGCCGATAGGCAGCACCCTGCCGCGCAGCGTAATCTCCCCCGTCATTGCCACATCCTTGCGCACTTTACGTTTTGTGATTGCCGACAGCATCGCCGTCGCCATCGTAATCCCGGCAGAGGGACCATCCTTGGGCACTGCCCCTTCCGGAATATGGATGTGGATGTCGTATTCCTTGAAAAACTCTTTGTCAATCTGATACTTTTCACTGACAGAACGGATATAGCTGATTCCCGCCTGGGCTGACTCTTTCATCACATCGCCCAGCTGCCCGGTCAGCTGAAACTCCCCTTTGCCCGGCATGATATTGACCTCTATCTGCAAGGTATCTCCGCCCACGCTTGTCCAGGCAAGGCCGCGGACAATGCCCACCTCATCATTCTCATTTATTATATCGTAATTATATTTTTCTTTCCCAAGCAGTTTTTCCACTCTGTTTTCCGTAACTTTAATGACCTTTTTCTTTTTCCTATTTTGTTCCTGCAGTTCTTCCCCTGATTCTCCCTGCTCCCCGGAAAACTCCTCATTGTACAGCTCCCTCGCTGCTTTGCGGCAGATTTCACCAATTTTCCGTTCCAGGTTACGCACGCCCGCTTCCCTGGTATAGCCGCGGATTAGCTTCTCCAAAGCACGGTCACTGATGGAGAGCTGCCCGGGCTTTAGCCCGTTTTTCTCCATCTGCTTGGCAATCAGGTGTTCCCTGGCAATATGCGCTTTCTCATTTTCCGTATAGCTGCTGACCTCTATGATTTCCATGCGGTCCAGCAGAGGACGCTGGATATCCTGCAGGGAATTCGCAGTAGCTATGAAAAGCACCTCCGATAAATCAAGGGGAAGTTCCACATAATGGTCACGGAATTTGCTGTTCTGCTCGCTGTCTAACACCTCCAGCAATGCAGATGCCGTGTCGCCCTTGTAATCGCTGCTTATCTTGTCAATCTCATCCAAAAGCATCAGCGGGTTCTTCACGCCTGAATTCTTCAGCCCATTGGCAATGCGCCCCGGCATGGCTCCCACATATGTCTTCCTGTGGCCGCGGATTTCCGCTTCATCGCGGACGCCGCCCAGGCTGATGCGCACATATTTCTTATCCAGCGCGCGCGCCACGGAGCGGGCAATGCTGGTCTTGCCGGTTCCCGGCGGTCCCACCAGGCAGATGATGGGGCTGTCTCCCTTGGCCGTGAGGTTGCGCACAGCGAGAAATTCCAGCATACGCTCCTTGACCTTCTCCATGCCGTAATGGTCCTCATCCAGGATGCGCTCCGCATCACTGAGGTTTTTGTTATCTTTGGATGCTTTATTCCAGGGGAGTTCCAGCAATGTCTCAATATAGCCCCGGATAACCGCGCTCTCCGAAGAATTGCTGGAAACATTTTTAAAACGCTCAATCTCTTTCTTAAGCTTATCCTTAACTTCCTGGTCTGCCTCGAGATTTTCCGTCTCTTCCAGGAAATGGTCTGCCTCCGATACGGTATTGTCCTCCCCCAGTTCTTCACGGATTAAACGCATCTGCTCCCGCAGTATATATTCTTTCTGATTCTTATCTACCTTTTCCTTGACTTTACTCTGGAATTCTGTCTTAATCTGAATGATATTGATTTCATTGAGCAAGATAATCAGCAGCGTCTCATAGCGTTCCTGCAGCGTCCCCGCCTCCAAAAGCCGCTGCTTATCTTCAAACGCTACCGGAATGTTGTTGCCGATATCGTCCAGCAGCCTTCCCAAATCGTGGATATCCTGTATCTGTTTTGCCAGTTCTTTGCCCGGCTTAGGATTCAGGAGGCAATAACGCCCAAACGTTTCTTTGACCCCACGTATCATTGCTTCCCTGATATCCTCAGACAAATCCTCTTCCTGTTCCTGCAAAATCTCAATATCAGCGAAAAGGCAATCCTCCACATAGAGATTTGCCAGACAGCCACGCTGCTCCCCCTCAATCAATACCCTCACAACATTATTCTGCAGCTTGATTACCTGCTTGATAACCGCAAGCACTCCAACGGAATACAGATCTTCCGCTGCCGGGTCTTCTTTATTGATATTTCTCTGTGTGACCAAAAACACCCTCTGGTCCTCCACCATGGCATTTTCAATTGCCTTGATGGATTTCATTCTGCTCACGTCAAAATGTGCCACCATTCCGGGAAGGATTGTCATTCCCCTAAGCGCCACCGCCGGAATTTTCTTGTATTCTTCACTCATTCGTTATCACCTCAGGCAGATTTACTCTCGCTGTTATGGTAGATAATTTCCACGTCTTCTTCTCCCTCAACCACAGCCTTGGTTATTCTGCAGCTCACTATGCTGGTATCGGAAGGCACACGGTACATCAAATCCATCAGCACTTTCTCCACAATCGCGCGTAAGCCCCTCGCCCCTGTCTTGCGCTTCAAGGTCTTATCCGCAATTGCTTCCACTGCTTCCTCATCAAAAATCAGTTTGACGCCGTCCAAATCAAACAACGCCTGGTATTGGCGAATCAGGGAATTCTTAGGCTCTTTTAAGATGCGCACCAACGCTTCCCTGTCCAAAGAATCCAGGGAAACAGTTACCGGCACACGTCCCACAAACTCCGGTATCAAGCCAAATTTTACTAAATCCTGCGGAAGCACATGTTTTAAAATCAATCCGATATCCTGTTCCCGCTTATCTGCAATCTCCGCATTAAATCCCATGGATTTCTGGTCCATCCTGGTCTCCACAATCTTGTCAAGCCCCTCAAATGCACCGCCGCAGATAAAGAGGATGTTCGTAGTATCAATCTGAATCAGTTCCTGCTGCGGGTGCTTCCTGCCGCCCTGTGGCGGAACGCTTGCCACCGTACCCTCAAGAATCTTTAAAAGCGCCTGCTGTACGCCCTCTCCCGATACATCTCTTGTGATGGAAGGATTCTCTGACTTCCTGGTAATCTTGTCAATCTCATCTACATAGATAATTCCCATCTGGGCACGCTCTATATCGCCTTCCGCCGCCTGAATGATTTTCAGCAGAATATTCTCCACATCCTCACCCACATATCCGGCCTCCGTCAGCGCCGTTGCGTCTGCAATGGCAAAAGGGACATTGATAATGCGCGCCAGGGTCTGCGCCAGTAAAGTCTTTCCGCAGCCCGTAGGCCCTAACATAAGTATATTGCTTTTCTGCAGTTCCACGCCCAAGTTCCGCGGCGCAAGAATTCTCTTATAATGATTGTAAACAGCAACAGACAGTACTTTCTTTGCCTCCTCCTGGCCAATCACATACTCATCGAGGAAGCTCTTCAGCTCTTCCGGCTTTAACAAGTTGATTTCCTCAACTTCCGGTTCTGCAATCAGTTCTTCCTCTTCCAACAATTCTTCTTCAATAATCTCTGCGCAGATATCCACACACTCATCACAAATATATGCGCCATTCGGCCCTGCAATCATCTTACGCACCTGGCCGTCCGTCTTTCCGCAGAAAGAACAGCGTATTCTCTCTTCAAATCTTCCAGCCATAATTCTGTTCCACCTCTTTTATATTCTTTCAATTACCTTAACTTACCTTAACTATTTCCATGCGATTCCAAATATAGGAAACGAATAAAACGTTTGCGTTTTGATTCGTTTCCTGCGCCGGATGCACGCCGCAATCGGCATATTTTCTATCAGTCAAAAGCCACAGACATTCCAGCTTCTCAAAAGGGACAGTGGCATATGCTCGCTGTCCCTGACTCTTACTTTCTATTTGTAATCACGCCATCTATGATACCATATTCTTTTGCTTCTGCTGCAGACATATAATTATCGCGCTCTGTATCCGCTGCAATCACATCATAGGGCTTGCCTGTATTTTCTGACAGAATGGTATTCAGGCGCTTCTTCGTCTTCAAAATATTGTCTGCGACAATCTGAATGTCCGTTGCCTGTCCTTTGGCTCCGCCAGAAGGCTGATGAATCATAATCTCAGCGTTCGGAAGCGCAAAGCGTTTGCCCTTGGCTCCACCTGCCAGCAGAAACGCCCCCATGCTTGCCGCAAGTCCGATACAGATTGTCTCTACATCGCACTTGATATAGTTCATAGTATCATAAATTGCAAGGCCCGCAGTCACCACGCCTCCAGGCGAGTTGATATATAAATGAATATCTTTCGCGGGGTCCTCAGATTCAAGGAACAATAGCTGTGCCACCACAAGCCCGGCCGTTGTCTCATTCACTTCCTCGCCCAGGAATATGATTCTGTCTTTTAACAGTCTGGAATATATATCGTAAGACCGTTCTCCTCTGCTTGTCTGCTCAACGACATAAGGTACTAAACTCATGCAACTTCCTCCTTATTCCGGGTCTGCCTCTTTTACTTGGGCATGCTCCATAATCAACTCTATTGCTTTCTGAATAGAAATTTCCATCTCCATGGATTCCCTCTCAGATTCACCCATATACTCTTTCAGCTGTTCCGCCTTCATTCCGTACATGCCAGCCATCTTCTCAAGTTCTGCATCCACATCTTCCTCAGATACCTCGATTCCTTCTTTCTTGGCAATCTCTTCCAGCACGAGCGTGGACTGGATACGTTTCAAAGCCTCCGGCTTCATCTGCTCTGTCATCTGCTCCACAGACGTGCCGCTGAACTGCATATATTGCTCCATGGACAGTCCCGACTGGGAAATCCTGTTGGCAAAATCCTCCATCATAGACTGTATCTGATTCTCTATCATCACATCCGGAATCTCCATCTGGGAAGCTTCCACAATAATATCTATCGCCTCGTTCTCCTGCGCGCGCTTTCCTTCTGCTTCCTTGCGCTCAACAAGCTTTTTCTCAACGCTCTCTTTGTACTCAGCCAGCGTATCAAATTCAGAGACATCCTGCGCAAATTCATCGTCAAGCTCCGGCAGTTCCTCCGCTTTCACTTCGTTCACCTTTACCTTAAATACTGCCGGCTTGCCAGCAAGTTCCTGCGCATGGTACTCCTCCGGGAAAGTAACATTAACATCGAACTCATCCCCGGTATTCTTGCCTATCAGCTGTTCCTCAAAGCCCGGAATAAAGGAATGGGAACCAATCACCAGGGAATGGTTCTCGCCTTTGCCGCCCTCAAAGGCAACGCCGTCTGCAAATCCTTCAAAATCAATCACAGCCGTGTCTCCCTCTGCAATTGCTCGGTCTTCTACCGTAATGGTCCTGGCATTGCTCTTTCTCTCCCTGTCAATCTCTTCATTCAGTTCTTCTTCTGTCACTGCGTTGTCAACCTTCGTTACCGTAACGCCCTTATACTCTCCAAGGGTCACTTCCGGCCTTACGGCAACTTCCGCCGTAAAGATAAACGGCTTTCCTTTTTCAATCTGCGTAACATCAATCTCTGGTCTGGAAACAACGTCAGCGCCGGACTCCTCCACAGCCTTGGGATATTCCTGGGTAATCAGCATATTTGCTGCATCCTCGAAGAAGATTTCAGGTCCATACATCTTCTCAATCATAGCTCTCGGCACTTTGCCCTTACGGAATCCCGGAAGGCTGATTCTATGCTTCTCTTTCAGGTAAGCTGCCTGCAGAGCTTTTTCCAATTCATCTGCTGATACCTCAATGGTAAGTTTTACCATATTTTTCTCTAAATTTTCCACCTGTACGCTCATTACAATTATTTCCTCCTTACATCTATATCACGCGGTAACTTTTTCTAAACAGATCTGTCTCTGTACAATAAATACACAATCATTCTAAGAGTATAGCACATATGCAGGGAAAATGCCAGAACTTTTTTGATTTTTTCTATCAACTGCAAATTGCCTCAATAACTGCCACTGCATAAAAAAAGCAGTTATAAAAACATATATTAAAAAAGGAGGAGAAATCTGCCTTCCCGGACAGACTTTCCACCTTTTATTTATGATATGCGATTGTTCCATCTCTCCTATTCAAGGTCCATCAGTTCCTGCATCAGCCTTGTGTAATCCGTCCTCTTATCCTTTATGAACTTGATTGCCGTGGAAGGATGGCTGTTTAAGATTCCGGTCAGCAGGTAAGGGATGTCATAGCCCCAGACCGCGCCCTCCTCTTTTAATTTCAGCATATGCTTTTCCACAAAACGGATAATCGGAATCTCATCGTACTTTGGATTCTTAAGGAAACTGAGCAGCGCTTCTAAGAAACAGTTTCCAGCTCCGCGCCCCATGCCGTTTACCGTGGCATCCAACAGGCACACGCCCATACGGCAGGCTTCGATTGTATTGGCAAATGCCAGCTGCTGGTTATTGTGCGCATGGATTCCCACAATCTTGCCGGCGGAATCCGCAATCTCTACATATTTCCGGGAAAGTTTCGTTATCTGCTCCGGGTAGAAAGAACCAAAGCTGTCCACCAGGTAAATGGCATCGACAGAACTCTGGGAGAGGATCTGCAATGCCGCATCCAAATCATCGCTGTTGACCTTGGACACCGCCATGATATTTACCGTCACCTCATAGCCCTTTTTCTTGATATCTTCTATCATCTTGACAGCGGCAGGTATCTGATGTATGTAAGTTGCCACGCGCACCAGGTCTATCACGCTGTCTTTTCTCTGCAGGATATCCGTCTTATAGTCACAGCGCCCCACATCCGCCATCACTGAGATTTTCAAAGGCGATTTATTGTCCCCCACAATGGCGCGGATATCTTTCTCCTCACAGAATTTCCATTTGCCAAACTCTTTGGGGTCAAACAGTTCCTTGGACGCCTTATAGCCAAACTCCATATAATCAACGCCCGCCTTTATATTAGACTGATATAAATCGCGGACAAATTCATCTGTAAATGCAAAATTATTTACAAGCCCACCATCCCTCATCGTACAGTCCAATACTTTGATATCCGGGCTGTAGTCCATCAAGTTCCTCTTGTTGTAATTCTCTGACATCTCTCTTTCCTCCATTCCTTATGCAGTTATTCCGCTTCTGCATTCGCGCTTTAAACCGTTAAAGTATAAGTATCATACAAAAAATATGCGCATTTGTCAATCCCTACTTCACAAATTTTAAATTTCTCCTTGACATATACAGTCTGACTGTATATAATCTAATTATATAGTTGAACTGTATATTTTGTCTGTATATATACGAAAGGAGATATGCCCATGAATTTAAGCAGTTATCTGCCCCTCACAGAAACAACCTGGTATATCCTGGTGGCATTGCTGGAACCGGGGCACGGCTATTACATTATGCAGAAAGTGGAAACATTGAGCGAGGGGAATGTGCGGATTGCCGCCGGAACCATGTACGGCGCGATTGAAAACCTGCTCAAGCAGAAACTTATCTGCTCCGTCAAGAGTGAAGATAAGAGACGCAAAGTCTATCAGACCACAGAACTGGGCAGGGAAGTATTGAGCCTGGAAGCGAAACGTCTGCGCTACCTGGTTCAGGTGGCGGAAAAACATAACTTATAAAATGAACTTGTGACATAACGCCTGACTTATAGAAAGGAGAATCCCTATGACAAAATTCAGAATATTTGTAAACATTGACAAAGAAGAAGCATGGATTAACTCTGTCATCGCCCAGGGCTACCGCCTGAAACATGTATCATCGCTGGGACAGTATGTATTTGAAGAACTTCCTTCCGGCAGCGGCATGGACAATTCCCATACGGAAACTGCACAGACAGCGCCCCACCCAGAGGAACAGGAAACCGAGCCGTTCCTGCCCCTGGTGAGGATGGATTTCCGCACATTCTCTAAAAAAGAAGATTTCATAGATTACCTGACGCTGTTTGAAGATTACGGCTGGCATCATGTCGCCGGGAAAAAATCAGAAGGAAACCAGTATTTTGAGCGGATGCGCCCAGACTGCCAGGAAGAAATCTTCTCCGATTCCCCTTCCAAAGCGGCCCGCTACCGCAGGATTTCCAGTATGTGGCTGATGCTTTTTGCCGCTTACCTGCCGCTGCTTATCATATACTGGAACAATTTCCATCTATCCGCTCTCACAGACTGGAAAGAATTATTCTACACGCCGGGGCTGTGGGAATTGAGCGGAGCCAAATTCTGCCTGGCATTCCTCTTTGAGCTGCCTTTTGCCTTAGGCAGGGCCATTGGCGGATTCTTCCCCCTCGTGCTGCTTGTCATCACCATATGCTATGCCTATTTCAGCCTGCAGACGCTTTACTGGTACCGTAAGGAAAAGAAATGAAACACTAATCCATCAGCCTGGCAGTTCCTCCAGGGACTTGAACGTATAGCCCATTTCCTCCCATTTCGTCAGGAGTTCATCAAGGATCTCACCGTTCGTCTGGGAGGTATTATGTAAGAGGACAATCGCGCCCGGATGCACCCGGCTCAGCAATTTATCAAAAGCTTCTTCATGTGTGGGCTGGCTGTCCTGCTTCCAGTCCACATAGGCAAGGCTCCAGAAAATCGTCCTATAGCCCAAATCCTTGGCCAGCTTCATACTGTTCTCACTGTATTTCCCCTGTGGCGGACGGTAATATTTCGCCATCGGCGTACCAATCGTCTGCTCATACAAGGTCTCCAGTTCACCCAGTTCCGCAGAAAATTCTTCCTTACCCATCCCGGACATGTCAGGATGGTGGTAACTGTGGTTGCCCACAATATGCCCCTCCTCCACCATGCGTTTGACAAGGTCCGGGCTTGTCGTAAGGTAATTTCCCACGATAAAAAATGTCGCCTTGGCATTATGCTTTTTCAGGGCATCCAAAATCGGCGGCGTATTGCCGTTCTCAAACCCACAGTCAAACGTAAGGTAGAGAACTTTGTCCTGCGTATCCTCGGCATAGAATGCATTATATTTTGCCAGTTCTTCAAAGGTGGCATTGCCAACCGGCGGCTTGCCCTCCTCCTGAAAACTCAGCCCCCAGTTGCCATCCGCACCTTGCTGGATTGCCGTAGCGGCAGCCGGCACAATCTGGGCTGCCAGGCGTCCCAGAAAAAAAGCCCCCACAAATATACCAAGTACCAAGATGAAAGATGTTGCTTTGATTTTTTTAAGCATAATCATCACTCCTGCCCTTCCTTAAGGGCATTTCTCTTTTGTACCATGTATATTTGTAAGGGGTGTTTTTCATTACAAGAAATTACTGGCGGTAAATGATTTTCTCTGCCAGCTCCTGTGCTTTCTCTTCACCTGCCAGATATGCTGTGATGCGCAGCGCAAAGGCAATGGTCGTCCCCATTCCCCGGCTGGTGATAATGTTTCCAGCCTCTGCCACCTCATCATATACTACCTCTGCCCCGGTGAGCTTATCTTCATATCCCGGATAACAGGCCGCTTTCTTGCCCTGCAGAAGACCCGCCTGACCTAAAACACTCGGGGCAGCGCAGACAGCAGCCACCAGCTTGCCCTTATCCGCAAACAGCTTAATTGTCTCATTGACGCCAGCATGTGCGCCGAGGTTCAGCGTCCCAGGCATACCGCCCGGCAGCACAACGCCATCGAGTTTTGCAAAATCCACATCTTCATACAGTTCATCTGCCTGTACGGAAATCTTGTGGGAGCCGCAGATTTCCTTTTTTCCCATAATGGAGATCATCTTAGCTTCCATCCCTGCACGGCGCAGGATATCCACCACCGTCAGTCCCTCAATTTCCTCAAATCCGTCTGCCAGGAAAATTCCAATTTTCTTCATCTCTTATTACCTCCGTTTCCTATTTCTATTCTATGCTGATCCATTTGTGTTTCTATAACAATGCCCTGTCGGGAAACCTTGCGCCCACACTTTTGTAATTCCTGATTTTATCTGAAAGTTTTTCGCCTTGCACTCCTATATGCCTTGATTTCTTCTTCAATCTTCGTATAGTCCCTCTCAAACAGTTCATGGCTAATCTGCCGGTACAGCTTGTCTCTGGGAACTCTGAGCAGGATTTTTTCAATCACAAACTGCTTGCTTTTCTCTTTGTACCGGGGCAGCTGATTGATTTCCTGGATATGCACCAGCTCCGGCCTCCACAGCAGGCTCATCTTTTTCTTCCAGTCCACCTGCGGATTCGCCTGCGGCTGGCGCAGCACATAGAAATCCGGCCTGCCCTCTTCCAATTCCACGGTAATAATGCCCCACCAGTCCGGCACATGCTCCGCCACATGGTGGGCATGGCGTGTCCCCGCCACGATAAAATTGCAGTCGCAATACTGGTCATAGTCCCGCACCTGACGGCTTAGCCTGGCATAAGTGTCGGCGTCACTCTTGATTTCCAGCCCGCAAATAGCCTCCGGCAGAATCATCACCACATCCGCCCGCGACCTGCCCATCCGCTTCTCTTCTATCACGCGCACTTTTCCATAGTATTCTTCCAGGAATTCAAACAGCGGCTCCCGGATATCCTTATCGTACATCATCTCCTTAAGCCCTATCGCCTATTCCAAGTCTATCCCGGAAAAATCAATTTCCAAATCTTCAAATATCCAGGATTTTACCTTATCGGAAAATGTGCTGTCGGTCATCTCCTCATGCTCAAAATCGTATGCCATAATACGGTTTTTCTCATAATCGACAAGCCAATATTCCCTCACGCCGGCAGTGCGGTATTTGAACAGCTTCTTACTGTAATCCAGCGTACGGCTTGAGGGAGACACAATCTCAATCACCCAGTCGGGCGCGCCGCTGCAGCCTTTCTCCGTCAGTTTGTCCTTGTCACAGATGACAGCTATATCAGGCTCCACATAAATCTCGTTATTGGCATTTAAAAATACGGCAAACGGAGAAGGAAATACCTCACATGCCCCTTTCTTGCTCTGTATATAATTAAATATACTGCTTGAGAGTACCATAACAAGCCTCTGATGTACCATACTGGGCGTTGCCATCATATACAGTTCCCCATCCATCAATTCAGCCCGCTGCCCATCCGGCAAATTATAAATATCGTCAATTGTGTAATATTCTAACTGTCTTACTGCATCCATATTTATCACGCTCCTTTTCTATGTATTATATACGATAATGGCAAATATCACAAGAATGCTATAAATTTCCATTCATAATATTTCTTCCATGACAAATAATAACACCATGATAAGCGACAGAGTTTCGAGACGGACATCATTCCCAGGAATGAAGCCTTTCGGAATGATGTCCTTATCAGAAAGACAACAAAAAAGAAAAACATTTGGAGGTGAATCAAATGACAAGCAATTCTGGTTCTAACACTAGTAAGATGGCAGTACCTCAGGCAAAAGAGGCTATGAACCGTTTTAAACAGGAAGTTGCATCTGAAATCGGAGTACCTTTAAAGGAAGGTTACAACGGTGACTTAACTTCTGCTCAGGCTGGTTCTATCGGCGGCGAGATGGTTAAGAAGATGATTATGAAACAGGAACAGCAGATGTCCGGCGGACAGCAGTAA
>CAJTYM010000043.1 GCA_910583835.1 uncultured Lachnospiraceae bacterium | reverse complement strand
CTTGCGGAACTGACGTTCACGGCAACGACAAGCGACAGCAGCGCGTTTGAGGTTGCCAATGCCAAGTCCCTGTGGACGCTGGCGGCAGACGGCGACAATTACAAGGCCACATTCGAGCTGAAGGATAAGCCGGGCTACAAATATGCGGACGGCGTGAAGGTGGAAGTGGCAGTAACAGTGAAGCAGCCAATCGAAATCACTGCCCTGGCAGCAGACCCGGCAACGCTCACCGTGGACTACAACACACCGGAAGCGGACGTGAAGGATGAGCTTGCCAAGCTGGCAATTCAGGCAACAGTCGCAGCCGGCAGCCAGGCGCCTGAGAGCATCGCCAACACGGCGGACATGTGGACAATTACCGACTACGCTGCAGAGACGGCGGGAAATTACACAGCGAAAGCGACAGCCACAGCGCCGGTCGGCTATAAGTTTGCGGACGGCGTGGGCGAGGTGACCGTTACAGTGACCGTGAAGCCGCAGGGCGAGCATAAGCTCTCCAGCATCAGGGTTACCACCAACCCCAGGCTGAAATACATCGAGGGCGACAGCTTCGACAAGACCGGCATGGTAGTGACCGCCTACTACGAAGATGGGCAGCACGAGGACGTGACCGCAAAGGCAACCATCGGCACGGCAGAGAACCTGCAGCCTGGCACGCAGAACATAGATATTTCCTATACTGAGGGTGAAGGGGCAGATGCCATCACTAAGCCCTGCAAGCTGACAATCACTACGGTCAAGGTAGAGGATGGCGCAGCAGCGCACTACGCATTTGAGGATGATTTGGAAGACAGCAAAGGTGGAGCAGCTGCAGTTATGGCAACGAGAAGTTCAATGGCAGACAACACGAATGCGCCGACCTATGATAACGGACTGAAGGGCAAAGGCATTTCACTTGGCGAGACGAGAGAAGGAGGGATTGACCAGAACGTCATCCGCCTGGGAAGCACGGTGAGCAGCGCTAACTTCACCATCAACATCTGGGCTAACCCCAGGACGCTGGCAAGACCTCATGCACTGCTGCTGAATGGGCTGCCGGAGAATGCACCCGCAAACAGGCAGCTGGCAATTTACACATGCTCACGCGGTAACGCCAAAGAGCTGAAGATATTTAACGGAAGCGGGGAATCCACGGCAGCGGATGTCTGGGATGTCGGCACATGGTCCATGGTTACTTGGGTCAACACCGCTGACAAGATATTCGTATACATGAATGGGGAAAAGATTTTCGAGGTAGCGAATGCAGTCAATGTGGCAAATCTGAAGAAACTTTTCATCAGCGGTAGCCCATATGACGAGGTATTTGACGGATATGTGGATGAGGTCAGCATCTACGACTGCTCCCTGAGCGAGAACCAGGTAACTGCCCTCTACAACACAGTGAAACCGACCATTTCCAGTATCAGCGTGGATACAGAAGAAATCAGCCTGACAAAGGCAGAGGCAGGAAACGATGCAGCCGCTATTCAGAACAAGCTGAAAGCGCTGAAAATTAACGTAGCCATGAAGAACGGAACAGCTCCGGCATTTGAGAATAATACTGACTGGACATTGACACCTGCATATTCAGGAAATGCCGGAACATTTACGGCAACAAAAGAAGTGACTATCCCGGATGGCTATGACAAGACAAAGGACGTAAATACAACGCTGAGCGTGACGGTGAAAGTGGTAGACATAACATTGCAGTCCATTGCAATCACTACAGCGCCCAACAAAGGATATTATAAAGCAGGTGAAGAATTTAACAAGGCGGGAATGGTAGTGACTGCAACTTATAGCGATGAATCCACCAAAGATGTGACAGAAAGTGTTACCATTACAAATGGAACAGCTACAGCACCAGTAAGCGGCGATACGGCTGAACAGGAAGTTACTATCAGCTACACAGAAGGAGAAGGCGAGGCGAAAACGGCAAAACAACTAATCACAGTTATTGCTGAGAACCCATCTACTCCTGAGGGACAGATGCTTGCTGCCAGGACGGCATACTATACTTTTGAAGGAGATGTAGCTAATAAAATTAATGGAAAAACGGCAACTATAATGAAAACGCCAGCGTGGAATGTAACTAATAAACTGGAGGGAACAACGTCTTATGAGAAGGTAGTAAAGGGGCAGGCATTTAAATTTGGAGACCCCAATGGAGAAGGCTTGAAACTAGATGCTGAAATTACCTCGCAAAACTATAGCGTATCCATGTGGGTAAGAGCGGATGACCTTACGAATACATTCTCGCCTCTGTTTGTTATTTGGGGCGGCGGCTGGGACAACGGCTATGAGTACTGGTATGCCAATTATAATGGCAAGCCTTTTGCAATCCGTACGGCATGGAATGGAAATAGTCCCGAGATTGGAAATGGTTCTGACGTAACAGTGGATCCGCTGGAGGTAGGAAAGTGGAAAATGCTTACCCTTACCATGGAAGGAACGAAAGGTACATTTTATGTAAATGGCGAAAAAGTTCAGGAGAATACTATGGAAGCAATAAATCTTTCTGACGGTAAAACCTATGACTATTATTTGGGAATAGGACCGGCAGACCCCTCATTTATGGGTGCATGTGACGAGTTGAGCATATTTGATATGACTTTGACAGGAGATCAGGTAAAGACACTTTACGATAATTCAAAGTCGGCATTTCTTGAACCGGAACAGAATCCAACGGAGTAATGCCATAGTAAGAAACAAAAGAACCTGATTTTCCGGGCAGTGTATCTGTAAGTCAGATACCGCCCGGAGGGTTGGGAAGCTACAATTTAACTTGGTAAGAATTTCCGGTTCGCCGGGCATGATACCATGTGCTTCGCACACAAGGTTACCTATGCGCACTGCGGCGCCGCCTGGCGGCCGGGAAATCTTATATATAATTTTTACATAAGACAAATGTTAGGGTGCCAGATTTCTGGCACCCTAATCTATTCTATATTGAAACATGGGGGAAACGGAACAAGGATAAAGATTAATCCTTTTCTCCTGTTGTTTCAATAATTGCTATCATTTCTGCAGGGGTAACAATGAAATCCCTGATTGGATAATGTTTTTGGTTTCCCGTAACTAAATATGCGTCATCCTCTCTCTTTTCCATAGCCACCTCATAAAATACAAGGTCATCCATATCAATCAAAATTTCACCGGTAGATTGAGGAAACACTTCTACGCCATATTGTTTGATTGCTTCAAGTATTTTCCGTATTATTTTTTCTTGCAAATGAAATTTTTCTCTGCGGAGCACGTTGGCATATTCAAATAATATATCCTGATGATATAATGGAATAATTATCCCATCAAAAACAGCGTCTAAGACTCTGACCGTAGCGGAATCTTTTTTTTTGGAAAGCAACGCGGAAAGCAATACGTTTGTATCTATTACTGCGTAATATGTCATTATTGTTTATCCTCATCTTTCTGCTCTTGCTGCCTGGATTTCTGCATTAATTTCATCAAGTGTCATTTCCGAAACATCTGCCGCCTGAGTTCGCAGTTCATGAAAAGCAGTTTTGGCTTCTGCTCTTGTTATTGTATTCTCTGGCAGCAACGCTTCAAAAGGAAGACCTTTTACCATTTTGCTCTTTGCCATAAACATACGGAAAGCTGTGGGTAAATCCATTCCAAGCCTTTCATATATTTCTGCTACTTCCTGTTTTAGCGCTTTGTCTGCTCTGAATTGAATTAAGATCTGTTCTGACATAATATTTCCCCCTTGTAAATATATTGAAGTTGTTTTGCATGAGTTTGTAATGAGATTATACCTTTAAAACAAAAAATTATCAATAGGTAACATCCATAAACACGACATACTATTGTCGCATTTATTGTGTTATAATGCTACAGTACATTGGTACAACAGATATCAAGTCTCTGGGAAAGGAGCAGTTATGAAGATAGACAGGCAGATGGGAATCTTATCCGTATTGCTGCAGAAAGATACGGTCACGGCTCCGTATCTTGCAGAACATTTTGAGGTCTCCCGGCGGACAATCAACAGGGACATTGAAGATTTATGCCGAGCGGGCATACCCATTGCCACCAGACAGGGAATCAACGGCGGCATTTCAATTATGGACAAATATAAAATGGACCGGACGCTGCTGACGGAGGCGGAACTGCAGGATGTACTTGCCGGTCTGCGCAGCCTGGAGAGTGTGAATGAGACAAACCGTTATGGAAAGCTGATGGAAAAATTGTCGGCTGGTTCCTCGGATTTCATGGTAGGTAACCAGTCCGTGCTAATTGATTTGTCTTCCTGGTATAAGGATTCGCTTGCGCCCAAAATTGAATTGATAAGGAACTGCATAGATGAGTGCAAGGAAATTTCCTTTACTTATTATTCTCCGCGAGGCTCGTCCATTCGCTATATTGAGCCATACTATCTTATATTCCGCTGGTCAAGCTGGTATGTCTGGGGATGGTGCAAGGGGCGGGAGGATTTTCGGCTGTTTAAGCTGAACCGCATGGAAGACACGCGGATATCAGGACAAGTATTTGAAAAGAGGCAGACGCCGCTGCCAGATTTGAGCAATGAAAGGATATTTCCCGGTGGCATACAGGTAAAGATTCTCTTTGAGGCGGAATGTGAGTGGAGGCTGATAGAGGAGTTCGGCAGAGAAAGCTTTCAGAAGCAAGCGGACGGAAAGCTATGCTTTGAGGCGGACTATACGGATATGGAAAATCTGCTCAGCTGGCTGTTTACATTTGGCGACAAGGCGGTGCTGTTGGAGCCGCCGGGGATACAGGCGCAAATCTTGGCGATTGCCAGCAATATGCAGAAAAAATATGCTGCACATGGAACAGGAGGAAGCGACAGATGAGGTATATGTGTATGGAACAGAAGGAAGGAACAGATGAGGCATATGTGTATGGAATGGGAGGAAGGAACAGATGAGATATACATGGATTGATGAATATTTATTGGGCAAGGCGGGGGTCGCCAAGGATTTTAAAGAAGAATGGAAGTGGTTCCGTTATCAGGTTGGCGGGAAGATGTTTGCGGCAATCTGTCTGGACGAGGATGGCGAGCCGTGTTATATTACCCTGAAATTGGAACCTGCCGAGGGGGATTTCCTGCGCCAGCAATACGAGGATATTATTCCCGGATATTATATGAACAAAGTACATTGGAATTCTGTGAAGCCCGATGGCGCAGTGCCGGATGATTTGTTAAAAGATTTGCTGGATAAATCGTACCAGCTGGTGCTTGGTGGTCTTAGCAAGAAGAAACAGCGAGAAATTTTGGAGGGATGACAGATGGCGTTTGACTATAAGAAAGAATATAAAGAGTTTTATATGCCAGGAAAGAAACCGGGTATCGTGGAAGTGCCGTCCATGAATTACCTTGCAGTCCGCGGTAAGGGCAATCCCAATGTGGAGGGCGGCGAGTATAAGCAATCTATTGGGATGCTCTATGCCATTGCCTTTACCATCAAAATGAGCAAAAAGGGAGAACGGCAGATAGAAGGCTATTTTGACTATGTAGTGCCTCCGCTGGAAGGGTTTTGGTGGCAGGAGGGAATCAAGGGCATTGACTACAGCAGGAAAGAGGATTTCCGTTTTATTTCGGTAATACGCTTGCCGGATTTTGTGACGAAGGAAGATTTTGACTGGGCGATAGAGGAGGCGGCGAGGAAAAAGAAGCAGGATTTCTCAAAGGTAGAATTTTTCACCTATGAAGAAGGCTTGTGCGTCCAGTGTATGCACATAGGCGCTTATGATGATGAGCCGGGGACGGTTCAATTGATGCATAGCTTTATGGAGGAGCAGGGATACGCACTGGATATCACAGAGGAAAGATTGCATCATGAGATTTATCTGAGCGATGCCAGGCGGGTTGCGCCGGAACGTCTGAAGACGGTGATACGGCATCCGGTTAGGAAGAAGTTAATATTATCAGCCCCTCCCCGGAGTTAGGGATACTAGGAATCCCGGTTTAGTCTGCCGTTGGCAGAGGAGGGGAAATCCCTTGAACTTATAAAATGTCCCATAAATATTTTCATATGTTAGCGAAGATAGCCGCAGTAGAAACTGTGGAAAAACATTTTGAGGCTGAATAGTTACGAAAGTATAGCGAAAAAACAGATTTGACTTTACATTTTTTGTGCAATCTGCTATATTCATAATTATATAGAAGCGGTTAGAATCGTGGAGCTGAAGCGGACTTGCCCACTTTGTTCCAACAGAGAATGATAATTTTATAAACCGTGTTATAGAAGGGGATTATCGCAGTAAGCGGGAACATACAATAGAAAGATATTCATAGTTGATAAATTTCTGAATATTGCATGTTTTATTCTTATAGTGATAGCCTCTTTTTGGTAACTGTAAATATTTAATTTACGTTTGGGTAATGTCGAGGAGGAGAATATGGGCAGAGCAAATGTTTATTTCACATCATTTAAGGCTACCGGGCAGGAAAACCTGCTGCAGAAACTGCATCGCCTGATGAAGACGGCTGGATTTGAAACAATTGATTTCCGGGAGAAATACGCGGCAATTAAAATCCATTTCGGCGAATATGGGAACCTTGCATTCCTGCGCCCGAATTATGCCAGGGTGGTCGCTGATTATGTGAAAGAGCTGGGTGGCAAACCATTCCTGACAGACTGCAATACGCTGTATGTCGGCAGCAGGAAAAATGCGCTCGACCATTTGGAGACAGCTTATGTGAATGGATTTTCCCCTTATCAGACCGGCTGCCATGTGATTATCGGAGATGGGCTTAAAGGAACGGACGAGGCAATCGTGCCGATTGACGGAGAGTATGTGAAGGAGGCAAAGATTGGCCAGGCGATTATGGATGCCGATATCCTTATTTCGCTGACGCATTTCAAGGGACATGAGATGGCTGGATTTGGCGGGGCATTGAAGAACCTTGGCATGGGCAGCGGTTCGAGGGCTGGCAAGATGGAGCAGCATTGCGATGGCAAACCCAGCGTAAACCAGGCTGCCTGTGTAGGCTGCGGCTCGTGCCAGAAGATTTGTGCCCATGATGCGCCGCAGATTGCAGATGGTAAAGCGGTTATCAACCACGACAAATGCGTGGGCTGCGGAAGATGCCTGGCAGTCTGCCCCAAGGATGCGGTTGCGGCGGATTTCCACGATTCCATAGCAGTGCTGAACTGCAAGATTGCCGAATACAGCTATGCCGTGTGCAAGGAACGCCCCTGCTTCCATATTTCCCTGATTTGCGATGTCTCTCCGAACTGCGACTGCCACGCGGAGAATGACATTCCCATTATCCCGGATGTGGGAATGCTGGCATCTTTTGACCCGGTTGCTTTGGACCAGGCATGTGCGGATTTGTGCAACCAGATGCCGCCGATTGCGCACAGCGTATTGGATGAAAATATCAAAGAACGGCACGAAGATGGGGATCACGATCATTTCCATATGACGCATCCTGACACGGAGTGGAAAAGCTGCATTGCCCATGCGGTGAAAATCGGGCTGGGCACGAATGAGTATGAATTGATTCACATTTGATGAAGGCTGCGGCTGGAAATATTTATAAATATGAAAATGAAAAATAAAATATTTAATCCAAGGAGGAAAAATTATGGGCAAAAGGAGATTGCGAAATGTTTTTCAGGCGGCAGTGGCGGTGATTTTAAGCATATCGCTGCTGTTTCCGGCGGTTCCGGCATGGGCCGCGGTAGGGGAAAAGGGGCAATACGATTCTATTGACGGGCTTTCGGGCGAGATTTTATACGACACGAGCGGCAACCGTGTGATGGCCTGCGGCGGAGAAGTCCATCAGTTTACCGAAGATGGGGTAACGAAGTGGTACTGGTTCGGGGTGGATGACCTGGAGAAAGCTGAAAGCGAGCAGAAAGTGGAAGGCATCCATCTCTATAGTTCCTCGGACTTGTATAATTGGGATTACGAGGGCGTTATGTGGAATATTAAGGGCAGCGCGCATCCGAAGCTGCTCTATAATCAGGCGGCGCAGGAGTATGTAATGTGGGTTTCCGATGAGCAGGGGAAAGTAAGCATCGCCACCAGCAGCAGTATCAAGGGACCGTTTGCAGCTGTCGGTGAGGCGAAGACTGATGGCATCGAGGGATTTTTCAATCTCTACGAAGAACGGGCAGGTACCGCTTATGTGTTATATTCTGATAACCGTGCTGGCAGTTTTTATATGGCGCGGCTGTCGAGCGACTATAAAGGTATCGAGGGGCAGGCGCAGCAGCTGCAGGTTGAGGGAGGTTCTCTGACAAATGTCGAGGGCGGCATTTTTAAGAGGGACAATAAGTATTATATCCTCAATGCGGGCATGACGCAATATGCGGTGGCGGACTCCCTGACAGGAACATGGAGAATGAATAAGCTGCAGATGTGGGATGGCACATCTTATAAAGATATTGCTGATAAGAATCAGACCAGCAGCGTGTTCCGTGTAAGGACGGAAACGGCAGAGAAATATGTATGCATAGGCGACACAGTAGGCGGAGAAACGGAAGAAGTCCGGTATGTCTGGCTGCCGGTTAAATTCTCAGAAGACGGCACGGTTGCTTTGGAAGAAATGAGCAATTGGAAGTTGGATAATATCGTGCCGGATAAGCCGGCTGAACCTGAAGAGCCGAAAGTATATGATTCCATTCCCGGCCTTGCGGATGAGCAGCTGTATGACACAGAAGGGAAGAAAATAAATGCCTGCGGCGGCGAGGTCCACCAGTTTACCGAAGATGGGGTAACGAAGTGGTACTGGTTTGGGGAAGATGTGCCTGAAGTTTATAACAGCAGCACGGTGCATAATCTTCATCTGTACAGTTCTACGGATTTATATAACTGGACGCGTGAGGAAGATATCTTTAAGGGCATGTCATCGGAAACGCAGTTTGAGACGGATGAGTATTTTAAAAATCTGTATGGAGATTTGAGCGAAAGTGAAAAGGATACGGTGTTTGGCTGCCTGAAGGATTGCCCCACGGCACATCCGAAAGTGCTTTATCATAAGGACAGCCGTAAATATGTGATGTGGGTTCCGGCTTTAAATGGCAAACAGTGTATCGCGACCAGCGACAGTATTAAGGGACCGTTTAAGTTTATCAAATATTGCGAAGACGTCTCCGGTTTTGGCATGATGTATCAGGAGAGCGACGGTACAGCCTATGGCATCTATCAGGGCGCAAGCGGGCTGTCCATGGTGAAATTGGCGGATGATTACATGGGTATTGCGGGTTCGGCACAGCTCCTCAATTACAATGGGGACACATCGCTAAGCAGCCCTGAGGGAGCGATGTTTAAGCGGGACGGCAAATATTACATCGTCAATACCGGCACAAGGCAGTATGCAGTGGCCAATTCCCTGAGAGGCGCATGGACAGTACATCCGCTCCAGTTTTGCAATGACGAGGGGCAGGCTTCTGAGATAGAAGATGGCAGCCTCAACCCGACCAGCTGCCTCCTGCAGGTGAATACGGAGAACGGTATTGTTTATATCAATATTTCTGACAGATGGGATCGGGATACGTTGGAACAGACCTGGTACGTCTGGCTGCCGATTGCATTCTTGGATGACGGTACGGTTGCCTTGAAAGAATGGAGCAACTGGAAGTTAGACGATATTGTGCCCGATGAGCCGGTCACACCTCCAGAGCCCCAGGAGAATGACTCCATTGATGGATTGTCCGGTGAGATATTATATGACACGGAAGGCGAGCGGGTATATGCCTGCGGCGGAGAAGTCCACCAGTTTACCGAGAATGGGGTGACGAAGTGGTACTGGTTCGGGGTTGACGATTTGGAACCGGACGGCCAGGAGAAGCATCCAGGTATCCATCTGTACAGTTCCACAGATTTATATAACTGGAAGCACGAGGGGACGATAGACGACTTTGGGGCGCAGTATTCTGCACATCCGAAAGTGCTCTATAATGAAGCGCAGAAGAAGTATGTGATGTGGGTTTCAACTGACAAAGGAACCGTGGTTGCCACGAGCACAAGCATCAAGGGACCGTTCACTGCTGTGGAGAATGTTGGCCAGGCAAGCAACGTGTCAGGATTTATCAATCTGTATCAGGACAGCAATGGCAAAGGTTATATCTTATATTCTGATGGAGGAGCCGTGAAGCCAGGCGCCAGCCATATTTATCTGGCGGAATTATCAGCGGAGTACACAAAGATTGCGGGTACGCCGCAGACGCTCCCATTTACGGACGAGAATGGGCTCTATGCTGCTGAGGGCGGCATATTTGAGCGGAATGGTAAATACTATATTGTCAATGCAGGCAGCCCGGATGAATTCGGTCCCCAATATGCAGTGGCGGATTCCCTGGATGGACCATGGACGTTGTGCAAGATGCAGATGTGGGACAATGAGAAACAGGCATTTGAGGATATTGTCAAGAAAAACCAGACCAGCGATGTCTTCCATGTAAAGACACAGACCATAGATACCTTTGTCTGCGTTGGCGACAGCGTGAACGGTGACGTGGAAGAAGGGAAGGTCAGATATATCTGGCTGCCCATAAAGTTCTTCGAGGATGGCAAGATTGCATTGGAGAAACTGAGCAATTGGAAGCTGGAGGATATTGTGCCCGACAACCCGGACAATCCGGATAACCCGGATAATCCCGACAACCCGGACAATCCGGATAACCCGGATAATCCCGACAACCCGGACAATCCGGATAACCCGGACAATCCGGATAACCCGGATAATCCCGACAACCCGGATAATCCCGACAACCCGGACAATCCGGATAACCCTCCGGCGTCGCAGAATTATGACTCCATTGATGGGCTGTCCGGTGAAATCTTATATGATACGGAAGGCGAGCGGGTATATGCCTGTGGTGGAGAAGTCCATCAGTTTACGGAGAATGGGGTAACAAAGTGGTACTGGTTCGGGGTTGACGACTTGGAACCGGACGGTCAGGAGAAGCATCCAGGCATCCATCTGTACAGTTCCACAGATTTATATAACTGGAAGCACGAGGGGACGATAGACGACTTTGGGGCGCAGTATTCTGCACATCCGAAAGTGCTCTATAATGAAGCGCAGAAGAAGTATGTGATGTGGGTTTCAACTGACAAAGGAACCGTGGTTGCCACGAGCACAAGCATCAAGGGACCGTTCACTGCTGTGGAGAATGTTGGCCAGGCAAGCAACGTGTCAGGATTTATCAATCTGTATCAGGACAGCAATGGCAAAGGTTATATCTTATATTCTGATGGAGGAGCCGTGAAGCCAGGCGCCAGCCATATTTATCTGGCGGAATTATCAGCGGAGTACACAAAGATTGCGGGTACGCCGCAGACGCTCCCATTTACGGACGAGAATGGGCTCTATGCTGCTGAGGGCGGCATATTTGAGCGGAATGGTAAATACTATATTGTCAATGCAGGCAGCCCGGATGAATTCGGTCCCCAATATGCAGTGGCGGATTCCCTGGATGGACCATGGACGTTGTGCAAGATGCAGATGTGGGACAATGAGAAACAGGCATTTGAGGATATTGTCAAGAAAAACCAGACCAGCGATGTCTTCCATGTAAAGACACAGACCATAGATACATTTGTCTGCGTTGGTGATACCGTGAACGGCGATGAAGAAGGAGGAAAGGTCATATATATCTGGCTGCCGATAAAATTTTTTGAGGACGGTACGATTGCACTTGAGAAATTGAGCAACTGGAAGCTGGGGGAGAAAGACGAGGAAGGAAATCCGCCGCTGGCAACAGAGGAAGATATCCGGGCGTTGGAAGCTCAGATTTCAGCCGCAGGAAATCTTCTTACCGAGACAAATAAGGCGAAAGATGAGAATGCTTATAATACATTGAAGACTGTCAGGGAAACAGCGGAGACGGTTAAGAATACAGCCTTGACAACGAAAGTGACGAAGTCACAGGTCACCGGTGCAACTGCTGCATTGCAGGAAGCGATTACAACATTTAACAATGCCATGGCAGTGGCGGATGCGAGAATCGCCCTGGCGGCAGCAATTGCCAATGCGGATGAAATTATCGATCAGGAGCAGCGTTTCACTGCAGACAGCTGGCAGGAGTTTCAAGATGCTTATGAAGCGGCAAATGCTATTTCCCCTACGGCGACAGCGGATGAGATAAATACGGCTGCTGGTAACCTTACTGCAGCGCAGGATAATCTGGTATTGGTAAGGGCTGTCACGATAACTGGCGTAAGCCTGGATAAGGCAACGCTCAGCTTAAAGATTGGCGAGACCGCAGCCCTCAAGGCAACCGTTGAACCTGCCAATGCAACGACAGACAAGACGCTGTTATGGATATCGGACAGGACAGATATTGCCAAGGTAAATCAGGAGGGGACCGTGACCGGAATAAGGGTAGGCACGGCAAATATTACGGTAAGGACCCAAAATGGCAAGAAAGCCATATGTACGGTAGAGGTAACAAAGCCTTTAGAGGAAACACCGCCTCCGGTTGATGTGAAGGTAAGTCTTGACAAGACGGCAGCGACCCTTGCAGCCGGCAAAGATATGACCCTTAAGGCAACAGTAAATCCGGCCAATGCCGGCACTGTAATATGGAGTTCAAGCGATAACAAGATCGCAAAGGTAAAGGACGGAAAAGTTACAGCTAAGAAGGCAGGAACTGCAAGAATTATGGCAACTGTTGGAAATAAGACAGCAACCTGTACAGTAACCGTAGTCAGCCTCAGCGAGGGCAAGCTGATTTTGGGCGAGAAAGAGAGCATCACCCTCAAAGTGAATGGAACGAACAAGGACGTTGTCTGGAGTTCCAGCAATAAAAAGGTGGCAACCGTTAGAAATGGAAAGGTAACAGCTAAGAAGGCTGATAAAAAAGCAATTACCATCACAGCGGATGTTGATGGAGCCACGCTTACCTGTAAGGTAACGGTCAAGGCAGCGCCCAAGAAGCTGATTCTCAAAGGCAAGAAAACCATTACCGTGAAAAAGAAGAAGACGGTCAAACTTAAAGTATCTCTGCCCAAGAACACAGCAGGTACGCTGAAATATAAGACCAGTAATAAGAAAGTGGCAACCGTGGATACCAAGGGCAAGGTAAAAGGAATCAAGAAAGGTACTGCTAAGATTACCGTTACGGCAGCAAATAATAAGAAAGCGAAAGTAACGGTTACCGTGAAAGTGAAATAATATAGCAAAAGTTACAGCAACACGAACAGAAGCTGCCGCACCAGGGATTCTCGGTGCGGCAGTTTGTTGTCTTTCTGTAGATTTTTTAAAAGAGAATTATGCAATATATACAAAAAAACAACGTTTTATCAAAAAGAAGTTGTCAAAAATGTTATATAGGAATATGATTTTTATGCATGTTACACATGGGATACCGGTGTAACATGGCTACCAGGTGTACATTTTGCCTATGATGTGCACCTGCAGGAAATTGCAAATGCAGTTTCCTCTTTCCATATGGGGACTCATCAGTGAGTCCCCGTCCTTTCATTATGGGAATTATTATATGGAAAGATAATGTGCAATTGCAGTTGCGTTGTAAAAGATTTTAAGAAGGAGGATATCATGGGTAAAGGAAAGAAATTTTTATCATTATTCCTGGCGGCTGCCATGGCGGTGACGGGGATAAGCGTTGGCGCGCCTGTTACAGCAGAAGCAGCAGAGACGAAAGCGGCGCAGGAAGCGACTGTAGACTTGGTTTTGGAGCATTTTGAAGGTTCGGGAGGTCAAAGCGAGACCGCCCAATCGAAAGTCATCATCTCAGCAAAAAGCGGAGAGGACGCTGCAGGAACTGCGCACAATGCGGCGTTTGTCCAGGGAGAGGAAACGGAGGAAGGAACTACGTTTGTCTCGAATAATAATCCAAGCTATTTTACCAGCGGCGGAAGAGTGGCGGCAGTCCAGTTTAAGATTGCAGACGGTTTAACAGAGGAATCCATCGGCGAGGCTGTCTTGAAGATTAAGTTTTCGGAAGTCGGCAATTTAGGTGGTGACGGTAAGATGAGGCTGGGCGTTTTTGAGACGGATGCGCAGGAATTTGCTGTTGCTGCAGATAACAATGCTGCCTGCACCGAAGGAGACAAATCATTCCCGGCTGTGGGTAACGATTACACATATGGCGCGACGATGTGGAGTAATTTTATACAGCAGAGCGGAAATGAACAGACCGCAGAGGTAGACGTGACCAGGGCAGTGAAGAATGCAGTGAAGAAAAACCAGACTTCTGTTGTGCTCAGGCTGCAGGTACCTACCGGCGGCGGACGTATGCTGGGCGTAATGGCAGCAAATGCTTCGAGTGTTCCGCAAAATGCCCCGACCCTGACGGTTACCAGGACCGCTCCGGTGGTTATTAAGTATGTGGCAGTCAGCGGAGATGATGCCAAAGAAATCAAGACAGCGAAACAGGAATATGTAACCATCGGCAAAGAGTATGCTTATGAAGTGCCTGATAGTGAGAAAATTGTAACTGCCAGCGATGGTACAGGCATTGTTACCTATGAGTATGTCGCAAGCGACCCCGATAAGATTACAGTAACGGCGGACGATGGTACGGCTGCAAAAAATCTGATTATCCTGAAATATAAGGAGAAACTGGCGGATAAGGCGGCTTTGGTGGCGAAGATTAATGAAGTAAAGGATTACGTGCAGGCAAATTATACGCCGGAGACCTGGGCGTCGTTTAAAGAAGCGTTGGACAAAGCAAGCCAGGTTGCAGCAAGTAAATATGTAACGGATACAGAGGTTGCGGATGCGCTGGATGAACTGACCGCCGCGGCGGACAGCCTGCAGCTTTCGGACACAGGAAAGCTGCAACCGGCAACGGATGCGGATAAAACAGCGCTTACGTCCTATATTACGGATTTTGAGTCAAGGGTGACGAGCATTGCAGAATACGAGGTAGCTTATCCAGAAGCGGCCCGCACTGCATTTGATGAAGCCGTGGCACAGGTTAAGGCTAAGACCATCACAACCTTGAAAGACATTGAAGATGCAAAGAATGAACTTAAGGCAGCAGAAGCAGCGCTGAAAGCAGCCTATGTTACGCCTTATGACGGAAAAGCTGCTGACATTCAGGCATTAGATGAGCAGATTCAGGCAGCGGAAGGGCTTCTTACCGATGATAATAAAGCAAAAAATGAAGATGCATACAACACGTTAAAGACCGCCAAAGAAACAGCTGAGCAGGCCAAGAGCACGGCTTTGACGACCGTTGTGACAAAAGAGCAGGTGACTGGGGCAACTGAGGCTTTAAAAAGTGCGATTGCAGCATTTAAGGCAGCCATTGCGGAGACTGTTGTTGAAATAACGGGCGTCAGCCTGGATAAGACAACGCTCAGTGTTGCCGAAGGCCAGACGGCAAAGCTTGCTGCAACGATAATTCCTGCCCATGCAACGACAGACAAGACGCTCATATGGATGTCCGATAAACAGGATATAGCGAAAGTAGGGCAGGACGGAACTGTGACCGGAGTAAAAGCAGGAACGGCGAAGGTTACGGTAACGACCAAGAATGGTAAGACGGCGACCTGTACGGTGACCGTAACAGCGAAAGGTTCAGGCAGCGGAACGGAAACTACGGATGTGAAGGTAAGCCTTGATAAAGAAGCAGTTACCCTGGCAGCAGGGAAAAACATTATCCTCAAAGCAACGGTAAGTCCCATAGGAGCTGGAACTGTTACCTGGGCTTCCAGTGACAGCAAGGTTGCAACTGTCGTAAATGGCAGAGTCACAGCTAAGAAAGCGGGGACGGCGAAGATTACGGCAGCTGTTGGAAAGAAGACGGCGACCTGTACGGTAACCGTGGTCAGTCTCAGCAAGACCAAACTGACGCTTGGCGTGAAAGAGAAACTGACGCTTAAGGTGAACGGCACAAATAAGAAAGTCACCTGGACTTCCAGCAATAAGAAAACAGCTACAGTTACGAATGGCAAGGTTACGGCTAAGAAAGCCAACAAGAAAGCAATCACTATCACAGCCACGGTAGACGGAGTGTCCCTCACCTGCAAGGTAACGGTTAAGGCAGCGCCCAAGAAGCTGATTCTCAAAGGCAAGAAAACCATTACCGTGAAAAAGAAGAAGACGGTCAAACTTAAAGTATCTCTGCCCAAGAACACAGCAGGTACGCTGAAATATAAGACCAGTAATAAGAAAGTGGCAACCGTGGATACCAAGGGCAAGGTAAAAGGAATCAAGAAAGGTACTGCTAAGATTACCGTTACGGCAGCAAATAATAAGAAAGCGAAAGTGGTTGTTACTGTAAAAGTGAAATAATACAGCAAAAGCCGCTGCAGAAAAAACAGGACTGCCGTACCGTGGGAGAACGGTGCGGCAGTTTTGTAATATGGTGCGAGGCAATAGGGTTTGCGCAACTGCTGTTGCAACATTTGTGCATTACTGACAAATACAAAATGTTATCTTTGGCGAATTTTGATATTGTATATAAAACAGAACGTTCTATAATTATATATAGAAACAAAAAAATGCGCAATAATGCGCAACGGATGCTTTTAGAACCAATGATATATACGGTAAGTATATGTTATCCAAAGAAAGGAAGGGAAAGATGAGGAAGAAATTAATCAGCAAGCTATTGGCGGTTGCCATGTCAGCTTCGCTGCTCTCTGGCTTATCACAGCCGGCGGTTGTATCGGCAGAGGGTTTGTCAGACGGACAGAACGCAACTATCAGCGGAACGCTCCTGGCAGCAGATGGGACAGCGTTAGCAAACAAGAAGGTAACATTGAGGGAACGCAGCGCGAATGATAAAAGCGGTCGTTATACGGTTACAACAGATGCAGAAGGAAAGTATACCGTAAGCGTCCCTGCGGGAGTTTATCATGTATTGGGCGTTCCTTATGCATTTGATTCGGCAAAGACAAAAGGAACAGCGAACAAGGATGATGTCTGTGCAGTGGCACAGCTTGTAACGGCAGAGGATGGGACAGAGATTGAACAGGATTTACAGGTTCCAGTGCCAGTAGAAGTTCCCAATGGGGAATGTGATTTGGGTACTGCGGAAAAGCCGATTATGACAAATTGGACATTTGGCGAAGGTTCTACCGGAAAGTACAGGAATAAAAATGGTGACCGGCATTCTGGCGATGGGCATTTGAATATTTGGAGCGGTGCTGATTTTCGTGTTGACGTATTCCAGCAACTGACAAATTTGGAAGAAGGAACCTATACGCTTCAGCTTGCAGCAGAGGCAGGCGTTGCGGATAACGATGATGCTTATGTTTATGTTAAGGATGCGGATGGGAAAATTCTTGCCAAAGAAGAACTGCGTACCACTCCAGATAACCAGTATGAGATTTACGGCCTGACGGTAGAAGTCACAGATAATCCCATCACGGTTGGCATAGAGGGTACTTGTACTGGCGGCATGTGGTTCAATATAGACGAATTCCGCATGGGCAGACTGCCAGAGGCGCCGGAAGTCTTTACCAAAGCGCAGTTAAAAACGCTGCTCGACACTGCTGATACATACAAAGAGGCAGATTACACGGCAGTTTCTTTTGCAGCATTGACAGAAGCCAAGGCAGATGCGCAGACCGTGTACGATAAGGCAGATGCTGCGGATAGTGAAATTACACAGGCGTACAAAGCCTTAGAGGCGGCAATAGAAGCCTTGGTGCCAGCCAAGAAAGAGGGCGATGCCGACTTCCAGAACGATGTTTTCTGGCGCGATACGGACGGCAATGTCATTTATTCCCAGGGTGGCGGAATTTTTCAGTTTGGCGACACTTATTACTGGTATGGCGTGAAATATGACGAGGCGGAGAAATATGCTGCAAATCCGGCAGCAGGACCATATTCGACAGATCCTTCCCCGAAATTTGAGGGCGTTACCTGCTATTCCTCCAAAGACCTGGTATCATGGAAGTATGAGGGGCTTGTTGTTGACAGGGAAGAAGTCAGCGGCAGGCAGGAGATGAACAATCAGGAGGTTGCCTGGGTAGGACGTCTTGGCGTTGCCAAAGTAGGCGACAAATATGCGCTGCTGGTACAGCATGAATGCCCGGATGAGGATAATTCCCTGGACGGAAATATTGACACTGATAAATTCAGCAAACAGGTGCTTGTGCTGACCTCAGATACCCCGAACGGTGAATTTACATGGAATCAGCGTATCAATATGAAGGATTACACGGGCGGGACGCCTAATACGGGCGACCAGACGGTATTTACCGATGATGACGGAACGAGCTATCTTGTATATTCTTACGGCTCCGGCAGGGGAAGGATTTTCCTCTCCAAAATCGTTGCACAGGACAATGGCAAGATTGGCCTTGCTTCCTCGCATAAGGTTTACCAGGGCGCAGGACGCGAAGGCAACTGTATGTTTAAGTACAACAATAAATATTATGTATGTGCATCTGACTTGTATGGGTGGAATGCATCACATGCTTATTATATGGTATTAGACAGTCTGGAGGATTCTTATCTGGATGGTTTTACGGCAGCAAAAGAAATGAAATTGATGGACGGCAGCAGCGATGATTTCTGCCATGTCACACAGACCGGATTTTTCTATACGGTTAAGGGAAGCGAGCAGGATACTGTGATATTCTGCGGTGACCGCTGGGCAGATTTCGCAGGAAATGGGCTGGGCTATAACCAGTGGTGCCCGCTGTCCTTCAAGGCAGACGGAACGCCATACTTTAACTCCCTGAGCGCATGGAATTTAGACCTTGCAACCGGGACATGGACGGTACATGCGTCCAACAACTATGTGAAGAACGGAAGCTTTGATGCAGACCGCGTGGATTTGAAACAACTTGCGGGCTGGACGAATACCATTCAGGGAACAAATTCACCCATCAGCAACAACAAGGACCGGGTTACCGGTAAATATGCCTTGAAATTAGGTGATTCCACAGATTTCGACTGCAAAGTATCTCAGGTAATTACTCAGGATACTGCGACTGCCGATGCTGTAGCGCTGCCGGATGGAACCTACAATCTGACAGCCAAGGTGAAGAACAGCGGAACTTTTGATGAATTAAGCATGTACGCAAAATCGGGCAGCCTGACCAAGAAAGCCTTGATTAATCAGGCACACACAGCTTATACGGAAGTGACATTGAAAGACGTCACTGTCACAGGCGGGAAAGCTGAGATAGGATTTATTGCCAAAGGCAAGGCAAATGCTTCTGCACTTGTGGACGATGTGACGCTGGTGCGCTCTAAGGAGCAGACTGCAGATACGGAGAGCATGAAACTGCCGATTACTTCCGATGTGGCAAAAGATGTGACAGTCACAGTGGCATCCGAGGATGGAACCATTGCTTATGTCTACGAAGGGAAGCTGAAGAATGGAAACGAGACGTTTACAGTATCTCCTGTCAAGGCAGGAACTTATACGGTGACGGTTGCTGTAAACTCCTGTACGATTGAGGGAGTAACACAGACGGTGACAGTGACACCAGGGCAGGAGGCACAGGTGCCATCCGTTACAGTAACCAACCAGGGCGGAAATGTAACGGGCAAGGTTGTAGATGGAAATGGCGCCGGCATCGCCGGAGCAACGGTTACGCTGACCAAAGGGGAAGACGTGATCCAGGCAGCAACCGGAGCGGACGGTACATTTACAGTTTTAGATATTCTGGCAGGGAAATATACCGTTCAGATAGCAAAAGAAGGTTATGTATCGCCGGAGCAGACAGAGGTGACGGTTGCGGTCGGCGAGACTGCCACTGTGGCGCAGCAGACCATGCAAAGCGCAATGGGCACGATAACAGGAACCGTCAGGGATAACGCGGGGGCAGTGGTTGCCAATGCCACAGTAACCTTGCGCGGCTGTAAGACAAAAGCCAGCGAGAGGCGTTACACCGTTAAGACCGGCACGGACGGCACATACAGCATACAGGTGATTGAGGATACCTATCAGGTTTTGGCAGCTAAGGAGGGCGTAAATGTCCAGAGTGTTTCCGATAAGGTTACTGTAGTAAGAAATGAAACATATGTGGCAAACTTAGCGATTCCAGAAGCAGTCACAGTGCCAAATGGAGATTTTGAGAAAGCCCTGGATGCAGCTGCTGACTGGACGAATACCGGAACTGCAGGAAAACAGACGAATCGTGCAGCCGATGTGCTCTCCGGCAAAGGCGGTTATAATATCTGGTCTGAGAATAATTTCACAGTGGAATTGAGGCAGACGCTGACAAATCTTGAGAACGGTTTTTATGCAGTGAATGTCAAGGCAGATTCGACATTTAAGGCAGAGGACGAATTATATGTCTATGCGAAGGACTCTTCCGGCAAGATTCTTGCCCGCGAAGATTTCCCGAATATCAGTGTCAGCAACAAAGGCGAGGTTATCGGTCTGGCGGCAGAAGTCAAAGACGGCACGCTTACTATCGGTATTTCAGGCAACATGACGGGCGGCGCATGGTCCCATGTCGATGATTTCTGTGTCGGTAAGATGGCAATCGACAGCACAGGCGGCGATGATGACGATGACAAAGATAAAGAGGATAAAAAAGCAGCAGACGCAGTCATAGAACTGATTAACAGCATAGGCACGGTAGATGCAAGCGCAGGCAGCAAAGCCAAGATTGAAGCGGCGAGGGCAGCTTACAACGGACTGACCGATGCACAGAAAGCCTTAGTGACGAATGTCAATGTGCTGACAGCGGCAGAAGAGAAATATCAGGAAATTTCCAATAATACTAAGCCGCCGGTAACAACAGAAGACAAGATTGACATCAGCAAGGCAACAGTTGCTGCTATCCCTGAGCAGGTTTACGATAGCGGCAAGGAAATCACCCCGGCAGTAAGCGTGATGTATGGCGGCAAGGCGCTGGTGAAAGATACAGATTACAAGCTTGCTTATGCAAATAATAAAAACATCGGCACGGCAACCGTGACGATAACCGGCATTGGCAAGTATGAGAAGAGCCTGACGAAGAATTTCACGATAACCGTGAAAAAGAACGGAACATACCTTGTTGGCAATTACAAATATAAAATCACAAATGCCAAGCTGGACGGCAAAGGCACGGTCACAGTCGTTGGCGGTAAGAGCAAAGCGCAAAAGAGCGTGAAGCTTGGCGCGACGGTAAAGATTGGCGGCAAGAACTTTAAGATTACCATTGTTGGTAAAAATGCTTTCAAAGGCTATAAGAAGCTGACCAGCGTGACCATAGGCAAAAATGTGTCTAAGATTGAGTCTGGCGCATTCCAGCAATGTGCAAAGCTGAAAAAAATCAAAATCAGCAGCACGACCTTAAAGAGCGTAGGCAAAAATGCCATCAAAGGAATTAACAAGAAAGCCGTTATCCAGTGCCCGAAGAAGAAATTGGCAAAATATAAAAAGCTTTTTAAATCTTCTACAGGCTACAAGAAAACCATGAAAATTAAGAAATAAAATAGTGGTTGACAGATAATTTGCAAAAGAGTAGAATGAGACCATAAATGAATAATTCTTCAGGGCAGGGTGCCCATTCCGTATTCAGCGGCTTTGCGTAAGCGGTGAGAGCCTGGATGCTGAGTGGAATTCCCGACCGATGGTGATACCTCCGAGGAGGGCAAGTCCGTGAGCCGCAAGGCATGATTTGGTGAGAATCCAAAACCGACAGTATAGTCTGGATGGGAGAAGAAGCTTGTTTGTACAGGTGTAATGGATGTATAAGGGCCCTGAATCTATAAAGATTCAGGGCTTTTTGCCCTATGGGAAGGTTATTGACGGTTTCGGTGAAATTACCTGTAAGATAAAAAGCCCTCCGGGAAGAATTTTTTAGGGAAAGGAATAAGCAGATGGCAGAATATTTAAATACGCCCGAGGATTATATGCGCATGGTCCTCGCGCTGGCAAGACAGGGAGAAGGGCAGGTATCGCCGAATCCCATGGTAGGCTGCGTGGTGGTGAAGGATGGCAGGGTAATTGCCCAAGGCTATCATGAAAAATACGGCGGGTTCCATGCGGAGCGCAATGCGCTGCTGCAATGCCGGGAGAATACAGAAGGGGCGGAACTTTATGTAAATTTAGAGCCTTGCTGCCACCAGGGCAAGACTCCGCCCTGTACCGACATTATCCTGGAGAAAAAAATCAGAAAAGTCTATGTGGGCTGCTTAGATTCCAATCCTAAGGTGGCAGGAAAAGGCGTCCGTATTTTGCGGGAACATGGCGTAGAAGTGGAAGTGGGCATTCTGGGAGAGGAATGCAGGACATTGAACGAGGTCTTTTTTCACTATATGGAAGAAAACCTGCCGTTTGTGGCAATGAAATATGCTATGACACTGGATGGCAAGATTGCCTGTGAATCAGGCGATTCCCGCTGGGTGTCCGGCGCGGAATCGAGGGATTATGTGCAATGTCTGCGCAACCGGTACCGGGGGATTATGGCTGGCATTGGCACGGTACAGATGGATGACCCACTGCTCAGCTGCAGGATGGAAGGGGGCAGGAATCCGGTGCGCATCCTCTGTGACGCGCGGCTTCGCATTCCCCTCGACAGCCAGATTGTGAGGACAGCCGGGGAGATTGAGACAATCGTTGCCTGGAATGCCCAGGCGGCAGGAGCATTTCGCGCATCCAGGAGCATTGGAGACGAAAACTGCTCACAGAATATGGTGGCGGGGGAACATGCAAAGACAGTGCAGGAAACGGTAGATTATCTGACGGGCAGGGGGGTTACTTTATTGGAAATCCCTTTAAAGGGGGAAGAACCAAGCCCAGAACGGTTAAGTCCAGAACAGCAGAATGCAGGGCAATTCAGCCTAGGACTGCAGAATGCGGGAACATTAAGCCCCGAACTGGATTTGCAGCAGTTATTGCGGCAGCTTGGCGGACGCGGCATTGACAGCATCCTTCTGGAAGGCGGAGGAACCCTCAATGCCTCCATGCTGCAGGAAAATTTAGTCCAGAGGGTCTATGCATTTGTAGCTCCCAAATTGGTGGCGGGCGCAAAAGCCAAATCGCCAGTGGAAGGGACTGGGATTCTGCGGATGAAAGATGCAGTGGAGCTTGAGGATGTGGAGATTTCCCATCTGGGAAAGGACATCTGTATTATGGGGAGAATCAGAAAGGAGAGGCCATGTTTACGGGAATTATAGAAGAGACAGGGACGCTCTGTGAAATCAAAAAGGGCGCCGTGTCGGCACAGGTAAGGATTCGCTGCCGCAAAGTGCTGGAAGGGACGAAGATAGGGGACAGCATTGCCGTCAATGGCATTTGCCTGACTGTGACCTCGATGGCGAAAGACAGTTTTACGGCAGACGTGATGGCGGAGACGATGCGCCGCAGCAGCCTCTCTGAGACTGCCGTGCCGGGGACTGTAAATCTGGAACGGGCCATGGCAGCAAATGGCAGGTTTGGCGGGCATATTGTCTCCGGGCATATTGACGGCTGTGGGCGGATTACCGATATCCGCCAAGAGGAAAATGCTGTCTGGTACACCGTGGAAGCGGAAGAGAAATTGCTTCGCTATATCGTAGAGAAAGGCTCCGTGGCGCTGGATGGAATCAGCCTTACCGTGGCAAATGCCGCGGCGCGGAATTTTCAGGTATCGGTGATTCCGCATACCAGGCAGGAGACTTCATTGTCGGAACGAAAAATTGGCAGCATTGTCAACATAGAATGCGATATTGTTGGGAAATATATAGAAAAATTTATGGCTGCCCGCGAGCAGAAAGAGCCGAGCAGGATAAGTGAAAAATTTCTGATGGAACATGGATTTTGTTGAGAAAGGATGTGCAAAGATGGGCAAGAAAATTGACACGGTGGAGCAGGCGTTAGAAGATATCCGCCAGGGAAAGATTGTGATGGTGATTGACGACCCGGACCGGGAAAATGAGGGTGATTTTATCTGTGCGGCGCAGTTTGCCACCCCGGAGAATATCAATTTCATGGCAACCCATGGAAAAGGCCTGATCTGTATGCCGATGAGCAAGGAACTCTGCCAGCAGCTTGGCTTGAAGCAGATGGTGGAGCAGAATACAGATAATCACCAGACGGCATTTACAGTGTCGATTGACGGCATTGATACAGATACCGGGATTTCGGCGTTTGAGCGTTCCCAGACCGCGCTTTTGGCGGTGAAGGATGGTGCGCGGCCAGAGGATTTCCGTAAGCCGGGGCATATGTTCCCCCTGCAGGCAAGGGAGGGCGGCGTCTTAAAGCGCACTGGGCACACGGAGGCAACGGTGGATTTGGCGCAGCTGGCCGGATTGAAACCTTGTGGGCTCTGCTGTGAGATTATGCGGGAAGATGGGACGATGATGCGCACTACGGAACTGTTGGAATTGGCAGCAAAGTTTGGGATGACCGTGATTACTGTGGCAGATTTGGTGCGTTACCGCATGGACAGGGACAGCCTGGTGCAGCAGGAGGCGCACGCGAAGATGCCGACCAAGTATGGCGAATTTGAAATCTACGGCTATGTCAATAAGCTAAACGGCGAGCACCATGTTGCGCTGACCATGGGGGATGTCTCAGATGGCAAGCCGGTGCTGTGCCGTGTGCATTCGGAATGCCTTACCGGGGACGTCTTTGGCTCCGGGCGCTGCGACTGCGGAGAACAGCTGGATGCGGCGATGAAAGCCATCTCTGAAGAGGGGAGGGGAATCCTCCTCTATATGCGCCAGGAAGGGCGCGGCATCGGCCTGATTAATAAGCTGAAAGCCTATGAACTGCAGGAACAGGGGTTTGACACGGTGGAGGCGAATGTCAAGCTAGGTTTTGCGCCGGACCTCAGGGATTACGGTATCGGAGCCCAGATTCTCCACGATTTGGGCGCGGAGAAGCTGCGCCTGCTGACCAACAATCCCAAGAAAATCACCGGGCTGTCCGGGTATGGGATATCTATTGTGGAGCGTGTGCCAATCCAGATGCCGGCGAAGAAGACGGATGTGTTTTATTTAAAGACCAAGCAGAGCAAGATGCAGCATATGACCAATTATTAACACAGAACAAGAAGCATGGTACAGGTTATTGAAGCAAAATAAGAAGCATTTTTTGACAGTTTATCAAAAAGGAGAATGAAAATGAGAGTATTAGAAGGAAATGTTGTAGCAAACAAAATTACAGTAGGTATCGTAGCAGCCAGGTTTAATGAATTTATCGTATCGAAACTGGTAGGCGGCGCACAGGATGCTCTGCTGCGTCACGGCGTGTCGGACGAGGATATCACGCTCGCCTGGGTTCCCGGGGCGTTTGAAATTCCCCTTGCTGCCCAGAAAATGGCGGAGAGCGGCAAATATGATGCCATAATCTGCCTGGGCACGGTGATTAAAGGCGCTACCAGCCATTACGATTATGTATGCGCCGAGGTCAGCAAGGGTATCGCTGCCGTAGGATTAAAGACAGAGATTCCGGTGATTTTCGGAGTGGTGACTACGGATAACATTGAACAGGCGATCGAGCGCGCCGGAACCAAGGCGGGCAATAAAGGCTACGATGCAGCCTGCACAGCGATTGAGATGGTCAACCTTTTCCGCAAAATATAGGTCTTTTACATTTTCTTTACAAAACTTCATAATTTCTTAATAATATCATTGCAAATATTTGCAAGGCAAGCTATAATGGCTTTGAGAATCGGTATTTTATATGATAGCCAGTATTATGTGCGAAAGGAATTAGGAAGGTTTGCAAAAGATAAAGAAATATTACAGAATTAATACGAAGAGTTTTTCTGTCACAGTGAATGTTATGGGGCTGCTTGTGGCAGTATTGCTGATTGGAAGTTTAGCGTTCTATGCATTTCCCAGAAGAGAAGCGATGAAAAACAGGTATCTGGAGGGCTGTCCGGTTGAGACAGCCAAGCTCTCCGGGGAAGGTGGCATGGCAACGCTTTCCTGGGAAGTTGTGTCGGCTTACCGGTATTTGGAAAATGTGATGTTTGGAATTGAAAATGCAGATGCCCACAAAGGAGAAACAGTTGCCATTGTATTCGATAATGGCAAGGGATTTACCCAGACGCAGCAGCATGTAGTGGTGGGCGCCCAGGCAGAAGAAACTTGTGGGATGGGTCTGCTGCAGCTGGCGGGCAGAGGCAGCCATTGCCGTATTTCTGTGACGTCTGCCCCTGATGTGATTGATGATGTCAAATATCTGAACCTGAATTACCAGTATTACGATGCATTATTGCTGGGGCTGCTTGCGCTAAGCAGCCTGTTACTGTTCTTCCATCTTGCCATACGTCTCGAAGGCAGGAAGAAATGGTGCAGATATCTGAAGAAAGGTTTTGGAATTATCCGTTTTCTCGCAATGCCGCTGATGATGATTTGGATTATGGAATATCTGGGCGGCAGTATCATCACTTTAAGTACGCGTGTGCTGATTGCCAATATCGTAATCTGCACCTGTTTATATCTGGCAGCATTTATAGTTACCAACAGGCTGCGTCTTTCTCTGATCATAATCAATTGCATTCTCTTTATAGTGGCAGTAGCCAATTATTATGTGCTGCTGTTTCGCAATGCGCCCTTGCTGCCGTATGACGTGCTGTCTGTCCGCACGGCGATGGCTGTGGTGGGAGAATATGAAATGAAATGCAGCGAGATGCTGGTTTTTTCCGGATTCGTATTTGCAGCGATTCTCCTTACCGCATGTAAAATGCCTTATAAAATCGAAAGCAGAAAAATGAGAGCCGGGTTTGCAGCGGGCGGGACAGCTCTGCTTATCGGCATGGCATCATTTTTTTATGGATTCCTGTATTCGCATTGGGATTTGTGGTACTCTACTTGGCAGCCGATTGAAACATATCAGGAGGACGGCTATCTCATGTCCACGATGATTTTTGCCAAATATGCTAAGCTGCAAAGGCCGAAAGGATATTCAGCAAAAAAGGCAAAAGAAATCTTGGCTTCCTTTGCGGAAACTAAGGGGGGACAGCCAGATTCCAAACCGCTAAACCTGATTGTGATTATGAACGAGTCATGGTCTGCGCTTGATTATGTACGGCCGGCAGAAACGAATATCCCCTATGACAGCTTTTACCAAGAGCTTTCCGAAAATACCATAAAAGGCGACCTCTATGTATCCATCTGTGGGGGGAACACGCCGCAGACGGAATACGAATTTTTTACAGGCAACTCTGTCTCAGGGCTTCCGAATGGTGCGACCGCATATGAATTTTTTGTCGAAGAGGACACGGAAAATATCTGTGATTCTTTAAAACAGGAAGGATATGGCTGCCTGGCAATCCATCCGTTTAGTGCAGGCTCTTACCACAGAGACGAGGTATATGACAAATTTGGTTTTGACAAGTTTATTACCCAGAAATCATTTAAGGGATATGAGAAAATCCGTGATTATTATTCCGATGGAGCGACCTTTGAGAAAGTGATAGAACTGTATGAGAAGAAAGAGCCGGGCAGCAATCTGTTTGTCTGGGACCTTACCATGCAGAATCATGGCGGCTATGGGGAATGGGGGGATTTTGCGCAGGATGTTTATCTGACGAAATACCCGGAACTGAACCAGGCCTCGATGTACCTTACCCTGATGAAGTATACGGACGAAGCGCTCGAGCGCCTGATTACATATTTTGCCAGGGAAGAAGAACCTACGATGATTGTCATGTTTGGCGACCATCAGCCGGCATTGGGAGATGGGACGTATGATGTTTTATATGGACAGGAGGAGAACGAGGTAAGTAAGGAAGAGAAGGAAAAACGTTATATCACGCCGTTCCTTATCTGGAATAATTATGGGCTGCAGGAAGATAATATTGAACGAATGAGCGCAAATTATTTATCCTCTTATGTATTTTGGCAGGCAGGGCTTCCCCTGACCCCTTATCAGAACATGCAGCTTGATTTATACCAGTATTATCCAGTCGTCAATGTACAGGGAGTCTACGATGCGCAAGGGAAGTATTGGTCCTGGGAAGAGGTATCGGAAAGCGAGAATTATGAGAAGCTTCACAACTATCAGATTGTTCAGTATTATATGATAAAAAAATAACTTGAGATAAGCGCCCAAAAAGAGTATAATGTCCGCGTAGGAAAGGAGCACGTAAAATGTCGGCAGAATTTGAAGTAACAATTACAGACAAAGATATGTTTCGCTTTAACCTTTACCACGCATACCATGGATTCCAGGGCATTATTGCTACGCTTGTGGGCGTTTGGGTGTTTGTCATGGCGGGGCTGACGTTTGGCAAGGTGAATCTGATGTATACAATTATTTATATCCTGTTGGGAAGCCTGTTCCTTATCTATGTGCCGGGCAATCTCTATCTGCGTTCCAAGAAACAGATTTCATCTTCTGATGTTTTGCAAAATGCTTTGCAGTACCGGATTGACGATGACGGCGTACATGTTTCCCAGGGGGAGCAGACCGCAGATTTGCAGTGGAAGCAGATTTATAAGATGGTATCCACCAAGAATCAGCTCTTGATTTACAGCAGCCGATTAAATGCCTATATCATTCCCAGAGAGGCAGTCCGGGAGCAGTATCAGACCATCCTGGGGCTTGCCATCAGCCATCTGGAGGGATACAGGCTCAAGATGAATCCCTTTAACGCAGAATAATGGAGGAATGTATGCAGACCATAGAGACTTTTTCGCCGGAGGAGACATTTCGGCTGGGAGAGAAGCTGGGAGAGCAGGCAAGGCCTGGGGAGGTTTATACCCTGATTGGCGATTTGGGCGTGGGCAAGACGGTGCTGACCCAGGGGATTGCCAAGGGGCTTTTGATTGAAGAGCCAATCAGCAGCCCTACCTTTACCATTGTGCAGATATACGAAGAGGGCAGGATGCCCTTTTATCATTTTGATGTCTATCGGATTGGCGATTTGGAAGAGATGGAAGAGATTGGCTATGAAGATTATTTCTATGGACAGGGGCTTGTGATGATTGAATGGGCAAACCGGATTGAGGAAATATTGCCGGAGCGGTATCTGGAGATTTGCATTGAGAAAGACCTGGAAAAAGGTTTTGACTACCGCAGGATTACCATGAAGGAAATCCAAAGGAGAGGATGATAAATGAAAATATTAGCACTTGACAGCTCCGGTCTGGTGGCAAGCGTGGCGGTGGCGGAGGAGGGAAATCTGCTCGCAGAGTATACGGTAAATTACAAAAAGACCCACTCACAGACGCTGCTGCCCATGTTGGATGATATTGTAAAAATGATTGAACTGGATTTGCATACCATAGATGCCATAGCGGTTGCCATGGGCCCCGGTTCCTTTACCGGGCTGCGCATTGGTTCCGCAACCGCCAAAGGGTTAGGGTTTGCGTTGGGCAAGCCCTTAGTTGAGATTCCAACGGTAGATGGGCTGGCTTATAATCTGTGGGGCTGCCGTGATCTTGTATGCCCGCTGATGGATGCCAGGAGAAATCAGACTTATACCGGATTGTATGAGTTTGTGGACGGCAAGATGCAGGTGATAAGGGAGCAATGCGCAGTTGGCATTGATGAGATTATTACAAGTATCAATCAGCTAGGTCGTTCCGTTGTATATTTAGGGGACGGAGTGCCGGTTTTTGATGAATATATCCAGCAGAACTGTAAAGTTCCGTTTTGTTTTGCCCCGGCACATATGAATAAACAGCGCGGGGCAGCTGTGGCAGCCTTGGCTTTTCTGTACGTTAAGGAGGGCAAAGTTCAGACAGCGGCTGGACACAGACCAGATTATCTGCGTCTGTCCCAGGCAGAGCGGGAACGCCTTGCACAGGAACAGCAATCGTAGGGTATTGAAGTCTCATGAGCAGGAACAGCAATCGTAGGGTATTGAAGTCTCATGAGCAGGAACAGCAATCATAGGGATATGGGGAGGATTCATGTCAGAACAACTATATTTCCGCCATATGCAAGAGGAGGATATCCCGGCTGTAGCGGCGATAGAGCGGGCAGTTTTTTCGCGCCCCTGGACGGAGCAGTCGTTTGCGCAGGCATTGCAGCAGGATACGTTGTTTGTGGTAGTCCTGAAAGATAATACTGTTATAGGCTACTGCGGCATGTACTGTTCTTTTGAGGAGGGGGAGATTACCAATGTAGCCGTTATGCCCAGAGAACAGGGACAGGGCGTGGGCAGGCAGATGATGGGGTATTTTTTGGGACAGGCGCAGGATAGAGGGATTTCCCGAATTTTTTTGGAGGTGCGCACAAGCAACAAAAATGCCATACGTCTGTATGAGGGGCTGGGATTTCGCAACTGCGGCGTCCGCAGGAATTTTTATGAGCTGCCCAGAGAAGATGGCATGGTGATGGTGCTGGTTACAATTCCCACTTAAAACAGCGCGGCTTTCAGGTTATAATCAAATTGGGAAAAGCTGTACAAAAGGGAGGATAACCGTATGAAGACTGAAGAAAAGATTATCTGCAACCGCTGCAGAAAAGTAATAGCAGAAAGGAACGCCATGCCAATGACAGATTATCTGCATGTGGAGAAAGAGTGGGGATATTTCTCCAACAAGGATGGACAGAAACAAGAATTTGACCTTTGTGAGGATTGCTACGATGCATGGATAAAGAGTCTGCAGATTCCGGTAGCTTCCCAGGAGGTTACGGAATTCGTCTGAAAGGATTATTTATGTTAGATGTATGTTTGTTAGGAACTGCCGGGATGATGCCGCTTCCTTACCGCTGGCTGACTTCCCTGATGACCAGGTACAATGGCAGCAGCCTTTTGATTGACTGCGGTGAGGGAACCCAGATTGCCGTCAAGGAAAAGGGCTGGAGCACGAAACCCATAGATACCATCTGTTTTACGCATTACCATGCAGACCACATCAGCGGTCTTCCGGGGCTGCTGCTTACGATGGGAAATGCAGAGCGCACGGAACCTGTAACCATGATAGGTCCCCGGGGATTGGAACGTGTGGTGAACGCGCTGAGGGTAATAGCGCCGGAACTTCCCTTTGAAATCCGTTTTGTGGAACTTACGCAGCCAGTAGAGCATTTGCAGGTCAATGGCTACCATATCACTGCATTTAAAGTGAACCATAATGTTGCCTGTTATGGATATACGATGGAAATACCGAGAATTGGCCAGTTTCAGGTGGAACAGGCAAAAGCTTTGGGAATCCCGGTGAACTGCTGGAGCAAGCTGCAGAAAGGCGAGGCGCTTGAACTGGATGGCAGGACTTATACGCCCGAGATGGTATTGGGACCGCCGCGAAAAGGAATCAAGCTGACCTATTGCACAGACACAAGGCCAGTGCCTGCTATTACGGAAAATGCAAAAAATGCCGATTTACTGATTATAGAGGGAATGTATGCGGAACCGGAAAAGGAAGTTAAGGCAAAGCAATATAAACATATGACATTCTACGAAGCGGCAAAGATAGCCAGCGATGCCCAGGTGTCCGAGATGTGGCTCACGCATTTCAGCCCATCGCTTGTACGCGCGGAAGATTACATGGATGCGGTGCGTAAAATTTATGCCAACGTGAAGCTGGGCAAAGACGGCAAGACGGCAGAACTGGATTTTGAGTAGGAAAGCAGGCGCCGCTGTGCGATGCGTGCCGATACCTTATGATGCAAGGGAGGAATTTTCGTGAAAAAAAATGGTATAAAGTCAATTCTTATTGTGATATTCTGTGCTTGTCTGTGTGTGTGGTATTTCTTTTACCTTACGCAGAAAACCGGCGGCAAGGAAGATACCTTGACGGAGGCAGAGCTGATCATCTCCAAGGATTTGCAGAATTCTTACCCTAAGACAGCACGCGAGGTGGTTAAGTTTTATAACCGGATTTTAAAATGTTACTATGACCAGGCATATACAGACGAGCAGTTAGGGCAGATGGCAGAGCAGGCCAGGACTTTGCTGGATGAAGAATTAAGGCAGAAAAATCCCCAAGAATCATATCTGCAGGCGGTAAAGGAAGACATTTCCAGCTTTGCCAAGGAAGGGAAGACGATTTCCAATGCTGTCCTTGAGGAGAGCAACGAGATTGAATACAGGAAAGTCAAAGGCAGGGAATGCGCCTATGTGGATGTGGTTTACTACCTCAAAATCAAAAACAAAGGCAAGACAAAGAGCGAGCGTTCCAGCCAGACATATATCCTGCGCCGTGATGACGGCAATAAATGGCGGATTTTGGGCTTTTACCAATAATTGGCATAAGAGTCCTGCAGTCTTTTTCATTTACATATGGGCATTTTAGCGGCAGAAAGGAATGAAGCCATGCATAGCAGTGGGAAGGATGTAGTTATTCTGGCAATCGAAAGTTCCTGTGACGAGACGGCAGCAGCGGTAGTGCGAAATGGAAGGGAAGTTCTTTCAAATGTGATTTCTTCTCAGATTGCGCTGCATACGCTGTATGGGGGAGTCGTACCGGAAATTGCATCCAGAAAACATATTGAAAAAATTAACCAGGTGATTGAGGAGGCGCTGTCAAGGGCAGGAGTGACCCTGGCGGAAGTCGATGCCATAGCCGTGACCTATGGGCCGGGGCTGGTAGGCGCGCTTCTTGTGGGCGTGGCAGAAGCAAAAGCCATTGCCTATGCTGCGGGGAAGCCATTGATTGGCGTACACCATATTGAAGGGCATATCAATGCCAATTATATAGAGAACAAAGAATTGGAGCCGCCGTTTTTATGCCTGGTGGTATCTGGCGGACATACGCATTTGGTTAAAGTTGCAGATTATGGGAAATATGAGATTTTAGGAAGGACCAGGGATGATGCTGCGGGTGAAGCTTTTGACAAGGTGGCACGCGCGATTGGGCTTGGTTATCCGGGCGGACCTAAAATAGAGAAAGTTTCCCGCGAGGGCAATGCAGATGCCATTGCATTTCCTAAGGCGAAAGTTGCGGAAAATGTATACGATTTCAGCTTCAGCGGCGTCAAGTCGGCAGTGCTGAATTATATCAATGGCTGTAATATGAAAAATATTTCCATCGTGCAGGCGGATATCGCAGCTTCTTTCCAGAAAGCAGTCACTGATGTGCTGATAGAACATGCGATGATGGCAGTGGAGGAATTTCAGGCAGATAAATTTGCGATAGCCGGAGGGGTTGCTTCCAACAGCGTCCTGCGTGAGGGGATGCGGGAAGCATGTAAGAAAAGAAATGTGGAATTTTACCATCCTTCGCCGATTCTTTGTACGGACAATGCGGCGATGATTGGCACGGCGGCATATTATGAGTATATAGCCGGCAGACGTGACGGCTGGGATTTAAATGCAGTTCCCAACCTGAAATTGGGGGAACGGTGATTATGGGGAAAAAATATGCAGCGGTTGTACTCTCCGCAGGGAAAGGGACGCGCATGAATGCAGAGGTATCCAAACAGTACCTGCTGTTGGAAGAACAGCCCATACTTTGCTATTCGCTGCAGGCATTCCAACAGAGTATGATAGAAGAAATCATTCTTGTCTGCGGCGAAGAGGATATAGCATACTGCCACAGCGAAATTGTGGAAAAATATGGCTTTTCAAAGGTGAAGGCAGTCATTCCGGGAGGAAAGGAACGTTACCACTCAGTTTGTTATGGCTTGCAAGAACTAGCGCAGCAGCCCAGGCAGCCGGATTATGTAATGATACATGACGGGGCCCGTCCTTTCGTGGATCAGGGAATCATTGCTCGTTGTGCCAAGATGGTGGAACAGGGACATCCGTGTGTGGCGGGAATGCCGGTAAAAGATACGATTAAGATTGCCGATGAACATCAATTTGCTGTAGATACACCGAAGCGCAGCCTTGTCTGGCAGGTGCAGACGCCGCAGGCATTTGCGTTTCCGCTCATTTTACAGGCATATCAGGAATTACTGAAATCTGAGAAGAACGGAAAGCCGGTTTCCGTGACGGACGATGCGATGGTACTGGAAACGGTTATGAATAAACAGGTACGTCTTGTGGAAGGATCTTACAGAAACATCAAAATTACAACCCCGGAAGATTTAGAAATTGCGCGGGTATTTTTAAGGGAAAAAGACAAATGATATCCTGAAAGCGCCTTTGCGGGTGGCACAGGAGCGGGCTGTAGCTTATGAAATATATTTTTCTCAAAAATATACAAAAAACTATTGACATATCAGAATTGATTTGCTAGAATTACAAACGTGCTGTTGAGGACAGGAAATCTGTTTGAGGCTTGATATTAGATATTGATTGCTAAGGAGAGGTGTCCGAGTGGTTTAAGGAGCTGGTCTTGAAAACCAGTGATTCCGAAAGGGACCGTGGGTTCGAATCCCACCTTCTCCGCTTCATCAGGAGCAAGGCAAATGCGAAGCATTTCTGGAATGCCTTGCGACGAACTGGCAGGTATCGCAAAGCGATGCGTGCCGCTTCCGCAGGAGCAAGGCAAATGTTCGACAGCAATAAGCTTAATAGTGAATAACTATTCTGCCACATGGAGAAGTACCCAAGCTGGCCGAAGGGACACCCCTGGAAAGGGTGCAGGTCGTTAATAGCGGCGCGAGGGTTCAAATCCCTCCTTCTCCGTTCGCTTGAAGTTTATTATTAAAAATTTTAAAATAAGGTATTGACATATTTTGGAATGCGTGGTAATATATTCAAGCTAGTTGCGACAAATGCAAAGCATTTGGAACGACAAAATAAAACAAAAAAGTTGTTGACATGCTTGAGGAAATGTGGTAATATTAACAAGCTGTCGCGGAAACAACGACAGAGAACCTTGATAACTGAACAGTGGAATAACC
>CAJTYM010000042.1 GCA_910583835.1 uncultured Lachnospiraceae bacterium | reverse complement strand
TAAGGGCAGGATTAAATAAAAACTTTTTATTCGACCCTGGCATCATCCTTATAGGAAAGACCTTGTCACGCTAAAGCGTGAAAGTGTCTTCCCATAAGATAAATAATAATATGCGCACTCGCACAAATTGTAACTATAGTAAACGACAAAAACAAAAATTTTTGTCGTTCACTATTATTATTGTACTATTTTAGCAGTACAAAAGAAAAATTGCAACTAACTTTTAACCGGAGTATAATGAGGGGACAGGCAGCGGCATACTTTGGCAGTGGGAATGTACAGGGAAAGGGAATGTATCTATGAGGAAACGGAAGAGCCTGGGAATTAAGATTTTGATGTCGTTTACAGTGACATCTATTATCCCCATCATCATTATCAATATGTTTTCTTACTACAATATTTCAAAGATTGTTAAGGACAACAACGACGATTTAATGCGTTATAACCTCAGCCAGACGAAGACAGTTTTAGATATCACGCTGGAATCTTATTTGGACGTGCTGTATCAGATTTATGCGGACGATGACGTTGTCAATCTGATCAATAAGATTAACAATGAAATGGACACCGCTGTCAGCAAGAATCAGCTGCGGAGGGTTTTGAGGAGTTATTTTTATGCGAAAAAACATATCAAGGATATTTCGGTCATTACAACAAATGGGACTTTGGTTTTCTATGACGCCATCACTGGCTCAACGACCAGAAGTTCCTGGCTTCCCAACATTGGCATGAGCCAGGGGGAGCTGTATGATACTTATATTGGTGAGAAAAAGTCTTTTGCCATGCCCACAAAAGAGACTGTCAATGGAGATTATTTTCTGTTTCATTTGGGACACCGTATTCTTGACTTTAACAGGAAAAATGAAGAAATTGGCATCGTTATTATAAGTGTGGATGAGGAACTGCTGCACAGCATTTGTACTGGAGGAGAGGATAAATTGCCAGTGTGCAGTTTCATTGTCGATAAGGAGGGAAGGCTTGTCTCTTATCAGGACAGGCAGCTGTTGGGCAGTTCCCTCCATCTGCCAGGGGAAAACAGGGCACAGGCGTACGAAGGGTTTGCACGGCAGCAGAAGATTTTCGGAGAGAATGATGTGAATGCGGGGTTCATTGCCGATGAGAGGTTTGGCTGGGATATTGTCAGCATATCAGACCGGAATGAGGTTTTAGACAGGATTCATCAACAGCAGCGGCTGGTATTTACCATCCTGACAGCAGCAATTGCATTTTTGGCAGTAATCATTATGTTTTTCACCCGCAGCCTGACGGGCTCCATCCGTACAGTGGTGAAAACTATGCAGTCTGCGGGACGGGGACGACCTTACCACCGGGTACAGATTGATGGAAAAATGCCGAAAGAAGTAGAAGTGATTGCCCGCCAGTATAACATGACCATGGACCAGCTTTGGGAGTCAGTGGAAAAGGAAAAACAGCTTGACAGGCAGAAAAAGGATGCGGAGATTACAGCGTTGGAGGCCCAGCTTAACCCACATTTTCTTTATAATACGTTAGACACCATCAACTGGATTGCCATTGGAAGAAAAGAATTTGAAATCAGCAGGGCAATTTCTGCGCTGGCGGTAATACTGCGCTATGGGATTGATAACAGCAATGGGGTCGTGACGGTTCGGGAGGAATACGAATGGTTAAAACAATATTTATTTTTACAGCAGACCAGGCTGAAAGATGGTTTTGAGAGCGTCATTGAAATTCCGCCGGAACTTATGGAGATGAAAGTACATAAGCTGTTAATCCAGCCCTTTGTGGAGAACAGTTTCATCCATGGATTTGAAAATATCAGAAGGAAACCTATGTTAAAGATAATAATGGAGCTGTGGGAAGCGGACAAGATACGAATTCTGATTGAGGATAATGGCAAAGGAATGCCCAGAGAAGTGGCAGAACATATGAATCAGGGGGTATTTGAGGAATCAGGGGATAAGAACCAAATAGGATTGAAAAATGCAGTGTACCGGATTCGTCTCTACTATGAAGAACAGGCGGAAATTCGGGTGGAGAGCCAGGAAAATGAGTATACCAGAGTTTACATAACACTGCCGGTCATTTCAGAAGAAGGGAAGGGTAATGCATGAGAGTTGTTGTCGTGGAGGATGAAATCAGGATTCGGGAAGGGATTCAGGGATTGTTGGAAATGATGGGGACGGACTATGAATTTGCCGGCAGTGCAGAGAATGGTATCTGTGGCCTGCAGTTGATTCAAAATGAAAAGCCTGATATTGTCATTACCGATATCCGTATGCCGGATATGGATGGCCTGGAAATGCTTCAGCAAATGCAGGAGCAGGGCATCTCAGCGAAAGCGATTGTAATCAGCGCATATTCTGAATTTGAATATGCCCGCCAGGCGATGCGGCTGGGGGTAACGGAATATCTGCTCAAACCTATATCGGTAGATGAATTTTCCAGGGCCATGGACCATATGAAAATGCAGATTGAAAAGGAGAAGGGTACAGAGCCCAAGTTGCTTGGTACCTTAGAGCAGATGTTAGGCGCTGTTCTTTATGGGCAGTTACAGGCGGATGAGAGGCTGGAAGAATATTTTAGTACGCAATATGCCATCCAGGCACACCAGAGTATGGCAGAAGTTTGTGTTTACCTGGGAAATTCATATGAGGACAGGGCAGGCAAAGTACAAAAAGAGTGGGAAAATTTTCTTGGAGCATATAAAGATTTGCAGTCTTGTGTTGTCAGGGCAGATTATGAGCAGTCGCTTGTGATAGTGATTTACCGGATGGGCGACAGCAGGGAACTTGCACGCAGGATTCAGTGCCGGCTGCTGCAGGAGCCAGGAAACCTGGCGGACGGAAGCGTGGGCTTTGTGGAAGCAGAAGGCATTGGATCACTGAAAGAGATGTTTGACACGCTTTACCGGTATATGGACTGGAATCTTACGCTGGGGCGGGATGTGATGATAATTTACCCTCAGGTCTGTAAGGTACAGACGGAGGTATGCGTTTATCCGGTTGAACTGGAAAATCGCCTGAAAACGGAGTTGTGCCTGGGAGAGGTGGAACAGGCGAAGAAGACGGCGAGGAAATTTTACCATTATTTTTCTGAAGGGAAATTGTATACGCCCAAAGATATCAAGGAGTGCTATATCCGTTTCCTGTGGGCAGTTATCAATATCACGAAGGAAATTGATTTGCTGGATTATGTAAATTTGAATCAGCAGGAGATTCTTGACAAGGTCATGGGCGCGAAAATTTCCCAGGAATTGGAAGAGACGGCGGAACATTTGCTGGAACAGATCTGTCCGCCAAAGGAACAGCAGGATAATACCGACCATTTGACGGTAAGGCGCATGAAGAGCATGATTCATGAATTTTACCAGTCGGGGATTACCCTGGATGAGATTGCCCAGAGGCTGAATGTTACGCCGGAATACCTGAGCATGCAGTTCCACAGGGAGGTAGGGGAAACGTACAGCAGCTACCTCAGGAATTACCGCATAAACAAGGCGAAAGAACTGTTGGTAGGCACGCAGATGAAGCAGTATGAGGTTGCCAGGCAGGTGGGCTATGCGGACAGCAAATATTTCGGTAAGGTGTTCCGGGAATGTACCGGCTATTCTCCGGCAGAATACCGGAAAGCGCAAAAGTAGTTTAGAAAAGTCGACCTTTTTGAGAAATGTCCCATTTCTACTTTTATGTTTGCGGGTTAAACTATTGACATCGGTAAGAAAAGAGGAATTATGAATGATAAGGAACTGAGAAAATTGTTTGCAGCGCTTCTGGCAGCTGTATTTTGCGTTGGGGTTCTGGCTGGCTGCAGGATAGATGCAGGAAAAGAGACGGAATCAGGCGCGCCGTCAGGAGAAACAGGGAGCATAGGTGGCAGGCAGGCAACAGGATACGGAAGAGACAGCACCGATGATGGCAGACAGGAGGTCAGCCTTTGGTATTACTGGGAGACGGAAAGCCATCAGCAGGCAATTGACAAAGTAATCCGTGATTACAATGCGTCTCAGGATGAAGTTACCGTGGAGACAAGGTACGTGCCTTTTGCAGATTTTAAGAAACAGCTGTCGATAGGCGCTTCGGCAGATGAACTGCCGGACATGGCAATTCTTGATTCCTCTGACCATGCTTCCTATGCCGCCATGGGTATCTTCGCAGACCTTACAGGGAAGTTTGACACGACAGGTTACTATGCACAGGCGGTGGAATCCTGTATGCTGGACGGAAAGCTCTATGGCGTGCCTTTTGGCGTCAACTGTCTGGGGCTTTTCTGTAATCAGGATTTGCTTGCAGCCCAGGAGTGCAAAACGCCCGCCACCTGGAAGGAACTGAAAGAAACGGCGGAAAAGCTCACTGGGGAAGGCGTGACAGGGCTTGCCTTTAGCAGCCTGCAGAATGAAGAAGGGACATTTAACTTTATGCCCTGGATATGGTCAGCAGGGGCAGATTTCCATGAAATCAATTCAGAGGAAGGCGTAAAAGCATTGACGCTGGCAAAGGATTTGACAGAATCCGGCGCAATGAGCAAAGAATGTATCAGCTGGACCCAGGGGGATGTGATGAATCAGTTTATCTCCGGCAATGTGGCGATGATGGTTAATGGTTCCTGGCAGATTCCGACTATGGAGCGGGAAGCGCCGGACATGAACTGGATAGTTGCGCTGATTCCCAGGGATAAAGAATATGCCTCCGTCCTCGGAGGAGAAAATTATGCGGTGATTGCAGGTGGAAATGAAGAGGCTGCGCTCAAGTTTTTGGAGTATGCGACGGCTGAGGAACAGGTAAGCTACCTGACGGAAGCGTTCGGGTATCTTTCGGCGGACAGGAAAATGGCGGATAACCCTCCTGGGGATGAGGTCAGGGACATTTTTATGCAGGAACTGGAGTATGCCAAGGCGAGGGGTCCTCTGGAGGAGTGGCCGGAAGTGTCGGATGCGATTTCCCTGGCATTTAACCAGGTCATGACAGGGGAGAAGGAGCCGCAGGAAGCAGCAAAAGCGGCACAGCAGAAGATTGACAAGATAATGGAAAGCGTTGCGGCAGAAGATTGACACGGTCCTTATGTTCAAGGAGGGAAAGGATATGAGAAAGAGAAAATTGTTTCATGGAAAGAAGATAATTGCCGGGCTGCTGGCAGCATCCATGCTGTTATTTGGCATGGATGTTCCGGCAGAGGGCACGGTACAGGCGGCTGGGCAGTCCGGGCAGGCTCTTACTGTTGACCTGACGGATACTACCGGAGATATTCTTCACGGAGCGTCCGGTTTCCTATATGGAATCAGCAGTGAAGAAGTGCCGACCAATAACACGATGGTGCCCTTAAAGCCCAAGGTATTGTGCACTAAGGGCGCATTGGGCACAGAACACCCCTATGGGGACGCCTTGGACGTGGCAGAGTCCTTTTTTGAATCCGGCGGCGAGCAGGTCATGATGTACAACAGCAATTATTATGGCGTGTTCGGTGTCACAGCCAACCATAAGGAGTACGCACAGGTCCTCAAAGACACGATTGCGCCGGAGGTGGTAAAATGGAAAGATGCCTGGAAGAAAAAACATGCCGGTGACAACCTGAGCGCAATCGACATTGACAAGGCATTAATCTATATACCCATCAATGAGGGCACGCCGAAAAATGACACGGGATTTAACCAGGCCTGGGAGGCTTATTATGATGCCATCAAGGAGGGGGACCCGGCAGCGACCATCGCAGGCCCCAACAGTGCGGAATATAATATCCAGTTTACCAACGAATATGATAAAACAGTAGATATGAGAAGCCATATCCAGTACTGCGCCAACAACGACTGTATGGCGGATATCATCACATGGCATGACTTACAGACCGATAAGCTGGAACGGCTGGATTGGGAGATTAAGGATTTCAAAAATATTTGGAACACTACGGATTGGACGCAGTATAAACAGGATCATCCTGAGAAATTTGCACAGGGGGCAGACGTGCCGGAAATCCCCCAGATCTGCATCAACGAATATGCGGACTTCCCGGAATGCGGTGTGCCCGGCAGGCTCGTCAATTGGATTGGCAGGCTGGAAGACCAGAAGATTTATGGCTGTCTGCCGTTCTGGCATCAGGCAAACAACCTCAACGACCTGACTGCGGATGCCAACCAGGGAAATGGGGCATGGTGGCTGTTCAAATGGTATGGCGATATGTCAGGCAAGACCGTAAAAGTGTCTACCAGCACCAGCTATGAGAAATTATACGGAGTGGCAGCCGTGGATGACGTCAAGAAAATTTCCACCACATTGTTAGGCGGTGTGGACGGAAGGGCGGATGTCAGGCTTTTGCATGTCAATCGGACGAAAGCGTTTGAGAATGCCGATAAGGTACATGTGAAAGTAGAGTCCTCAGCGTTTTCCGGTTACCATGGGGCAAGAGAGGGAACGGTTACGATTTTGGAGGGGACATTACCAGTCAGCGATGATGGGAGCGTGATCCTTACGCTTGATAATATGAAGTTTTCTACGGCATATAATGTGACGCTTACACAAGCCGGTGAGGGAGAGGAAGTGTCAGACCCGCTGGTAAGCGCTTATCAGAAGGTCTATGAGGCAGAGGAAGCAGAACTTGGCAGGAATTGCAGCATCAAGGTGACGGGGGATTATAATCCTCAGTATTATATTTCTGCGGACCGGCTTGTGGATATGCCCCAGGGAGCAGAGATGACATATCGGTTTGAAGTGCCGGTGGACGGCAAATACCGCTTAGACTTCATTTACGGAAATGCCACTGGGACAGAGCGCAACAATATGAGCAGGCACAGACCCCAGAATATCAATCAGACATTTTCCCTGGATGGCGGCAAGGCGGAGGAACTTGTCATGGAAAATACCCTTCTTGGCAGCATGACCGGCATTAAGACACAGTATGCGGATCTCACGGCGGGTACGCATACCGTAAAGATTAAGACGGCTGGAAACGGCAGCATTACCCACGATTCGCTCACGGTGACATGGTATGGGGCCAAAGACCAGGCTGTGAAGACCGTGAATCAGCGATATGAAGCGGAGCACGCAGATTTCAATATCCTGTTGGCAAATAAAGACACTAAAGTGTGCACGCAGACCGCGCTTAGCGGCTACTCCAGCAATGGGTATGTCACCGGGCTTGAGGCGCGTTCTGTGAAACAGGGAGGCGGAATCCGCTGGAATGTGGTTGTGGCCGAGAGTGGCCTATACAACCTGGCGTTTCGCTATCAGTCAGCGGTCAGCGGCAACCTGAATCTCTATATTGGCAATACAGCCACGACTTTAAAGGAACCTGATACCAGGCTTGCCTTGAAGAAAACCGGCAGCGCCTGGGGAACATCGGAAGTATCTGTCTATTTGCAGAAAGGCATCAATATCATAGACGTTGACACTACAAGGACAGCAGCTTTGGACTATATGCAGGTGCGCCAGGTTCCTGCGAGGAACAACAGGCTTCACGAGACAGTGATTGAGGCGGAGGACTGTATCCCGGATGGTTCTTCCATTCAGACAGCGTCCAGCATGGGCGCGTCCGGCGGAAGGTATGTTGTGGGTATGGAAGGCTCCGCAGACGCGGAAGCGGATGTTAATAAATATCTGGAAATAAAATACCACGCGCCGACGGCAGGAATTTACCAGCTGCGTATTTTCCAATCCAACAACGACATTTGCGGAACGCACTGGTACAACACCAAGATTATAGATAAATATGCTTCGGTAAAGGTCAATAGCCAGGAAGCAAAGCGGTATTTCTTCATCAATACGTTTTCAGATGACACGTTTAAAGAGAAGAGTATCCCGGTGCAATTGCAGGAGGGCGACAATGCCATCCGCATCTATAATGATGACAGCTGGCATGTGAAATGGGGCGGGACCACGGCATTGCCGGGCGAGAATGACCTGGACAATTATGCCCCCAATTTCGATAAATTTGTGCTGATGCCCTTCATACCGGAAGATACCATTGTATTGGCAGAAGAATACGGCATTGCCCTGGCGGCAACCGGAGGAGGTTTTGCCACCGTTGACCAAAACAGTGTAAAACGCGGCGGAGAATTTACGGTTACGGCAGTTCCGGGTAGCGGCAATGAGCTGACAGCTGTCCTGGTAAATGGGCAGGACGTTACGGAAACAGCGCTCAAAAATCAGGACAACAGCTCAACCGTTAAGGTTACCAACGTGCAGGAAGATGTGAAAGTGCAGATCCATTTTGATGGGGCGAGCAAAGAATATCAGGATAAATATGTGAAAAATGCCGGCTTTGGCACTGGGACGACAGACAAATGGCAGGCCAAGGACGTCACGGTGAGGAAGTCCGCGGCTGACAGCTATGAGGGATATTACGCAGTGATGGGCGCAGGGAGCCGTCTGTCCCAGACAGTAAAACTGCCCCAGGGCAAATATGCGTTGTCTGTTTACAGCAAAGGGCTTGGCGGCCAAAGCGGGGCGGTAGCGCTGAAAGTGGCGGGAGAATCCGTAAATGCTGCGGCTTCACAGGAATATCAGGAAAACAGGCTGGCGTTTTCCATGGCAGACGATGGGGAGGTTACGGTTGAAGCAGATGCGTCAACGCTTGTGGCGGGGACGGTGCTGCTTGACAATTTTGCAGTGGAAGAGATTGGCAGGGATGCTTCGCTGGTGTCTAAGAAAAATATTTACCAGGTAGACTGTGGGGACTATAACCCGGATACTTTGGCAAAGGGCGAGAAATTCGGCAAATACAACCATGTGACAGACCAGGTTTATCAGGAAGATATCCGTACCGGCAGACGCTGGGGCGTGGTAACCTCAGAGGCAGACCCCCAGATAGCAAATCAGAATTCGCGCGGCGGCGCCGGGGCGTACACCAAATATCAGTGGGCATTGGAAACTTTGTCCGGCGATGTGGCAAAGACGCAGTCTTTCCGCTATGCGCATGGGCAGGACACTGCCGGAATCAGCCCCAGGTATGTGAAATACCGCTTTCAGGTGGAGCCGGGCAGCTACGATGTGACTGTGGGCATGGGCTGCAACTCCTGGGATAACGCCCACAACCCGGACGTCTATGTGGGAGAGAGCGGGAATGCCGGGACGGACACAAAGCTGAATGCACAGCCCCTAAATATTCCCAAAGACAGCTGCAAAGAAGTGCAGGGCACGGTTGAGGTTCAGGGGGAGGACTTGTATGTATATGCCTTATCCCAGGAGCCTACAATCCAGATGAATTATATCAATATTGCCAGGGCGAAGTCCGCAGAAGAGGAAATCATGTCTCTTGCGGTAACGGCGATGCCCGAAAAGACCAGGTATTATCAGGGAGAGGAACTGGATATTAGCGGACTGGTAATTACTGCCGCCTATAAGGACGGAACTTCAGCAGAGGTGGATTTGGCGGACTGCGTACTGGAAGGGTTTGACGGCGCAAGGCTCGGTGAGCAGACCATTACGGTGCGCTATACGGAAAACGGCAAAACCGTGCAGACCAGCTTCAAGGTAAATGTAGAGAAGAAACGTGCACCGCAAACCGATGACCCTAACCTGATTTATTTCGTGGATTGTGGGGATTTTGACCCGGAGACGGCATCTGAGGAAGACAGGATTGGCAGATATCAGAGTACGACAGACCGCATTTATGGAAAAGACCCCCAGACGCAGAAATCCTGGGGCGTGGCAGTTTCGGATAACGACCTTGCCATCGGCATCCCTCAGGAAGCGGCAGCGGGCAGCGCGGCAGCGTACACAACCTACCAGTGGGCGAATGAACGGCTGACGGAAGATGTGGCAAAGACAGCGTCTTTCCGCTATGCGCATGGGCAGGACACAGCCAATATTGATCCAAGATATGTGAAATACCGCTTTGAAGCGGAAGCGGGAGAATACAAAGTTACCGTGGGCATGGGCAATTCCTGGGGCAATGCCGCAAACCCGGATGTGTATGCCGGTGTCGGAAATGCCGAGACAGACAGTAAGCTGAACCAAAATGCCCTGGATATCCCCGAAAACGGCGTCAGTGAAGTAAAGGGAATCGTTACTGTGGCAGAGGGGCAGCCATTGGAGGTTTATGCCCTGTCTCAGGATGCGACCTTGCAGATGAATTACATTTATATAGAAAAGGCGGGGCAGCAAGCATTAAGACTGGAGAAACTCATCCTTACCCCTCCGGCGAAGAAAGTATACAGTTTGGGCGAAGAATTAGATTTATCAGGCATGTCCGTCAAGGCAGTGTACGATGATGGAACCCAGGTGGAGCTGTCGGAAAATGATTATGCCATCGCGGGCTTTGACAGCAGCCGCGTGGGCGGGCAGATGGTTACGGTCACCTATACGAACGGCGTGACAGTCACAGCGGATTTTGCCGTCAGCGTGCGGGCAGCGAAACTTACTGGACTGCAGCTTGTCTCTGCGCCAGGCAAGACCAAATATCTGCTGAATGAGGCGCAGGAGCTGAATACAGAGGGACTGAAACTGAACGCTGTCTACAGTGACGGCAAAAAAGAGGCGCTAAGCCCAACAGACTGCGACATTACAGGTTTTATGGGCAATCAGTTAGGCAGACAGACCATTACGGTCACCTATACGGAGGGCAGGATTGCTGTCTCGGCAGCCTTTACAGTCACGGTCGAAGCCCAAGGCGCCTCACAGCCAGCGGTTTATAGAGTGGCTTACCATGCCAATAACGGCGGCAGGGTCAGCGACATGCCGGCAGATAAGAAAACCTATTTAGCAGGGCAGACGGCAACAGTACTGGGCACACCCATAAGCACGACAAAATTCTTTGCGGGCTGGAACACCAGGGCGGATGGCAAGGGCAAGGGCTATGCAGCCGGGATGCCGATTCGCATAGAAGGGAATATGGATTTATATGCGCAGTGGCAGACTGCCTATACGGCTAAGAATAAACTGAAATTTAAGGTAAACGGCAAGAAGACCGTATCATGCAGCGGCACAGCCAACCGGAAAGCAGTTTCCCTCAAAGTTCCGGCAGCCGTAACATACAACGGCATCACTTACAAGGTAACTGCCATCGGAGCTAAGGCGTTTGCCAACAACAGGAAACTGAAGAAAGTAACCATTGGCAATAATGTGAAATCCATAAAGGCCCATGCTTTTGACAAATGCAGGAATCTGAAGAGCATTACAATCGGCACCGGACTTGTTGCCATTGAGAAATATGCATTCAGCGGCGCCAGGAACGGCTGCGTCCTTACCATCAACAGCAAACGCTTAAAGACGGTGAAGACGGCTATCAACCACAGGACGAAAAATATGGTAGTAAAAGTGCCGAAAAGCAAATTGAAAGCGTATAAGAAACTGTTTGCCAAGAAAGCGAAGAATCTAAAGATAAAAGCAAAATAAGGTCATAATGGCTGCCGTGGATGGCGATTCCGTCATCTGCGGCATTTATGCGCACTCACACAAGAGGAAAATATTGCTTGGCAATTGTGCTCGGCGCGTCAAAGTGTGCAATCCCCAGGGGATTGAAGAGTAGGGGAGCCCCTGTGGGCTTGCCCACTTTGTTCAAATTGGCAGGAAAAAGAGCAGGAAATCTGTTGCTTTTTCGCTATAATTATTATAAAATACAAAATAGCGTATATTTATACAACTTAAATGAAATTACATGTATTCCATTGAGGAAGCAAAACAGGAGGATGATATTATGAAAATTGCAAAGAAGTTGGCATCATTACTGTTGGCAGGCGCAATGCTGACAGGCATCGTGGGCTGTGGGGTCCCGGCGAACACTGTAAACGCCCCCGAAGATATGGCAGGCAAGAAGATTGGCGTGCAGCTTGGCACGACTGGCGATACGCTGGTAACCGATGAGTTTGAGAAAGATGGCGACACCACCGTAGAGCGTTACAAGAAAGGCGCAGACGCCGTGCAGTCCTTAAAACAGGGCAAGATTGACTGTGTAGTCATCGACTCAGAGCCGGCAAAGGCGTTTGTGGAGCAGAATAAAGATTTGAAAATCCTTGACACCGAGTATACGGATGAAGATTATGCCATTGCCATTTCTAAGGACAATACGGAGCTGAAAGACAAAATCAATACAGCTCTTGCAGAACTCAAATCCGAAGGCACATTGGACCAGATTATGGCAAATTATACAGGCGATGATACGATGGGAACCTGCCCTTACGAGTCCCCGGCAGACGTGGATACTTCCAACGGCAAGCTGGTAATGGCAACCAATGCGGCATTCAAGCCTTATGAATATTATGAGAACAATGAGATTGTGGGGATTGACCCCGAGATTGCACAGGCAGTGGCAGATAAGCTGGGCATGGAGCTTGAGATTCTTGATATGGATTTTGACGCCATCATCAATGCCGTACAGTCTGGCAAGGCAGATATCGGCGTGGCAGGGATGACCGTCAACGAGGAGCGTCTGCAGAGCATTGATTTCACTGATACTTATGCCAAAGCGAAACAGGTAATCATCGTTCGTGCAAAATAGGAGGAAATGCCGCTGTGCAGAATTTTGTGGAACAGTTTACATTAAATTTTATAGACGATAACAGATACCAGTACATACTGCAGGGATTTGCCAATACGCTGCTTATCACGCTTCTGGCAGCGATTTTGGGAATTGCCCTGGGGTTTCTGGTGGCAATTATACGTTCCAGCCATGATAAGACGGGGCATATGAAGATTCCTAATTTCATCTGCCAGGTCTATCTGACGGTAGTGCGCGGGACGCCTACCATGATTCAGCTTTTGATTATTTATTATGTGATTTTTGCTTCGGTAAACGTGTCGAAGATTTTAGCTGCTGTCGTGGCGTTCGGGCTGAATTCCGGCGCCTATGTGGCGGAGATTGTCCGTTCCGGCATTATGTCTGTGGACGAGGGGCAGTCTGAGGCGGGGCGCAGCCTGGGGCTTAACTACCGCCAGACCATGCAGTTTATCATTATGCCTCAGGCATTTAAAAATGTGCTTCCTGCGCTGGGAAATGAATTTATCGTGCTCTTAAAAGAGACCTCTATCAGCGGTTATATCGGGCTGACTGATTTGACCCATGGCGGAGACATCATCCGCGGCATCACGTTCTCGCCGTTTATGCCATTGATTGCGGTTGCTCTGATATATCTGCTGCTGGTGACGGGGCTTTCCTGGTGCGTGGGCAGGCTGGAAAGGAGGCTGAGGGTCAGTGAGCGGTAATATATTGTTGGAGACGAAAGATTTATGCAAGGAATTTGACGGCAATCAGGTGCTTCGGGGCATCAGCACCCAAATCTGCCAGGGAGAAGTGGTGGCGATTATTGGGCCCTCCGGCTGCGGAAAATCAACGTTTTTGCGGTCATTGAACCTCTTGGAGACGCCTACGAGCGGAAGCGTCATCTTTGAAGGGAAAGAAATCACGGCGCCCGGTGTGGACGTCAATAAAATACGGCAGAAGATTGGCATGGTGTTTCAGCAGTTCAATCTGTTCGCCAACCTGAGCATTCAGGACAATATCACCCTTGCCCCGGTCAAGTTAGGGCTGATGGGCAAGGCGGAGGCAGATAAGCGGGCACTCGATTTGCTGGAGCGCGTAGGGCTTCCCGATAAAGCCAATACCTATCCGTCCATGCTGTCCGGCGGGCAGAAACAGAGGATTGCCATTGCCCGCGCCCTTGCCATGAACCCGGACGTGATGCTGTTTGACGAGCCGACCTCGGCGCTGGACCCTGAGATGGTCGGGGAGGTTCTCGAACTCATGCGGGAATTGGCAAAGGACGGCATGACGATGGTTGTGGTGACCCATGAGATGGGATTTGCCAGGGAGGTGGCAAGCCGCGTCATGTTCATCAATGAGGGCGTAATCTGTGAGGAAAATGAGCCGCAGGAGTTTTTTGGAAATCCTCAGAATCAGAGGCTGCAGGATTTCCTGTCGAAGGTATTATAGTTGCTGTCAAAACGCTGGGTTGGAAACTTCCCGGCGTTTTTGTATAGAGAACGACTACGCCTTGCCCGCTTTGTTCTTGCACATTTCCCCAATACAGGGTAGAATAGAAAGAGCAGCTGAACAAATGATACGAAACGGAGGGAGCCATGTCATTTGCACATCTTCACGTCCATACGGAATACAGCCTCTTGGACGGATCCAATAAGATAACAGAATACGTTGCAAGGGTGAAAGAACTGGGCATGGATTCCGCAGCCATCACGGATCATGGGGTCATGTACGGCGTAATTGACTTCTACCGGGCGGCGAAGAAGGCTGGGATTAAGCCGATTTTGGGCTGTGAGGTCTATGTTGCGCCTGGTTCCCGGTTCGACCGGGAAAAAGTGGAAGGCGAGGACCGCTATTTCCACTTAATTCTGCTGGCGGAAAATAATACTGGCTACCAGAACCTGATGAAGATTGTTTCCCGGGGATTTACGGAAGGCTATTACTACCGTCCGAGGGTCGACAGAGAGGTACTGGAGACGTACCATGAAGGGCTGATTGTACTCAGCGCCTGCCTTGCCGGCGAAGTGCAGAAACATCTGCAGCGGGGAGACTATGATTTGGCTAAGGAATCGGCTCTGTGGCATGATAAGACCTTTGGGCATGGGAATTATTTTTTGGAACTGCAGGACCATGGGCTGCCGGAGCAGCAATTTGTCAATCAGCAGCTTCTGCGTCTGAGCCAGGATACCGGGATTGCGCTGGTAGCCACCAATGACGTGCATTATACTTATGAGACGGACGTGGATTCCCATGATATCTTGCTCTGTATACAGACCGGCAAGAAACTGGCAGACGAGAACCGTATGCGTTATGAGGGCGGGCAGTTTTATGTGAAGTCGGAAGAGGAGATGCGCGCATTGTTTCCCTACGCGCAGGAGGCGTTGGACAATACGCAGATAATTGCGGACCGCTGCAATGTAGAGATTGAGTTTGGCGTGACAAAGCTGCCCAAATTTGATGTTCCCGAGGGCTTCACCTCATGGGAGTACCTCAATAAACTCTGCCATCAGGGGCTGGAACAGCGATACCCCTCACAGGATGGCATGGTGGAGATTCCGGGACAGGAAGGACCGCTGCAGTTTGAGGATTTAAGAAAACAGCTCCAATATGAACTTGACATCATTCAGCAGATGGGGTATGTGGACTATTTCCTGATTGTGTGGGATTTCATTCGTTTTGCCAGGGACAGCGGCATCGCAGTAGGGCCGGGGCGCGGAAGCGCAGCGGGAAGCCTGGTCTCCTATACGCTGGAAATCACCAATATCGACCCCATCCGTTACGGCCTGATTTTCGAGCGTTTCCTGAACCCGGAGCGAGTGACAATGCCGGATATTGATATTGATTTCTGTGTGGAGCGGCGGCAGGAAGTCATAGATTACGTCAGCGACAAATACGGCAAGGACCGTGTGGTGCAGATTGTCACTTTTGGTACGATGGCGGCGCGGGGCGTCATCCGCGATGTAGGAAGGGTCATGGACCTTCCCTATGCGTTTGTGGACAGCGTTGCCAAGCAGATTCCTACAGAGCTTGGAATTACCATTGACAAAGCGCTGCAGATGAATCCGGAACTGAGGAGCCTCTATGAGAATGACGAGAGCATACACAGATTGATTGATATGTCCAAGCGTCTGGAGGGTCTGCCAAGGCATACCTCCATGCATGCAGCAGGCGTGGTTATCAGTTCTAAAGCGGTGGACGAGTTCGTGCCCCTTTCCAGAGGAAGCGACGGTGCGATTACCACCCAGTTTACGATGACCACCTTAGAGGAACTGGGCTTGCTGAAGATGGATTTTCTGGGGCTGCGCAACCTGACGGTTATCCAGAATGCAGTCAACCTTATCCATGTCAGCCAGCGGGAAGCCAATCCGCAGATTGACGAATCAAAGCTGTTCGATATTGACAAAGTGGATTTTGACGATAAGCCGGTGCTGGACTCACTGGGAACCGGTAAGACGGACGGTGTCTTCCAGTTGGAAAGCGCGGGCATGAAGAATTTCATGAAGGAGTTAAAGCCTCAGAGTTTGGAAGATATCATCGCGGGCATCTCCCTCTACCGTCCCGGACCTATGGATTTCATTCCGGCATATATCAGAGGGAAAAATAATCATGATTCAATTACCTATGATTGCCCGCAGTTAGAGCCGATTCTAGAGCCTACTTATGGCTGCATTGTATATCAGGAACAAGTGATGCAGATTGTCCGTGACCTTGCCGGCTATACGCTGGGCAGAAGTGATTTGGTGCGCCGTGCCATGTCCAAGAAGAAAACATCCGTCATGGAAAAGGAACGCAAGAATTTTGTCTATGGCAATCAGGAGGAGGGCGTTCCCGGCTGTATCAGCAACGGCATCAGTGAACAGACGGCAAACAAGATATTTGACGAGATGACCGACTTTGCTAAATATGCATTTAACAAATCACATGCTGCCGCCTATGCAGTGGTCGCATATCAGACTGCATATTTGAAATACTATTATCCTGTGGAGTATATGGCTGCGCTGATGAGTTCCGTCATGGACCATATTACCAAGCTCTCAGAGTATATCTATTCGTGCCGCCAGATGGGGATTACGCTGCTTCCTCCCAGTATCAATGAGGGAGAGAGTGCATTTTCCGTATCGGGCAATGCCATCCGTTATGGCTTGTCGGCGATAAAGAGCGTAGGCCATGCGTTTATTGAGAATCTCTGTGAAGAGCGCAGGCAGCGCGGCAAATTTAAGAACCTTTCTGATTTCCTGACCCGCATGGCAGATTATGAACTGAACAAGAGGATGGTAGAGAACCTTATCAAGTCCGGGGCGTTGGACAGCCTGGGCGCAACCAGGAAACAGTGCATGATGGCGTACGTGGGCATCATGGAGGGTATTGCCCAGGACAAGAAGAACACCATGGCAGGGCAGATGACCTTGTTCGACCTTGCCGGGGAGGAAGCGAAAGCGGACTTTGAAGTGAAGATGCCGGATGTGGGGGAATATTCTAAGGAAATGTACCTGGGCTTTGAGAAAGAGGTCCTTGGCGTATACATCAGCGGGCATCCCTTGGAGGAATATGAAGAGAAGTGGCGGAAAAATACGACCAGGGTGACTACAGATTTCATGTTGGACGAGGAGAGCGGGCAGCCGCGGGTTAAGGATGGAGAGATTGCCGTGGTAGGCGGCATGATTGTCGATAAGACCATCAAGTACACCAAGCACAACCAGACGATGGCCTTTATCACGCTGGAAGATTTGGTGGGTACGCTGGAAATAATTATTTTCCCCAAGAGCTATGAGGCAAACAGCCGTCTGCTGAACATAGACGAGAAAGTGTTTGTCCGCGGGCGCGTGGCTACGGAGGAAGAGAAGAACGGCAAGTTAATCTGTGAGCGCATGTATTCTTTTGAAGATACGAAAAAGGAGCTATGGCTGCAGTTTCCTACCAGGGAAGTCTACGAAAAACAGGAAAAAGAGCTGTTTTCAATCCTGCAGGACAGCGATGGGAGCGACAGTGTTGTCATCTATCTCTCCAGTGACAAGCAGATAAAACGGCTTCCGCCGAGCAGGAGCATTGCCGCGTTGCCTGACCTCATTAACAGATTAACTAAGTTTCTGGGAGAAAATAATGTAAAAGTTGTAGAAAAGAATATTGAAAATCTTGCCAAAAGAGATTAAAATAGAATAAATTGGACGTAGTAAGGATTAATTTAAATATAGACAGGAGGGAATTTGTTATGGCAAAAGAAATTGAGACGATTGCGGTATTGACCAGCGGCGGTGATGCACCGGGAATGAATGCGGCAATCCGTGCAGTTGTGCGCCAAGCGCTTTATCGCGGCAAGAAGGTAAAGGGGATTAAGAGAGGGTATGCAGGTCTGCTGCAGGAAGAGATTATAGATTTGGAAGCCAGGAGCGTATCAGATATCATCCAGAGAGGCGGCACGATTCTGGCAACGGCGCGCTGCAAAGAGTTTACGACACCGGAAGGACAGCAGCTTGGGGCGGACATCTGCCGCAAGCACGGTATTGACGGCATAGTGGTTATCGGCGGGGATGGTTCCTTTAAGGGGGCGCAGAAGCTGGCGTCATTGGGCATCAATACCATCGGCATTCCGGGAACAATTGACTTGGATATTGCCTGTACGGAATATACAATCGGGTTTGATACGGCAGTGAATACGGCGATGGATGCCATTGACAAGGTACGCGATACCTCCACTTCCCATGAGAGGTGTTCCATTATCGAGGTTATGGGCAGGGGCGCAGGATTCATTGCCCTGTGGTGCGGCATTGCCAATGGGGCAGAGGATATCCTGCTGCCGGAGAAATATGACTATGACGAGCAGAAGCTTGTAAACAATATCATCAACAACCGTAAGCGCGGCAAGAAGCATCATATCATCATCAATGCAGAGGGTATCGGGCATTCCACCAGTATGGCGAAGCGTATTGAGGCGGCTACCGGCGTGGAGACGCGCGCTACGATTTTAGGGCATATGCAGCGTGGAGGAAGCCCCACCTGTAAAGACCGCGTGTATGCTTCTACAATGGGGGCATTTGCAGCGGATTTGCTGTGCGATGGCAAATCGAACCGTGTGGTTGGATACCGTCATGGGGAATTTGTTGATTTTGACATTGATGAGGCCCTTTCCATGGAGAAGGCAATTTCAGAGTATCAGTTTAACATCTGCGAGAGCCTCAGCAGGTAAGGAGACGTAGGTCTATGATTACAAGCGCTTCCAATCTCAGGATGAAACAAGTCATTCAGTTAAATAAAAAATCAAAAACCCGCTATCAGGAGCGGGTTTTTGTGGCAGAAGGAATCAAAATGTGCCTGGAAGCCCCCAGGGAGCAGATTCAGCAAATGTATGTCTCGGAGAGTTTTCTTGCAGAGGAGAAGAACAGGCAGCGGATACAGGATTATTCCTATGAGGTTGTGTCGGACACTGTCTTTTCCCGCATCAGCGAGACGAAGACGCCCCAAGGCATCCTCTGTCTGGTGCAGATGCCCGAATATGGGCTGGAGGAGTTGTTAAGGCAGAGCCCCCATCTGCTGATTTTAGAAAATATCCAGGACCCGGGGAATCTGGGCACTATGATACGTGCCGGCGAAGGAGCGGGCGTTACTGGCGTAATCATGGACAGGACTACGGTAGATATGTTCAATCCCAAGACCATCCGCTCCACCATGGGCTCTTTGTTTCGTGTACCCTTTTATGTCGCAGCGGATTTGCAGGAAACGCTCAGTGAACTGAAGGAGAGGGGCATTGCCTTGTATGCAGCGTGCCCGGATGGGGAGAGATTGTATGACGAGCCGAATTACACATCGCCCTGCGGTTTCCTGATTGGAAACGAGGCCAATGGGCTAAGCGACCGCACTGCTGCCTTGGCGGACGTCCGTATCAGCATACCAATGGAAGGGCAGGTGGAGTCCCTCAATGCAGCGGTTGCCTCTGCGCTGTTGATGTATGAAGCCAGCCGCCAGCGTAGGCAGAGAAGGTAACTATTCAGCCTTAAATATTTCTTCACAGTTTCCCCAGCGGCTATCTATACAGATAGTATAAAAATATTTATGGGATATATCGTGAGTTCGATAAATTTTCTCTCCTTTGCCAACGGCAGACTAAACCGGAATTTCTAGTATCCCTAACTCCAGAGAGGGGCTGATGACATTAATTTCCCCAATTCAAAACTCGCGTTTTCCCACTGACTAATAAAATATCGCCATAACGGATATGTTTTTTCCGGGGTAGGAAGGCTTTCGCCAGTTTTCCTTATCAGTGGCATAAAAGCACCAATGGGTATGCCGGGTGAACTGTTTGAGGGACTGCCATGGTAGGTTACTCCGTATTGCATAGAACTGGATGGCAGTTCCGAGTTTCAGAGGCATACCCTTATCGGAAGTGCTTGTTGCCACTGTTAGGAAAACAAGAAAGGCTGTCCGTGAGGAAAAAACATATCCGTTATGGCGATGTGACATAAGCAGTAGGGAAAACGCTCAGACAGTTGAGATTGGGGAAATACATCTCGCCCCTCTCCTGGAGGTAAGGGATACACAAAATTCCTCAAATGTCTGCCTTTTGGTAAAGGAGAGGAAATCTACTGAATCCAGAAATTTTCCCATAAATATTTTTGTATATTAGCATAGATAGCCGCTGTGGAAACTGTAATTGAAAATTTTAAGGCTGAATTGTTACTAGAAAGGAGCATTATGAGGATTTGGTTTAAGATATTTAAAGACAACCACCTTCTGCGGGATACTGTGGTTGCGGATGACAGTGAAGATACACGTACGCACAAGATTTTTCATGCCTTAGAGCAGGTGTGCTATGAATTTGATTTGAGTAAGCCAATCTGGCTTGATGCCACAGTGGCTGAATTTAAACGCCACGATAAGGCGCGGTTTTACCAGGATAATTTTGTGGAGCAGATAGACTTCGACTTTCTGGAAATCCATGTCATTGAAGAATGAGGACAAAGCGGACAAGTCAGCATCAACTCCCAATCCCCTGGAGATTGAACAGAACAGCCCACGCCATCTGCAGAGACGTCTGCGGCGTGGGCTGTTCTGTTCACATGTTATTCGCCTGTGCAGTTCATGTCCGTGAAGCTGCAGGTCGTGTCATCATCGGTGCTTGCGCTGTTCATATCGGTGATGCTGCTGGCAGTTTCCTTTGTCTCCACACAGTTCATGTCGTTGATGCCGCAGGTCGTGTCATCGTCCGCCGACATTCCATTAAGGTTCGTGATTCCTAAGTTTTTTTCCTTCTCCATAAAAAAATACCTCCTGAATCATTATATATTTTTGTTTTTAAGTTACGTGAATGTATTATAACGATAAATTTTCCGTAATGCAAGTGGAAAATAATTGCCTTTTCCCATTTAAAAACCTATAATGATTGTATTATAAGCAGAATGAGAGCAAAAATAAATCAGGAAAGGAGAAATTTTCAATGGAAAACATGATTAACAGAGAGGTGGAAGCATTTGAGGTATCTGCCTTTGCCAATGGGGAATTTAAGGCAGTAAGCCAGGAGGATCTGAAAGGGCATTGGTCCGTGCTGTTTTTCTATCCGGCAGATTTTACCTTTGTGTGCCCCACGGAGTTAGGCGACCTCGCTGACCATTATGAGGAATTTAAAAAAGAGGGCTGCGAGATTTATTCTGTCTCAGAGGATACGCATTTTGTGCACAAGGCATGGGCGGATGCTTCTGAGACCATCCGAAAGATTCAGTATGTGATGCTTGCCGACCCGGCAGGTGTGCTGGCAAGGCAGTTTGGCGTGCTCGTGGAAGAAGAGGGGCAGGCACTTAGGGGGACTTTCATCCTCAACCCAGAGGGAAAGGTGAAAGCATACGAGATTCATGATATGGGCATTGGCAGGAATGCCGAAGAGCTGCTGCGCAAGGTACAGGCGGCGAAGTTTGTGGAGGAGCATGGGGACCAGGTATGCCCGGCAAAATGGCAGCCAGGGGAGGAGACATTGAGCCCCAGCCTGGATTTGGTAGGAATGTTATAAAAATGTGACAGGAGGAAGGCAAATGCGAAGCATTTATAAAGATGCCTTCCGACGACCTGGCAGGTGACGCAAAGCGTCGCGTGCCGATACCATTGTGATAGGAGGAAGGCAAATGCGAAGCATTTTTAAAGATGCCTTCCGACGAACTGGCAGGTGACGCAAAGCGTCGCGTGCCAATACCATTATTATACTAGGAGGAACGTGTATGGATATTGAGAAAATTGCGCCCAAGAGCAGTTTGCTCACGCCTGAGCTGGAAGAACAGCTGCAAGGCGTGTTGGGGAAGCTGACCGGGGAGGTGCACATGGCATGTGTCGTGGATTTGGCGGACAAGCCGTCTGTGGAGATGGCAGAACTGGTACGCCACATTGCAGGAATGTCGGAGAAACTGACCTGCCAGTTCTATGAACCGCAGGAAGCCCGGGAATTGCTGCCGGAACTTGACAGTTCCCTACTGCCGGTAACGGCGCTTTACCGGCAAGGGCAGTATATGGGGATTGCGTTTCACGGCGTGACGGGAGGAAAGGAACTGAATTCCTTTGTGCTGGCGCTCTATAACGTGGCTGGTCCCGGTCAGGAGCTGGACAGACGGCTGCAGAAAAAACTTGGCAAACTGACGCAGAAGACAGAACTGAAGGTATTTGTCTCCCTGTCCTGCCATCACTGTGCCAACCAGGTGATTATCTGCCAGCAGATGGCAGCCCATGCAGAACCCATTGAGGCAAGGATGATAGATGCCAGGCTGTATCCGCAGTTGGTGGAACAGTATAAGATCGAGCGGATTCCCATGACCGTTATCAATGACAGGGAAGTAGTCATGGGAGTGAAGACGGCGGAGGAAATGTATCAGTTGATAAAGTCAAATCAGTAAAATAATGGCAAATATGCACAAAGCCAACGACAGTTTTTTGACAATTTTAGACATATTTTTACTTTTTGCAAAATTTTGCTTGCATTTATTTATGGATGATGCTAACATGTGGTCATACCAAACATAACAAATAAATATTGACCAGGAGAACATAGAGTAGGGTTGGCACAGCAGAAATGCTGCTTATTTCCCTACTCTTTTTATCTTATAGGAAAGACAATGCTGCATTAACGTGTGAAAGTACAGACTTTCCTATGTGTATCCTGACATTGGAGGTGGGAATTGACAGAGGAAGAAAATAAAACCAACATTTGATTTGTGGAGGAAATATGGAACAGAGATTTTATGATGCAATGGCAGACTGTCCGGTAGTGGCCGCAGTAAAAGATTTTGAGGGCGTTGCGCAATGCCTGGAATCAGACGTGAAGATTGTATTTATTCTTTTTGGAGATATTTGCAATATTGCAGAAATCGTGGAGCGGGTGAAAGAAGCAGAAAAGATAGCGCTGGTGCATATCGACTTGGTTGAGGGGTTAAGCAACCATGAGATAGCCGTCGATTTTATTCGTAAAAATACGCAGGCGGATGGTATTATTTCCACGAGGATGAATATGATTAATCGTGCAAAGGAGTTGTCTTTATACACAGTTTTCCGCATTTTTGTATTGGATTCCCGGGCTTTTCAGAGCATTGAGAAGCAAAAGAGGCAGATTAAGGCAGATTTCATAGAGATACTGCCGGGGGTAATGCCTAAGATTATCAGCAAGGTCAACAGGCTGAGCTCGCAGCCGGTAATTGCGGGAGGGTTAATCAGCGATAAAGAGGATGTCATTGAAGCATTGGATGCGGGGGCAATATCCGTCTCTACTACAAATCAGGAAGTATGGTTTATGTAGTGCACATGGAGCAGAGCAAATAAAGTAAAACAGAGGAGGATTTTTACTATGGCGAAATATGTTATGGCACTGGATGCCGGTACGACAAGCAACAGATGTATTCTTTTTAACGAAAAAGGAGAAATGTGCAGTGTAGCGCAGAAAGAATTTACACAGTATTTTCCGAAGCCAGGCTGGGTAGAGCACGATGCGAACGAAATTTGGTCTACACAGTTGGGAGTTGCAGTGGAGGCAATGCAGAAGATTGGGGCTTCTGCAGAGGATATCGCTGCAATCGGCATTACCAATCAACGCGAGACCACGATTGTATGGGATAAGAATACGGGGGAACCGGTGTACCATGCGATTGTATGGCAATGCAGAAGAACATCAGAATACTGTGACAGTTTAAAGGAGAAGGGACTTACAGATACTTTCCGCCAGAAGACAGGACTTGTAATTGACGCATATTTCTCTGGCACGAAGCTGAAATGGATTTTGGACAACGTAGAAGGCGTAAGGGAGCGGGCAGAGAAAGGCGAACTTCTCTTCGGTACCGTTGAGACATGGCTGATTTGGAAGCTGACAAAGGGAGCGGCGCATGTGACCGACTATTCCAATGCATCCCGTACAATGCTCTTTAACATCAACGATTTGAAATGGGATGAGGAAATCCTGAAGGAATTGGACATTCCGGCAAGTATGCTTCCAGAAGCAAAACCGTCAAGCTGTGTATACGGAACGGCAGACCCATCTTTCTTCGGCGGTTCGATTCCAGTCGGTGGGGCAGCAGGAGACCAGCAGGCGGCATTGTTCGGACAGACCTGTTTTACGGCAGGAGAGGCAAAGAATACATATGGAACCGGATGTTTCATGCTGATGAATACTGGAGAGAAACCCGTATTTTCCAAGAACGGTCTGGTTACGACCATTGCCTGGGGAATTGACGGCAAAGTGAATTACGCCTTGGAAGGCTCCATTTTCGTGGCAGGAGCGGCGATTCAGTGGCTGCGCGATGAACTGAGGGTTATTGACAGCGCGCCTGATTCGGAATATATGGCAAAGAAAGTCAAAGACACCAACGGCTGTTATGTAGTTCCGGCATTTACGGGACTGGGCGCTCCCCATTGGGACCAGTACGCTAGGGGAACGATTGTAGGAATTACCAGAGGCGTCAACAAGTACCATATTATCCGTGCAACTTTGGAATCATTGGCATATCAGACCAACGATGTTCTGCAGGCGATGAGGGCGGATTCTGGCATTGAGCTCAATTCCCTCAAGGTTGACGGCGGCGCAAGCGCTAACAACTTCCTGATGCAGACACAGGCGGACATCATCGATGCCCCGGTTAACCGTCCATCCTGCGTGGAGACAACGGCTATGGGAGCAGCTTACCTGGCAGGTCTTGCAGTAGGTTATTGGGCAAGCAAGGAAGACGTTATTAAGAACTGGTCCATTGACCAGACATTTAAGCCGCAGATTTCCAAGGAAGACAGAGAGGAAAAGGTCAAAGGCTGGAACAAAGCTGTGAAATATTCTTACGGCTGGGCGAAGGAAGACTGAAGCTAATTACCCTGTCCGGGACGTTCAAGGCTCCTCTATGAGGGCTGTGTGTCCCGGGCAGAGGATAAAAATACGGATAAACAGCAAATTTATATAATGAAAGGGGACTGCTTATGTTACCATATATTGCAGAATTTGTAGGAACTATGATATTGATTCTCCTAGGAGATGGCGTAGTAGCGAACGTAACATTGAATAAATCAGGAATGAAAGGTGCAGGCTCGATTCAGATTACATTTGCCTGGGGCCTTGCGGTTATGGTGCCGGCATTTATTTTTGGGGCAGCATCGGGCGCACATTTCAACCCGGCATTGACATTGGCGCTGGCAGCGGACGGCAGCCTTGCATGGAGCCTGGTACCGGGATATATCGTTGCACAGTTTGCAGGTGCGTTTGTAGGCGCATGTATCGTTTACATCCTGTTCAAGGGACAGTATGATGCCACAGAAGATCAGGCTACCAAGCTCGGCACATTCTGCTGTGCTCCCTCCATACCGAACCCGGTATTGAATCTGCTCAGTGAAATCGTGGGAACTTTCGTGCTTGTATTTGCCATCAAAGGACTTCCGGCAGATGCACCGGCTGGCGTTGGCAACCTGTTGGTATTCGGAATCATCGTATCTATCGGTATGTCTCTGGGCGGACTTACCGGATATGCAATCAACCCGGCACGTGATATCGGACCTCGTCTGGCACATGCAGTTCTTCCCATTAAAGGCAAAGGCGGCTCTAACTTCGGATATGCAGCGATTACTTTGTGCGGACCGATTATCGGAGCGCTTCTGGCAGTTGGATTGTACGCTGTAATTCCTTGGTAGAATATGACCAGAGAATTCCAATGATTTAAGGGAAGATAATATTATACTGAATTTGTGGGATAATAATGATAACAACATATAGGACATTGCAGAGATAATGGACGGCAATGATTACATCCCCAAAAAGGGATGTAATCATTGTTTTTTTCATCTTATAGGAAAGACCTTGTCCGCTTTGTTGTAGACAGAAAGGATTGGTGAACATATGTATGATGTAATAATTATTGGGGCGGGCGTATCTGGAGCAGCTTCGGCAAGGGAGCTTTCCAGATACAAACTGAACGTATGCGTGGTGGAAAAAGAAGAGGATGTCTGCTGCGGGACTTCCAAGGCAAACAGCGCCATCGCCCATGCTGGATTTGACGCAGAGAGCGGAACTTTGATGGCAAAGCTGAATGTGGAAGGAAATCAGATGATGGCTGAACTTTCCAAAGAACTGGATTTTCCATTTAAGCAAAACGGTTCTCTGGTTGTATGCTTACATGAGGAGGAGATGCCCAATCTGCAAAAACTCTATGAGAGAGGGATTGAAAACGGCGTAAAAGATTTGCGCATTATTAATAGGAAGGAACTGGTGGAATTAGAGCCGAATATTTCCGATGAAGCGGTGGCAGCGCTGTATGCACCGACCGGCGGCATTGTATGCCCATTTGGCATGAACATAGCATTTGCGGAAAATGCAGCCCAAAACGGCGTGGAATTTAAATTTGATACCGAGGTCAGCGGATTTGAGAAAAAAGAGGGCACCTGGATTGTAAAGACGAATCAGGGCGATTTTGAGACAAGGTATATTGTTAATGCAGCGGGCGTCTATGCTGACCAATTCCACAATATGGTAAGCGACAAGAAGCTGCACATTACGCCGCGGCGCGGGGACTATTGCCTGCTGGACCGCACCACGGAAGGGTTTGTCACACATACGATTTTCCAGCTTCCCAGCAAATATGGCAAGGGCGTGCTGGTAACGCCGACCGTCCATGGCAATACATTGGTAGGACCTACCGCCATTGATATTGAGGACAGGGAGGGTACGAACACGACACAGGAAGGGATTGACGAGTTAATCAGCAAAGCCGGTACCACGGTAAAAGGCCTTCCTATCCGCCAGGTCATCACATCTTTTGCCGGCCTGCGCGCCCATGAAGATGGACATGAATTCTACATCGGCGAGGTGGAAGGAGCCAAAGGGTTTATCGACTGCGCGGGCATTGAATCTCCGGGACTGACGAGCGCACCGGCAATCGGCAAGATGGTGGCGGAAATTGTCAGGGACCTTACAGGGGCAGAGGAAAATCCAGACTTCGTAGGGACCAGGAAAGGGATTTTAGACCCTAAGACCTTGAGCAATGAGGAACGCGCAGCGTTGATTAAAGAGAATCCGGCATACGGAAATATTATCTGCCGCTGCGAGATGGTTACGGAAGGCGAGATTATCGATGCCATCAACCGCCCGCTAGGCGCGAAATCCTTAGATGGCGTGAAACGGAGGACAAGAGCGGGAATGGGACGCTGTCAGGCTGGATTCTGTTCTCCGAGAACCATTGAAATCCTTGCAAGAGAACGCGGGGTAGACCCATCAGAGATTACGAAGTCCGGTGGGAACTCCAAAATTATCGTAGGAATCAACAAAGACAGAATATAGTCGGAAAGCGAGGAAAGAGTATGTTAAGACAGGTTTACGATATAGTGGTTGTGGGCGGCGGTCCGGCGGGATTGGCAGCAGCAGTGTCTGCAAAGAGGAACGGCGTAGAATCTATCCTGGTGTTGGAGAGGGACAAGGAGCTCGGCGGCATCTTGAATCAGTGCATACACAACGGTTTTGGGCTCCATACATTTAAGGAGGAACTGACGGGGCCGGAATATGCAGGAAGGTTTATCGAACAGTTAGAAGAAGAGAAAATTGCATATAAATTAAACACGATGGTCATGGATATCTCAGAGGAAAAGGTCATCACAGCTATGAACCGCGAAGACGGTATGTTTGAGATTCAGGCAAAGGCAGTTATCCTTGCCATGGGCTGCCGGGAGCGTTCCAGGGGAGCTTTGAATATTCCCGGCTACAGGCCGGCAGGAATTTATTCCGCCGGCACGGCGCAGCGCCTGGTAAATATGGAGGGCTACATGCCCGGGCGTGAGGTGGTAATCTTAGGCTCCGGCGATATCGGGCTGATTATGGCGAGGAGAATGACCTTAGAGGGCGCTAAGGTGAAGGTGGTGGCAGAGCTTCTGCCTTACTCCGGCGGATTAAAACGAAATATCGTGCAGTGCCTGGATGATTTCGGCATCCCGCTCAAACTGAGCCATACGGTTGTAGATATCGACGGCAAGGAACGTGTGGAAGGAATCACGATTGCCGAGGTAGATGAGAACCGCAAGCCGATTCCCGGAACGGAGGAGCATTATACCTGCGATACGCTGCTTCTGTCCTGCGGGCTGATACCGGAAAATGAATTATCCAGAAGCCTGGGCGTGGAGATGAGCCCGATTACCTCCGGTCCTCTGGTCAATGAATGCCTGGAGACAAATGTGGAAGGCGTGTTTGCCTGCGGCAATGTGCTCCATGTGCATGATTTGGTGGATTTTGTTTCTGAGGAGGCGGGCGCAGCCGGCAAACATGCCGCTGAGTATGTGAAAAACGGCGCCAAGCACCAACCGTCTGCGGCTAAGGATATCCCCATTGTTGCTACGGAGGGCGCGCGCTATACAGTCCCGAAAACCATCAACCCGGAGCGGATGGATGAGAAGCATACCGTGCGGTTCCGCGTAGGAGATGTGTATAAAAATTGTTATGTTTCTGTGTACTTTGGCGATAAGCGTGTCATCCACAGGAAACGCCCGGTTGTCGCACCCGGAGAGATGGAAGAAGTGGTACTGAAAAAAGAAGAATTGGCAGCATTTCCGGATTTGTCCCAGATTACCGTGAAAATAGAGGAGGCGTAGAGTATGGAAACAAGAGAATTGATTTGTATCGGCTGCCCGATGGGATGTCCCCTGAAAGTGGAAATGAATGGAGAAGAAGTATCCTCCGTGACCGGCAATACCTGCAAACGTGGGGACGATTATGCGAGGAAAGAAGTTACCAACCCCACGCGGATAGTTACCAGCTCTGTCATTGTGGAAGGAGGAAGCCTGGCGGCGGTATCGGTAAAGACGAAATCAGATATCCCCAAAGGCAAGATTTTTGAGATTATGAAAGCATTAAAAGGCGTAAAAGTCCAGGCGCCCGTGCACATCGGAGATGTGATTGTCAGCAATGTGGCTGACACCGGCGTTGATATTATTGCCACCAAAAATATTTATTGACCTAAGGAGGGACCCACGAAGTGGGAAGATGCCTTAGGTCCGGTACCAGAGCAATTATTGTACAGTCACCAAAACCCCTCTGCAGCATAAGATATTGCAGGGGGGTTTTTTATGCGTTTATGTGAATTGCGGGAAAAAGAAGTCATCAATGTCTGTAACTGTGAATGCCTGGGTTTTGTGGTGGATATTGACATCGATATCTGTACCGGCATGGTGCTGGCACTGATTATCCCGGGTTACGGCAAATGTTGGGGGCTGTTTGGCAAAGGGAGTGAAATCATCATTCCCTGGAAACATGTAGTAAAAATCGGACCGGACATCATTCTCGTGGAACTGCCGGAGCCAGGCCCCAAATGATAAATTTTCTTTTTCATGTATATCTAAAATAAAAAATATCATACTAAAAGGTAGAGATTATTACACTTTTAGGAGGATGATTCATGAAAAAGAAATGGATATCAATGTTGTTGGCGATGACGCTGGCGGCCGCACTGGCTGCCGGCTGTGGGAGCGGTGACACAAATAAGAATGGCACAGGGGAAAATGCAGCAGACCAGGGAGATGGAAATAATCAGGATGGCAATGATACAGACCAGAACGATGACAGCCTGATTGAGGAAGTATCCGGTTCTGTATATTACCTGAACTTCAAGCCTGAGCAGGCAGAACAGTGGAACGACCTGGCGGAGGAATACAGCAACGAGACAGGCATTCCGGTAACCATAGAGACTGCCGCTTCCGGGACATATGAATCCACACTGAAATCGGAGATGGCAAAGTCTGCGGCGCCCACGCTTTTTCAGGTTAATGGACCGGCAGGACTGGCTTCCTGGAAAGATTACTGTTATGACTTAAAAGACAGCGCCGTGTATAAGAATCTGAAAAGTGATGATTTTGCATTAATCAGCGATGATGGACAAGTACAGGGCGTTGCCTATGTCATTGAAACGTATGGACTCATTTATAACAAAGATATTATAGAAGATTACTGTGAAATGGAAGGGGCAAAAATAAAAAATGTCACCGAGATTAACAGTTTTGCCAAACTAAAGGAAGTTGCGGACGACATGCAGGCGAAGAAGGACGAGTTGGGAATCAAAGGCGTATTTGCTTCAGCGGGCATGGATTCCTCTTCGGACTGGCGGTTTAAGACACATCTGGCAAACATGCCGATTTATTTTGAGTACCAGGATGACAAGCTAGACACCACGGAGGCCATTAAGGGAACGTATCTGGATGCCTATAAAAATATTTGGGATTTGTATATTACAGATTCCACTGTGGAGCCAACGATGATATCCGGCATGACCGGTGAGGATGCGGCAGCGGAATTTGCCATGGGCGAAGCCGTATTCTATCAGAACGGAACCTGGGCATATAAAGATATCACCGGCAATGATGTGGATGATGATGATATGGGGATGCTCCCCATTTATATCGGCGTGGGCGATGAGGCAAACCAGGGTCTGTGTACCGGTTCGGAAAATTACTGGTGTGTCAACAAGAATGCATCCGAGGATGATATCAAGGCTACGCTGAATTTCCTCGAATGGATTGTTACCAGTGACAAAGGGCGTCAGATATTTTCCGATGAAATGGGATTTATAACACCTTTTAGCACATTTACCGATGAGTATATGCCGGAAAATCCGCTGGTAGCTGCCGCCAACGAATATATTGACAGCGGCAAGACTTCCGTCCCCTGGGTATTTTCCACGATTCCTTCTGAGAAATGGAAAAATGGAGTAGGAAGCGCGCTGCTTGAGTATGCGCAGGGCACGGGCGAATGGGATGCGGTCAAGACAGCGTTTGTTGAAGGCTGGGCATCGGAATATAAGGCTGTAAACCAGTAGCAAAAACTGCCGGGGGTGGTTCGCCACCCCCAAGTTATGCCTGTAAAGGCAGCTTTTGTGAGCAATCTATGGGAGGCATTTATGCAGAAATCATTAAAAAAATATTTTCCTGTTTTTGCATTTCCGACATTGGCAGCCTTTACTATCGGGTTTTTCCTGCCGTTTGTGATGGGCATCTACCTGTCTTTCTGTAAATTTACCACGGTGACGGATGCAAAATTTATAGGATTTGGCAATTATTTAAAAATATTATCAGACAGGACGTTTCTCCATTCGCTCTGGTATACGGCAGCGTTTACGATTGTGTCGATGGTGCTGATTAATGTGCTGGCATTTGCCGTGGCAATGCTTCTGACAAAGGGCATTCAGGGCACAAATTTGTTCCGCACGGTATTTTTCATGCCGAATTTAATCGGCGGCATCGTGCTGGGCTATGTCTGGCAGCTTTTGCTGAACGGAATCCTGGCAAATTTCCAGAAGACACTGACCTACAATTCGACGTATGGTTTCTGGGGTCTGGTGGTGCTGATGTGCTGGCAGCAGATTGGATATATGATGATTATCTATATTTCCGGGATTCAGAACGTGCCAGGGGAACTGATTGAGGCTGCAAAGATTGACGGCGCAACCTCCGGGCAGATTCTGTGGCATGTGACGATTCCCATGGTGATGCCGTCCATCACGATCTGTACGTTCCTCACGCTGACGAATGGGTTCAAGCTGTTTGACCAGAACCTTGCCCTGACGAATGGCGAACCTTCCAGCATGTCAGAGCTTCTGGCGTTAAATATATTCAATACGTTCTATGGAAGGACCGGATACGAAGGGGTCGGACAGGCGAAGGCCGTTGTATTTTTCATTCTGGTGGCGCTTATCGCTATTATCCAGACCAGGCTGACGAGGACGAAGGAGGTGCAGCAGTAATGGGCGTAAGGAAAACAAAGTATGGATGGGCATGGAGTATATTTTTCACGCTGTTATCGGTGGCGTGGGTATTTCCCATCGTGTTGGTTGTGGTGAACTCATTCAAGAAAAAAGTGTATATCAGCCGCCGGCCTTTTGAACTTCCCCTCGGCAAAATGTTTGTGGAACTGGAAAACTACGTGCGGGGAATAGAAAAAATCCAATTTTGGGCTGCGCTCAGGAATTCCCTGTTTATCACCGTGTGTTCTGTGGCAGTGATTATACTGTGTACGTCCATGTGCGCCTGGTACATTTCCAGGGTGAAATCTCTGTTTTCCACTGGTATGTACTATCTCTGCCTGTTTTCGATGATTGTCCCTTTCCAGATGGTCATGTTTACGCTGTCAAAATTGGCAAATATGTTGCATTTATATACTCCAATTGGTATTATAGTAGTATATCTGGGATTTGGCGCAGGGCTGTCGGTATTCATGTTCTGCGGGTTTGTCCGCAGCATCCCGCTGGAAATCGAGGAAGCTGCCATGATTGACGGATGTACACCAATTCAGACATTTTTCCAAGTGGTGTTTCCCATCTTAAAACCCACCTGTATCACAGTGGCGATTCTGCAGGCGATGTGGATTTGGAATGATTATCTCCTGCCATATCTTGTGCTGGACATCAAGCGTTTTAAGACGATTCCCATTGCTATCCAGTATCTCAGGGGCGGTTACGGCTCTGTGGATATGGGGGCGATGATGGCTATGCTGGTGCTGGCAATTATCCCGATTGTCATATTTTATATTTTCTGCCAGAAATATATCATTGAAGGCGTGGTGGCAGGCGCAGTAAAGGGTTAAGAATAGAATCAGCAGGAGGTACGCGCGTTATGCGGAGCAGTGGAGTTTTGATGCACATTTCTTCTTTGCCCTCCCCCTACGGAATCGGAACCATGGGGGAAGAGGCGAGGAAATTCGTAGATTTTCTTGTAAAGGCGGGACAGCAGTTCTGGCAGGTTTTGCCCATCTGTCCCACGAGTTATGGGGATTCCCCCTATCAGTCATTTTCCAGTTTTGCCGGCAATCCATATTTTATAGATTTGGAGACGCTCTGTAAGGAGGGGCTTCTGACGGTAATGGAGTGCAAATCTTATGAATGGGGCGGGCGTCTGACCCAGGTGGATTATGAGATTCTCCACCAGAACCGCTTTCCCCTGTTACATAAGGCGTTTGCACGGTTTGTTAAGACCCCTCCCAGGGATTTTGCGCAGTTCTGCCAGGAACAGGCAGACTGGCTGGAGGACTATGCGCTGTATATGGCGTTGAAGGATGACCATGACGGCGTGGCGTGGAGTGAGTGGGAGCCGAAACTGCAGCAGCGCGATAAGGAAACGATGGCAGCGGCGAAGAAGAGGCTGGCAGAGGACATCCAGTTCTGGGAGATGGTCCAATACCTGTTCTACCAGCAGTGGAAATCCCTGAAACAGTATGCCAACGATAGGGGAATCCGTATCATCGGCGATGTGCCTATCTATGTGGCGTTGGACAGCGCAGATGTGTGGGCGGAACCTGGGCAGTTCTATATAGACAAGAACCTGCAGCCGATTGACGTGGCAGGATGTCCGCCGGATGCATTTTCCGAGGATGGGCAGCTCTGGGGCAACCCGCTGTTTCGCTGGGATGTGATGAAAAAGGACGGTTACCGCTGGTGGATTCGGCGGATGGAGAAAATGTCCAAATTGTTTGACGTCATCCGCATCGACCATTTCCGGGGATTTGATTCCTATTATGCGATTCCCTTTGGGGAGAAGACCGCCAGGAAGGGAGAGTGGCGGAAAGGACCGGGAATCGCGCTGTTTCGTGCGATAGAGCAGAAGCTTGGCAAATTGGACATTATTGCCGAAGATTTAGGCTTCCTTACGGAATCCGTGCGCAAGCTGCTGGCAGACAGCGGCTACCCCGGCATGAAAATCCTGCAGTTTGCCTTTGACGCCAGCGGGGACAGTGATTACCTCCCCCACAAGTATAGTAAGAATTCCGTAGTCTATGCGGGAACCCATGACAACGATACCATCCTGGGCTGGCTGCAGGAAGCGCCTGAGGACTGCGTAGCCTTAGCCAAAGAGTATCTCAAGCTCGACCAGGCGGAGGGCTACCATTGGGGAATTATGCGCGGCGCATGGTCTTCGGTCAGCGACATGGCAATCGTAACGATGCAGGACCTTCTGGGCATTGGCAGCGAGGGCAGGATGAACGTGCCGTCTGTCCTGGGCGGCAACTGGATGTGGCGGATGCGTCCTGATGCCCTTGACGATGCGCTGGCAGAGAAAATCCGCCGCCAGGTCAAGCTGTACGGAAGGCTGCCCAAGGAGCCGGAGGAACCAAAGCAGCCAGAAGAAAAAGGAGAGAAGGATATGCCAAGTAAATCGGATGGACGAGGAGAATAAGTAGATGGAGCCATCAGAGGAAATGGCAATCCTAATGTATATGTGTGGCTTTGAATAGAGGGTGCAGCCATTCCAACGGTTGCACCCATATCTGGTTGCCGCACACCTCAATCGTGATGCCGCCAAAAACTTACCATACTCAGTACGGTTGTGGTTATATGATTGTGCGTTATGAAAGGGTTATATCTTCTACATTTACTCCCATAGACGATAACTTTGCAGCGGTTACTTTAATTAAATAATCAAGCATTTCGTTTTCGTGACCGCCGTTTGCTTTCTTGATTTGTTGTAAATCGGTATATCTGTCAATGGTTACCATAATTAACTCTTTATCTGTCATTTCCATTACATCCATAGTATCACCGCCTTTTTAATTTATGCAGTTTCAATTTACTATAATCATTATAGCGGATTTATCGAAGAGTGTAAAGCATATTGGATTGTCAATGTGCTTTTTGGTTTGTGTTTTGTTGCTTTTCCCACCCCATGAAAAGTAACCATAATCCGTTACTTTTCACGGGGTGGGGAAATAGGACACGCTAACAAGGGGCTCTTGTGAGT
>CAJTYM010000041.1:6665-34712 GCA_910583835.1 uncultured Lachnospiraceae bacterium | reverse complement strand
TTCGATGAACTCTTGTTCTTTTTTCTCTCCTCGAAAATCGCAATTTCCTATTATATAAAAAAAGGCACCCCCAAAGTCACAATGCAACCTGGGGATACCCTCTTTAGCTGTTCTTGATAAATTCTTCCTTACATTTCGGACAGGTAATGCAAATCCTTCCCTTGCCCTTGGGTACTCTCACCTTCTGCTTACAGGAAGGGCATTTATAAAAATGATGTGTCTTCCGCTGCCGGAGATGCTCTTTCCTGCGGTTCCGCTTAACTGCCAATCGATACCGCCAGTTGAGAAATTTCTGGTTCTCCTCATACCTGCGCTCAACCTGCCTGGACATCATGCGGTAATACTCGTATCCCATCAGGCCCAAAGCAAGGATATAGAAAATATCCAGCCTGGTAAACAGGGAAATCACCAGGAATGCCACAGACACCCCCATCAACAGTTGCCCCAACTGGTCTGCGCCATATCTTCCCATCATAAAATGCTGTATCTTCTGCTTCATATCGTCATCTCCCATGCGGTTTGTTTTCCTAATGGTAGCGCAGAAAAATCAGGAAGTCAATGGTGTTATTTTCTTTTAAGAATAATTTATAAAGAGTTTAGCTTTTTATTTTACAATCTTAATCTTAACTTTTGCTGATTTCTTTGTGCCATCTGTCGATGTTGCCGTGATAGTCACGGTCTTACCACTTCCGGCCTTCTTGGTGGTTACCACTCCCTTGCCGTTCACGGTTGCCCACTTCTTGTTCGAGGTCTTCCAAACCAGCTTCTTGTTGGCTTTACTGCCGTTTGTCTTGACGGTTGCCTTGACAGTGACTTTCTTGCCTGCTTTCACTTTCTTGGACTTCGCTTTTAAGGTAATCTTCGTGACAGCATTCTTCATAATTTTAATCTTGATGGTTCCTTTTACATTGCTTCCGTCTGCGGCAGTTGCCGTAATCGTGACGGTCTTGCCTGCACCAGCCTTCTTGGTGGTTACCACGCCCTTGTTGTTCACGGTTGCCCACTTGTTGTTAGAAGATTTCCAGCTCAAGCCCTTATTTGCTGCATTGTCCGGCTTAACTGCTGCTTTCACTGTCACTTTCTTCCCGGCTGCAATGTTCTTGCTGTCTGCAGACAATGTAATCTTATTCACTTTAACAGTTGGCTGAACCTTCTGCAAGGCAGCTTTCTTCGCATTGAGGGCTGCCAGCGCGTTATTTACTTCTTCCTGTGTTGCATCTTCCTTGGCTGCAACTGTTTTTGCTGCATTTAAGGCTGTCTGGAACGCACTCCAGGTATTTGCCGTGTAATCGGATTGCTTCAAGGCTCCGCAGTCGCTGATAGCTTTATTCAACGCTGCCTTGTCTGCCGCTGTCTTCTCATTTGCCGGCGTAAGCTTTGTAATTGCCTCTGCCAAGTCTGACATTGCTTTCTCCACCTGTGCTTTCGTGGCATTGGGCCTATTCTTTATAGACTGTGCCCTCTCAAGCGCTGTCTGGAATACCGTCCAATTTTCATCTTCTTTGTATTCTGCAGGATTTAAGTCTGCTGCTGCAGTAACTGCGGTTTCCAGTGCCGTTATCTGCCCTGGTTCAGGTTCATACCCTTCTTTGACCTCCAGCCCTTCTCCTGCTGTCTTCATATCCTCCAAAGCTTCCTCTATCTCCTGCTTGGTTGCCTCTTCATCTTCTGCCAACGCCTGCAGCGTTTCCAATGCTTCCTTGTAAATCAGCCAGGTCTCTTCCGTATAAGCCTCTTCCACCAAAGCTTCGGCCAGTTCCGCATCTATGGCTGCTGCCAGTTGTTGTTTGAGTTCCTCAGAAGGCGGGGTCGGAGTCTCTGTTCCTGACAGCTCTGCATATCTGTCTTCCGCATCGGTCAGTACCTTATACTGCTCTGTGGTGACTAATGCTTTCTGCGCATCTGTCAGATCATCGTATGCCTCCCTTGCCGCATCTATCTTCTCTTTGCATTCCTCCGTTAGTTCTACCTCACCGATTGCATTTATCTTCCTTACTGCTGCAGCTGCTGCTGCCTGGTCAACCGCTTCCTGGCCTCCTTCTTGCAAAAGCCTGTCATACTCTTCTTCCGCTGCTTGTAACTTATTATAATTCGTTACAGATTCTTTCTGCGCATCGGTCAGGGCATCGTATGCCTCCCTCGCCGCATCTATCTTCTCTTTGCACTCAGGCTCTAAGGAAACCGTTCCAATGGCTTCAATCAGACCTACTACGGTTGCTGCTGCTGTCAGTTCATCATATCTCGCTTCTGCATCCAGCAATACCTGCAGCTGTGCATCTGTCACTAATTCTTTCTGTTCGTCCGTCAAGGCATCATAGGCTTCCCTTGCCGCATCTATCTTCTCTTTGCAAGCTGCTGTAGCCTCTACCGTGCCAATTGCATTGATTTTCGCTACTGCCGCTGCAGCTTCATCCTCATCTGTCACTACGGATACTAATTTTAATTTGAAATTATCCCAAGCTATCCAGTTATTTGCATCTGCCGTCTTCACACCAACCTTCAATGTATGATCCGTAACTGTTACCCGAATTGGCTCATTGTTGTACCCACCCGCTGTAAAACAATTGGAAGCTTGTGGATGGGAATCAGGAACATAAACTCCATCCTCCTTCTTGTCAACTGCCCAAGAACCTTCAACCTTTTCACTTTTTCCCTCATCATATATTGACTTAAGGCTTTTCTCTGTTTCATTGATATAATATACTGCCGGAGCCGCTGAACCCTCATCCGCGCGGTAAAAGCCCTGTACGCTTAATTCATATACACCATTGGGCACATTTGCAATCGTCTGTCCAGATTCAAATACAGTATGGTACTTTTCAAAACAAATATTGATAACAACCTTATCATCTGCACTATCATTTTTTGCAGGGCTGCCGCTCCATCTGCTATAATATTGATTGTACCGGTCAATACCCGAATCAAAAATCAGCGATGTAACATCTACCGCATCATCCCCGGAAACAACCTGATTGGACAATCTCTTAATGAGCTGCTGGCGGGTCAGGATATACCATTCAGACTCTGCTGTCTTTTCCGCCTTGAACTCAGCAGCTGTGCCTTCCGTAAGCGCTGTCAGGAATTTATCCTCATTATTGGCAATGCTGAAATTACCGTCCGCACATCTTTCAATCTTTAACAGGTCTGGCGTACCATCTAAAAATCCATTATTGCCTAAATGATGCTTCCCACCTTTTAAATAATGGGAATCAATCGTATAGGAAATATTATCGTCCTCGCTGACTGCAAACGTCATCAGCTGTCCATAAGTGAGCACACTTGCTTTCGTCTGCCAATTATTGCCAGCATTCAGGTAGCCGCCAGTCGCCGCATTGACAATATAATAATCGCCATCTGCCAGAATCGGGCTTGCTACAAGCTGTGCATACGCAGCCTCTGCCGCTGTCAGCACAGTATACTCCTGTGTAACCAATGCCTGCTGGTCTTCTGTCAAGGCATCGTACGCCGTCCTTGCTGCCTTGATTGCCAATCTGCATTCGGACGTCACTGCTGCCTCTCCGATTGCTTCAATCTTCGCTTTACATGCATCTGCTGCCGCATTATCTGCCGTATCTTTCAGGTTCTTATAGGCTGCTTCTGCGTCTGTCAATACCTTCAGCGTCTCAGCAGTTACTAGTTTTTTCTGGTCTTCCGTCAAGGCATCGTAGAGCTTTCTCGCCCCATCAATCTTCGCTTTGCATTCGTCTGTAAGCGTTACTTCACCGATATCGGTTATCGCGTCTGTGGCTTCCTTTGCTGCTATTTGATTCAGCTCATCCCCGGAAGCATTGTCATAAAGGTCTTTATAGGCTGCTTCTGCGTCTGTCAGTACCTTAAGCTGCTCTTCCGTCACCAATGCTTTCTGCGCTTCGGTCAGGGCATCGTAAGCTGCCCTTGCCGCGTCTATCTTTGCCTTGCAGGAAGGCTTCAAGGAAACTTCCCCAATATCGTTAATCTTTGCCACTGCTCCTGCTGCCGCCTGCAAATCTGCATATTTCGCCTCTGCATCGGTCAGGACTTTCAGCTGTTCTGTTGTCACAATCCCTTTCTGCGCTTCGGTCAAGGCATCGTAGGCTGCCCTCGCCGCGTCTATCTTGCCTTTACATGCATCGGTCAGTTCTACCGTACCAATATCACTGATTTTTGCCGCTGCTCCTGCTGCTGCCTGTAAATCGGCATATCTCGCCTCCGCATCAGTCAGCGCTTTCTTCTGCGCTTCGGTCATCAATGCTTCCTGGGCAGTGGTCAGCGCATCGTATGATGCCCTTGCCGCGTCTATCTTCACTTTACATGCATCGGTCAGTTCCACCTCACCGATGGCTGTAATCTTACTTGCAGTATTGTCTGCTTCCTCCTGGTCTGTGAACGCATATTTGAGCCTTAAATCAAAGCTATCCCAGATGACCCAACTCTTTCTGTCCAGCGCTTTAAGACCAATCTTTATGGTGTGGTCCGTGACACGCACGCTAACAAATTCATTCTTATATCCGCCCGCATAAAAGCACTTGCCGCTCTGGCTCATAGAATTTGGCACATAAGGACCACCCTCCGGTCCTGTAGCCCAACCACCGGTCTGTTCACTACTCGCACCAGCTGCCAGCGTCATCAGCGGCTTCTGGGCTTCATTGATATAATATACCGGCGCAGCCCCACTCTTATCTTGGCTATCGTCACGATAAAAACCCTGTACGCTTACTTCATAATCACCATTGGGCACATTGGCAATTGTCTGCGTGAAATCAAATATTTCAACGCCGTTATTGGGGAGATACTTCTCGACACAGGCATATTTGCTATTTACCTCGCCTCCACCCTCTGGACCATCCCATTCTAACAACTTACCTTCCAGCCCCACTGTAAATCCACTGCCCCACTTGCTAAAATACTGATTATTCCTGCCAGTATGGGAGTCCAGGACAAGCGATGTGACGTCTGCCGGGGTATTCGATTCCGCCCTGACCTTTGCCACGGCTTGTGCTATCAATTCCTCACGTGAAAGAAACTGCCACTCTGAATACTCCGTTTTCTCAGTCTCATAAGTGACAACTGTGGTATCCGTCTCTGCTCCGCTGGGTAGCGCTGGCGCTGTCAGATATGCTCCTGTGTCACTGGCAATCGTATAGCTGCCATTCCCACAACTCGCAATCGTCAAGGGAGCCACCGGTTGATCCACAAATCCCGTACCGTTCACATAATGATTCGTACTGTTATTAGCGATATGACTGTCAAGGTTATAGATATTATTGGCAGCATCCACAACGCTCAACGTCATCAGCTGTCCATACTCTAGCGCGCTTGCCTGTGTCCCCCAGCTGTTACCGCCGTTTAAAAACCTGCCGGTCTTGGTATTCATGATGTAATAATCTCCTGCTGCCAGCGCGGCATTCTCTGCCGCATAGGCTGTGGCTGCACTTGCCGGCACGAGGTTTACCGAGGTAATTGCCATCGCAACCGCCAGGAATGTAGCCAAAAATTGCTTTTTGAGTTTACTTTTGCTCATCGTTTCATCCTCCTCTTTATTTTGTTTACTAATTTTGATATATAGTTTTACCTATGCGTAAAACTAATATATGTTGCCACAATTATATCACAAATGTACAAAAACGCAAGGCTAAATACGAAATTCAATATCATTATTTACTATGCTCTTAAATTTTCTTTTAAAAATATTGTATAAAATAACTTGTAAATTAAGAAAAAAGAGTAAAAAAACAGCCCTGGTTTTACAATATTTAGTAAAACTAGGACTGTATAGTTTACCTTATAAGTAAGCAGGGCTGTAAGCCGGGTTATGTCGTGGATAATCATCTATCTAGCCTGGCTGTTGCCAACCAGATCTTGCAACCTACCTGAAGCTGGCGGGCCGCGTCAACGCTTCTGTTCGGTCTTGCTTCGGATGGGGTTTACATGTGCCCCGCCTGTTACCAGACGGGCGGTAGTCTCTTAAGCTGCCCTTCCACCCTTACTATTGCTGCACAATAGCGGTATATTTCTGTTGCACTGTCCTTGGAGTCGCCTCCACCGGCCGTTAACCGGCATCCTGCCCTGTGAAGCCCGGACTTTCCTCACCTGCGGTCTTTCGACGCTTGCAGCCGCGATTATCTGCCCTACTTACTTATGCGTATCACATTTCCAATCATCTTACCATATGCCAGTGCAAAGTACAAGCCATAATACTTCCAGATTACAATTTATAAAGAAACTATAACCAGTTTAACGCCTTATCTTTCATTTTGGCATACCACTCATTTTCATCCTTAGCCTTTTTAGCCTGTTCTAACGAGTACTCAAAAATCTTTTTTATCTGTTCTGAATTGGGCATATATCCTGCCCTATATGATTGTTCAACCATATTAATAAATACATCCAACTCCAAAGGTACTATAATTGATTGCCCACCATAAAATGCAATATTCACAACATGCAGCGCATAAAAATATGCAATACAAGATTCATTGATTTTTGGCGCTATAAACAAGCAATATGCATCTTTCCCAGATTCCTTCTTCAATTTAGCAAGATGCCTGGAAACTGGTTCCCCTTCCATCTCGTATTGCTTCTGTCCTGACTGCATTGTCACTTCCACAGCCAAATTAAAATCACCATACTCGCAAATAATATCTGCCATATTTCCTTGTGCAGTTGACATTGGCTGTCCTTTATCATCCAATTTTAAGTTCGCCCTTATATCACCACCATCAATCATCGTCATCGCCCGCCATACATTCCACTCTAACATAAGCGGTGCATCGTATAAGGAATTTGACTTGATATCATCAAACATTGTCATTACATCGTTATATTCTTTATACTCTTTCAAGTTTTTCACGTGTTGCGCAAGGATTGTGGCTTTTTTATTCTGAATAGCTGCTGCTAATTCATCTTTTAACTGTTCTATTGATTTTCCTGCCAAATCCTTTTCTGCTCCCAGAATTTCAGAGACTTGTTTTGCTAACCGCGTTTTATCATCTGCATACAAAACAGGCAATGAAGCATTAAATAAGTATTCTTTATACCTTTCCTCATCATCTATGTATATAGGTCTTCTATCTACATTATTTAAAAAGAATTCGACCTCTTTTCTCTTTTCCGGCATTATAGAAAGAGAGTGCCCTCTCTGAGATATTTCAACCATACCAGTTGCTCTTAAATACCTAAAACATGCATCTGCGTAATCACGTAAATTACTAGCTTTTGTTCTTACAAACTTATCCAAAGACTTATGTTTGGATTCTCTTATTTGGATATTCCCCTCATCTATTTCATTTTGGTATATCTTTTCTACTTCCTTTCGTACATACTCGCCTCTAAATACCTTATAACTTGACTTTGCATATGCTTTCATTCTTCTAAACTGCTTTATTTCAGCAATAATCTCTTCAAATTTTGAGAAATGTACTAACTGCATACCAAATATCATCAGTTCGTCAAAACTTATTGTTCCCAATTCGTAAATCAATCGAAATATTTCTAAATAAGGTTTTACTCCAAAAATTCCTTTAAACTGTTTTGGTTCTTTATGATAAGGGGATGGCAGCTGAAATTTCAGTAATTGCCTTAGCAAGACTTCTTCTGTTCTTCTTCCACAAATAAAATTGCGACCAGGTTCCGTCAAATTAATTATTGGCTTTAAATCAACAAATCCCAAAGCTTTCGGCGCACGATTAATACGGTCTCTGGCACTAAATGCCATTTCTTTTGCCGAACCCTCTCCCTGAAAATCCGTTCCTTCCGCTAATTTTTTTATAAATTCTACCTGAGTATCTGAATTCCACACCTTACCTTCAAAATGTTTCCCTAGCACTTCTATCTCTGGAATCATTTTAAATGGCGTCCTGGGTGAAGTTGTGAAAAACAGCGTCTTACTTTTCAAATTTGCCATAACTCCTCCCCCCAGACTAATAATTTGTAACTATAATATGTTTTGCATCTGCCTTAAATCGATTTCTTATATTGACTGCATAAGACTTATCATATTCTTCAACAATATATTTGCCATACAATTCCTCTGTCAATGACGTCTTTCCAATGACTAATAACGCTTTACAAGGAAGGTTGCTAAAATCATTTGCCAATCTTCTATGCTCCTCTTCTCCAAAACCTTCTTTATAGTTTTCATTTCCGTAATCACTAAATATACAATCATATGGTGGATCCAAAAAAATGAAATCATCATCATTTGCCATATCAAAAATTTTTGAATAATCATAATTATAAATCTCAGTTCCCCGCAAAAGTTCATAATGCTCATCTGTTATAAGCTTGGTATTAAAATTCTTATATCTGCCAAACGGAACATTGTATTCTCCATTCGCATTATATCTGATCATTCCTGAATAAGCAGTTTTATTAATAAAAAAATAAATAACCGAATCCAAATATTCTGTATCAATTTTATGGTTAAACGCATCTCTCATCAAATAGTATAGCGCTTCATTTTTATTTTCTACATGTACTTGGGGATTTTCTGATTTCATCTCTTCATATATTCTCTGATTTTCCTCATACTCTTTCTGAAGCTTATCTAACTGCACCCTTGCTTGCGGATATTTCTCCTTCATCTCTTTATAAAACCCATACAATCTGCAATTAATGTCATTTATAATTGCAGATTGTGGCTGAAGGTAGAAATACAATGCTCCTCCACCAAAAAAGGGTTCAATATATCTTGAATATTTTTTCGGCATATTACTAATAAAGTGTACTATCTCTTTGGACTTTCCACCTCTATATTTAATCATTGGATTCATAAAAGCTTCCTCCTTCAAAGTTCTTATAGCTCTAATCAGCAATCTACCGAATCCTCATCTTCACGCTGTCCTTCCTATTCGTCCCATCCGTGGAGACAGCACGAATCGTAACGCTCTTGCCCTTGCCGGCTTTCTTCGCCGTCACCTTGCCTTTGGAAGTGACCGTTGCATATTTCGTATTCGAGCTGCTCCATTTCAGCGTCCGGTTGGCATCCTTTGCCTTCTTCCCGGTCGTCTTCACGGTCGTTTTCAAGGCAATGGACTGACCTGCGCGCAATGTCTTGGGCTTGTTCTTAATTGTCACCTTCTTTACGGCGCTTTTCATGATTTTGATGCGGACAGATGCGTATTTCCCGCTCCCATCCTTTGCCGTTGCCTTGATAGTGACTGTCTTTCCTTTTCCCGCACGTTTTGTCGTCACCAAGCCGCTATTGTTTACCGTGGCGTATTTTTTATTGCTGCTGCTCCACTCCACCGCGGAAACGCTGGCATTTTTCGGCAATGTGCTGACCTTTAATTGCACTTTCTTGCCGGCAGCAATTTTCTTGGAAGGCGCAGTTATGGAAACTTTGTTCACCATAATTTTCGTCTCCGGCTTGTTTCCGGGAGGTGTGTTGCCGCCGGAACCTGAGTTGTCTCCCGAACCTGTATTACCGCCGGTTCCTGTATTATCCCCGGAACCTGTGTTGTCCCCAGGTCCTTGTGTGCTGTCTTTCTTCACCGACAGCAAAAGGGATGGCTCCATGCCCTTGTTTGCTTTCTCCATGTTCTGCACACCTTCATGGCTGACAAATGCCAATTCCCAGCCTTGGGCATCACAGACTGCCAGGGACAATACCTGCGCATCTTCTGGCAAAGCGCGCACCCATTCCGTCACATCAATGGTAACTTTCGTGCCGTCAATCGCCTGGCTCTGACTGTACTTCTCATCCTGCGCCATCAGGACATCGTTGCGGTCTACCGCAAACGCTGCGGAAGACTTCATATTGGCGCTGCCAAACAAAGGCATGTTGTTCCATTTTATTTCTTCCTCACTCCATGCCTCCGTTACCGGAACCGCCAGCAAGGTATCTTCTCCGGTTACTTTGCTGTCCCGGCGTCCGATATAGGTAAGCTGTACTTCTGCCTTATCCAGCTTCTGCAGACTCTCGCGGATTTGGGCTGCATCAAAGGACAAAAATGCAATCTTGCAATCCCTGTTGTCGCTGGTGCTGTCACCCACTGTTTCGCCAAATAATCCTACAGCTGACTCCTCCGCAAGCGCATCCTTCATCCGCAGCGTACGGATGTAATCCTGACTGCCGTAATTGCGCTCTTTCTCCGTCTGATAAGACTTGACGGTCGCATCTGCCATAGCCGCAACCGTAATCGTATCTATTTGAGAGGATTTGACAGTAATCTCCACGCTCTTTTCCGTGGTCTCGTACGCATCAGCAGCCGTAAAGATAACCGTGTATGTTCCAACCTGCCCTTCCTCCGGCATCCAGGTAAATTGACCACTAGCCGCAGCAAACGCTGCCCCTTGCGGCAATGTGCCCTCCTTCACGCCAAGGGTTACCGGCGTATTGTCCGCATCTTCTGCCTGTACCGTAAAGGCAAGTGTCTTTCCTGCCTCCACCTCTGCTGCACTGTCAGAAGGTTCCGAAAATACCGGGGCATGATTGTCCACCCAGTCATGCACATCCTCCCCAATTTCTGTCGTTGTCAGCTTTGCCTGGCTGCTGACATTGACCCGCTCTTTGCCTATAAAGAGATTCTTAACCGTAAGGCTTGTGACATTGCTCACGGAACTTACCGCATCTCCATTAGAAAACCAGCAATTATCCAAGGTAACGCCGTCAATCCTCTTGTCTGCAGACAAGCCATTGATGTTAAAATTCGTACCTACCCTGGTAGTATCGAAAGAACAATTTTTAAACACCAGATTCTCATAGGCAGGGTATGGCCTGTTATTGCCGGTTCCGTTCTGGACGGTAATGCCGTTTCCCCCGCCGGCAAAGTTCGTGGTATTGACATTTTCAAAGGTATAGTCTTTCATGGCATGCCCATAACAGTCATGCCCCAGACGGATGCCGTTGCCGCCGCTGAAACTCCACCCCAGCGTATTGCTGACAGATACATGGAAGGAATCTTCGGTATCCCACTGCAGACTGTCACTGTTATACTGGTCATATCCCGCAACTGTATTGGGGAATCCATCACTGGGATTGTAATGCCCGCTGGCAAAATTATCATCATTTCCCATTGTCAGCGCGCCATTGATTGTAAGGTCCTGCGCGCTTGCCATGTCAAGCCCATCTACCCAAGGCTGGTTGTAAGGCGTCAGCCCCTTGACATTATTCAGCGTACAGTGCTTGCTGCCATGCGATTCCCAGTTCCACTGCTTGGCATCCCGCACATAGGTGTCATTAAACACAATATTGGTAGAGCGCACAATCATTACGCCGCCCTGATGGCAGCTGTCTTTGGCATCATGGCGGTCTTTCCTGTAATTTTCCACGCCATTGCCATCAAAAATGCCTCTGCCGGAGATGGTGATATCCTCAGAATCCCAGATACCGATTGCCGGCTCCATCGCCTGCATACATTCCTGGATACGGTTCTTAACCAGCGCCCCCTCTTCCAGATAAACCGTGACATCCCTGCCTTTCCTGCCGCGTATCTCCAGACCGGAACACACGTAAGTGCCCGCCGGGAAATAAAGCGTATCATAGGAAGAATCCTGCGCGTAAATCGCGTCCAATGCCGCCTGCAGGGCCAGAGTCACATCATCCGCCGTCATCTTCCGTTTATCAGGGAAACGCACCTGCGAGGTCCCATTATCCACCAACGCGCCGGCTTCATATGATGTGCCGCCGGACGTCGTGCCCGCCGATTCTGCCTGCTGTGCTTCCGAATTGGGATGTTCCTGCAGGTATTGCTCGGAAAATGTCTTGAAGTTGAGCACATTGGCAGCAGTCTTATCAGGAATATTATCCGCTTGCTCGGGCGGGTCATTGATGATGGCAAGATAAGGCTTTCCTGCCTGGTCCGCAGGACCGCCATTAATCATCACAAATGCATAGCGGAGCTTATCGGACATGGAAAAGGTCACGCTTCGCTTATCCTGGCTTATCTGAATCGATTCCTGCGGATAATACCGCTCGGGATAGACCGTTACCTGGCTGATATCCTCTTTCACCTGAATGGTGTACTGCGGCGAATTGTCGGCACAGGCGAAACGGGCAATATCGAAATTATTGCCGTTGCGGCTGTACTTGATGACCGGAACGTTTGTCCCATTAGCCGTCAATGTATATTTGGCAGACAATTCATCCCCCGGCGTATCCGCATAAACGTGCACCTCTGCCGCCGCTGCTTTCACCTCCGGTAACTGCTGCGGCGCTAAAAACATCATATTTGCTAAAACCATTGCCAGCGACAACACCAAACAAAGCGCCGCCTTTCCTATCGTATTCCATCTTCCTTTCATATCCCTTCCTCCTGTTCTCTTACTCTAACCAGCCCCGCAGCACCTTTGTCTGATAGCCCACGAATTCCCTGTCATTGGAAGACTTGAGCCGCCACTGTTTGGGCGTCTGTCCCACAATTTTCTTAAAATTACGCTCAAACGTGGAGACCGAAGAATAGCCCACCTGCCAGGCAAGATCATTAACCGGAAAATCCTTCTTCTGCAGGAAGTCACACGCTTTCTGCACCCGCACCGTATTGATATACTCGAGAGGCGAGGTTTTCATACAGTTGCGGAATAATTTCCGAAAATACGGCTCGCTGAGGTTACAGACCTCTGCCAGCGTCTTTATCTTAATTTCTTCATGGTAATGGGTCTCTATATGCACCAATGCCGGACGGATTTTCTCGACATGCAGCGATTCTTTCTTATTAATCTCCGACATCCGTTTATTGAGCCGAACCAATTCCTGCAGCAGCACAAACATATAGCCGCCCACTGCCTCCCGGTTCAGATTCTCCTGCTCCCGATTCTCATCTAAAATCGCGCGCACGACATTGGCAATCCGGGGATAATCTTCCGATTCAATTAATATCGGAAACTGTGTAATCTGATCGAGAATCCTCATGCCCTTATACACATCTGACTGATAACACCGTTCCACAAATCCTGCAAAATCCAGATATAAAAACTCCCAGCGGCAGACGCCGCCCTCCTTGCTGTGTATGCCATGGGGAAAGTTACTAGGTATCAGTGAGATTGTTCCGGGACCATAAGGTTCCGACTTTTCCCCCAGAAACACCACGCCTTCCCCGAAATAACAATAACTGATTTCAAAATAATTATGGAAATGCTGCTCCCCGGTACGATAAGTTGTGATCCAGCTATCTCCCAGCAATGCCAAATCATATCTTCCCACAGGCATTTCATAATAACGAAATTCCTCTACCTTCTTCTGTCCCATGATTCCTCCTTAGGTCATCTTACCTCTTTGGCTGTTCTACAAGACCTAAGGCATCCTCCCACTTCCTTTTACCTCTTTGAAAACGATAGGAGGCATCAGGGCTCTCCCCAACTTCGTTGGGTCCCCCCTCATGCCATATGGTCCCTCCTTAGGTCATCTTACCTCTTTGGCTGTTCTACAAGACCTAAGGCATCCTCCCACTTCGTGGGTCCCTCCTTAGGTCATACACCAAAGCAGCTTCCGCCGATAAACTCCCGCAAAATCGAATTTTTGCCGATATCCTCGCTGGGCACCGGAAGAAAATAATCCAAAAATTTCAGCAGCCGCTTAGCCTCTACATACTCGGGACAGCTCTTGTCAATCTCAAACAGCAGCGGCTCCGCATACTGTTTCAGTACGGCAAGTTCATAAATCAGCGCCGAATTGAACATAATGTCCGCCTCCTCCTGGAAGGGGAAGATATACTGCTCCTCTCCTCTGCGCACCGAACCCCACATGGCAATCGTCTCTTTGGCGGAAATATTTCTGGTGCGGGCATCCCGGACCATCCGCCGTATCATCCGCCCGTCCGTGGTAGGCAGGCTGTTATGCTCGTCAATATTTAGCTGTGTCAGCGCACTGATATAAATTTTCAGCTTGCTGGACTTGGGCAAGGAGTAGGACAATTTGTCATTCAGCCCATGTATCCCCTCCAACACCAGGATATCATTTTCCCCAAGCTGCTTATATATTCCTTTATATTCGCGTTTTCCGGTACGGAAATTATAAATAGGCAGTTCCACCCGCTCACCAGCCAAAAGCGCTGACATGTCGCGGTTGAACAGTTCAATATCCAAGGCTTCGAGACATTCAAAATTGTAGGTCCCATCAGGATGTTTCGGCGTATCCACCCGGTCCACATAGTAATCATCCAAGGCGATTGGATGCGGCTTAAGCCCTAACGCCATCATCTGTATGGAAAGCCTGTGGGAAAAGGTAGTCTTGCCGGAGGAAGACGGTCCCGCAATCATCACAAATTTCTTATCCGGCATGGCGGCAATATCCTCCGCCATCCTGCCAATCTTGCGCTCCATCAAAGCCTCTGACACCAGAATCACATCGCGGATACGTCCCTGGGCAATCGCATCATTCAAGGCGCCGATCGTGCCGATGTCCAGCTTCTCTCCCCATTCCGCGGATTCTTTGAGCACATGGAACAGCTTATGGGACGGAATGAATTGGGACGGCGTCTTCGTATCCTTGTCGGGAAACAGCAGCACAAACCCGCCCTCATACAATGCCAGTTCAAAATATTTGAGATACCCGGTGTCTGGAACCATATACCCATAGAAATAATCTTCATAACCGCCAATGCTGTATATATTTACTTTGGAACTGCGGCGGTAAGCAAACAAACGCTCCTTATCACGCATACCAAATTCCCGAAACAGCGCAACTGCTTCGTCTGTAGAAATGCTTTTCTTCTTGATAGGAATCTTTTCCTCCACAAGCTTAAGCATCTCGCTTTTCAGCCTGGAAATATAAGATTCATCCGGAACTTCTCCAGTCAATTCGCAGTAATATCCCTGGCTGATGGAATGCTCCACCCGCACGGAAACAGTTTTCCCATCCTCCTCCGCAAGGTTATGGACTGCACGCTGCATCAAAAAGGTAACGCTGCGCCGGTAGGCTTTCCTGCCAGCCCTGTCCCTGGTCGTCACAAAGGTAAGTTCTCCGTCTGTTTTCAGCGTTTTATGTAATTCTTTCAGACGGTTGTTAAACATGACCAGCACAATATCATCCTCGTACTGCTCTTGGTACTCCCGGGCAAGTTCTGAAAACGATGTGCCTGCCGGGTAGCTTTTTTCCTCCCCATTGACTATGATTCGATATGTCGCTTTTTTCATCCTGTCCTCCTACATTTATATAGTGAACGACAAAAATTTTTGTTTTTGTCGTTCGCTATAGATAGCGAAACGGCTGTTTCACCGGCTGCCCCACAACCTCAATGCCTTGTGCCCTCTCCCTGAGATACTGGACCATATAGGGAATGAAAAGCTTTTCCACCCCATAATGCCCGGCATCAATGATGGCAAGTCCCTGGTCTGCTGCATCAATCCCCTCATGATGGTCAATATCCCCGGTAATTAAGACATCTGCACCTGCACAGAGTGCATGGGAAATCACGCTCTTGCCGGAACCAGGGCAAATTGCCGCCTTTCTTACCGGCTGCTTTATATCCCCAAACACTTTCACCGTATCCACGGCAAATGCCTGCTTCACAAAAGCGATGCATTTCTCCAATGATATTTCCGCGGGCAGCATGCCAACCCTGCCGATTCCCTCGGAACCTTCCGCCCCATTGCAGGTAACGTCCAAAACCTCGCACTCCGACAGTCCCATGCATGCTGCCGCCAGTTCCGCCATGCCTTTCACATCAAAATTCGTGTGCATGGCATAACAGGAAATATGATTCTCTATCAGCTTCACCACACGCCTGCCGGTAAAATCCTCTGTGTTGACCTTCTTGAGACCTTTAAAAATCAGGGGGTGATGCGTAAGCAGCAAATCTGCCCCTTCTGCTATGGCCTCATCAATCCCCTCCTCGGTTGCATCCAACGCTATGTAAATCTTTTTTATTTCCTGCTCAAAATTTCCGACCAAAAGACCTACATTGTCCCATTCGCAGGCAAACGTTTCCGGTGACTGTTCCTGTAACAATGCTATGATTTCACGGCATGTCATAATACCTTCTCCCTTCCATCCTGTCATTATATATTAAATAACAGCTGCCTCATTTTGCAGCTTACCATAACTCCAAAATTCCCTCTATTTCCTGCAGGTCCTGCAGCAGCTGCGCTCTGCGCCCTGACACGTCCTGCCTGGCATTTTTCCCCAAATTCTCCAATATCCTGTATTTCTGCATTCTCTGCTGCAGCAAATACTGCCGAAGGACAGGATGCCTGCCCGCCAGCAGCAAAGGACCATATTTATAGTCAGGTTCCGTCATCTGCCCTGCCCGCACTGCTGCCGCCCCTGTGCTGCTCCCTGCTCGTCCCACCCATGATGCCGCCATCATGCTGTAAAACTTGCCGTCCTCATACACCATGTCTTCTTCAAGAATCCGGTATCCATGCTCTGCCAGAAAATGGCGGAAAGCCGGAAGCTCCGACTGCGGCTGCAGCACCAGGGGCTTTGCCATGTGCGCAACTTCTTCCCCCTCGGAGAGGATGCGCGTCATCAAGGCGCCGCCCATCCCAGCAATCACAATTGCCTGTGCTTCCCCGGGCTGCAGCGCTTTCACGCCATCCGAAAGCCTCGTTTCTATCCGTTCCTGCAAATGAAACTGCTCGATATGCTCCAAAGCCCGCTGCAGCGGGCCCGGATTTACATCCATGGCGATTGCCTGCTCTGCTTTGCCGGAGGAAACAAGATAAACCGGTATGTACCCATGGTCCGTGCCGATGTCTGCCACAACCCCGGTTTCCCCCACGAGGTTGGCGACAGCCTGTAATCTCTGAGATAATTGAATCATTTTCTTCATCAATCCAGATAGTCCTTGAGCTTACGGCTGCGGCTGGGATGGCGCAGCTTACGCAATGCCTTCGCCTCAATCTGACGGATACGCTCCCTGGTCACATTGAACTCTTTGCCGACCTCCTCCAATGTCCTGGCACGTCCGTCGTCCAAGCCAAAACGCAGGCGCAGTACTTTCTGCTCCCGCTCTGTAAGCGTACTCAATACCTCTACCAATTGTTCTTTCAGCAAGGTAAACGCTGCCGCCTCCGCCGGAACCGGCACGTTGTCATCCTGGATAAAATCGCCAAGGTGGCTGTCCTCCTCCTCGCCGATAGGCGTCTCTAAAGACACCGGTTCCTGGGAAATTTTGAGGATTTCCCGCACACGCTCTACCGGCATGTTCATCTCCTCCGCAATCTCCTCGGGGGTCGGCTCGCGCCCTAACTCCTGCAAGAGCTGCCTGGAAACGCGAATCAGCTTATTGATGGTCTCAACCATATGCACCGGGATACGGATTGTCCTCGCCTGGTCCGCAATGGCCCTGGTAATTGCCTGGCGAATCCACCAGGTCGCATACGTGGAGAACTTGTACCCCTTGCGGTAGTCAAATTTCTCCACTGCCTTAATAAGGCCCAGGTTCCCCTCCTGAATCAGATCCAGAAACAGCATTCCGCGTCCCACGTACCGCTTGGCAATTGAGACAACCAGGCGCAGATTCGCTTCTGCCAAACGTTTCTTTGCTTCCTGATCCCCAAGCTCCATGCGCTTTGCCAGCTCGATTTCCTCCTCCGCACTGAGCAGCGCAACCTTGCCAATCTCCTTCAAATACATACGAACGGGATCTTCAATGGAAATTCCATCCGGGACGGAAAGGTCAATATTCTCAACTTCCACTTCATCTTCCTCATCAATGAGAATATCTTCATCCTCCTCTTCCTCAGAAATCCGCAGCACATCAATATTGTTGGTCTCCAGAAAATCTAAAATCTTCTCAAACTGTTCTGCATCCAACTCCATGTCATGAAAGAAATCATTAATCTCCTGATATTCCAGGACATTTTTTTTCTTTTTTGCCATTGCTAACAATTCCTGCAGTTTCTCAACAAATTTAGCACTTTTTTCTTCCATTTCGTTTCTTCCTTCCATTCGTTGTTTATATTTTGTCCTTATTTAGTAATATTATGCTTTGCGTTTTTTAACGCCTCCATCGCCTTCTTGTCAGCAATGAGCTTCTGAAGTCCCTCCATATCGGTCGGCTGTAAATGTCTCGAACGATATTGGATGCTGTTCTCCTTCAGCCGGATGACCGTCTCCCGCAACGCTTTCTCTTTCTCAGCAGGAGTCGTGACTTCCTTGAGCCGTGCATTAAACAATGATGCAATCTCCCGCTGCTGTTCTTCCTCCGCAAACCGGCTGATAATTCCAGCCGGATTGAGTTTTCCCTCCCGGTACTGGGAAAAAACCATCTCGGCTGCCTGCCGGTACAAATCCTCCGTAAAATCCTCCGCTCCCAGATAAGGGCTTATCTGCGGAAAAAGCTCTGGTTCTTCAATCAGCCATGTGAGCATCAGTTTCTGCGACTGCTTCATGCCGTCTTCCCTTTTCTTCTTCTCACTGATTCCTGATTTCAGCTGCCTGCTCTCCCTCCTAAGACCGGCGCGCGTCCCCTGGTGCACCACCAGCTTGCGCAGGTTTTCAAACCCAATCTGATATTTCCTGGCTACCGCTTCTATGTAATTATTTCGCTCCAACTCCTCCTCAAACCCTAAAATTTTCCCGGCAATCTCATTGAAAAATGCTGTCTTGCTCTCCGGGTCTCCCAAATCATATCCTTGCTCTAAGACTTCTGTCTCAAACAAAAAGCTGTTCTGCGCTTCATCGATGCGTTTCTGATAGCTATCCGCCCCTTGGGCCTTGATAAATTCATCGGGGTCCTTATAAGGATTCATTTTCACTATCTTCGCACTGATACCCGCCTCCTTTAAAAGCGGGATGGCGCGCAGCGCCGCCTTAACCCCCGCGCCATCACTGTCAAACGTACAGCAAACTTCCTTGGTATACCGTTTGAGCAGATTCGCATGGCCCGCAGTAAACGATGTGCCCAGAGATGCCACCGCATTGTCAAATCCTGCCTGATGCAGCGCAATCACATCCATATACCCCTCGCACAGGAGGATATAATGTTTCCTTGAGCTTCTGGCAAAATTTAACCCATACAGGTTGCGGCTCTTGTCAAAAATCATTGTCTCCGGGGAATTGAGGTATTTCGGCTCCCCCTCCCCCATTACGCGCCCGCCGAAACCAATCACGCGGTTATTGACATCCATAATCGGAAACATCACACGATTCCAGAACTTATCACGCCCTCCCCGCTGCTCATCAATCGTTACCAGACCGGAATCTTTCAGCAGTTCATCCTCATATCCCTGTTTGCGCAGATATTGGTACAAATCATCGCTGAACTTGTTGGCATATCCAAGCCCGAATTTTTTCAAAGTCTCCGTGGAAAGCCCGCGTTTCTCGAAATAAGCTATTCCATGCTGCCCCTGTTCCATTCTCAGCTGGGCATAAAAATATTTCGCCGCCACCTTATTGACTTCCAAAATCCTCGCACGCCTGTCAGCCTCCTGCCTCGCCCTGCCAGACATCTCCTGCCTGGGGAGCTCTATCCCCGCTCTCTGCGCCAGCGCCTGCAGCGCCTCCTGAAATGTATAATTCTCATACTGCATCAAAAAGGTGATGACATTTCCTCCCGCCCCGCAACCAAAACAGTAATACATCTGCTTCCCCTGGCTCACAGAAAAGGAGGGCGTCTTCTCGTTATGAAAAGGACAGAGTCCAAAATGGGTACTGCCCTTTTTCTGCAAACGCACATAATCAGAAATCACATTTACGATATCGTTGGCCAAACGGACTTCTTCTATAAGCTCATCGGAATAATACGGCATCCATATCTCCTTTCAGTTCACCTGCCACGCCTTGGGAACAAAATGCTCAGTTCACCTGCCACGCCTTGGGCATGAAATACTCTTCATATTTGGCAATCGCATACTGGTCCGTCATCCCCGCAATATAGTCACAGACAACGCGCTCCCGCGTCTGTCCCTGCTCCATCATTCCCAGATACCACATCGGCATCTCATCTATGTGTTCTATGTAATACTGGAACAGGCGGCAAAGCAGCCCCTCCGCCCGCTCCTCCTCGCCTTTGGCTACAGAATTACAGTACACCTTCTCAAACATGAACTTGCGCAGGGCTTTCATCGCCGTCTCCACTTCCTTTGACATACAGATATCATTCTTCCCCAAACTGTTGGTGATGATATTGTGAATCAGGTTGTCCAAGCGCTGCTTGGAAGTCATTCCCAGAATCCCCCGGTATTCCATGGGAATATCCTCCTCAGACAATACGCGCGCACGTATGGCATCGTCTATGTCATGGTTAATATATGCAATCTTATCAGAAAGCCGCACAATCTTGCCCTCCAGGGTGGAAGGCATCCTATTGGTCTGATGGTTTAAAATCCCATCCCGCACCTCCCAGGTCAGGTTCAGCCCCTCGCCGTCTTTCTCTAACTTCTCTACAATGCGGACACTCTGCTCATTATGCCGGAAACCGCCCTCACAGATGCTGTTCAATATCCGCTCCCCTGCATGTCCAAAAGGCGTATGTCCCAAATCATGCCCCAGCGCAATCGCCTCCACCAAATCTTCATTCAGCCTGAGCGCCTTGGCTATCGTACGGGCATTCTGGGAAACCTCCAGCGTATGGGTCAGCCTGGTACGGTAATGGTCCCCCCGCGGCGTCAGAAAGACCTGGGTCTTATGCTTCAGTCGGCGGAATGATTTGCAGTGCAATATCCTGTCACGGTCCCTCTGGAAAACCGGGCGGATATCGCACTGCTCTTCCTCTCTGTCACGCCCCTTGGAATTCTCGCTCAACGTTGCAAAAGGACTTAAATAGGTCCTTTCTAACAGCTCTATATTCTCTCTGATGAGCAATTCAAATCACCTCTAAATGATATATTCCGCACAAATCTTCCAATTCCTTTATTTTTTCTTCAAAATTTGCAAATTCACGCGGAAAGGCTCAATATTTTCTTTTTCGCTTTAAGATAACCCGCGCCGCATGGTAGATGGGCGTTTCCATATGTTTTTTGACCTGGGTAAGTTCTTTGCGAATGGAAATCCCCTGTGGGCAGCGCTGCTCGCACTTCCCACATTTCAGGCATTTGGACGCATTGCTGGGGTTCATCCGCAAAGTTGTACACATCATATAAGCTTTCATCCCCTGATACTGGCTGTCTGTGTACCTCGTATTATATGCGGAAAAACATCCGGGAATGTCTACGCCTGCCGGACAGGGCATGCAATAGCCGCAGCCGGTGCAAGGCACTTTCATATAACGGTTAATCTCTGCTTTGATTTTTTCAATGACTTCCATATCGTGTTCCGTCATACAGCCCACCTGGGCGTCCTGGGCAATCCTTATGTTTTCTTCCACCTGGGCAATATCATTCATCCCGGAAAGGACCACCGTCACCTCCGGCTGGTTCCACAGCCAGCGCAGGCCCCACTCCGCCGGACTCCGCCTGGGTTCTTCCTTCTCCAATAGTTTCAAAGCGCTTTTGGGAAGTCCCTGTACAAGGCGCCCGCCCCTTAACGGCTCCATAATTATCACCGGCAGCCCCTTTTCATGGGCATATCTGAGTCCACGCCTGCCCGCCTGGGAATGTTCATCCATATAATTATACTGAATCTGGCAGAAATCCCAGTCATATGCATCGACAATCTTCTTAAAATTCTCGGTTCCGCCATGGAAAGAGAAACCAATATTCTGAATCTGTCCCTTTGCTTTCTTCTCGGCAATCCACTCTTTGATTCCAAACTGCTGCAGCCGTTCCCAGGTCGCCACATCATTGAGCATATGCATAAGGTAATACTCCACATGGTCCGTCTGCAGACGCTCCAGCTCCTCCGAAAAATACCGCTCCATGTCTCCTTCTTTCTTAATAAAATAATGCGGCAGTTTCGTGGCTATCTTTACTCTGTCACGGTAACCCTTTGCCAGAAATTTACCCAGGCAGACCTCGCTCCCCGCATATGTATATGCCGTATCAAAATAATTAACGCCATTTTCTATGGCAGCTTTCATCTCCTTTTCCGCCTTTTCCTGGTCTATGGCTGAACCTTTCTTCGTAAAGCGCAGACAGCCATAGCCCAGGATTGACAATTCATCCTGATTGGCCGGATTCTTTCTGTATAGCATCCCATGTCCTCCTCTCGTTTTTCCACGTATTTATTTTTTTCTCCAGATGACAAAAAAGCCGTTGCACAAACAACAGCTTTTTTCATTTCATGCAGGAGATGGGACTTGAACCCACACGATATTGCTACCACAGGCACCTGAAGCCTGCGCGTCTGCCAATTCCGCCACTCCTGCAGCTATATCATTCTGCAGCCCTGATTCTAAATATCTGTTCTGCAAAACTCACAATAGCTATTATAAATAGATTCGTTGGATTTGTCAACACTTTTTTTATTTATTTTACAGAAAAACATCTCCAGCCAAAACACTTGACTGGAGATGCCATGCTCTCTTTAATAATAGTAATATGTAGTAGTCAGGCGGAAACTTGAACTCCATGTACTATCGCTCTTGACTGTTTTCTTTCCTGCTTTCTTATTAGCCACTACCCTGTAACGGTAGGTCGTATATGTAGCAAGTGGGGCGCTTCCGCACTTTTTGATGATAAAGCTGCTGCCTTTGGTGGTTCCTGCCTTCTTAAAGCTTCCATTACCCATCGCAATATATACGGTATAATCCTTTGCGCCTTTCATCTTCTTCCAGGAAATCTTGTATCCGTCTGAAATACTTGATTTATTGACGATGCTTCCCTTTACGCCCAATGGATATTTCGCAAACCAGCAGTAGTCAGAATATGGACCAGGCACTTTCTTGTTACCTATTTTGAGGTAACCCCTGACTCTAATCTTCATAAACTGGTTGGCATTTTTTAATTTCTTATTGTTAATCGTCACTCGCTGCTTCGGATTGGTAGCTGTGATTGTCTTGGAAGTCAGCTTCTTGCCATTATTTCCATAGATAGCATATTCATAGCCGTCTGCCGCATTGCTCGGGTTCCAGGAAAAATCTACAATCCCAGCCTTAGGGTCTGAGTTGCTGCCGCTCGTAAGGAATTTTACTTTGGTAATTTTCTTCGGCAGACTGGACGCAAGAATTGGCTGTGAACCTGCGCCGTAAGCTACATAACCCTTGGTGCTCTTCCTTGCCGGAGCAACATCTACAACATAATTTGTGTCTGTAGCTGCTGACAAAGTGTAACTGGACACGTCATTGGGGGTCGTAACATATTGGGCTTTTGCTGTGCTGCCATATTTCTTAAAGCCGATATCATAAACATTTGCCCCTGGAATCTTTGTCCAGGAAACTGTGAATTTCTTCGCCTGCGCACCACTCTGCTTCAACGTAGTAACTGTCCCGGAGGGAGGTGTAACCACATCGACCACATCTGAAGGAGTGCCTTGGTCTACAATCTCGTTGCCAGCTATTGTCACCGCTGAAACCCTTACATCATAAGACGTTCCGCCCGAAAGCCCGGATATTGCCACTACATTCTTCGATATCATTCCACTCATATAAGTATTGCCTGTGAAATTCTTGCCTGACTCACAATACTCTACCAGATATGCATCTGCTCCTTGCAAAGCAGTCCACTGTATGCCCACCGCATATTTGCCGGCATTCTTCTCATCCGCACCATCTGCTACCTGTGTCACGCCTGCAACCTTGCCCAGCGCTGCCTCTGCCTTGATCCCGATTCCCAGAAACAGGGCACACATCATAATCATTAAACTTACTTTTGCCACTTTAAAAAAGTTCTTCATACGTTCTCTCCCTTTCTTCCTTTCTAATTTTAATGATATTAAGAGTGTACCACCACCGTTTTCCTTTGTCAACAAGTCCTGCGGACTTTTCTGTTACAGATTTGCCGTTACTTCCGTCACCCCTGCAGTTCCACCACTTCCGTGGCTATCTTTTCACGGAACCTCACATCGTGTTCCACAAAGAGCATTGTGGGCTGGTACTGCAGGAGCAGCCTTTCCACCTGCATTCGTGAGAACACGTCAATGTAATTGAGCGGTTCGTCCCAGATATACAGATGCGCCGGCGTGAGCAGGCTGGCGGCAAGCAGGATTTTCTTCTTCTGCCCCTCGGAATAGTCCTCCATATTCTTCACAAACTGCACACGCTCCATATCAAGCTGCCTGAGCACGGCACAGAACAGGCTTTCATCCAGGGATTGCCGATGGCAGAACGCAGAGATACTGCCCTCTAACATGGAAGTGTCCTGATTAACGTAAGAAATCACCAGTCCCGCTGCCGTCCTGCATGTGCCGAATTCCTCTATAGGCAGGGATTCTTTGGCAGCGCCTGCTTTCTGCAAAATCATTTTGATGAGCGTTGATTTCCCACACCCATTTTTGCCATGCAGGGCAACCCGCTGTCCCCTGGCAATAGCAAAATTCAAATCTGTAAAAAGCGGCTGTCTGCTGCCCTCATAGCTCAGGGCATAATCCCTGGCTTCTACAAGAATTTCCTTGTGGTGCGCAAGCGGCATCATCTTCAAATCCACCGGCTGCTCCAAATCTGCCAGAAGCCCTTCTTTCTCTTCTATTTCACGGTTAATGCGGTTCTTAAGCTGCCTGACCCTGCTCTGCATCTTTTTTGTCTTGCCGCCGATATATGCCCTCGTTGGGCGGTCAGGCTCCTTTATGGGGTCATAGCCAATTTTCGTGCTTTCATTTCTGTCCGCCCATGCGCCAGCCTGGAAAGCCGCCTGCCTCAACTTGCTGATTTCCTTGCGGTGCTTGTCGTTCTGCGCTTTTGCAGACTGGTCGCGGCGCTGTTTATTTTCCCACCAGCTGGAAAAATTTCCTCGCTGTACCTCTATGGTCTTCCTGTTCAGCACGAGGACATGGTCGATACAGCTATCCAATAAATCACGGTCATGCGACACCAGCAGAAACCCTTTCTTGGAAGACAAGTATTTTTTCACATCCTCCCTTGCCCCCTCATCCAGATGATTCGTGGGTTCGTCTATCAGCAGGAAATCATTTTCCCCGGAAAACAAGACGGACAGCAGGGCTTTTGTGCGTTCGCCAGGACTCAGCGTCACAAACGGACGATAGAGAATCTCGGAACTTTCACATAACTGCTCCAGTTCACAGATGACGCGCCACAATTCATATCGCGGCTTTATTTCCTCCAGAAAATCTGCCATGGGACGCTGCAGCTGCCCCTGTGAAATAGGATACGGAAAATAATCAAAATCTGTGGAAGCCGTAATGCTGCCATTATATTGGTATCTCCCCAGCAGCAGGTTGAGGAACGTCGTCTTCCCTTTACCATTGCGCCCGAGAAAACCAAGTTTCCAGTCCGTATCAATGGAAAAAGATACGTCCTCAAAAATATTGTCAAAGCTTCCTTCATAAGAAAATGTCAGGTTATTTACATTTATCTGTGCCATATTCATCCCTCCTTCAGACAGGGAAAATCACCGTCACATACATCTGCCCTTGCCTTATCTCCGCAAAAACTTCTCCCTGCATTTTATGCATGAGCTGGCGGCAGATATAGAGCCCCAGCCCACTGCCGTTTACGCCCTTTGCGTTCGTCCCTTGAATAAAACTCTCAAAAATATGCGGCAGCTCCGTCTGCGGCAGCGTGCAGCCCGTATTTCTCACCGTAATCAGCCGGCAGTCCTCCTCCCGGGAAAACGAAAGCGCAATCTCCTGTCCGTCTCCATATTTGACAGCATTTTCCACGATATTCTGCAGGACTTCCACGCTCCGGTCCAAATCTCCTTTTATCAGGCAATCTGTATATTCCTCCACGGAGAAATTTATCTTCATAATCTCTAACTTGTCCCGATAGTAGGCAGAAACTGCCTGCACCAATTCCGACAGGTAGAATTCCCCCTGTTTCACATCAAAATTTAGGAAATCCTCGCTTGACGCTTCTATAATCTGCGAGAGGAAACGTTCAATTTCATCTGCTTTTTCTCCTATGCTGCCATATATCTCAAGCTGTCTTTCTTTCTCATTGTACAGGCCCTTGGCCAGAGCCTTGGCATACAGCTTGATAGCTGATAACGGCGTCTTGATATCATGGGAGAGAGAAATCACAAGCGTCTTTTTCTCCCGCAGCAGTGACAGTTCCCGCTGTTTCTGCTGCTCTAAATTTTCCCTCAGCACATTAAGCCCCCATACAAACCTGCCAAAGAAACGGTTTTTATTTTCCTTAATGGGCACAGTCAGATTTCCCTTAGAAAGCTCGTAGGGCAGTCCGCCCAATTCTGCAAAGGGATTCAATATTTTTCTCTGCACAAACAGCAGCATGCCCAAAAGAAGCAGCGACATCACTGCCAAAACAAGGTTTACAGCAATCACTGTCTGCCGATGCTCCTGGTTTGCCTGGTACACATAATCAAAACGGTAAACTTTGCCACCGACCATCCTGACCTGGTAGTCGCATTCCGTATCTTCATAAAAACCTTCGTCTGGATACTTTCCCAAAGACTGCGCAACATTTGTCACGTACTGACAATCTGATAGGTCAATTTCTTCCAATCCTTGTTCCCCGATTGCGCGGGCAAGCCTGTCTATCTCTACCATATATGGCCTGCCGCTTTGCGTTTTCCCAGATAGCAGAAACACATTCGCCATCACAAAGATAGCAAGGACTGCCAAGGCTGCCGCCATAAAAATCTTACGGAAATTTTTCATACAAACTTATACCCCACGCCCCAGACGGTGAGAATTTTCTGCGGCTCTTTCGGATTGTCTTCTATCTTCTGGCGCAGCCATTTGATGTGCACGGTCAGCGTCTGCGGCTCAGAAAAACTGTCGCTGCCCCAGACCTCGCGAAAGAGGAATTCCTTGCTCAATGCCTTTCCCTTGTTCTCCACCAACAGCAGCAGCAAATCAAATTCCTTGGCCGTCATTTCCAGCTGCGCGCCATCTTTGCAGACCGTCCTGCTTTCTTTATTTATGGTGAAGTTTCCCTCTGAAATCTCATCCCTGGAATACCGCCTTTTGAAAATCCCTTTGATTTTTGCCAGCAGGATATCTATGTCATAAGGTTTCTCAATATAATCGTCCGCCCCCAGAAGAAGCCCATTCAATTTGTCATCCTTCGTAGTCTTGGCGCTGACAATAAGTATCGGCGTATTGCTCTGCTTGCGGATTTTTGCACATATGGCAAAACCGTCCATCCCCGGCAGCATGACGTCAAGCACGAGAAGCCTTGCGCCGTACCTTTCATACAGCGCCAAGGCCTTCTCTCCAGTCCCCGCAACCGACACAATATACCCCTCTACGCGCAGGAAATCACAGAGCAGCCCCGCCAGTTCTTCGTTGTCTTCCACAATTAAAATATCCGTCATGCTTCTTAAACTTACCATCCCATCTCCATCAGCCAGTTGTTAAGGGCTCGCTCCCGTTCACGCAGCTGCGTGGGGGAGGTATATCTGTCCAGATTATACTCTCCCTGTATATTTCCGTCAACAATATAAAATACCCGCGTACATTTTGCGGCAACCTTGACGTCATGGGTTACCAGCATGACCGTTGTGCCCTCGCCGTTTATCTTTGCCAGTTCTTCCATGACTTCATCGGAAGAACTGCGGTTTAACGCCCCGGTCGGTTCATCTGCAAAAATCATTTTCGGTTTGTTCATCATGCTCCTGCAGATACAGGCGCGCTGAAGCTGTCCGCCGGACACCTCGTTGATATCGTTGTCGGCTATTTCAATAATGCCAAGCTTGCGCATAAGCTCCTGCCCCCGGCTCATTGTCTCTCTACGGCTTTCCCTGATTTTCCTGGACTGGCAGGCAGGAAGGATGATATTATCCAGCACCGTAAGGTTTTTCATCATATACATCTGCTGGAAGATAAAGCCCATCTCATCCAGGCGGAGATTGGCAAGCTCACGCGCAGATAGTTTGGCGATATCTTTCCCACAGAAATCCACTTTTCCTGCCGTAATGGAATCCATGCCGGAAACTGCATACAGCAGTGTGGACTTGCCGGAGCCGGATGGACCCATGACCGCAGCCATCTCCCCTTCTTCGATGCTGAAATTAACGTTTTTGAGGACATTGTTCTGCCGTTTATTGACAATATATGTTTTACAGAGGTCTCTTACTTCCAAAACACTACCCATAATTTTCCATCCTTTCTTAAATTCCCGAATTTACCTTTATTTTCTAATAACTGCCTTTCGGCGTTATCTTCCTATATTTTTCAGTTACTGCCTTTCGGCGTTATCTTTCTATTTTTTTCAGTTACTGCCTTTCGGC
>CAJTYM010000041.1:0-6565 GCA_910583835.1 uncultured Lachnospiraceae bacterium | reverse complement strand
CAGTTACTGCCTTTCGGCGTTATCTTTCTATTTTTTTCAGTTACTGCCTTTCGGCGTTATCTTTCTATTTTTTTCAGTTACTGCCTTTCGGCATCATCATTCTATATTTGAAGTTTCGGCGGCAGAAATCTTGCGCAGAGGAAGCGCTGCCCCCACCACCGCCGCAGACACCGTTGCCACGAGCACGGCAAGCGGATAGAGCATATATACTTCCAGCGGAATGACCTCAAATTCTATACTGTAGGCGCCCATCATGCGAAAAATCGGCTCAATTGTCAGCTTTGACAATGGTGTGGAAATCAATGTCCCGACCACAATGGAAATCAGAAGCACCATGCCAATGCGCATAGACTGCCATGCTGTCAGAAATGGATTCCCAAACCCCAGCGCCTTTAGCATGGCGATTTCCCCTTTCTCTTTGGTGATGAAACTTCTGACCATAAGCACGGCAACCAGGATATTGATACAGAGGATAATGCCTAAAATCAGGCTCTTTACATCCTCAAGCTGCCCTGCCACATCGCCTATCATATAACTGATATATTCTCCTACCTCATAGACGTCCGTCTCACGGAACACGCGTTTCAGCAGTTTTTTGCGCTCAATTATCGTTTCACTGTCCGGCTCATCCTGATAACGGATTTGAATGCCGAAACTGCCGGCGGCAAGATTATAGTCAATCTTGTCCCCCTCATAAAAACGGATGCCCTCGCCCATGTTATTCATGCTCTGGTTGATTGCCGTTACCCGATACTCTCTTTCCTCGCTGCCCATATCAATCATGACCTTATCGCCAATTTCTGCACCTATTTTCTCTGCCACAAGATAGGTGATGGCTACCTCGCCGTCATTTTCCGGCGGCGTCCCTTCCAGGTAAAAATACTCATCTGCCCGCACTCCCCCTTTCCCTTGAAAGGCAATGGAAGACATTTTCTTATCACCGTGTGAAATATTGAAACGGAACATAATCTCCTGAAACACCTCTGCCCGGATGCCATGGCTGCGTAGTTCCTCCTTTACCTCCTCCTGCTTTTCCTCAATCATTTTCTCGTTTGTCCCATTGGCTGAAAACAAAAGTTCCTGGGAAATGACAAGATCACAATCCGCCATATTAAACAGGGGCAGCAGTTTGTCAGACTGCAGGGTATTGATACTGTTTACCGGGATAATCACCAACAGCAGCCCCAGCGTAAAAATCAAAATCATGGAAACATAACGCCTGACACTGCTCAATACATCGTTTGCTGCCAGAAACACTGCCGGCGTTAGATGTGATTTGCCCAAACGCAGCAAGCCTTTGCGTTTATAACGCTCACCCATCTCACCGTTGCGGATGGCAGCAATGGGTGAGAATTTCTTAATCTTGCGTGTGCACAGATAACAGAACCACACCACAACCGCCGCTGTGCCCGCTGCACACAGGAAATTGAGAAATATCTTATTGCGCCCGGAGATAATGATATTTTCCGATACGCTCTGAATCAGCAAATTGCCAAAAGGAACACTGAGCACGAGCCCGCATACTGCGCCGACAACGGAAATCGCAAAATATTTGAGGATATAAAGCCCGCGGATTTTGCGGTTGGAAATCCCTATCGCTTTCATCACGCCTATCTCCCGAAATTCCTCACTGACCGTAAAGTTAATCGTAAACTGCAGAATTACCAGCGAAATCAGGATCAGGCAGATACTGACAATTAATACCACAGCTGCAATCAGCATATCCATGACATACAGCATTTTCATGGTCTCGCGGTCAATACTCAACAGCGTCTTTACGTTTAAACCCTCAAACTTATCCACAAACTGCTCATCATTGGTATACAGCATCAAGGAATAGAATTTTGTGCAAGTCTGGGTGTCAAAAAATTGGCGGTCATTTTCGCTGACAAGGAACCGCGTCATGCCCATCATAGAAGAACCGAACAGTGCATCCTTAGTGAATCCCTTTACTGTAAATTCCTTTTTCCTGCCTTCCGACTCCACCTCTACCTTGCTGCCTATATGGAAATCATTTTTCACAGAATGGAAGATTTCTGCTGAAACATAAATTTCTCCGTCATTTACTTCCGTTATTTCCTGCTCATTCCCATCAAAAACTTTGGTATCTCCTGCTTCTGCCAGAACTACAGAACTGGAATACTTAAACCGCCCTCCTTCCACCCGGACATTTCTGGGATCAATCTGAACCACCTCCGATACACACAGCCCATATCCGTTCTCACCGGCAAAATCCTCCACACGTGCGGCTTCCTCTTCATAAGCCGTGGCATACCAGTAATCCGGCACGCCTGCCATCTCAAAATAACTGTCCAGCGCAGTCGCGACCGTCACCATATTGTTGACACTGCTTGCCGTGAACATCACACCGAGAATTACAAATATCAGCAGGATGGTGTTCATGGTCTTTTTCCGCTTTAAATCTTTTTTCAGAATCCGTAAATACATCATTTCGCCCCTTTCGTTTTTATGAATGTATAATAATAGATAAATTATTAAATAATCCTTAAATCCATTTTTATCTGTTCTCCATAAAGGAAACATGGTATAATATCGACAGATATTATACGCGCCGCAGTGCGCATAGGTAACCATACCATATCACGAAGTGATTATGGTATAATTATAAAAAAACGAGGTGATGATATGGCACTGCCACAAGAACGGATTTATACCATCGAAGACATTTATGCCCTGCCGGACGGACAGCGGGCAGAACTGATTGACGGACAGCTTTATAACATGGCTCCGCCTATGCGGCTTCATCAAAAAATAAGTTGGAAATTACATCAGGAAATTGGGGATTATATCAGTAGCAATAATGGAAACTGTGATGTTTATGCCGCGCCCTTTGCTGTCTTCCTTAACAAAGACAACCGAAATTATGTGGAGCCCGACATCTCCGTGATATGCGATAAGAAGAAATTGGATGACCGCGGCTGCAACGGCGCACCTGACTGGATTATCGAGATTGTCTCTCCCAGCACGGAACATATGGACTATGGGATAAAACTTTTTAAATACCGTACCGCCGGCGTGCGGGAATACTGGATTGTCAATCCCATCAAATCCACCGTCACAGTCTATGATTTTGAAAAGGAAGAGAAAACAGGGCAGTATTCGTTTGACGATGACATCCCCGTATGCCTTTATGAAGATTTAAGCATCTGCATGGCTGCGCTGCTCTCTTAAACTGCACTAATCACAGCCAAGGATTTTTCCCTTATAGGACAAAAAAGGAAACCTTTCTGCTATGAAAGATTTCCTTTTTTGATGCGGAAGATGGTGAAGTATTATCACTCTCAAAAAACTGATAGAAAGGGGCTTTCTGGCACATCATCTGATAAGTGTAACCAAATTGTAACTAAATGGTTCCGCTTCCGCAGTAAGAATAAATCCCAGAAAGGGTGATTGACAATGTAAACAAAATGATATACTATAACAGAAGAAAGAAGGTGAAATTATGGCAACTGTGCAAACGCAGATAAGAATAGAAGAAGATGTGAAAAAACAGGCTGTAGAGTTGTTTAATCAACTTGGAATTGATATGTCCAGCGCGGTGAATATGTTTTTAAGACAGACAATCATGCGTGGCGGACTTCCTTTCCGTGTGGAACTTCCAAGATATAAAAAAGAAGTGATAGATGCTATGGAGGAAGCAAAGCAAATCAGCAGAGATCCGAATGCAAAGAGATACGGCAGTTTTGCAGAAGCATTGGAGGACATTGATTTATGAAATATGAGTTAGTCCTTACCGGGAAATTCAAAAAGGGGTTGAAACTTGCTAAGAAACGAGGACTCAATATTTCTTTACTGGAAGATGTTGTAGAAAAATTGCTGCATAACATTCCTTTGGATGAGAAAAATAGAGACTATGCTCTTATTGGAAATTATAAAGGATATCGAGAATGTCATATTCAGTCTGATTGGTTGCTAATATATCTGATAGAAAATGATATATTAACATTGACATTGATTGACACAGGTACGCATGCGGATTTATTTGATGAATAGTTAACTATAAATACAGATTAAAAAGGAAACCTCGTCTTTCACAAGGTTCCTTTTCTCAATGCGGAAGATGGAACTTGAAGTATTGTTACTTAAAAAATACTGATAGAAAGGGGCTTTCCGACACATCATCTTCGTAGTGCAACCAAAGTGTAACTAAATGTTCCGCTTTCGCATTGAGGATAAACCGATACAATCAGAATAAAAAAGATGGTTTTGTATTGTTTGATTTCCTATATAGAGTAAAATGAAAAACATAAGGTAAATGGGAATTCTGATAAGACACTTTTTATAGCATTTAATAACTGTTATATCTTATCTTCAAAAAGTCCGCAAACCCTTGAAAATGCTAAATTTATAGCAAGTGAGTTTGCCCTTAGACTTTCCCTTGTGTTATATCCTTTTCCCTCATGTTACGAACTCTCATAAGGGCAAAAATAAGGGAAACAAAAACCTGTAACAAATTATAACATGAAATGAACAGGACAGGAAGAATTGATTGGAATGCTTTCAAAAATTTCTCCAAAACTCAAGAAGAAAGGACGAAAAAATATGAGGTTTATTCATGCAACATATAATATGCTCCATAACAGTATTGATGTAACCACTTTTGACGGATATATTTTACGGATAGATTGCAGCAAAGCGGAAGAAGGATTAAAAACAACACCATGCTCCGAATGTGCCTTAAATGCTTTGGCAATAGACAATCCCCTTGAATATGCAACGCTGTATCTTGAGGGCGATATACAGACATGGGTAGATGCGGAAGATTCATTAGAATTATGGTAACACATCTTTCTTTGAATAGAGGACTGGTCAAAATATAAACCAGTTCTCTCTTTATTTGTAAAAAAAAGAATGTTATAATTCCATTAATCCAAATACAATAAGAGGAATGCTTATGAAAAATGACATCCTAGAATTACATTATTCCCTATATATCAAAAAGACTTTGCAGAAAATACATATTACTAAAGTTTCGGACCTAGAAGAGTATGATTGCCTTACATTAGCAAAGGCGCTTCCACAAGATTGCAATAAGGCTTTGATTATAAAAAAACTGAATGACTTAGGCTACCTTCCTTCTGCCGAAAACGCAATATCAATCCATGACATTCCCATGTCAAGGAAAATGCGGAATATTTTTTTAAGAAATGGCATCGTATACCTTGCACAGCTTTCTGTATATCCAAGGGAAGAAATATTGCAGTTTCGCAACGTAGGTGAACTTGCTATGTCAGAAATTGATACCCTTTGTGGAAAATACGGGATTCAGATACATTCCCTTTGCCCCATTAAAGAGGCATTCAGCGAATTTCAATTTCACAAAAAAATATACCCGCTTTTCTTTAGAGGCAACATATTTAGTGTAGATGATATCCGAAACAAATCTGCCCATGATTTATATAATATATGCGAACAGGATTACTGCCTTACCATGAAAACATACCATGCACTAAGGAAAAATGGAGTGACACTCTGCGGCTGGAATGACCAGTATCTGTTTGAAATTTTACCCCAATATAAATCTGTTCAGTTATTTAAACAATATGGGATTATTGCGGTTTCGCAGCTTTCAGATTGCAGTGAACAGCAGCTCAAAGCAATATCCGACAGTGCTCCAGCACTGTCATCATTAATACAAAAGTTATTGACAGATACACATATAGATAAGGTCGTGGACTGATTAACGCAATTAAGTGTTGCAAAGCTGCTTATATGTCCGTTTTCTGCTCAAATGGTTCATTTTCTGCAAAGGATATTGATAATCTCTGCGAAATCATTTATATTGTCACCATTGATAGAAAAGTTACCGGCAGATACACATATGGATAAGGACATGCACTGATTTATGCAGTGAAATCAATTTTTATCATTTCAATCTGCACTATTTTAAATGCTTTTCTTTACCCTGTAGGGAAAAGTGATCTGCCATAACCAATGAGGCTTTCAATGAATACGAGGTGCGGGATATGGAAACATATATTAAGGATTTAAAACTTTCACCGGAAGTCAAAACAGCCCTGTCATGGTGTTTAGGGATTACCAAAGTTTCAGACCTTGAAGGGCTTAATTATCTAACATTTGCAAACAGATGTCCTAAAAATTATAATGTACTTGCCATTGCTGATGAACTGAACGCATTAGGATACCTGTACCCACCGGAAAACGAAATATCTGTTAATGATATTTCCATGTCAAAGAGGCTGCAAAATGTCCTTATAAAGAACAACATACTATACCTCTCACAGTTATCACTACATCCCAGAGAGGAAATACTAAAGTTCCGTAATATGGGCAAAAGCACAATGCCGGAACTTGACAGCATATGCCGGAAGTATGGCATTCAGATACGCTCTCTTGCTTCTATCAGTGAGGCTTTTGACAGTTGCCATTTTCCTGCAATGTTACATAACCTATTCTTTGAGGGCAAAATATTCAGCATGGACGACTTTAAACATAAGACAGCCTATGATTTATATGCCATTTGCCAGCGTGATTATGCCCTGACTATGAAAACATACTATACACTAAAGAAAAATGGAGTTAT
>CAJTYM010000040.1 GCA_910583835.1 uncultured Lachnospiraceae bacterium | reverse complement strand
ATTTGTGATACGATTAAGGGAATGGATACCCTCTACTTCTCATTTTCAATCTTTTTTCCTCCTGTTTTCTATTCTGATTTTGTTTGCGGCTTGTTTTTTCCCGCCTGCAAGATTATAATAAATCCGTAGAGAGGAAACGTAAAGTACGCACTTTATTGTGCTATAGTTACCAACAGGAAACTATTGTGAGGAAGTGGGGGTTTTTATGCAAAAAAATTTACCTGCGTGTCCGGTGGAAACAACTCTAATGCTTATCAGCGACCGTTGGAAAGTCTTGATTATCCGTGATTTATTAGAAGGCACAAAACGGTTTGGGGAAATAAAGAAATCGGTTGGAAATGTATCGCAAAAAGTTTTAACGGCAAATCTGCGTTCGATGGAAGACAGCGGTTTGCTTACGCGCAAAGTATACCCCGAAGTGCCGCCAAGGGTAGAATATACTTTGACAGAGACGGGATATAGCCTAAAACCAATTTTAGATGCTATGGTAGCGTGGGGGACAGAATATCAACAGAGAACGGAGGGAACGATATGAATTACAGGCAGTTGGGAGCGACCGGGCTGATGGTGAGCGAAATCGGCATGGGCTGCGAGGGGTTTAGTGAAAATAATTTTGCGATGACGAAAGAACTGTTCGATACCGCAGAAAAATATGGGGTGAATTATTTTGACTTATATGCTTCCGACCCTAAGGTGCGTGCGGCAGTGGGGGAAGCGCTGCGCGGACGGCGGGAGAAGTTCATTGTCCAGGGGCATATCTGTTCGATTTGGCAGGATGGGCAGTATAAGCGGAGCAGGAATCTGTCAGAGGTGCAGGAGGGATTTGAGGAGCAGCTGCGGCTTCTGCAGACAGACTATCTTGACGTGGGCATGATTCACTACTGCGATTCCCTCACAGATTGGCAGACAATCTGCAAAGGCGGGGTGCTGCAGTATGCGCTTGACCTAAAAGAACATGGGAGAATCCGCCATATCGGTCTCAGTAGCCATAATCCTGAGGTTGCGCTAGCCGCAGTCGCAACCGGGAACATAGAAGTCTTGATGTTCAGCGTAAACCCCTGTTATGACCTGCAGCCGGCTGATGAGGATGTCAATGAACTGTGGAATGTGGAAAAATACAAAAATCCTTTGGTAAATATGGATAAACAGCGACAGGAATTATATGAGACGTGCCAACGGCAAGGCGTGGGGATTACGGTAATGAAAGCTTTCGGAGGCGGGGATTTGCTGGATGAAAAGCTCTCGCCGGCAAAAAAGGCTCTGACTGTATTACAATGCCTGCATTATGCGCTGACACGCCCGGCGGTGGCGACCGTGCTGGCAGGAGCCCATTCTCTGGAAGAGTTTGAGAGATGCCTGTCTTATGAAAATGCAGCGGACGAAGAAAAGGATTATGCATCTGCGTTTGCAGAGTTTCCCGATATCAGCTGGCAAGGGCACTGCATGTACTGCAGCCATTGTGCGCCCTGTCCGGCGAAGATAGATGTGGCATCTGTCACTAAATTTCTGAACCTTGCCATTGCGCAGAAGGATATCCCGGAAACTGTCAGGGAGCACTATGAAGTTTTGCAACACCATGCCGGGGAATGTATGCAGTGTGGAGCCTGTGAGACCCGCTGTCCATTTGGGGTATCGATTATGAAAAATATGCAAAGGGCTGCAGAAGTGTTTGGTAAATAGGCGGTATCTTGATTTGGGGTTTTGCCATTTTTTATTTTGTTGCTCTTTGCAGTGAGGTATGGTAAAATCCATACAACTGGTAAATCGTTTATAAACGGAGGGTGCTTATGAAAACGAGAATTTTACAAAAGGTAAGCGCGGTTCTGCTGGCAGCAGCCGTATTGATTACGTCTGTTCCGGCAGGTTTTGCGCAGGCGGCAGATGTGCCTGCCAATGTATCGCGTGTGAATGTTCATGACCCATCTATTCTGAAGGCCAATGGTACATATTATGTGTTCGGTTCTCATCTCGCAGATGCCAAGTCTGCAGATTTGATGAACTGGACACAGATTAACCGTGACTGGAATTGGAGGTCTGGGGACAGCTGGAAAAATGATTCAGTATATGGAGAAGTATTGGAAAACCTTGCCGAGTCATTTGCCTGGGCAGGTTATGATGATGCGGATTGCAAGAATGGCGGCATAGGCGTGTGGGCGCCGGATGTTATTTATAATCCTCACTATGTATGGGAAGATTCCAGCAAAGGAGCGTATATGCTCTATTATTGCACGACTTCTAGCTGGAAGCGCTCCTGCATCGGCTATGCCGTATCCAAAGTCCCGGAAGGGCCTTATCAACATATAGATACCATTATTTACTCTGGTTTTACGAAGAATGGGGCGGTAGATAATGGTACAAATGGCGGCGTGAGTACCAGGAATACCAAATGGGACAATGATTACCTGAATCTCTCAGAACTGATTGCAGATGGTACGCTCACTGGGGTCAGCGATAACTGGTTTACCTCAAGCGGCGGCTGGAATGAAAATTATGCGCCTAATGCCATTGACCCTACGGTATTTTTTGGCAAAGACGGCAAGCTGTACATGACGTATGGTTCCTGGTCCGGGGGAATTTTTATTTTGGAACTTGACATTGCCACCGGGGCGGTCAAATATCCCGGCGAAGACAGTACGGAGAGCATTTCCGGCAACTTTACTGACCGCTATTTCGGTACCCATATTGCAGGCGGCAACCATCAGTCCGGGGAGGGGGCCTATATCCTCTATGACAGCGAAAGCGATTATTACTATATGTATGAGACTTATGGAGGGCTTGGCGACAAAGGCGGATACAACATGCGCCTGTTCCGCTCCAGGAACGTGTATGGCCCTTATACGGATGCTGCCGGCAACAATGCCAAGGACAGCGGCAGGGACAATGACCGTTATGGCATCAAGCTTATCGGTAATTACCAGTTTCCCAACCAGCAAGGATACCGTTCTGCCGGACACAATTCTGCTTTGATTGACGATGATGGGCAGCGGTATCTGTTCTACCACCAGCGATTTGAGCCATCGAGCCTGCATCAGGTGCGGGTAAGGCAGCAATACTTAAATGAAGACCAATGGCCGGTGCCTACTGTCTATGAATACCGCGGTGATAAAATTGGGCATTATCAGGACAGCGAGATTGTCGGCAGCTATGACCTGATTAACCATGGCACTGCCACAAATGGGGATATGATTTATTCACAGAGCGTGGTCTTGTTTGCAGACGGTACAGTCGGCGGGACAATGACGGGAACCTGGTCGAAATCGACTGGCGAGGGCAAAGCTTATGATTATATTACCTTAAATCTGGACGATGTGGTTTACAAAGGCATTGTCTGTAAACAGTTTAATGAGGAAGCCACGCCGCAGAAAGTGATGACTTTTTCTGTGATTGGCAATAACAATACCTGCCTTTGGGGAAGTAAGGTGACGGCAAAGAAGTCCCTTTCCGGTGCGCTGGTCTATGGATTTAATTTTGAAAAGGGTGCAGCTTTTGGCAGCATTGCCCCAGTGAAGCATTCCGCCAAGAGCGGTAAGGCAGTGTTGAATGGAGATGCTGCCATTGTGGCGGACAATCAGCGTGGGAATGTCCTGCAGGTGCAGAATGCTGGGGAGTCGTATCGTGCAAATTATCTGGGTCTTCCGGCAGATGCATTTTCAACGGTTACGGAAGACGGATTTACAATCAGCATGTGGGTCAATGTCGGTGCAGCAGCTTTGGCGGACAGCGCGCTGTTTGAAGCCAGCAGCGGCAGCAGTGAGATTACGAATCCTATGACCAGGCTCAGCGCAGGCATAAGCCCCAGTATCAACGCCAATGTGGAAGCAAAAGGTATTAGCTATGATATAAACCGTGAGGAGTGGCATCATGTTGCCTACTCGGTGAGTGCGTCAGGTCTCAAGCTATATGTGGATGGCAAGGTTGTCCGTGCGCTTGCAGAGGATTTGAGCAGTTGTTTTGACAAATCATTGGAAGATTATATTCAGAAGACCGAGAATATCAGCGTTGGTTCGGGATTGGTTTATGGAACGGAAGATGTGCAGTCTGCCAGATTTGACGATGTGGCAATTTACAGCACAGCGCTTTCCGACGAGCAGATTGCCCAGATTTACAGCACGGATACCCTGAAAGAAGCTCCCGAACAGGAAACGCCGAAACCGGAGACACCACAAGAAAAAGGTGTACAGACGATAAATGTTAATTCCACATTCGATAAAACATACGGCGCAAAAGCATTTTCCTTAAATGCAAAATTAATAAAAGGGGATGGTGTGCTGAGCTATAGGTCCGATTCACCTAAGGTAGCTTCTGTCGATTCCCGGACCGGTAAGGTAACTATTAAAAATACCGGAATTGCAAAGATTACTGTTACGGCGGCGGAGACAGCGGCTTTTCAAAAACAGACAAAGACCGTGACTGTGAAGGTGGCGCCTAAGAAGATATCGTTTACCTCGGTGAAAAGCAAATCTGCGAAGAAAGCGGTGCTTAAATGGAAGACAGCTTCTAAGGCAAGCGGCTACAGCATCCAGTATGCGTCCAATTCTAAGTTTAAATCCGCCCGTACAGTCTGGGTCAAGAAAGCAAATGTGAAGACCAAGACAATTACGAAGTTAAAGAGCAAAAAGACATACTATTTCCGTATCCGCCCTTACAAGCAATCCGGCAAGACGAAAGTGTATGGTGCATACAGCAAAACAAAGCGTGTAAAAGTGAAATAGAATCAGAATTTAATATTTGTAGGATGAATGCAATGAACATTTTGAGGAAAGGAATACCCAAATGACCAAAGAGAAGCTGGCGCTGGAGATTATTGAGCGGCTTAAACAGGAATATCCCCAGGCGGACTGCACATTGGACTACAATGAGGCGTGGAAGCTCCTTGTGAGCGTGCGTCTGGCGGCACAGTGCACGGATGCCCGCGTAAATGTTATTGTGGAAGAGCTTTATCAGGTATATCCAGACGTGAAATCCCTGGCAGAAGCTCCGGTGGAGGAGATTGAGAAAATTGTCCGCCCCTGCGGGCTTGGCAGAAGCAAGGCGCGTGATATCAGCGCGTGCATGAAAATTCTGCATGAACAGTATGGGGGAAAGGTTCCGGAAGATTTTGATGCCCTTTTAAAGTTGCCTGGCGTGGGCAGAAAGAGCGCCAACCTGATTATGGGCGATGTGTTCCATAAGCCGGCGATTGTCACAGATACCCACTGTATCCGCCTGGTGAACAGGATGGGGCTTGTGGATAATATCAAAGAACCTAAGAAAGTAGAAATGGCATTATGGAAGCTGATACCGCCAGAGGAGGGCAGCGATTTCTGCCATCGTCTGGTAAATCATGGCAGGGATGTGTGCACAGCACGGACGAAGCCTTACTGTGACAGATGCTGTGTGAAAGATATCTGCGCCCGCAACGGCGTGGAGGAATAGGCAGCCCATATTATGTTTTGTGAACAACGTTGAGACAACAATAGTATAGAAAAGAGGAAAAATATGGCAGTAATCAGACCTTTTTCTGCAATCAGGCCAGCCCGGGAGCTGGCGGATAAGATAGCAGCGCTCCCATACGATGTATATAACCGTGAGGAAGCGAAAGAAGCTGTGAGCGGAAAGCCGCTGAGTTTTTTGAGGATTGACAGGGCAGAGACCCAATTCGACGACAGTGTAGATACTTATGCGCCGGAAGTATACCAGAAAGCGCATGATATTCTCTGGGGAATGGTGGAGGATGGCTCTTTTGTGAAAGAAGAGAAAGACTGTTACTATATCTATGAACTTACCATGGATGGGCGGACGCAGACCGGGATAACTGCCTGTGCCTCCATTGACGATTATGAGCGGGGAGTGATTAAAAAGCATGAGAATACCCGGGCGGAGAAAGAGCAGGACAGGATTAACCATGTCGATATCTGCAATGCCCAGACAGGGCCGATTTTTCTCGCCTACCGTGCCAACGCTGCAATCAATGAAGTTGTGGCGGCGGTCAAAAATGAAGCAGCGCTCTATGATTTTGTATCGGAGGACGGTATCCGCCACAGGGTGTGGGTGATTTCAGATAGGAAGCAGATTCATACGGTGGAGGGTGCGTTTGCTTCAATTGGAGAAATCTATATCGCTGATGGGCATCACCGGGCAGCCTCAGCTGTGAAAGTAGGACAGAAGCGCAGGAGGGAGCATCCCGATTACACCGGAGAGGAGGAATTCAATTATTTTCTTTCCGTGCTGTTCCCGGACGAAGAGCTGATGATAATGGATTATAACCGTGTGGTCAAAGATCTGAACGGCATGTCAGAGGAAGCATTTCTGGCAAAAGTTTCGCAGCTCTTTGCAGCGGAAGAACTGGGCAAAGAGCCGGTGAAGCCGGAAGAAAAAGGCAGCTTTTTGATGTATCTGGCAGGAAAGTGGTATGGCTGCAGAATTCCTGAAGGGGAAATCCCTGACCATCCGGTAGCAGGTTTGGACGTATCTATCCTGCAGGAAAAGCTGCTGTCGCCCGTCCTTGGCATAGAAGACCCCAAAACGGACGACCGGATTGATTTTGTGGGCGGCATACGTGGCTTAAAGGAACTGGAGAGACGTTGCAGTACGGATTGCAAGGTGGCATTTGCCATGTATCCGACTTCTATTCAGGAATTGTTTGCGGTGGCAGATGCGGGGCTTTTGATGCCGCCAAAATCGACCTGGTTTGAGCCAAAATTGAGGAGCGGAATTTTTATCCATGCTCTGTAAGGTTGATTTTTTTCAGAAAAATATTATTTAGTATAGTAAAATTTTATTATTTTTGATATAATCATTGTACATATTGCTTGGGGAAGGTGTAAATGGATTCATATTTTTACTAACGGAAGGATGTACAGTATGAACAAGACAGAGAAAAAACAGACGGTAAAAGCAGGAATTATGACAAAAATATTAGCTATGGCGCTGGGGCCGCTGATTGTGCTTGCCCTATCAAGCGCGTTCTTTTCGGCACGTACGATAAGGATTGGTATGCAGGATGAGGCAATCAAACGTCTGGAGGACATTGTCTGCGGTGTGAACAATTCTTTGTCTGCATTGAGCGAAGGGGATTATGGGCTTGATGGTGAGACCGTTTATAAAGGAGACGTTAATATTTCAGAGAAGCTGCCATATTTTGAGGACTTTGCGGCGGAGTCCGATATTGATATTACGCTGTTTTATGGAGACACCCGCAGGGTGACAACCTTGGTGGACAGCGAAACCGGGGAGCGCATGGTGGGTACGCAGGCGGCGGATAAGGTAATTGCCAAGGTCCTTGAGGGCGGAGAAGAATATGTGGATAAGCATCTGCAGCTGAACGGACAGCCGTATTTCTGTTGTTACATGCCGTTGAAAAATGGGGATGGCAGCATCGTGGGCATGATTTTTGCCGGAGAGCCGAGCAGCGGAATTGAAGCATATATCAGGAATGAGGTAATTCAGGTTACCATTCTTAATGTAGTGGTGATTCTGTTGGGAGGAATCCTGATTATTGCTTTCTCCAGGATGCTGTCCAAGGCTATTCAGAAAGAGGAGGGTGTAATCCGGGAACTTGCAGAGGGCAATCTGAATATTCAGGTGGATGAGAAGCTGAAGGGGCGCAGGGATGAACTGGGCAGTATTGCCAATGCCTTGGATAACCTCGTTAAGCAATTGTCGAAGATTTTAAACCATCTTCAGCAATCTTCCGATGAACTTCTCAAGTCCGGCCAGTCTCTCGATGAGATGGCAGAGCGTGTGAATGCCAATGCCTCAGAGATTGGCAAAGCGGTGGAGGATATTTCCCAGGGCGCTGTTTCCCAGGCGGAGGAGATTGAGAATGCCTCCGGTAAGATTGTGGATATGGGCTCGATGATTGAACATATTGTGGGCGGCGTGGACAAGCTGAATTCCACTTCCGTGAGCATGAAGCAGGCGGGAGACGATTCGGCAGAGATTATGCGGGATTTGGTGGAGTCTACGAACAAGACGACAGAGGCAATGCATAAGATTGGGGAGCAGATATATGCCACCAATGAATCGGCGCAGAAGATTCGCGAGGCAGTGGACCTTATCTCCTCGATTGCCAGCCAGACATCCCTGCTGTCTTTGAATGCCAGCATTGAAGCTGCGAGAGCAGGGGAATTTGGCAAGGGATTTGCAGTAGTTGCTTCTGAAATCCAGAAGCTTGCAGATGATTCCAGCCGTTCTGCGCAGACGATAACAGATATCATCAACTCCTTGCTTGCGGAGTCGGAACTGACCGTTGAGATTATGAAGGAGGTCGGCGCGATTGTTACCGACCAGCGGCAGAAGATTGAAGATACACAGAGCCATTTCACCAATGTGACCGAGGGCATCAACAGCTCGAGGGAAGATACGACTATGATTGAAGAGCGCACCCATGTATGCGATGAATCCAGGAAGACGGTTGTGGATGTGATTGCGAATCTGTCAGCCATCTCTGAGGAGAATGCGGCTTCCGCCCAGGAGACCACGGCATCCATGGAAGAACTGAGCGCAACCATCAATCTTCTGGCAGAGGCGGCAAATAGCCTGAAGGGCCTGTCTGACCAGGTGAATGATGATATTAAGTTCTTTAAGCTATAAAGGATAGATTTTGGGAAGGTGTCAAATTAGATGTTAAAAGTATTTCTGGTAGAGGATGAAACCAGTGTCAGGGAAGGTCTGCGTGATAACATTATGTGGCAGCAGTATGGTTATCAGTTTGCCGGCGAAGCAAGTGATGGGGAGATGGCGCTCCCCCTGATACGCAAAGTAAGGCCAGATGTGCTGATTACCGATATCAATATGCCGTTTATGGACGGTCTGGCGCTCACCGGAATTGTGAAGCAGGAGTTTCCGCACATTAAAGTTGTCATAATCAGTGTCCATGATGATTTTGAATATGCACAGCAGGCCATCAGGGCTGGCGTGGAGCGTTACCTGCTTAAGCCGATTTCACGTTCTGCATTGCAGAAGGCGCTGCTGGAGATTCGCGAGAAGATAGAGGGTGAGCGTGAACAGGAGAATTATCAGGAGAAATATAAGGAAGACATGCAGGAGTACGAGCAGTTTTCCAGAAGAGTTTTTTTTGAAAAAGTTTTTGAGGGGCATCTTTCGGTGCAGGAGATTTATGAGGAGGCGCAGAAATTTTCTCTGGAAATGGATGCAGCCAGTTACAATCTTGCCATGGTCAGCCTGCGGGAGAAGAGGAACGCGGAGGAACATTCCAAAGAGTCCCGCCTGCTGGCAGGAAAGAGGGAAGAACTTACCCGTTTCTTTCAGCGTTATCCCGAATATCTGATGTTTCGGTGGAATATCAATACCTATGGCATTCTGCTGAAAGGTGAAGAAGAGCAGATGGAGGAACTGAAAAGCAAGTGCCGGGAAACGATTATCCGCATCTGTTCCGGGCATGATTCGGAGATAGAATGGTGCTGTGCAATTGGGGAACCGGTCCAACGGCTGAGCATGCTCCCCCAGGTATACAGCAAAGTTAACCACATGATGTCTTACCGATTCCTGAAACCAGGGCAGCATATCCTGACAATGGAGACGATGGGCTTCGCTTCGCGGGCGGAGAGCAAAGAATCTCTGGGGGAAGTGGATATTGCGAAGGCAGATCCGGAAATAATTAAGAATTTCCTCGCGCATGGACGGGCGGAGGAAGTGGATGACTTCGTGGATAACTACCTGGAAAGCCAGAAGGAAGCCTTGAAGTCCAAGATGTTCCGGGATTACCTGATGTTAAGCATAAGATTCACGGCGATTGCATTTGTGGAAAAGCTAGGTTACAGGCAGGAAGATTTGCTTGAAAATACTTATACGGATAAAGCGCAGATTCTGAGCCTTAATGTGGAGGACATGAAGTTTTACATGCAGGAACTTCTGCAGCGCGCGCTTGAATTAGGCGAGCAGGTGATGGAGAGCCAGAGCAAGAAACTGATTAAACGTGCGCTTGTATATATAGAAGGAAATTATACCAAAGACTCTGTTTCCCTCAATGAAGTTGCCAGCGCCGTGGAGGTCAGCGCCAACTATTTCAGCACTGTTTTCCGGCAGGAGATGGGAATGACTTTTACGGAATATGTGACGAAGAAACGTATGGAAAAGGCCAAACAGCTGCTGCGGCAGACGGAACGGCCGTCCGGTGATATAGCGGCAGAGGTCGGGTTTAAGGATCCGCATTATTTCAGCTTTGTGTTCAAAAAGACCCAGGGCTGTACCCCCAGGGAATACCGCGGTGGTGTTCGTACTTGACCTAAGGAGGGACCCAGCGAAGCTGGGAGGATGCCTTAGGTCTTTTATATGGCTGCGAGAAAGTAGAACGAAGCTGGGAGGATGCCTTAGGTCTTCCATTGATTTTGAGAAAGCTGAAAAAACAGCGCAGCGCCTTAAGGATGATAGGGCGCTGCGCTGTTTTTTTCAACCAGGTTCCAGGGAAGCTCCTCCGAAAATACAGATTCGCCCTGAATCATCCGCAGGAGCGCAGCGGCAGCGGCGGCGCCGGGTTCTTTCCCATGTGCTAACGTGGTGATGTGGATGGAGCTTAAATCACTCATATAGCTGTTGTCGAAAGAAACGACAGAGATATCTTCCGGGACCCGGATATCAGCATAGCTCAGTTCGCGAATAAGCCAGTAGGCGACTTCGTCGTTCTGGCAGATGACCGCAGAATACGGCTCCTTGTTCCGGCGCAGTAAACTGGCGAGGAAGCTGGTGTCTGATTTCGATTCCAGCGCTTCCAGCCTTGTGGCGGTATACCAGACAATCAGTTCTTCCGGGAGTGGGATGTGAAAATCCCGCATTGCGGCGGCAAAGCCGGAATAACGCTCCAGGCCTTGCTGGTCGTCAATTTTAAATACGCCCGCGATTTTGGTATGCCCCAACTGTATCAGGTGTTTTGCCAACAGGTAGCCTCCGTAATAATTGTCATCCTTGATGCAGACGCAGCCGGTAATCCCGGCATAAATCCCTCCGGCGAATAAAACGGAAACGCCTTTTGCCATCAGCTGCTCATAAAGGTCCAGGTTGGGGTTCGGCAGCGCTGTCTTACTTCCTTCTACTATCATGCCACGGATAGAGTCGTTTTGCAGATTTTGTAAAATTATTCGTTCTTCCGCTACTTTAGAATAGGTAGAGTATACCTTGATGGAATAGCCTTTAGCATTCAGGGCAGATTTTACATTTGCCAGGAAAGTGGGGGCAGTATATTCTTCTGCGTGGTTGACAATGACGGCTATCGTGTTTTGCATTGCTCCCAGCCCAGTGGAAAAAGAACCACTTCCCCGGCGTTTTTCGATAAGCCCCTCCTCCGTTAGGAGGCGCAGGGCAGTTCGCACTGTCTGGCGGCTCATGCGGTATTGCTCGCAGAGCTCGCTCTCTGAGGGCAGCTTGTAAATGCCTTTCCCTGTGTTCTGGAAGATAGACTCACGCAAAATGTTTGCAAGGCGGATATATTTTGCTGGCATGATAAGGCTCCTTTCAAGTTCCGTTTGGTTTGGATTCTATCATAGTTTGGCATAAATGTCATGAGTAGTTTCTATAATTCGGAAGTTCAGGTATAGGTTGGAAGTTAAAATCGTAAAAAAATATCAGAATATCTGTATATTTATAAAATTTGTTATTTGAGAAAAAATCATTCGCATAAAAAAATGAATAAAAAATGAACAGATTATGTATGAAATGATTGAAATGACAAAAAGTAACAAAAAGGATTGCCAAAAATGCAAGCGGCAACTTCCAGAAATTGTGGATAAACATTTGCATATTCTGGAAAAGTACAAAAAAATACAGTAATTAAACAAACTTTAATTTAAAAAATCAAAGAAAAATCAAATATATGTATTGAAATATAATAAAAATCAATTAACTTGTATTGGATATTGCGACAAATATGAAAAATACATAGCAAGGCTTATTGACGTGAACATGCAAAAAACTTAAAATGAAATCACCAACGGCGAAAGCCGATTACAAAAAAGGGAGGACATGTAAAATGTTAAAGAAGAAAGTAGCAATGTTACTCGCTGCAGCTATGGTTGCAGCAACAGTAGTTGGATGTGGCGGCGGAGATGACGCTAAGACAGATGCTCCTGCAGATGACGCTAAGACAGAAGCACCTGCAGACGATGCAGCAGACGCTCCTGCAGATGACGCAGCAGACGATGCAGCAGATGACGCAGCAGACGCTCCTGCAGATGACGCAGCAGATGATACAGCAGATGCTCCTGCGGCAGATGGAGAGTTAATCAAAGTTGGTGTTATCAACAACGACCCGAATGAGTCTGGATATCGTACAGCTAACGATAAAGACCTTCAGGAAATGTTCTGTGAAGCTAACGGCTATGAAGCAGACTTCCAGTACAGCAAGAAGAATGACGAGCAGATTACTTTTGCACAGAATATGATTACCAAGGGAATTGACTATCTGCTGATTTCTGCAGCTGATACAGCAGGCTGGGACGGAGTTCTGAATGATGCAGCAGCAGCAGGAACACAGGTTATCTTGTTCGACCGTGTTATCGATGCAGATGAGAGCCTCTATGCAGCTTCCATCGTATCTGATATGGAGAAAGAAGGACAGACAGCTGTTGACTGGTTAGCAAATCAGGGATTAGATGAGTACAACATCATCCACATTCAGGGACAGATGGGTACTGCAGCTCAGCAGGGACGTACCAAAGCTCTTGATGAGAAGGTAGCTGCTGAGGATTCATGGAAACTTGTTGTACAGCAGACAGGTGACTGGAATGCTGACAATGCTAAGCAGGTTGTTCAGTCTGTAATCGACTCCGGCGAGAAGTTCAACGTAATTTACGCTGAGAACGATGATATGGCTAAGGGTGCTGTAGCAGCTCTTGACGCAGCTAATATTGCTCATGGTGTAGATAAAGATGTAATCGTTATGGGCTTTGACTGCAATAAGTGGGCATTGGAAGAACTTCTTGCAGGCAACTGGAACTATGATGGACAGTGTAACCCATTCCAGGCTAGCTACATTGACGATGTAATCAAGTCTCTTGAGGCTGGTGAGGAAATTGCTGAGAAGACCATTATCATGGAGGAGAAGGGCTTCGATGCTAAGACTATCACTCAGGCAGATGTTGATGACTACGGTATCTAATCTGTAGATAGAACTTATAATTGAGTTAAAGTAATAATATAAAGCGCGGCGCAGCGAGGTCGAAGTTAAGTCTGCGCCGCGCTTTGTGTGAAAATAGGCACTTGACAGCGGAGTGGGTGAAGGTAAATATAACACTTGACAGCGGAGTGAATGATGTGAATGTAAGCATTTGCCGATAGAGCGCGCAAGTGATTATATTAAAAAATATAGGAGGTGAACTCATAGGTGAAAGACAATATAGTATTACAGATGAAGAACATTCACAAAAGCTTTCCCGGAGTACGCGCCCTGCAAGGGGTGGATTTTACGTTACGCAAAGGTGAGGTTCATGCACTGATGGGTGAGAATGGTGCCGGAAAATCTACTTTGATTAAGGTCCTGACTGGGGTTTACAGTAAGGATGAAGGAGATATTTTCCTGGATGGAAAAGAAGGACCGGTGGCTATCCATTCCCCGCAGGATGCACAGAAGATTGGTATCAGTACTGTGTATCAGGAGATTACGCTCTGCCCCAACCTTTCTGTCGCTGAGAACATGTTTATCGGTCGGACCAGCGGCATAGGTCAGAATTGGAGGAAAATGAATTCTGACACAGAAAAAATCCTTAAATCATTGGATATCCCGGCAACAGCTACACAGCAGCTTGAGACCTGTTCTCTCGCGGTTCAGCAGATGATTGCGATTGCACGAGCAGTTGACATGGACTGTAAAGTGCTGATTCTGGATGAGCCCACGTCTTCCCTGGATGAGCAGGAGGTTGAGAAGCTGTTTAAGCTGATGCGCGATTTGAGGTCAAAGGGAGTAGGTATTGTCTTTGTTACGCATTTCCTGGATCAGGTATATGAAATCTGTGACCGTATTACCGTTATGCGTGACGGACAGTTAGTAGGTGAATTTGAAATTGAGAAGCTTCCGCGTGTACAGCTCGTTTCCAAGATGCTTGGCAAAGAGTTGGATGACATGTCTGATATCAAGGGCGAGCAGAAGGCATATGAGCGCAAGGCAGGTTCTGTTCCGGTTCTGGAGGCCCAGGGTCGTGTCAGCGATGCTGGAATCAAGCCGTTTGACTTCCATATTGATAAGGGTGAAGTAAATGGATTTACCGGTCTGCTTGGTTCAGGACGAAGCGAATGCGTACGTGCACTCTTTGCGGCAGACAGGGTAACTGGCGGAACCGTTAAGATGAATGGCAAGCCCGTGAAGATTAGTAAACCGTTGGATGCGATGAAGAACGGTATTGCATACCTTCCAGAAGACCGTAAGGGCGATGGTATCGTAGGAGACCTTTCTGTACGTGAGAATATCATACTTGCCCAGCAGGTATTGAAAGGATTCTTTAAGCCGTTCTCGAAAGCGAAACAGTATGAGATTGCAGATGAGTACATAAAGCTTCTGAGTATTAAGACGGCTTCTGCCGATACGCCGATTAAGTCTCTTTCCGGTGGTAATCAGCAGAAAGTAATTCTTGCGCGTTGGCTGTTTACACATCCTGAATACCTGATTTTGGATGAGCCGACTCGTGGTATTGATGTTGGAACCAAAGTAGATATACAGAAATTAGTGCTGAAGCTTGCTTCAGAGGGAATGAGCGTTACATTTATTTCTTCTGAGCTGGATGAGATGCTCCGTACCTGTTCCAGACTGGTTGTCATGAGGGACCGCAAGGTAGTAGGTGAGCTTTCCGGAGAAGATTTGAATCAGAGCAAGGTTATGAGCACGATTGCCGGAGGTGACAAATAATAATGCAGAAAAATGAAGTGAAAAAACCAAATGAGAGTATGTTGTCGAGAATGGTTAGACATCAGATGTTTATCCCAGTGCTCGCATTAGTGATACTTGCAGTCTTTAACCTGATTGCAGATCCGGCGTTCTTTAAGATTACTGTTGGACAGAACAGCACGGGCAATATGGTTCTGCAGGGATTTCTGATTTCAATCCTGAATGATGGTTCAGAGCTCGCAATTCTTGCAATCGGCATGACCTTGGTTACTGCTGCTTCCGGCGGTCAGGATATCAGTGTGGGCGCGGCTGTAGCGATTGCCGGCAGTGTGCTGCTGCGTATTCTTGGCGGCGGCAATTCCCGTCCCGAGGAACTTGCAGCGCCAATTATCGTAGCTTTCCTGGTAAGCTGTTTGGTAGCAATGCTGTTTGGTGCGTTCAATGGTGTATTGGTTGCTTATTTCAAGATACAGCCGATGATTGCGACCCTGATACTGTACACGGCAGGTCGTTCGATTGCAGCGTGGATTAACAATAACGAACTTCCTGTTATCACAGACCCCAGCCTTGGCTATTACGGAGGATTTATCCCAGGAGTGCCGATTCCTACGCCGTTCTTTATCGCAGCGCTCTGTGTGGCGATTATCTTCCTTGTGCTGAAGTTCACGAACCTTGGTTTATATACCCAGTCTGTCGGTATCAATGAGAACTCTGCCAAGTTAAATGGTCTGAATCCTCAGATAATTAAAGTCATTACATATGTAATTATGGGATTGTGCGTTGCAGTCGTTGGTCTGATTAAGGTCAGCCGTATTCAGACTATCAACTATTCCACTATCGCTAAGGATATAGAGATGGACGCCATCCTTGCAGTTGCTCTGGGCGGAAATGCACTTAGCGGCGGTAAATTCAATATGGCGGCTTCTATCTTTGGAGCTTATGTCATTCAGTTCCTCACAAGCACGCTTTACAAGTTCAAGGTATCATCTGATGCGCTTCCGGCATATAAGGCTGTTGTCGTAATTGTCCTCGTTGTCATCAGTGCGCCGACTGTAAAAGAGTGGTTTGGTAAAATGACGAAGAAGTTTAAGGTTAAGGAGGTTGCTTAGTATGTCAAATAATAAAACAAAAGCGTCCGGTGGTTTAATGGAAAAATTTAATAATCTTACCGACACGAATCTGCTCCTTACGATTACCGTTGTAATCTTCTTCCTGATGTATATTGGCGCTATTATCTTCCAGGGTGGAGGGTTCTTAAAGCCTCAAGGATTTTTTAACCTGTTGAATGCCAATGCTGCTTTGATTGTCCTTGCCTGTGGCTTGAGTATTGTTATGATTACCGGCGGAATTGATATCTCCGTTGGTGGTGTTACGGCATTAGTCAGCATGTGCTGCGCAGTATACCTTGACCATATGGGAGGCAATGTATTTGTGTCTGTGCTGATTGCATTGGCGGTAGGTCTTGCATTCGGTGCGTTCCAGGGACTTCTGGTTGCATATCTTGATATCCAGCCGTTTATCGTTACCCTGGCAGGTATGTTCTTTGCCCGTGGTATGACAACAATTGTAAATACCAAGCCATTTAACGTGGCAAATGAAGCGTTCACTAAGCTGAAAATGACACGTGTCATCATACCGGGTCTGGGTTCTGCCAACCGAAAAGGCGACTATATCGATGCTTATGTCGAGATTGGTGTAATCGTGGCAATCCTTGTTGTTATTGTTCTGTTCTGTCTGCTCAGATGGACCAAGCTTGGACGTTCTTTCTATGCAGTCGGCGGAAACCGCCAGAGTGCATTGATGCTTGGTATTAATGTGAAGAGAACAAGATTCCTTTCCCATGTGCTCTGCGGGCTTTTGGCAGGAATCGGCGGATATGTATACTTCCTCCATGTAGGTTCCGGTTCACCATCCCATGCGCTGGGAGCCGAGATGGACGCAATCGCATCTTCGATTATCGGAGGTACGATGCTGACCGGTGGTGTTGGTAACATTGCAGGTACATTCTTCGGTGTTATGTCTCTGGGTACCATTCAGAATATCGTATCTCAGGCAGGTCTGGGAGAAGCATGGTGGATTGGTATCACGAGAGCGCTTATGCTCTGCCTGTTCCTGGTTATCCAGAGTCTTGTTATGGTTCGTAAGAAGAAATCATAATCGTTTGGGATTGGTTATATATATGAATATAAAGAGAAACCCTCGGATTACTGTCCGAGGGTTTTTTGTCAGTATAGCTTTGAAATTTTCAATTTCCCAAAGAATATTTGTTGCTTTTTGTAGGGAAATTTTGTACAATAATAATATCTTTTGTGCAAAATTTGCATGTGAGTATTATAAAGAAGGAGGAGGATGCGATGAAACAATGGAAACGGTGTCTGGCAGCGATATTAAGCTTCGTCATGGCTGCTGCTATGCTGCCTTTATCTTCAGCGGAAGTGGCAAATGCGGCTGGGGAGGGCAATTTGCTTGCCGAGTACAAGTTTGAGGACAGCGATGTCACAGACAAATCAATTGCCGATGCGAGCGGCAATGGCTATGATGCAACCTTGGAGGGAACGGGAGCGGCGATTGCGAATGGAGTGCTGACGCTTCCGGGCGGTGCAGCAGGTTCTTCAGCTGCTTATGTGTCGATTCCCGGCAGGTTATTTGAGAACAGGGATACCCTGACTATCTCAACCTGGCTGAAAAATGATACTGGTAGCGGCAATTATTCTGCGATGTATTTCGGAACGAAGACAAAGCATGTGGATAGCAGCGTTACAGCGGGGAATCCTTTGAATTACTGGATTTTAAACCCGGCACAGCCGGACGGATATTTCAAATCTGTCTGGACAGACAGCAATAATGCGAGTGAACCGTACAATACGGAGACACCCGTCTCTAGCACGAAGACCAGTGCGGATTGGGGATTGTACACAACTGTAATTACGCCAGATAAGATCATTGGCTATTATAATGGTGTGGAGGTGTGCAATAACAACAAAAGTAAGACGACAACCGATTTTGGCGCAGGTTTGGTTGCCTATATTGGGCGTTCTGCCTACAATGATAAGTTCTACAAGGGAGGCGTCTATGGTGTGCGCGTCTATGGGCAGGCTCTGACACAAGCGGAAGTCTGGCAGGAATATTATGATGACATGCCGCCGGCGTTGAATAAAGAGACTGTAATCAATGCTGCGCTTACGGAGGTAAAGAACTCGCTGGTATTGGACAGTACGGTGACAAGGGATTTGCCGCTTCCGACAGAGGGTGCGAAAGGTGCAGTCATTGGTTGGGAGAGCAGCAACCCCGATGTGATTTCTGCGGATGGCAAGGTGACGGTTCCTACCGATACGGCTGCCAGTGCAACTTTGACGGCAACGATTTCCGTGGCGGGAAGTACGAGTACCAAGACATTTGATTTGACCGTGCCGGCAGTGCCTATGCAGGAGCAGTTTAATAGCCGTGTGGAGGATTTCAGCATTGGCACATACTTTGTGTCGGAAGATTTAGAACTTCCGGGCGCGCTTGGAGCCAATACGAGTATTAGCTGGACCAGCAGCAATGTGAATGCCATGGAGATTGTGTCAGCAGATGGCAAGATTGTTGGCAAGGTGAAGCGCTCCGGGCAGAATAGCGATGTACGCCTTACTTTGACTGCAAATGTTACATATGCGAATGGCAGTGATAATTTCAGCGCACAGAAAAGCTTCGATATTATAGTGCGTGGGGAAGCGGATTATGCTTACCTGATGTCATATACCAACACCAAGGAAAATGCTTCGCTTGGGAACAGTCTGCATCTGGCTTACAGTGTGGACGGAACAGAGTATACGGCGCTGAATTCCAATACCGGCATCTGTTTTGCCAACAATTGGGGCGGAGGCAAGGCATCTAATCCCAATGGCTTGCAGGGAATGTATATTTTCCGCAAAGCAGATGGGACTTACGGCATGGTGGCTAAGAATACCTCCGTGCAGAAGTATATCTATGTGTTTGATTCTGTGGATTTGATTAATTTTACGAATGAGCGGAAGCTGCAGCTTGGCCATGATGTATCCGGCGATTTGCAGGTGTGCCCTGTATCAAAGCAGGGTGTGGTTTCTTATCAGATTTTCTGGAAAAGCGGGAACACGCAGTTTAGTGCGGTTACTGCTGACTTTACAACTGTCACAGATGAGCAGCAGACAGATTATGTGAAAGAATCTTTGGCTGAAGGCATTAAGCTGCCCGAAGGAGCTTCTGTGGGCAATGTACTGCGTATCGGCAAGAGTGAGTATGACCGGGTGGTCGGCAAACTGGACGTGGTGAGGAATACCGGGGTTCAGGCGCCGCAGATAAAGGCGAAACTGGGTGAGAGCGCAAATGCAGCCTCATTGCTTCCCGAAACGGTGAAGACCGATTACAGTGATGGGTCATCGAAAGATATGAAGGTGGTCTGGGATGAGCAGGACATTGCTGGGGTAGATTTCTCAAAAGTGGGAACTTATGAGGTCAAAGGGACCATCCAACAGACAAAGTACGCGAACCCATTTATCCAGCAGCGCGCAGACCCCTGCATCTTAAAGGGCAACGATGGTTATTATTACTTTACGGCATCGTATCCGATGTGCGGCGGCAGTGATAAAAATGGCTATGACAAGATTGTGCTGCGGCAGTCTGAGACAATTGAGGGGCTTGCCAGCGCCGAGGAAATTACCATCTGGGACTGCGATGACCATTCCAACAATGAATTCCGCTATATCTGGGCACCGGAAATCCGCCTGGTGGATGACCAGTATTATGTATTTTATACCTCAAGTGTTGATGGTGGCAATGTATGGGGAATACGCCCGCATGTACTGAAATGTACGGATCCTGAGGATATCATGAATCCGGCAAGTTGGGAGGCAATGGGTCTTATGCAGGCGAACGAAGGGGATACGCAGGCATTTACGGCATTCTCCCTGGATATGACAGTGTTTGAGAATCAGGGCAGATGGTATGTTATCTGGCCGCAGTCCAATGATTATTCCTCTCTGTACATTGCTGAGATTAATAAGGATGAGCCGTGGAAATGTATTTCCAACAGCGTGAAGATATCTATCCCTGAGTACAGTTGGGAACGCCAGGTAGAGAATGTCAACGAAGGACCTTCCGTAATCAAGAATAATGGCAAGATTTATGTGGCATTTTCGGCAGCGGGAACCGGACCGGAGTATTGCGTGGGCTTGCTGTCTATTGATGAAAACGCAGATATGCTGGATGCAGCTTCCTGGAAGAAACAGGGATATCCGGTACTGACCTCCTCGGACGTGCCGGGGGAATACGGACCGGGACACAATTCGTTTACAGTTGACGAGGACGGCAATGATATCTTTGTCTACCATGCAAGAGGACAACAGTGTTATGATAAGCAATGTGAATGGGCAAGTTCGGGTTCGCTTTACGACCCCTGCCGTGACGCAAGGCTGAAACGTGTACACTGGGCAGCAGACGGCACGCCCATCCTCAAGATGAGTTACGCTGAGGAGCTTGCCGAGGAATATAAAACGGTGACGGCAACGATTACTGTGCGCATACCGGTCAGCGGAGTATCCTTGAATAAAACGAGTCTCAACCTGACCGTTGGAGGAAGCGAGACCTTGACCGCTACGGTATTGCCAGCAAATGCAAGCGATAAGACCGTGACCTGGCAGTCCGCGAACCCTGGGGTTGCAACCGTTGCAGATGGCAAGGTGACGGCTGTGGCAGCCGGTACAACAACGATTACGGCTGAGGCGGACGGCGTGACGGCAAACTGTACCGTTACGGTAGCAGCAGCTTCAGATAAAGACAAAGATAAGGACGATGGCAAAGTCCCTGTGAGCGGGATAACCTTGAGTAAGAAGAAACTGACGCTGGGCGCGGGTGAGAAGTTCACCTTGACGGCTACCGTCAAGCCCGGTAATGCAACGAATAAAACGGTTCAGTGGACAACGAGCAATCAGAAAGCTGCTACGGTCAAGAATGGCAAAGTTGCTACGAATAAGAAGATTAAGAAAGCAACCAAGGTCACCATCACAGCTGCGGCGGACGGCAAGAAAGCAAGCTGTACGATAACAGTGAAAGCAGCGCCGAAGAAGGTAACGTTAAATGCCAAGAAGAAGACGTTAAAGAAAGGCAAGACCTTCCAGATTAAGGCAAAGCTGCCGAAGAATACGGCAAGCAATGTTATCAAATATAAGAGCAGCAACAAGAAAGTGGCAACTGTAAGCACGAAAGGCAAGGTTAAGGCAGTAAAGAAGGGCAAGGCGACCATTACAGTGACCACATTCAACAAGAAAAGCGCTAAAATTAAAATCACAGTTAAATAAATCATATGAATGGAAAGGTGAAGAAGGAGGAACAGAATGAAGAAAAAACAACTATTGAAAACAGGCATTTCAATGCTGCTGGCATCGGCGATGGTATTTACATCCGTGCCGGTGACCAGCCAGGCAGCAGGAGTAGAGCAGGTAGACACTGTCTATGGTGCGGATACCACTGAGAGTTTGACGCCAGGATATTACCTGACCGTGTTTTCTACCACCACGAATTTCTATGCGAGTGCCACTAATGTAGCGCAGGAGACCAGGGGCGTCTACATGGCAGTCAGCAAGGATGGAAAGACGTTTGAGGTTCTGAACAATAATGGTCCCATTATCTATGCGAAAAAGGGGACGAAACAGGTAGCTTCCCCGCAGGTTTATAAGAGGGGAAATGATTTTGCAGTAATTGCCCCGGATTCCACGGCTTCTACTGGTTATCATGTATTTACTTCGGAAGATGGCGTTCATTATTATAATGAAACTATCGAAGAATCTACGGATGAATATGATTCGGAAACGCCATTGGATAAGACAAAGTTCTCGCTTATGTACAAGGGTGAGAATATCTTAGAAAAGGATGCGACGATTACTCTGGGCAATGCATGGGATTTGACCGAGGACGAATATACCTATATTGTCAATAAGCTGGGCACTGTAGTGCAGACAGGTTGGGAGCCAATCTCCGTTACCGCTAAGTCTAAAGAGGAAGCGGTAGAGAAAGTGAAAAGCCTGTATCAAAGTCTGAATGCCACATACAGCGATGGTTCTGTGCAGAAGTTTAATCTTGATTTTTCAAATGTAGAGGGCAATGTGAATGGTTCTGTACCAGGTACATATACCTTGTATGCAGATGCCATCCAGACAAAATACCTCAATAATCTGAAAGCAATCAATGGCAGTACCTTGCCGGAGGACAATCCGGAAAACGACAGTGAGACGGAACTGGATAATTATGACGAAGAAAATGAGATTGTATATTATGACAATACGAAGTTCGTGGAGGGCATGGCTGACCCCAATATCTTCTATGATGAGCAGACAGGATATTATTATATGACTGGCTCCTACTTCCCGGAAGAGAAAGATAAGGATAAATTGCCAGGAGACAATACAGAACAGTATGACCGCGTTGTATTGAGGAAAGCAGATACTCTGGAAGGGCTTCAGGACAGAAGCAAGCAGGTTACAATCTGGAAGGTTGGGAACCAGGGATATGAGAATAGCGATGGTAACGCAGTAGCAGGTGGTGGACAGCGCTATATCTGGGCGCCGGAAATCCATCGTGTCGGAGACAAATGGGTAGTATATTTTACGGAGGCTCATAAGGGCGGAGATGCGTATAATATATACTGCCATGCATTGGTGTTGGATGGAGAAGAGGATCCATATGATACAGCACTTACAGAAGCAAATGGCGAATCACTGTGGGACGACTACCAGATGCGTGGGGGAACTGGTCTTACGAAAGCTATTACTAACAGTTTTTGTCTGGATATGACATATTTTGAAGATGCGAAGACCGGAACACCCTATGTAATCTGGGCATCGAAAGGATATGGCAACTCTAGACTGTATCTGGCGAAAGTTAACCAAGAGAACCCATGGGTATTGAATTCTGAGATTATAGAGATGACAAGACCGGAATATGGCTGGGAGAATGTACGTTATGAAGTTAATGAAGGACCTACCGTTTTGCAGAACAATGGCAAGATATTCATGTGCTTCTCCGCTTCCGGAACCGGTTCTGAGTATGCAATTGGCATGATGACAGCGGACCAGGGTGCAGATTTGCTAGATATTAATAATTGGACCAAGAACCCATACCCGCTTTTGACTTCTCGCGATGTGGATGGAGAGGAAGGACCGGGACACAATTCCTTTACCGTTGATAAGGATGGAAATGCTATCTTTGTGTACCATGCTAGACCAACCTCCCATAACTATCAGCATTGTGGCTGGAATGGGGAGAAATCTTTACATTATAACAGTGATCCGTTAAAAGACCCTTGCCGTCATGCACGTCTGAAACGTGTACACTGGGCAGCAGATGGCACGCCGATATTGAAGATGACATATGAAGAGGAGATTACGGCAGAACATAAAAAAGTCCCGATTCAGGTGACGGTTCCTAATGATACGCCGGCTCCCAGCAGCATCACCCTGGACCAGACAGCGCTTGGCATCGAAGCCGGCAAGAGCGCTACTTTGAAGGCAACAGCTGTTCCCAATGCAGCGGTAACCTGGACGACCAGCGATGACAAAGTTGCCACCGTTAACAATGGCGTTGTAGCTGCCAAGAAAGCCGGGACTGCGACCATTACAGCGACAGCAAATGGCAAGTCAGCAACCTGTAAGGTGACGGTTGTCAGCCTGGATAAGAAGAAACTGACGCTTGGCGTGGGAGAGAAAGTGACGCTTAAGGTCAGCGGAACGAACAATGTTTCCTGGAACAGCAGCAGTAAGAATGCCACAGTCAGCAAGGGCAAGATTACGGCGAAGAAGAAAGGCAAAGCAACCATTACGGCTAATGCAGAGGGCGTGGAACTCAAATGTACCGTGACCGTCAAAGCAGCTCCTAAGAAACTTATCTTAAAGAGCAAGAAGAAAGTGACTATCAAGAAGAACAAGACTACGAAGATTAAAGTAAATCTGCCGAAGAATACAGCCGGCGCACTGAAATATAAGAGCAGCAAGAATAAGGTTGCAACGGTAGATGCCAAAGGCGTAGTAAAAGGCAAGAAGAAAGGCACGGCAAAGATTACTGTGACAGCAGCGAACAACAAGAAAGCGAAAGTGACAGTGACAGTTACCGTAAAATAAAAACAGACATCTGAAAAACCCCCATCAGTTTGAAAGTCTGATGGGGGTTTTTGTATAGCCTGTATAGTCAGCAATTTATTTGCTCTTTAGCGGTTGCTCCTTCTCCAGATATGCATTTTCTCGGCCTCTTTAATCAGTTCATCGCGGAAGTCAGGATGTGCCACGGAGATAATTGCCTCGCATTTCTGCCAGGAAGAGAGTCCCTTGAGGTTGACCTTGCCGTACTCTGTCACCAGGTAATGGATGTTGGCACGGGTGTCGGTAACGATGGAACCGGGGTGTAAGGTTGGCAGAATCCTTGATTTCAATTCACCGTCCTTGGTCTTAAAGGTGGAAGAGCAGCAGATAAAGCTCTTGCCGCCGTTGGACAGATAGGCGCCCAGCACAAAATCCAACTGTCCGCCAGCGCCGCTAATCTGCTTAATTCCAGAGGATTCGGAACTCACCTGTCCGAATAAGTCGATGTCTACGGCATTGTTGATGGACATGAAATTATCCAGTGCGGAGATAGAGCGGATATCGTTGGTGTAACTTACCGGAGCGCTCAGAAGTTCCGGGTTCTCGTCCAAATAATCGTACATCTTCTTAGTGCCCGCACCGAATGCATAGGCCTGGCGGAAGCGGTCAATGTTCTTCCTGGAACCATTAATCTTGCCGGCCCTGGCAATGTCTACGAAAGCATCTACATACATCTCTGTATGGACGCCCAAATCCTTCAAATCAGATTCGGCAATCATGGAACCTACAGCATTGGGCATTCCGCCGATTCCGAGCTGTAGGCAGGCGCCGTTGGGAATTTCTTCTACAATCAGTTTGGCAACCGCTTTGTCCACTTCAGTAGCAGCTCCGCCGCCGCCCAGTTCGCCGATGGGGGCATTATCGCCCTCTACGATATAGTCGACCTGTGAAATATGTACGCCGTTTTCAAAGCCGCCCAGGCAGCGCGGCATATTCTCATTTACTTCCACGATAATCTTAGCGGAAGTCTCGCAGACAGCAGCCAAATGGGATGCATTAGGTCCGAAATTGAAATAGCCATGCTTGTCCATTGAGGTAACCTGGAACATTGCCACGTCATCTTTTATGGGCAAATCTCGGTAGTAACGCGGCAGTTCAGAGTAGCGGATAGGTGCATAGTAAGCGCAGCCACGGTTGATGAGTTTGCGCTCAATCCCTGACATATGCCAGGAATTCCAGGTAAAATGTTCTCCGGCATCTTCACGTTCAAAGACGGCAAGCGGTTTTAGGAGAATGCCGCCGCGTAAATTGACATCCTTTAATTCGTCTGTCCGTTTTGCCAATGCCTTATCCAGCACATCGGGGGTACCGTTGCACCAGCCGTAGTCTACCCAGTCGCCGGATTTGATGACCTTGACAGCTTCATCGGCAGAGACAAGTTTCTGCTGATATTCTTGTGTGTAATCCATGTGAAAACCCTCCCTGAATTGATATAGTTTTTCTTAGATTGTTAAAACTGTAACATACATTCATCTTATCATTTTTCGTCTCGGGGGTCAATAAGCGCGGGAGTGTAAATTAAGAGAAAAAATTGCAGAAAAACATAATTTTCTAGTGGAACAATACTGGAAGTTATATTATAATAAAATAAGTTGGAAAGGGAGGGGGGAGAGGAGGAATATTATGGGTACAGAGGATAAGTTTCGCTATAATGACAAGTCAGAACGTTACCGTAAGATGAACCTCTTGTTATATATTGCCGTTGTGGCAGCGTGGATGGGATATGTGGCATACCTCTGGCTGAAATTTGCAGCAGGGAGGATGGTATTTGGCATGACCCTCATTAACACATTGATAATTCTTACCTGTATTGCTGTCAATACCGTTATCCTGCTGAAAGACAAGGCAACGCCTAAGCTGAAGTTTGTAATCAATATTGAGTATGGCGTTATGTTCCTGGTATTGGCTCTGCAGACCGATGCCCAGTTTATCAATATATTGCTGCTGGGTGTTCTGGCTGTGCAGATTCCATATTATGATGCTAAGAATTACAGAATAACATTTTTCTCTTATCTGGCATTATATGTGGTGGGAGTGATAGCGCAAGGCGCGAAGAACATGCTTACGCTCAATGTGGACTCAATCTGTACAATATATGTGATGCTTGGCGTACTCTATGTTTTGGGACGCGTAGGCGGTATTGCAAAGACATTCAGCGACCATGCATTGGGCACGGTGTTGGAGCAGAGCGAGAAACAGAAGAATATGATGGATGGCATCGTTGCCGTTTCACAGACTGTACAGGAGGAGTCCGGCAAGAGTACAGAGTTGGTGGATGATTTGGTGGAATCCACCAAGATGGTAACGAGCAGCATGCAGGAGATTTCTTCTACGACTGGGATTACGGCAGAGAATATTTCGGAGCAGAGCATTATGACGCAGAATATTCAGGAGTCAATTGATGAGACCCTGGAGCGTTCGCGGAAAATGGTAGATATAGCAGAAGATTCCAATAAGAGCATCCAGGAGAATATGGATGTGATGGAGTCTTTAAAAGAGCAGTCCGCACAGATTGCATCTACCAATAAACAGGTAACAGAGTCTATGGGCAAGCTGCAGGACAAGACCAAAGAGGTCGAGGAGATTGCAGACATGATATTGGATATTTCCAGCCAGACAGATTTGCTGTCATTGAATGCTTCCATTGAGAGCGCCAGGGCAGGTGAGGCTGGTCGCGGGTTTGCAGTTGTTGCAGACCAGATTCGCCAGCTTGCAGAACAGACCAAGCACTCTACGGAGAGCATTACCAGGATTATCCTTGAATTAAATGAAAACGCCAGGCAGGTGGTGCATTCCATAGATACGTCTTTGCAGGCAGCAGAAAATCAGACGAAGATGATACATACGGCGGCGGACAGTTTTGGGAGGTTGGACAGGAATATGGAGAACCTTATCGAAGACATTCAGGAGATTGACCAGCGTATCCATAACCTTGCCGATGCCAATAACCGTATTGTGGAAAACATTACGCATTTATCTGCCACTACGGAGGAGATAACTGCCAGTGCAGAACAGGCGACTAATATCAGCGAGCAGAACCTGCAGTTTGCAGAACAGGCAAAAGAAGCGATTACGTCCATACAGGTGACCGCGGAAGAGATGAAACAGTACCTGTAACTTTCCATTGCTGTAGGAGGGTTTAGGTCTTATATATTATAAAATCTAAATATAAGAAAAGGAGAGTAAGCATGAGATATCAAGTTTTAGGAGACACAATGCCGGCAGTAGAAGTACGTTTTGATACGGCAGGAGAGAGCATGTATACACAGTCCGGCGGCATGGCATGGATGAGTGAGGGCGTTGCCATGGACTCTAATATGAGAGGCGGTCTGGGCAAGAGCATCGGAAGAATGTTTTCCGGCGAATCCTTGTTTATGGCTACATACAAAGCAGAGAGGCCAGATGCTATGATTGCATTTGCCTCTACGGTTGCCGGTGAAATCCTTCCGGTTGACATCGGGGCCTGCGGCGGGCTGATTTGCCAGAAGGGCGCGTTTTTATGCGCGCAGGAGAGCGTAAACCTGAGCGTTACGTTTACTAAGAAATTATCTGCCGGATTTTTCGGCGGTGAGGGATTTATCCTGCAGGATATGTCTGGCAAAGGCATGGTATTTCTGGAAATTGACGGCAACAAGGTGGAGAAAAACCTGGCGCCGGGAGAAGTTATCAAAGTGGACACCGGAAATGTGGTTGCTTTCGAGAAATCTGTAAAATACGAAGTGGAGACAGTCAAAGGCTTGAAGAACATTTTCTTTGGCGGTGAAGGATTATTCCTCACGAAGCTTACCGGACCGGGCAGGGTGATACTGCAGACGCAGAACTTTAACGAGTTCGCAGGACGTATTGCGCGCATGATTCCCAGTAAATAAGCCTCCAAACGGCAGCATGGCAGGGAACTGTTTTGGGAAGTAATGTAAAATAAATAAAAGTGTTGACATACCCGGTAAAAGGGAGTATGCTGAATACGAAGATTTGAAAATTCCATATTGTAATATTTTCTCTTATTCAGAGTGGTGGAGGTACATAGGATCTGTGAAGCCACGGCAACCCCATAAGGAAGGTGCTAACCTGAGCGAGTGATCGAACAATAAGAGGATTTGATTATCTTTTGACTATCAGGTTCGCTTATTAACAATAAGCGAACCTTTTTAATGCAAAACAGAGGAGGAACAGAGATGGATAAAAGATTATTTACTTCAGAATCGGTAACGGAAGGACATCCTGATAAAGTCTGCGATGCGATTTCGGATGCAATTTTGGATGCGCTGATGGAGCAGGACCCTATGAGCCGTGTTGCGTGTGAGACGGCAACATGTACGGGATTTGTTCTGGTGACAGGGGAGATTACGACGAAAGCACAGATTGACATTCCGCAGATTGTCAGGGATACAGTAAATGAAATTGGCTACGATGACGCGGCGACAGGATTTGACGGCAATACCTGTGCAGTTATGGTTGCTTTAGACAGACAGTCAACGGATATTGCCATGGGCGTGGATAAGGCGCTGGAGGCTAAAGAGAATAAGATGTCGGATAAGGAACTGGAGGCAATTGGGGCTGGGGACCAGGGCATGATGTTCGGCTATGCCAGCAATGAGACGCCGGAACTTATGCCCTATCCGATTTCCCTGGCACATAAGCTGGCATTGCAGCTGACAAAGGTCCGCAAGGACGGTACATTAAAGTATCTGCGTCCAGATGGGAAGACGCAGGTAACTGTGGAATACGATGGGAATGGCAATCCGACAAGGCTGGAGGCGGTAGTATTGTCTACCCAGCATGATGCAGATGTTACGCAGGAGCAGATTCATGCAGACATCAAGAAATATGTATTTGAACCAATCCTTCCCCAGGAAATGATAGATGATGACACGAAGTTTTTCATTAACCCTACGGGACGTTTTGTAATTGGCGGGCCCCACGGAGATGCAGGCCTTACCGGACGTAAGATTATTGTAGATACTTATGGCGGATATGCACGTCACGGCGGCGGCGCTTTCTCCGGCAAGGATTGTACCAAAGTGGACCGTTCCGCAGCTTATGCAGCGCGTTATGTGGCAAAGAATATTGTTGCTGCCGGGCTTGCGGACAAGTGTGAGATACAGCTTGCTTATGCAATTGGTGTGGCACAGCCTACTTCTGTTATGGTAGACACGTTCGGGACCGGCAAGATTTCAGATGAGAAATTAGTAGAAATCATTCGTGAGAACTTTGACCTCCGCCCGGCGGGGATTATCAAGATGCTTGATTTGCGGCGTCCGATTTACAAACAGACGGCAGCCTATGGACACTTCGGACGTAACGATCTGAACCTGCCATGGGAGGCAACGGACAAGACAGACATCTTAAAGAAATACTTATAAGCTGATTTAGGGAAGCGCTGATTGATAGATGATTCCCCAAGAAATTCATAAGCCAGCCCTATCCAAATCTATACCCAAGAGGTATTTGATTTGGTGGGGCTGGCTTTTTTGGCAGATTCCTCATTTTGAGTTGCGTAGGATTTACCTGCATGTTAGAATGAGAGAAAGCAAGGCAGATTATTTCTGCAGTAACAGTTGAAATGAGGGAGCCGTAAATGAGAGAAACAATCTTATTATTTCATTTTACAGATAAAGACAGGAGAAATAAATTGATGCGGGCATTGCTGCCCCTACGGATGAAAGTGAAAGAAATTTCGTCGGATGACTACGGCAGACAGATGGGATATCTGGCAGGAATGAAAGAGTTTGCGCCGGAAAGAGAACAAAATGCTGCAGAACAGCTGCAGACAGAGGGGCAGCCGCAAATGGAAGATATATCGGCACAGAATCCATCTCAGGAATTTCCTGGGGAAATGATGGTGATGGCTGGGCTTGGCGGAGGGAGAATTGACCAGGTTTTAAGGGCTGTACGCAAATCAGGGATTTCCGTACCCTATAAGGCGGTGCTTACAGAGGCTAACCAGAAGTGGAACGCCTGGGAGCTTTTTGCGGAAATTAAAAAAGAACATGAGGCAATGAATGGCAAGGATATGCCTTAAACCAGAGAAGAGGGTACCGTGATGGAATGGAAGAAACTGCTCTGTGACGACAGGGTAAGGAATTACAAAAGCAATTCGTCCAATGATTTTCGGACAGAATATGAGAAAGATTACCACAGGATAATCGGCAGCGCATCATTTCGGCGTCTGCAGGATAAAACCCAAGTATTTCCGCTGGACAACAGTGATTTTGTTCGCACCAGGCTGACACATTCCCTGGAGGTATCCTCTTTCGCGAAATCCTTGGGACAGAATATCGGGAGGGGGATTATCCGCGAGCGGAAAGACCCAGGATTTCTGCCGGAATATCAAGGCTATATCTGTGATGTCCTGCAATGTGCGGGACTTCTGCATGACATTGGAAATCCGCCATTTGGACATTTTGGTGAGACAGCAATCCGCGACTGGTTCAAGGTGCATCTGCCGGAAATAACATACCAGAGGGATGACGGCAGTATGCAGACATTAAGTGAAATCCTTTTGCCGCAGATGCAGGCGGATTTTTATAATTTTGAAGGTAACACACAGGCTTTGCGGCTGGTGGCGAAACTGCATTATCTGGTGGATGAATATGGGATGAATCTGACAAAAGCGCTTTTGGGCACGATAATAAAGTATCCGGGTTCCTCCGTGGAAATCAAGAAAAGCAAGCATATTAAGTATAAAAAGATGGGCTATTATTTTGCGGAGCGTGCGTTGTTTGAGGATTTGCAGGAAAGCCTGGGCACATATGGGAACCGGCATCCGCTGGCGTTTGTGCTGGAAGCGGCGGACGATATTGCATACAAGACGGCAGACATAGAAGATGCGGTCAAGAAAGGCTGCATTACATATGGACAGCTGGTGAGGGAACTGAGGGGGTACGAAGCGAAGATAAGTGAAAAACAAAAAGGCGCTTTTGTGCGGCTGACAGACAGCTTGGAGGAGAAATATGAGCGCGCCCTCAAACGGGGGCTGCATCATCCTGAAAGCAATGCCGTGCAGAATTGGGCGGTATATGTCCAGGGTTGGATGATAAATGCTGCCACAGAGAGTTTTCTTAAGAATTATGAAGCATTGATGGACGGAAGCTATGGCGCGCAAGGGGAGGATTTATTTACAGACACAGAGGGGGAGGCCATGATGGATGCTTTGGGAGATATTGCATACCGCTATGCATTTCAGATAACCCCGATTCTGAAATTGGAAATTGCTGCACAGCGGATTCTTGACTTTCTGCTGGATACTTTTGTGCAGGCGGTTCTGTATTTTGATACGGAAAGGGAACTTACAGAAGTTCAGAGGAAAATGATGTCGCTGGTGTCAGACAATTACATTGCAATTTACCGCCAGTTTGCCAGCAGAGCAGACAAATCAGAACAGGCAATGCCAGCGAAAGAGGCGGAGAAACTGTACCTGCGGCTGCTGCTGGTGACCGACCATGTCTGCGGCATGACCGACAGTTATGCGAAACGTCTGTATCAGGAACTGAATGGCATCGGGATATAGATTAAGGAGAAGGAAAAATGATAAAAGGAGGAAAATGGGATGATAGGAAGGATTAAGAGAGGTTTTTACATTTTATTGGCCGCAGCAGTGCTGTCAGGCGGATTGCCGCAAATGGCATTTGCCGGCAGCCAGGAGACATCAGGATGGGAGATGGTCGGTACACAAGCAGGAATGGGACGTGCGGCAGAGGAAAATGGTGTTACGGTCACAACGAAACAGGAGTTCTTGCAGGCCTTAAAGGAGCATAAAAGCCCGATTACCGTGGATGGGACGGTCACCATTGATGAAGGGGCAGATACAGATAACAGGATGCTTCCGGTAAGGTTTCCGGCTGGGACTGTGGTTCAGGCTACGGCAGGAAGCATTATTTATGTGCGCAGCCCCATTCAGCTGGAAGGGGATGGGGTTTGTTTTAAAGATGTAGATTTGAGGTTTAATTCCAGTAATGCGCTGGGGAGTGTGCCGCACCGGGAAATTTTTCTTGCAGGACACAGCCTGATTTTTGACAATGTGAGCACATACTTGGAGGGAGGGGATAATGAGTTCGGTCCTCTGGGAGGGACGGAAAAGGAACTGCTCCCTACGGTATATGCTGGTGGCTATACCGGTACGCAGAATGGAGAAAATGCCTCCCTGACAGTGAGAAATTCCAATGATAAGACGATGTTTCAGGCAATTTATTTGGGACATCAGGCAGAGGGCGACAATAAAGCTCCTTATCTGGGGAACGCTGTCTTGAATCTGGATGCCAATGCAATTGTGCGAGGGAAAGTGGATGCGTCTTTGAACAGTCAGGCAGAGATAACCATTTCTGGTGGAGCAGACAGTTATGCAAAGGCAAAGCAGATATATGGCAATGAAAATACAACATTGACAGTAAACAGCTTCTTAGAAGAGGCGGTTGTAGAAAATGTGGGGAATCTGGTAATTGAAAAGGGAGCGTGTTTATCTACGGTAACAGACATTCTGTATAATGTTGTTTTAAAAAGCGGCGCCTGCCTTGATTTGAATGGACTGCAAAATGTGTTTATTGCGGGCAATTTTGTGGGAGCGGATGGGCAGGCGCAGGAGCGTGGGATTCTTGTGCTTAATGAAAACGGTACATTGACGATTCAAGGGGATGTCAGCGGCAGCACACAGTTCCAGACAAAGAACCGTCTGTTTCCAGGGGTTCTTTTGGTGGGCAAATCATATATTTTTGCCAATCAGGGAACGTCAACAGAAGCTAATTTTACCTTGCCGCAGAAAAGCATTGATAATGGTTATGGATTGATTTACAGCGAAGGTATCTGGACGGTCGATGGAGAGGAAGCAGAAGATATATATATCAGCAGTATTGATGTTGTGGCAGCGCCACAGAAAGTTGATTTAAGGAAAATCGCGGAGACGGAAGACGGTTCCATTCCCAATTCCAATTGCTATTTTGAGATAAACTGGTATGACAGGAATGGGCAAGTATTTCCAATTGATAAGATAGAAGAGAATCTTTTTTACGAAATGGATTATGTTATTGCTATTAAAACAGAATACTGGCAATCGGAGGATACAGCAGTCCTGGAAAAAACAGATTGGCATCAGCCAGTCTATCTTCTGTCATCGGCAGAGAATCCAGGAAGATATTATTTACAGACCTATGGTGATGAGGGACAGGCCGGAGATTATACATTTCTATTTTGTTCTGAATATTATGAGGGAAATCTGGACACTGTGGCGGATGTGAAAGCATTAAAAGACACTGTCTGTGCAGAGCAGAGAGTAATTTTTTATAATCAGGATATTCCTGACCTGGAAGAGCATATGCACCAATATCAGGAGAGCGTGACCAGGCCAGCAACATGTACGGAAAAAGGATTGAGAACCTACACCTGCAGCTGCGGGGACAGTTATACACGAGATATTCCGGCAGTGGGCCATCAGATAGTGATAGATGAGGAAGTAGCGCCGACAGAGACGGAAGAAGGGAAAACCCAGGGAAGCCATTGCAGTGTCTGCAAAACAGTAATAAAAAAACAGGAAGTGATTCCGGCAACCGGAGGAGGCAAAGAGCCGGAAGAGCCAGAAGACCCGAAAGACCCGGAGGAACCGAAAGACCCGGTAAATCCGGGAGAGCCGGGGAAGCCGGAGGAACCGAAAGACCCTGTAAATCCGGGAGAGCCGGAGGAGCCGGAGGAACCGAAAGACCCTGTAAATCCGGGAGAGCCGGAGGATCCGAAAGACCCGGCAAACCCGGAAGAGCCGGGAGAACACACGCATCAATATCGGGAGAGCGTGACAAAGGCAGCTACCTGTGCGGACAAAGGCATCAAAACCTACACCTGCAGCTGCGGGGACAGCTATACACGAGATATACCGATGCTTGGACATAAGTATGCAGAAAAAAGGCTTCCTGCCACGCTCGACAAAAATGGCAGTGTGCAGCAGGTCTGCGATATCTGTTCTGATACCAAAACGCTCAGAGTGATTGAACGCGTACAGGGAGTTGCTTTGAATAAGACAGACTTTATTTATAACAACAAAGTGGTAACTCCTGTCGTAACCGTTAAGGATGTCAAGGGCAGGACATTGGCTGTCAACCGTGATTATCTGGTATCTTATGCGGCAGAAAGGAAAAATCCAGGGGTCTATCCGGTAACAGTTACTTTTATGGGCGATTACAGCGGCAAAGCAGATGTGAAGTTTACCATAAGACCCAAAGGCTGCAGACTTGGCAAAATTACTGCCAAATCGAAAGGATTTCAGGCAGCCTGGAAAAAGCAGCCAGTCCAGACCAGCGGTTATGAACTGCAATATTGCACGGCAAGGAATTTTAAGGGTAAGACGGCAAAGACCGTCAGTATCAAGAAGAATACTACGATTAAGAAAAAGGTAACAAAGCTCAAAGCGAAGAAAAAGTATTTCGTGAGGATACGCACCTATAAGACGGTGAAAGTGGATGGAAAGAGTAAGAAGCTGTATTCTGACTGGTCAAAAACGAAAACTGTGCGGACAAAGAAATAGGAAATCCGATGATGGGATATTGACAGAAGGTGGAACATGTGGCGATATATTTGAATACAAACGCAGCATACTGGGAAGACATCGGCGCTGAATATGTTGGGGGCATACTATGGGAAAACCTACCCATCGGACTCCCTGTTTGAAGGCCTTGAAATCAGTAAAAGTGAAAGCTATGACTTATATTTAAACCAGTATAACATTATCCGGTTTTCACTCAATGAATTGTCAGGAAAAGGGAACGAATACCAGGATTATATTGGTCGGTTTGAATTTGTCATAAGCAGTGATATCAGGGAAGCTTATCCTAATCTGCGCGACAAGGAGTTTGACAGCCTGCCTGACCTGCTTGCAGCCACCGAGGATGAGTTTATTTTCATTATTGACGAGTGGGATTATATATTCAGCCATGACCTGTACCGGGAGAACCAGAGCGATTTTCTTGAGTTTTTAAGAGCCTTGCTGAAAGACCAGCCGTATGTGGCACTTGTCTATATGACGGGCGTACTTCCGATTAAGAAATACAGCACTGGTTCGGCGCTGAATATGTTTGACGAGTACACGATGCTGAATGATTCGTTTTTTGAGGAATACTTCGGATTTACAGAGCAGGAAGTGGCGGCGCTCTGCAAAAAGCAGTCGAAATTGTCATTGGATGAGATTGCAGATTGGTACAATGGGTATGTAGCGGATGATGGGGGGAGGATTTATAACCCTCGTTCCGTGGTACTGGCTTTGCTCAATGGAAAATGCCAGAGTTACTGGACCAGGACGGGCAAGATGGATGAGGTATTGTTTTTCCTGAAATATAACATTAGCGAGGTTCGCGATGATGTTGTGAAGATGGTGAATCATCTGCCGGTCAGGATTGAAATAAAAAAAGAGTATGCAGCCGGGCAAGGAAAACCTGGCAACAGGAAAGAAATTTATGCGGCCATGATTATCTATGGGTTGCTGTCTTATTGTAATGGAGAATTAAGGATTCCTAATAAAGAACTTATGATGGAATTTGATAATGCGCTTGAAGACGAAGAATTTGGATATGTGGCAGAACTTGTGAAGAACTCGGAAGAAGTGCTGAATGCAACGTTAGATAAAAAGCAACACCAATGCAAGATAGAAGAACAAATATAAAAAAGTACTTGACAGCGTCACATTACTGTGCTAAACTACATATAGTTTAAAAAGATGAGTAAAATCAATGAGCAAAAGTAGTACCATAGGAAGGTTCCTCACAGAGAGTTATCGGTTGGTGGAAGATAACAGGAAAGTTTTATGGGAATGGATTTGTTAGATGCAAAGCGAAATCATAGTAGCGGATGCCGTGTCCTCACGTTACAGGGGTAAGATATCATGTGTATCGGATTGAGATTATAGAATTGGTGGCGGATATTTCTGATTTTGAAATATCCGCTTTTTGTATCCTTTGGGATTTACTTTGAAACATCAGAGGCTGGTCTTTCCAATTCTATAGTGAAACAGGGTGGCACCACGACCACAATCGTCCCTGGTAAGAGTTGAGAAAACTTTTACCAGGGTTTTTTATCTTATAGGAAAGACCTTGTCACATTAACGTGTGAAAGTACAGACTTTCCTATAAGATAAAAGCCCTCCGGGCAGGATGCGCACTCGCACAAGAGGTAAATATTGCTTCGCAATTGTGCTCGGCGCGTCAAAGTATGCAATCCCCGGGGGATTGAGGGGGAGGGGAGTTGAAGTGGGCTTGCCCACTTTGTTATCTTATAGGAAAGACCTTGTCACGCTGAAGCGTGAAAGTGAGCACTTGAATAGAAGGAGGAGCTGGAATATGAAACGAATATTAAGAGTCTATAAACGCACGGTCAGCATTGTCAATGAAACATCCACAGAATTATATGAGGGTTTTGTGGGGAAAAAGAAAGGCTTCCTGCTGGAAAGCTATGACAAGAATTACGACCGGTATACGCTGTTTGGCGCGGAGCCGGAGGAAATAATTATTTCCCGGGGAAATGCATTGGTGATTCAGCGAAAAGGGGAAGAAGAGATAAGGGAAGGAAATCCCCTGCTGCAGCTGAAACAATATTACAGTGAGTTTGAAATCCGCAAGGATACAGATGGTTTAAATTTTAGCGGCGGGCTGGTAGGAAATCTGGGATATGATTTTGTTCGCTATACGGAAGAGCTGCCCGATAAAAATCCAGATGAAATTGGTATTGAGACCATTCAGATGATGCTGATGACAGAGTTTATCGTAATCGACCATGTGGCGGAGACCTTGACCGCCGTGGTGCTAGAAGATGACAGCGCTGACGGCAGGACGAAAGCATTGGCAAAAGCGGATGCCATGATTCAACAGGCGAGAAACGGAAAAGGAAAAAAAACAGGGAGCAAGGCATTTGCCCATGATGGGAAAATTGTGAAGAAGTCCGATACGTTGGAAGAATACGCACAGAAAGTGGAGAGGATTAAAGAGTATATCCGGGAAGGGCATATTTTCCAGGCGGTTTTATCCCAGAGATGGACGATAGAGACGGAGCAGGAGGGATTTGAGCTTTATAAGGAATTAAGGGAATTAAATCCATCCCCATATCTGTACTATTTCAATTTTGGAAAATTTGAGGTGATTGGCAGTTCTCCGGAAATGATTGTAAAGCAGCAAGGAAGCAGGGTATTTACCTGCCCGATTGCGGGGACTAGAAAGAGGGGCAAAAATGATGAGGAGGATGAGGCATTAAAACAGGATTTGCTAAGTGATGAGAAAGAACGTGCAGAACATGTAATGTTGGTGGATTTGGCAAGAAATGACATGGGGAAGATTTCAGAATTTGGCACCGTGAAAGTGACGCAGTTTATGGAAGTCCAGAATTATTCGCATGTAATGCATATCGTATCCATGGTGGAGGGACGTAAGAAAGGGAGTTTCCATCCGCTGGATTTGGCAGCTTCCTTCCTGCCGGCTGGCACATTGAGCGGTGCGCCGAAAATCCGCGCCATGGAGATTATTGATGAATTGGAGGACAGCAGGAGGGGACTGTACGGCGGGGCTACCGGGTATGTGGATTTCAGCGGGGACATGGATTTCTGTATCACAATCCGTACGATGGTGAAAAAGGGAAATAAAGTCTATCTGCAGGCAGGCGCCGGAATCGTTGCGGATTCGCAGCCGGAACTGGAGTACCAGGAATGCTGTAACAAGGTGATGGCGTTGGCGAAGACCTTGGTAGAGGAGGAGAATCTGTGAGAAAAACCAGTGAAGACAAAGTCTGTAATAAATATTGAGGAAAATGAGTGAAGCCAAAGTCTGTAATAGATATTGAGGAAAATGAGTGAAGCTAAAGGAGGAGGCAGCCATGATACTTTTAATTGATAACTATGATTCCTTTACCTACAATCTGTATCAGTATATGGGAATTTTTACAGAAGACATCAAGGTAGTCCGCAATGACAAAATTACCATCGGACAAATCAGGGATTTAAACCCGCAGCGGATTGTGCTGTCGCCGGGACCAAAGAATCCGCAGGAAGCCGGAATCTGCATGGAGGTGGTAAATGAATTTCTGACAACGACACCTATTTTGGGTATCTGCCTGGGACATCAGTGTATCGGGCAGGCATTGGGCGGCACGGTCAGTTATGCGAAACAGCTGTGCCATGGCAAGCAGTCTGTCATCGAACACCATGGCGAAAGCATTTTCAAAGGAATCGATTCCCCGGTAAAGATAGCCCGTTACCATTCGCTTGCCGTGCAGAAGGAGAATCTGCCGGATTGCCTGAAAGTGATTGCGCAGACGGAAGACGGTGAGATTATGGCAATGCGACACAGAAAATATCCGGTTGTGGGGCTGCAGTTCCATCCCGAATCCATCTACACGGAACATGGGAAACGCATGATGGATAACTTTGTAAATGGTGTTATCTAAGCATATGGGTTCAATGAAGGATAATTCTATAAACAGTGTCGTCTGAAAGGAGAAGCAATGATATTAGATAAGATTGTAGAAGACAAGAAACTGCGGCTGCCACAGCATAAGGCAAGAATCAGCGCGAGAGAAATGCGTAGGCTTGCGGAAGAGATTCTCCATGCAAATCCACAGCATCCATCGTTTTTGGCCGCCTTGGCAAAACCAGGCATTTCCATAATCGGAGAGTTTAAGAAAGCCTCCCCCAGCCTGGGGAAGATTGAGAGCAAAATCAATCTTACGGAGCGGATTGAGGAATACAATGAATCCGTGGATGCCATTTCCTGCCTGACGGAGGAAGACCATTTCAGCGGAAGTGCGGAGTATCTGCAGGAAATCCGGGGGATGTCCCCATTGCCCATACTTCGCAAGGATTTTATGATAGAGGAATATCAGTTTTATGAGGCGCGGGCGATTGGCGCAGACGCCATTTTATTGATTGCGGCAATCTTAGACGATGTGCAGCTGCATGATTTCTTCCAGCTCGCAAAGGAACTGGGCATGGATGCGTTGGTGGAGGTTCATGATGAACTGGAGGTGGAGCGTGTATTGAAATTGGATGCGCAAATTATCGGCATTAATAACCGTAACCTGCATGACTTTTCTATCCGTCTGGAGACCACAAAACGTTTAGCGCCGTTGATTCCAGACCATAAAATTTTGGTGGCAGAAAGCGGCATTGTCAGCGATGAGGATGTAGGGTTTTTAAAAGACTGCCATGTGGATGCATTTCTCATTGGCAGGGCATTTATGGAGGCGGAGAATCCGCGGGAATTGGCGAAACATTGGAAAACTTTATGAGTTTATGGTTACAGAAGAAGAATCGGAAACGTTTATGGGTATTAATGGTATGCAAAAAATTATGATTGAAAAGTCCTGACAGGACCGGAAAGGCGGTCTCATATGCAAAATGAAATCAAAAAAACGCCACAGATAAAAATCTGCGGAATCACCAGGGCTAAGGAAGCTCAATATCTGAATGAAATTCATGCGGATTATGCGGGATTTGTTTTATGGGAGAAGAGCAGGCGCCATGTAAGTTTTGAACGGGTAGGGGTGATTTGTAAGTTTTTGCATCAAGACATAAAGCGGGTTGCGGTTACTGTGAGCCCGGATTTGGATTTGCTGGAGAAGATAGAGAAAGCAAAATTTGATATCCTGCAGGTGCATGGGCAGTTGCGGGAGGAAGTGGCAAGGCAGTGCAGCTTGCCAATCTGGCGGGCCTGCAATCTGCAGAAACCGGATGATATAAAGAAACTGGAACAGCTGGAGAAGATTACAGGCTATGTACTGGATGCAGAAACAGCAGGCAGCGGCAAGCCTTTTGACTGGTCGGCGAGCCGGAAAATAATGGAAAGCATGAGGGAGGCTGTCTTTGTGGGCAGAAAATTTATCCTTGCCGGGGGCTTGAATGCAGAAAATGTCGCGGAAGCAGTGAGGATTTTTAAACCGGACATTGTAGATGTCAGCTCAGGCGTGGAAAGCGCACAGGGAAAGGAAAGAGACTTAGTGTTGAAATTTTCAGAAGCAGTGAGGAATATAGAGGTAAAGAAAGGTGAGAGAAGATTGAAAATGAGAAGTAGAGGGTATCCATTCCCTTAATCGTATCACAAATAA
>CAJTYM010000039.1 GCA_910583835.1 uncultured Lachnospiraceae bacterium | reverse complement strand
CTTTTTTCTCAAAATCTTTCAAAAGTTTTTCTTGACATTTAACCAAGTTGCTTACATATATCAGTCTCAAAACATCTTCAAAATATATTTAAATATAACATACCATACCTGTCACACAAAATCTACTTCTAATGGTAAATTTTAGCCGCTCTTTAGCCAATCATTTACTCAAATCCTTTTTGTATGCTGTAAAAATCAATCTCTGGTGCATCTTTACCATGTATAATAAAGTTTATGGATTTATCAGCATATTTATTATGAAAACCACTTTTTTCAAGCGTCCACAGAGCAATCTCCAATAATTCCTGTTTTTCTGGTATCACGCCTCGAAATCTTGTCTGTCCTGAACCCAATATCGGAATATTTATCGATCTGGAATTATACAGTCCATCAATATTGTCCCAAAACGTCATCCAAAACAGCATATATTCCCGAATAGAAGTGTACGCCTTGTTCTGCATATCGAATTTAGTTAAAACAGTAAGAACATAGTCTTTATATATCACACAAGAACCATATTCATAACTCTGTTTTCCAAATTGTTGCGTATTGGTATCAACAATTAAGGTATTGCTGTTTTCAATCGCCTCCTTTATATCACCAATTTCCTCTGAATGCCTCATCACAAATTGCCCATGCAAAGTTGTTTTGGAAACCTTAATATCGTCTGCTATCAAATCAATATAGTTATTTACACCGATAACCTTAATTCCATCCTGCTCAAACAAATCCCCAATGTAAACATTTACATTCGTCCCATTGATTTTTAGTCTAGCCTGGCTAGTTTTATTTGCCTGATACCAATCATAAATAAATTTAAAAACAAGCACTGAAAAAAATGCAGCAAAGCTGCCTATGCTCCAAGACCATCCTTGAGTAGGAGGGCAGCAAAAAGATATTAACGTTACGCAAGAGGAAAATATTGCTACAAAGCCCCCATAAGATTTCAATAAATTTCTATCTTTGAACGATATTTTAGAAAACTTAGCTTTTATTTTCTTAACCATACACAATACTCCCTCGCAATCCCTTTAAAATCTCATGAATACTTCCTATCACCTCATCGCATTCCTCCTGCAGCATATACGGTGACAGCGGCAATGAAAGGACTGTCTCACATAATCTGACGGTATTTTGATTTCTGCCGCTTTGGCAGTTGCCGCCGGCAAATGCCTGCTGTCCATGCATTGGCTTCCAGTAATATATCATCGTAGGTATCCCACGCTTGCCAAGTTCCTCCTGCAGCATTGCCCTTTCCTGCTGGCTGTCCAGGCGAATCGTATACTGCGCCCAGCTTGATTCATAGCCAGGCAGTATACGGGGAACCCCCACCAAATCTTTCAGGCCCTGCGTATATATTGCGGCAAATTCATTTACCTGCCTTAACTCTTTATCCTCAAATGCCGCCAGCTTAACCTTAAGGATTGCTGCCTGTATGCTGTCCAGCCTGGAATTCATGCCTATCTGGATATTATCATATTTGCCTTGGGACGATTTCCCATGGACACACAGCGAGCGGATTTTCTGATTCCAATTATCGTTATCGGTAAATATGGCTCCCCCATCGCCATAGCAGCCCAACGGCTTTGCCGGGAAAAACGATGTGGTCGAGATATCCCCGAAGCTGCAGGCCGGCTTATCTCCAATACGCCCGCCAAACCCCTGCGCGCCATCTTCAATTAAATACATTCCATATTCTTTTGTGACCTGGCATATCCTGCCATATTCTGCCGGCTGCCCAAACAAGTCCACGGCAATCACTGCCCCGGGTCTGTACTTCCCCTGCGCAGCTACCGCTGAGACAGCCTCCTCAAGCGCCGATGCAGATATATTATAAGTGTCCGGTTCCACATCTACAAAAACCGGCAGCGCCCCCACCGTAGAGACAACCTCCCCGGACGCAAAAAATGTAAAGTCCGGCACAAACACGGCGTCACCCGGACCTATATCCAACGCCCGCAATGCCAGTTCCAGCGCATCGGTTCCATTGCCGCAGGAAATACAGTGCCGGCAGCCCACATATTGTGCCAATGCTTCTTCCAATTCCCTGACAACGCTGCCGGATATAAATCTGCCCGACTGCAGCACCTGGGAAATGGCTCCGTCTATCTCCTCTTTTAAATATTGATACTGTCTTTGCAAATCCCGAAATTCCATCTTACATCCCTCTTATACCAGACCTTTTTCCATTATAGCAATCTCATATTTGTTCTTACATTTGGCACAGACACCGTCTTCATCCAGCCGATTTCCACACGCGCACACCCAGCCGGCGATTTTGGCCGGCATGCCCATGACCAACGCATTGTCGGGAACATCTCTGGTGACAACCGCCCCCGCCCCGACCATGGCGTTCCTGCCTATCGTAGTGCCGCAGACGATGGTTGCGTTCGCGCCTATCGTCGCCCCCTCTTTCACCAACGTTTTTTTATAATTTTCCCTGCCTTTTGGGTATCTTGCCCGCGGCGTCAGATCATTGGTGAATACACAGGACGGTCCGCAAAATACGCCGTCCTCAAGGACAACGCCCTCATAGAGGGATACGTTGTTCTGGATTTTGACATCGCTGCCTACGGTCACATGATTCGCCACATTTACATTCTGTCCCAGGGAACAATTGTTCCCAATATGGGCTCCCGACTGTATGTGGCAAAAATGCCAGATTTTTGTACCATCTCCAATATGAACGTCTTTCTCTATATAGCTGCTTTCATGCACAAAATATCCCATAACAATTCTCCATTTACAGCAATTCAATATCATCCCTTTATCTTTGTAAACATTGTCTATTTCATTTGCCTTTACCTTCTTTTGCCGCTTTCTCTCTGGCGAAGCATTGCGCAGACTCTCTTTACTCCCTCTTCCAGCTGAACCTTCGTCTCAATGCCCAGCAACTCTTTCTGCTTGCTTATAGTACAATGTTTAACCAATGTCATCCGCGGCGGGAGGTCTGAATAGTGGATTAAGTTCTTGTCCGCCCCTAATTCCTCGCATATCATCAGCGCCAGTTCCTCAATCGTATGTATATGGGGATTGCCAGTATTGATAAGTGACTGGAAATTCCCATACCTTAACTCTGTCCGACTCCCCATAGATAAATTCCTGCCTGCTGAACACCGCCTGCCTCTGGGGATGCTCCTGCAGAAAACGCACGCTGGAACGCAGCATATATTGTTTGATGATTTCCACCGTACTGTCTTTGGAACAATCATCGACAATAATCAATTCCCAGTTCTGATACGTCTGCCGTATCACACTTTCAATCGCCTCGCCGATATATTTTTCCTCATTATATGCCGGCATTATTACAGATACCATTTTTTCCTCAGACTCATTCTCTGCCATCCTAGCCTCCTAAAATTATCTGATAAATCCTTCTGTCAGCACTCCTTAAAAACCATTTCGGAACAGGATTTGGAATATGATTTCTCATCCTGACATACCTACCTAATACGCTCTATGATGCATAAGAGCTCCATTACTGGAAACTGGCAAGAATCTGTCCCTCATACACTGGGTCATGCAGTTCCATGGCATTGTCATCGCCTTCCAGTTCATTGTTATATTTGCAGGGAACAGCAACCCGCTCTCCTTTTCCGGCAAGAAACCATTCATACTCCAAATCAATATGACCAATATCAATTGCCTGATAGCCTTCCAATGCCAAATCATAGGCAAGCACGCCAGCCGAAGGTCCCATGGCAACCAGAAACAAAGAATCCTTCTGCGCATACTGCAGCGCTGCTTTCAAGATATCGTCATATCTGTCAAAGGAACTGGTTGCCGGAGCCAAGATGCGTTTGATGTCTTTCGCACCCTCCAACAGGTCGTTCCCCACTCCCATTCTGGTCTGCGCCCCTTCGACAATGATAACATCACGGTCTTTCCAGATTTCTTTGAGATGCGCAAACCGTTTCCTGGGCAGATCTGTCTTCCAGTCACGGTACATCACATAGGGGCGCGACATATAGGCATCGTAATACACCCTGTCATGCTCCAGCAATTTCATATGCTGTTCCCTGGTATCGCCTGCTGACATATAAATGCGGATGGCGTCTGCCGCAGATTCCGTATAATCCTGCAGGGAACCATAGTTATTGGCAATCGCAATCAGCACATTGGGGTTATGGCTGTGCAGTACCTCCTCAAGCCTCTGTCCCAGCCTGTCGTCCAGCTTCTGGAATTTATGGCGGCTTACCTTAATAATCTGTGCAAACTCACCATCGCCAAACCGCGCCATTGATTTACGGCTCTTAATTATCTCATCAATGGTCTCCTGTGTGTTGATAATTACAGGAAAATGGTACTCTTCCCTTTTGAACATAGGGTCTAGAAGTTCATACCTCAGATTATCGCACCTGACACGAATGATACCCTGAGTAATGTCAAGCGTGGTCTGATTCGTAAGGATTTTTGATATCTGATTCATGGTCTCGCTGTTAACCCCATACAGGTTGCGTATCGCCTGAAGCAGCGTGTCATTGTCTTTCTTATACTCCTGGTTCTCTCTCTGCAGTTGTGCAAGCTGTCCCTCCAAACTGGCTACCCGCGCTTCCAGTTTTGTTAAATTCTCATCCATTCACTGTTCCTCCAAAATATTCGTTTATAAATATATCCCTCTCACCATAGTAATTGTCCAGATTGAGGATTCCATCATCATGGATACACCAGGGGTATTCCATATGCGGAACTACAATACGGTATCCCCGCCTGCGGAATTCCATACACTGGGAAACGTCATAGAAATCCCATTTTTTAAATATGTCCTCCCTCCATGGAACATCATACTGTGTTGCCATCAGAAGCCCATCCACAGCCTGAACCTCCTGATATCTGCCCTCTATCTTGCCAAACAGATAGGAATCCGCAAAGTAGACACTGTTAGAATGCAGCATTCCCACGCGGTTTCCTTGCCACAGGGCAGCCCGCTTGTCTATTTCCAGGTTGCCGACCATACCGACCATGCCAATCTCCGGTTCCCGAAACAGTTCTAAAATCTTCTCTACGAAGTCCAGATGGACGATAAATACATCCTGGTGCAGATATACTTTATATTTTGCCTGTGATTCTTTCATCGCCTGATTGTACCCAGCGGTCATGGAAGCTGCACCCCTGATGGTCAGGATTTCCCGCGTAAATCCAAGCGGCAGCTTTAGCCGTTCTATATAGGAGATGCACTCTTGTTCATACAATTCATCGTTGGTGCACATAATAAAAGCTATCTTATTTACATCTAATCCGTTCTCCATCTCAAATTCCCCATTTTTCTTGATATTGCACAAAGATGCCGGTAGGGCACGTTATCTTTTTCAGGCAATCTACGGCTTCTTTCATCCGCCCAGCCTGAATGCAGATATCCGCCATCTCACAGTATACGGCTTCCTCGCCCGGACTTAGCTTATCCACAAATTCGAGCATGGACAATGCCTGTTTGCTTTTTCCCTTTTTCTTCAAAAGCATTGCCAGTTTAAAGGCGGTATTAACCTTTTCAAATGACGAAGCGTCTATCAGACGCCGGAAAAAAGGGACAGATATCATATCCTTGTCCACCCACTCTGCCAGCTGTGTATCTTCATCCAGAAATTCCAGCCTCCACATGAGGAACTTCACTTGCAGATAACGCCCCCTTGCTTCCTCCATGCTGTGAATGTTGCTCAAAATACCATTAGGCACAGGTTCTTGTAATTCTTCTTTATAGATATCCAATATAATACTCAGTACTGCTATATCATTTTCTATTTCAGAAAGCAGCTGTATTTTCTCAGACTGATAATATTCCAGCAATTCCCCATAGGCTTCCCGCACAAGGAAACTATCTATCTCCCGTCGACAGCCTGCAAATGCCTCCCTCAGTCTCCTTTTTTGTTCTGCCTCACGCTTCTTCTCTTCCATGTAGATTTCCTCCTGCCCTGTAGCTGTTCTCTCAGAACCCATCATCTCCTCCTGATTTCTATGCACATCTGTCCATAATCCCATGTAAGCGCTATCCTTCCCCATCTATGATTCTGACTGTCTGCTCACAGAACATATCCAGCTGTTCCTGGGTAAAGTCTTCTTTGACCGACAACATTACCTTGCGAAGCTTCACAAACCTCTCCAGCTTCAGATATGGGTTCTCTTCATATGCCGGAAATAAATCAAGCACCAGCTTCTGCATATTACGAAAATAATCTATACCCAGAAATTTGCCGCCCACCCCGGCAAAATACAAGGTCTCCAAATAATAACTGTGTAAAAAATGAAATTCAATCTCGCTGTAATATTCCTGGATATAATTCTTATGGGAGGTGAGTTTCTTCAGCAGTTCCAGCTGGACATATGGATGGTCGTAAAGCGTATTTTTCTCATTCATATGCTGATTGGTCACACTCTGCCCCGTCCGCCGGTAAAAATACAGCCCTTCTTCCATACTATAGAAACGTCTGGCTTCAAACAACAATGGATATACAAAATAAGGCTCCTCATATACCACGCCCTCCGGGAAAGCTGCCTCCCATTGTTCCAGCAGCGTCCTGCGGTATAACTTGTTCTGGCTGCCGAACGTAAACAGCGTACCCAGCAGCATCCCTTTCCTTATCTCTGCAGAAGCTGCGTCCAGGAACCCATAACGGCTGCATTCATCTTTGTGGATATTGCCTTCCCCATACACATGGACAAATGGGAACTGCAGGATGTCCACATCATATTCTGCCGCTTTCGCGTAGACCTTTTCGCACATGGTATCATCCAGCCAGTCATCGGAGTCCACAAACAGCACATACTCACCTACAGCGCGGGCAAGTCCACGGTTCCTCGCTCCTCCTTGCCGGTGATTCTTCTCTAAATTAATCACCTCCACGGATTGGGGATAGTTTGCCGCATATTTCTGCAGATACTCTAACGTATTATCTGTAGAGGCATCATTTACAAATATTACCTGCAGCTTGCCCAGACCTAAGGTCTGCTTCCTCAGGGAAGCAAAGCACTCTTCGATATACTTTTCTGAATTATAGCAGGGTACGATAATAGAAATTTTCTTCATATCTCTCCTCCCATTCCCTTACCACAGAACCAACGGCAGCCCGCCAACTTCCCGTTTCCATCTTCCGTAACACTTCTCCCATGCTTCCTCGTCATGGTCTAATATCCGCATCAGGCTGTAGACCGCTGTATTGCAATCATCGCGTGAAACCTTTCCCTGTACGCCATACAGAAGCGCTAGCCAATATTGCATAACTGCAAGGCGCAGGACAATCTTTTCCAACCACCTGTGTTTATCTCTGTCCCCCATCTTCTCCATACGGAATACCTGCTCAATGATACTGTAAACCAGGATATGTTCGAAAAACCTTTGAAATCCTAAATTCCCACAGACAATATTTAATGCCATTCTTTCATCAAATACTGTCCCGGCAATCAATTCCGACTGCCGCCTAATCCCCCTATTAATCAGGCAATTCTCCCTTATATAATCCCTGGCCCATTCCACTGCCTGAGGCAAATCTTCCGAAAAGCCTGCCATGCCTAAGACCGCCGCCATCTGCTTCACACGTTCTGCCAAACTAAATTGCCTGTCCCTGGCAATTTCCAGCAATTCTTCTCTGAACCGAAGCTTTGCGGCCAGACTTTCTGACATCTCAAACTTCTCTTCCTTTAAATCTTCCTGACATTCATAAAAAACCTCTGTCTTTATCTCTGTTCTCTCCTGAAGCCACAGCAGTTCCAGCACCGCTGGGCAAGATGGGGCCAACGATACGACATATAAATCTTCATAACAAGATGTAAGCCTCGGATAATTCCTGCATGTCTCACACAAAAAACCTTCTCCATATTCCTTATGCAGCATACATAGGCCGTCCGCCTGAAAAAATGGGCATTTGTGGTTTTTCTTCAATATCTTATGCGGTATCTCCTGAGATATGAAATTTCGCACGTCCTCTTCTTTACATGCCTGATATTTGGCATACGATATATCATCCACTAAAATATTCCAATCCATTTCGCAGCAATTATCCGGGCATTCCCCCATAATGCAGTGAAACTTGTCAAAATAATTTATCTTATCAACACGAAACATCTTTTCTCTTTTCCTGTATTTTTTGTATGATTGCGAGGCAATTCATGATATAATATGGCATGAGGAGGAATCCCGATGCCTCTATTCAGTTCCATTAAAATATTATACACTATTTCTTGGAGGTACGCTATGAATTTCTTATTTATCCGCGTAAAAAACTCCAGTTTCGATCTCCCCTGGGCATTATTGGAGATGGGCTTACATGCTGATATCTACGAAGGCGCAGAGTTTGACCCGCTGGCTCCTGTGCCGGAGGAGTTTGAGAAACTGGATACATTTCTCTCTGACCACGACTTTGACTGCCTGATTTCCTATCTTTTTGTGCCGGAAATCTCAGACCTGTGTCAAAAATATCACTTTCCATATATTGGCTGGGTGTATGATTCTCCTTTGATATCCCTGTTCCATCCGGCAGTGAAAAATCCCTGCAATTATCTGTTTATTTTTGACCGTGCAGAATATGAACATATGAAATCTTTCGGTATTCCTCATTTATATTATCTGCCAATGGGAGTAAACCTTTCCCGCACCGGCGCGCTGGACATTACACCGGAAGATGAAAAAGCCTTTACCTGTGATATTTCCTTTGTCGGAAACCTCTATGAGAACAATTCTTACAATAGTTTTGTCTCACAGCTGCCGGAAGACATTGCCGCCGAACTGAAAGTATATCTTCTGAAAAATCTCTGCAGCTGGCATACCATGAAGCCATGGCCGCGGGTTTCCCAGAGAACAGCTGATTTTATGACCGGGCATTTTCAGGCAAATGTCTGGAACCGTCAGCAGATGGACCTTGACTTATATCTGGGCCTTCTGCTGTTATCCAGAAAACTTGCAGAGATGGACCGGACTACTGTACTGAATACCCTGGCGGAACATTACGCTGTAGACCTGTATACGAGAAGCGACTGTTCCTACCTGCGGAATGTCCGGGTGCATCAGGGCGTCAATTACTACACTGCCATGAATAAAATCTTTTACCTGAGCAAGATTAACCTCAATATTACCCTGCCATCCATTGAGACCGGAATGCCGCAGCGCATTTTAGATATTATGGGTTCCGGCGGCTTTGTGCTGACCAACTACCAGCAGGAGATTGAAGATTATTTTACGATTGGCAAAGAGATTGAGGTCTTTCACGATTTAGATGAGCTGATGGCAAAAACTGCCTACTACCTTTCCCACGAAGAGGAGCGGCTACGGATTGCCATGAACGGATATATCAAAATCCGGGATAACTTTTCCTACATACATCAACTGAAACGCATGATACAGGCTGTGGAGAAAGACAGATTTTAAACCGACCTTACAATTCCGCAGAGGAGGACCGTATATGAAGTTATTATTTTACCGTTATGGCAGTATCTGTGAGCCGGATATTATTGACGGTTTTGAGGAACTGGGGCACACAGTGCGGGAAATCACCGCAGAAATTACCAATAAATCTTTAACCCCACAGGAATCCATTCAGCTTGTCAGCAATACCTTGTTAGAACATCCGGCTGACTTCGTGTTCAGCATCAACTTCTTTCCATTCTTGAGCGAGGTATGCAACATTTTTCATTTGCCTTACCTATGCTGGAGTGTGGATTCCCCGGTGATGGAACTTTTTGCAACTTCTATTGCGCACCCCTGTAACCGGATTTTCCTCTTTGACCGGGCCCAGTATGAAGAAATTTCCCCTCTCAATCCGGGACATGTATTCCATCTTCCCCTGGCTGCCAACATCAAACAGAAACAGAAGGCAATCCATTCTGCTTCCGCTGCCATACAAAAGAAATTTACCTCTGACATCTCTTTTGTTGGCTCCCTCTACACCGAAAAATGCCCTTACGACAAACTGACGGACCCTCCCGCTTATCTGTTGGGTTACTTAAATGGGCTGATGGAAGCACAGCTGCGGATTTACGGTGGTTTTATCATTGAGGATTTGCTCACCGATGAAGCTGTAGAGGAGTTTAAAGCCCATCTTCCGGGATTTTTTGCCTATCCCTTTGATTCCTACCTCACAGACAGAAAAACTATGGCACAGCTCTATCTCGGCAACAAAATTTCTGCCATGGAACGGCTGCGTGTAATGGAACTTCTGTCCAAGCGGTTTTCGGTTGACCTTTATACGGCAAGCGACACCTCCACGCTCCCTCTCATCCATAACCGAGGGCTGGCAAAGACAATGGAAGAGATGCCCATTATTTTCCATAACAGCAAGATTAACCTGAACATGACGTCCAAGTCAATTCGCAGCGGGCTTCCACTCCGTATCTTTGATATTCTGGCGTGCGGCGGCTTTGTACTGACGAATTTCCAGCCGGAACTTCCCGAATTCTTCCGCCCGCAGGAAGACCTTGTGTATTATGAGAATTTGGATGACCTTGCCGGCAAGGCAGACTACTTCCTTCGCCACGAAGCGCAGCGCCAGGAAATAGCAGCCAACGGCTTTGAGACGGTACAGAAATACCACACTTACCCCATCCGGTTATCGCAGATGCTGGAGATAGCTTTTCAAAATAATTACCAGGAGGTCCTTAGATGAACATTTTATTTATAGATTGGGCATGTTTTGGCAAAGTGGATGCTATTTTTACCTTTGAACAGATGGGATATAAGCTGACAATGTTTTCCCATAAAGACTATCAGGAACGTCTTAGCGCTGACTTTGACAGGGCATTTGATGAGGCGGTAACAAACAAAAACTTTAAGTTCTGTTTTTCCTTTAACTTCTACCCTGTGGTGGCAGAAGGATGTAAGAGGAACGGTATCCCTTATCTTGCCCTGGTGTATGACAGCCCATACGTGCCCCTATATTCCTACACCATTATTTATCCCACCAACCATGTATTCCTTTTTGACAAACAGGAATATATCAAACTTACCAATATGGGAATCCATACCGTTCACTATACGCCTCTTCCAGTCAATGCCACAATCATTGACTTTCTGGCAGACAAAGAGTTTGATTCCCGCAAATGCACCTGCGATATCTCCTTTGTCGGCGCTCTCTACAATGAGCAGCACAATTTCTATGAGCGGCTTGCCAATGTCAATGATTATACCCGGGGATATCTTGACGCCATCATGGAAGCGCAGCTGAAAATTTATGGCTATAATTTTCTGGAGGAAGTGCTTACCGGCGATGTCTTAAAAGAACTGCTGCGTGTGTCCCCCTATGCCAACGACAAATACGGCATAGAGACCCCGGAGTATATTTATGCCAATTATTATCTCGGGCGCAAAGTAACTTCTTTGGAGCGCATCCGTCTTCTGACGGCCATTGGGGAGCGCTTTCCCAATCAACTTAAGCTTTTTACACTTAATCAAGAAGCAGACATTCCTCATGTACGCAATATGGGCGCTACAGATTACTATGCAGAAATGCCTTATGTCTTTGCCAACAGCAAGATCAATCTGAACATTACTTTAAAAAGCATACAATCCGGTATTCCTCTGCGTGCCATGGATATCATGGGCGCCGGCGGATTTCTCCTGACAAATTATCAGGCGGACTTCCTGGACTATTTTGTGCCAGATGAAGATTTTGTCTATTACAACGATACTGAAGACTTACTGAATAAGGTAGAGTATTATCTTTCCCATGACAAAGAGAGGAAAGAAATCGCTGCCAATGGGCATAAGAAAGTGAAAGAAAACCACAGCTTCGAGAAATGCTTTCGGGAAATGCTGAAATATATCTAGGAGATACCAAAATGGTTCTGCCGATTAAATTGTGATTCACTCTTCAGCGTGACAGGTTCTTTCTTATAAGACAAAAAATGAGACCGGAAATTCCGGTCTCATTTCATGATAGTCACTAATTAGATTAGCCAAGTAAGGACAATACGCCCTGGTTAGACTGATTAGCCTGTGCAAGCATAGACTGTCCAGCCTGTGCAAGAATGTTGTTCTTGCTGTACTCAACCATCTCTTCTGCCATATCAACGTCACGGATACGGGACTCAGCAGATGAAGTATTCTCAGAGATGTTATCCAAGTTAGAGATTGTATGCTCTAATCTGTTCTGCAGAGCACCAAGTAAGGATCTCTGATCAGATACTTTGTTGATAGCGCTCTGGATAGCGTCCATAGCGGAACCAGCACTAGAATAGGAGCTTACGCTCAATCCTGTTACACCTAAGGAAGCAGCGTCCATGTTGCTGATGTCGATGCCGATCTTCTGTCCAGATAAGGAACCAACCTGAAGGTTCTTGCCTGTGAAGGAGCCATCTAACAGGTTCATGGAGTTGAACTGTGTAGTAGACTGAATTCTTGTAATCTCAGACTGCAACTGATCAATCTCGTTCTGGATAGCAGTTCTGTCAAGAGAAGTGTTGGTATCGTTAGCTGCCTGTGTAGCCAACTCGTTCATTCTCTGTAAGATAGAATGAGCTTCATTCAAAGCACCCTCAGCAACCTGGATTAAGGAAACGCCGTCCTGAGCGTTAGAAGAAGCTTTGTTCAGACCTCTGATCTGGCTTCTCATCTTCTCGGAAATAGATAATCCAGCAGCGTCATCGCCTGCACGGTTGATTCTGTAACCAGAAGATAATTTCTCAGTTGACTTTGCCTGTGCGCTTGTTGTGATACCTAACTGTCTGTTTGCGTTCATCGCTGTAAGATTGTGTTGTACTACCATAATATATTCCTCCTTGAATGTACTGCAGCTTCCATGCTGCATTTGTTTTTGGGGTTGTGATTTCCTCTTCCGGCCGTACGCTCCATCCGAGTCAATCACTGAAGTTTTAAGTAATTTATTTTCTTTACTTGATACATATATCGGAGACTTTCTTCGATACTTTACACCTATTTTTACTTTTTTTTAAATTTTTTGGAAACTTTTTTGCCGGCTCATGATGTGGAAAATGCTGTGTTTTTGCCCTATACAATATATTCTATTAAGGCTTTGCTTGTATATCAATATATAGTATAATATAACCAGACATCAAATGTGCAGCCGTGTGCACTGGTTACAATAATCTGCAAAATTTTTCTGAAAAGGAGACCGCCATGAATAACCAGCCCGATATTACCATCATTGTCCCCTGCTATAATGCAGCCACATTCCTTCCTGCCTGTATCGGCAGCCTGAAATCACAGACCATTGGCATGGAACGCCTGCAATTCATCTTTATCGATGATGCCTCCTCCGACTCCACGCTGGATATCCTGAAATGCCTGGAATCCACTTTGCCAGAGCAGGTCCTGCTGCTAGCCCTGCCGGAAAACCAGGGACAGGGCTATGCCCGGAACCTTGCCCTCTCCTATGCGCTCGGCACTTATGTATTATACGTGGATGCGGACGATACGATTGCCGATTATGCGGCAGAACTGCTCTTTCAGCATGCACAGGCTTTGCAATGCGATGTTCTGGAATTTGATTTTTTCCGGCAAAAACGGCCCTGGCCCTCTGCAGCGGCTGCATTTGAGGCTGCTCCCTCAACCTACCAGGTTACCGATGTTGTCAGCCGGCAAGTTTTCTGTACTTCTGTACCCAGATATGGAACCATCTGCAACAAACTTTACCGCCGTGAACTGCTTGCGGAATACGGTATCTGCAATGCAGAACATCTGGCGCATGAGGACACGCTCTTTTCCCAACTGGCTTCCCTCTATGCTGCACGTTACGCTTACCTTCCCATTCCCTTATATTTTTACCGCCCGAATCCACAGAGCACTATGCTGAAAGCACAGAGCAATGACCTGCATCAGTTTGACCGCCTGAAAGTTCAGCTGCAATTTCTGGAGGAATGTGAACGCCGGGGATTTCTGCGCGACTATTACCTTGCAATCGAAACAATGTTCCTGCGTACTTATTACATGGACACGCTGCTGTTTATCTGCGAACGCTTTACCGAAGCCCCTCTCGAACAGCTGCTTGAAATGCAGCGCACAGTGCAGACCTGCTTTCCCTCCTGGCGCAGGAACCCTTTCCTTGCAAATCAGCAGACAGACCTGGAGAAATTGCTGCTCTCTACATTGGACAATTCTTTCACCCAGGAAAAATTTCAGTCTCTGAAGAACAAAGTGGGCGCTGTTAATTCTTCTGGTCCATGAACTGTGAATCCACAACATTCAGGTTCGCCATACTCTTGTAGTACTGGCTGGCTGCCATATTGCTGGCACGTGCTTTGCGGATGCCTTTTTTAACGGCAGAAAACCTCTTCACTGCAAGGTCTCTGTTCCTCTGCTCCTGTGCCTGGATAGTAGCGCTTTTCTCCGTAATCTCTGTAATTAGTTTCTGCATCGTGCGAATTTCTTCCTTGTAGGACTCTTTATCTGTCTGCAGGACAGATTTCACCCTGTCATAAATCTGCTGAAACCCCTCATCAAGTTCATTTAGCTGGTCTACAAATCCACTTTTTTCCTGCATGTTCTCTTCCAGCCTGTCAGGGTCGGACGATTCATCGGAAAATAAAATTTTCTGTTCTTTGTTCCGTGAAATAATCTTATCTAATATCTCGTTCTTCTTCTCAAGGCTTTGGATCAATACGGCAATATATTCTTTGTCTGGCATACTTCCTCCTTAAAATCAAATCATTGCATAACTTAGCGCAAAAAGGACTACTGCAATGCAGTATTGCAATAGTCCTCATAATAATATCCATTAATTACTTGGCTTTCTGCATAACCTCTTTCCAGGTGTCACGCATGGTACGGAGGTGTTTCAATACTTCCTCTAGGATTTCTTTGTCTTTCTTGACGTTGGCTTCTACCAGCCTGTCATAAATATATACATAGACATTCTCAAAATCTTCTGCCACCGGATACTTGTGATTCAGGGTTGCCCGGAATTCTTCTATGATATTCTCTACTTTGACAATATTCTCATGTGCTTTCTGAACATTTCCCTGCTCAACGGCGACTATGGCAATATTGCAGAACTTAATCGCTCCTTCATACAACATCAACGTAAGTTCTCCGGGAGTTGCTGTCATAATCTTATTCTTGTTGTAAGCTGCGTAACCCTGGTTTGCAATCATTTTTATTTCCTCCTTGAAATAAATTCTACAGATGCCCGGGAAGTCCCGGGCATCTGCTGTTCATGCTTATCAGGAACCTAATAAGCCGCTCAATGCGCTGGTACTGTTCTGCAAGGTAGCAAGCGCTTTCTCCATTGCAGTAAACTTCTTATAGTAATAGTCTTCCATAGCGGTGACTTTCTCTTCCCACTTCTTGATGGTCTTCGTATAATCATCGTAATCTCTCTGCATCTTCTTGTCATTGTAGATGCTGTACTTGCTGTTCATGTTCGTGCTCTTCATCTTCTTGTCGAGCTTCGTATAGAGATTGTCAGATAACTTCTGGAAGAACTCCTGCACCATATCCGGATCTTTCTGGATAGCTGCAAGCAATCTGTCAGACTTACCGGAGGAAACCTCATCCTCTGCATCTCCATCTATATGGTAAACATAACCTTCATTCTCCGCTGAAGATAAATAGCCCTGAGTCTTAATTCCAAAACTTGACAGACTATATGTCTTGCCATCGCTCAATGTAAAACTCTTGCCCATCGCAGTTGTCATCATATTCATAACAGATGAAAGGTTATCATCTCTGCGAAGCAGGGATTTCTTAATCTTCTCCTCCCACTTCTCAATCTCCTTATCACCCATGGCTTCCTTCTCATCGTCCGTCAAGGGCTCATAACCTTTAGCTGAATCCGCATTGAAGAGTTCATCCATCTCTTTAATCAACGCATTATACTCTTTCAGGAAATCCTTAATGCTGTTATAGATACCCTGAACATCTGCCTGGGTGGTAATGGTAAGAACTTCATCCTGGTCCGGCGTTGCGCCTTTCGCTGTCGTCTGCAGCGCGGTAATGGTGATGCCATTTACCGAAATATTATTGCTCGCAGAGTCATATGTCACTCCATTCAATTCAATCTGTGCATCCGAGCCATTCACCCTGACTGCATGGCCATCCCTGCTTGGGTCGTCACTGAAACTGCCGGTGTCATTCTTAATGCTCTGCACATACTGGTACTTAGCTGTCAGAACATCTGCACGGTTTGCATTGTCCTGTGCTTTGAACGCCGCAACCTCTGCATCCGTCATGGTCTTCAGCTGCTCTTCTGTCAAGGTTGCTGCCGGTGCCAGCGATGTCAGCATCGCATTGTCATTGATATACGCCTGTTTCTCGGCAATCAGCTCATTATTCGCTTTCAGGGCATCCGAGACGTTCTGAATCTCGGCTGTATTGTTATCTACCCATGCCTGCAGCTTGGCAGTGCTGTCAGCATCGTTGTAAGCTGTGTGAATGTCGTTCACTACCGATGCATTCTCCGCATCTCCCTCAAATTTATCGACTGCCCTTGCATTGTTCCTCAGCTGAGCAAAATCCTTATCGCTGTAACCCAGCTTCTCTTTGAGTTCCTCAAAGCGTTCGGTCTCACCGTCTTCTTTAAGTTCTGCATCTGTCTTCTTGAGCAGCTGCTCCATCTCACTCTGCTCTGCCGCGGTGAGTTTTTCTGCGCCGCCATCATTCTTAACAGCAAGCGCGCCTTTCATGGACATAAATGCAACTGCATAGTTGCGGTCTGCCTGAAGGCTGGTCAAATCCGACTTCAAATCGGCATTATCCTGCTGCAGTTCTTTGATGCTGCCGGAACCCTCGCCCTGATATTGGTCTATCGTATTTAAAATATTTTCAAAATTAGCTTTTAGCTTCGCGGGGTCTGATGTTGGGTTGCCAGATACGTCCACGCCGTATTTATCCCACTGTTTATAAGCTTCCTTGTTGGCATCAGAATCTACATAGATGCCAAGTCCTTTTAATGCGGTCAGTCCATTGGCGTCTGTCGCCGTCAAGCCAAAGTCATTCTCCACGCCGCTGTCCTTAGCGGTAATGTAAAGGCGACCGTATGTGGAATCAAAACTTGCAGAAACACCGGCATCTTTCAGCTTATTGACAAATTCTGAAATCTTCATGTCGGAGCTTACTTCAATATTCTTAGAACCTTTCTTGGTTGTAACTGCAATCGTTCCCTTATCGCCAGCGGCAAGCCCTAACTCACCCAGCGTTGTGCTTGCAGTTGTTCCTTTGGCAAGGCTGGCGCCGGTAAGATAGCCTGTGGAAGCAACCTTGTTGACTTTCAGTTTCTGTGTGCCGTTAATGGCATTGCTGCTGGCTGTGACAGTCGCTTTGGTGCTGTCCGAGATGGAAGTCGTCTTCTTATTGTAGTAAGTACTCAGCTTCATATTGCCCAGCCTTTTATAAAGGCTGTTAACTTTCTTATTCAGTTCTTTCCAGGCATCCATCTTCCATTCCAGTTTCGTCTGCGCCTTTACATGCTTATCTTTCTTCTTGCTGTAGGCCGCAACTAATTCCTGAACAATGGAATCAGTGTCTAATCCCGAAGCAAGACCTGATACTCTAATAGCCATAATAATTCCTCCTATCGCTTCTCATCCACCAACAATCCGGCCAGTTCCCAGACCTTGGCAATCATGTCAAGGGTCTTCTCCGGCGGATACTCTTTCAATACTTCCTTTGTCTTCTTATCGACAATCTTAATTGTTACCCTGTTTGTAGAATCATGTACCCCGAATACAGCTTCCGAATCGGCAGCTTTCTTATTAATCTCTTCCACTGCACGTTTCAGCTTGTCATTGGAAGCCGTCCCTTCTGCTGTCTCCATACTCTCAGGAAGCACCGATTCCGGTATTTTTGCAGATTCCTTTGCCAAAGGCATCTCCTGCACTTTACTGCTGCTATCCTTATTCACCATAGCTTTGGCGGACTTCTTCGCCGGTTTCGCTTCCACTGTTGCAGCGCTGCTTGCTGTCTTGATGCTTTTCGCCATTGCGGGCGCTTGCGGCGTCACCGCTGTATCGATTGTCTGTACTGCAGGTTTCGGGCTACTTCCCTGATATGCCTTAATCCCGGCAGATTTTAATGCCTCCATTGCCATTGCGATCACCTCCGTGTGATTTTAAGACAGCCGGACTGGCAGTTTCCAGCTGTCCCAATTCTCTAAAATCCTTTATCTTATAATGATTATCGGTATTTTTTTACAAAAATTTACGCCCTACAGAATATTTTTGAGTGCACTCACGTCCTCTACGCTGACGGCTGCCTCGTTTTCTTTCTGTATCTGGAGATAAACTTCTTTCCGGTATACCGGTACCTCCTTGGGGGCACGGATCCCAACTTTGACCTGCTCTCCACGAATATCCAGAATACTGATTTCTATATCATTATTTACGACTATGGATTCTCCTTTTTTCCTGGTCAACGCCAGCATCCTATTCACCTGCCTTTTCTTTTTTTGCCTGCAGAATATCATAGATTGGATACTTCACCGGGAAGTTATCTTCCACGATAAGCTGCTCTGCCTTGCGCTCCTCCACATTAATGATGACAGGCGCTTTCAGATTCACACTGAGTTTTTTGATATCTGCCGGAACTGTCACTGTCACCAGCACATAAAGATTCTCCTCGTTCAGATTGCCAAGGCTCTTTAACAAGTCATGTTCGACCTGAGGGTCATAGTCCTCTTTGACAATCAGAGGATCCATGACCGGAAGAGCGAACCCTGGCTCTTCGATGGACTGCAGCCAGGAAATATTCTTGCGTTTCCCATCATCCGTCTCATCATAAATTAAAGTAAATCTCTGGCAGTGCGGAAATCCGATGATTCCCTTTTCAAAGAAGATAATCTTCTCATCTTCTATTTCTATTTCTCCAAATAATCTCGTATTTAATTGCATAATCTCGCTCCTCACTGTCTGGGGATATCCACCCTTACTGTTACAGGTAATTGAGCAATGTCTGCCCATTTGCCTTTGCAGATGCCTGCAGGGATGCCTGGTAAGCATTATATGCTGCCGTATATTCAATAATAATATCTGACAATTCCATGTCCTCATTTCTTGATTTCAGGGTCTCAAATGTGGTCTGCTGGTCAGACATCCGGTTCTCTGTCAGATTCAGCCTGTCTTCACGGCTTCCAAGGTCTGTCTTGGCAAGGGTTACGTTTTCTTTGTAATCCTGGAACTTGCCGACTCCCCTGGAATACAGCTTCTGCATATAGTCATCTGCATAGTCTGCCTCTTTCTCAGCCGCCTCAATCCACTCTGCGATTCCTGCCTGAGCCACTGGGTCTGAATACTGTTCTTCTTTTTTCATTGCTTCTAACTTCTCAATCTTGTTATGAGCTGCAATTGCCGCCTGTACGGCATTCGTCAGTTCATCAATATCCCTGCCGATAGAAGAATCCAGCACATCGCTTGCCTGGGTATTGATGGTAAGGGACTGGTTAAAAGCTACTGTAAATTTAATCTCCTGATTCTGCTTAGTATATTCAATATGGTTATCTGGATTCTCGTCAGTAATGTCCTTGCAGTCAAAATAATGCTCCGGGCGCAGTTCTCCTTCCTTAAATCCTTTTTTCGCATAGGTCATGCTGAGCTCTATTCTCTCGCTTGAGATATGGTTGGCAACATTCTTTCCCAGAATCAGTTCACCAGTCTCCTTAAAGTAAAGAATCTGGTTATCACGGACAGCAAAATCCGATTCTGCCCAGTCATCATATGTCATATCGGTGATGACAGCCGGATAGAGACCGCCGATTTCCATGTCTGCCACTGACAGCCACTCCTCCGCATCTTTATCATAATATGTCAGGTTTGCAGGATCCAAGGTCTCCGTTGCCTCATATGACAGACGGATACGCTTGTGAACATACTCCTGCGGCATATCTGCCAAATCCACTCCTGCCTGCACATCGGCAAGGGTATTGGGTACAGTCACCTCATTGCTGTAGAAATGCTTCTCCTCTATATCGCTGAAGGAAAGCTTCTCTGTAATCTCGTAAGCTGTCTCATTCTCATTATCTGCAAATGTCAGCTGCTTATTGGTCTTATAACCGGTAAATACATACCTTCCGGCACAGTCTGCATTCCCTTCATGGTATACCTGTTCCCGCAGCGACTGAAGGTTCTTGAGGATATCATTGCGGTCTTCCTGTGTCAGCGTATCGGTTGACCCCTGATTGCACTGTACATAAACTTTGTCTAATATGGTCTCCATATTGCTCAAAGCGCCATGCGTCACCTCAAACCAGGACCGGGCATCGGGAATGTTGCGCTCATAATACTGATTCAGTTCATTGAGGTTGCTGCGCAGACGCAGCGCCCGGATGGCAATTACCGGATCCTCAGAAGGCCTGGAAATCTTCTTCTGCGATGTCATCTGATTGTTCAGCTTATCGACACTGACCTTATTGCCATTCATGTTGGTCATGCTGTTCCTACTTATCATACTGTTGGTAACTCTCATTTACGAACCTCCTTATACGCCTGTCTCCAGAATTAATCTGTCATACATCTCTGTCAATGTCTGCACCATCTTAGATGCCAGGTTGTAAGCGTTCTGGAACCTTAACATATCAAGTCCTTCTTCATCCTCGTCTACGGCTGAAATTGACATGCGCTTCTGTATAATTGTCTCTGAAATATTGCTGTAATTCTTATAAAATGTCTCTGATTTCTGCGTATCTACAGAATTGTCAGTGTACAGGCACTTTAAAAACTCACTTGCCGCGCCCCCGCGGAACATCTTCGTATCGGACTTAAGCTTCATCATCTCGTCCGTCAGCTTCTGGTTCGCTACGCCGTTCGCATAATCCTCGGCAGAAATAGTCGACATCTTACTTGGATTCTTCTGAATGGAAGTTGCCACTTTCATATTGCCTGCCGTCAGTTTATAATAATCGTTCTTAAACGTGCTCATGCTGCCGCTGGCATCATACTCCGCAAAGTCATACTCGCTTCCATCCGCTGCATTGTTTGCCACGAAGAATGAACCCGCAGCAACGCCTTCCAAATCCACGCCTGAGCGCTGGATGTTGTTCAGCTGTTTGGCAAATTCACGCACAAAAGCATTGCACTGTGCCTGATAATAAGGAATGCCCATGGCATCGATGCTCTCCCCGATATTTGCCGTGCGGTTCGTCAGGTCATTACGCTGCTCCACAGAGAGCGTCCATTTCAAATGGAACTCATAGGTCTGCGTCTCGGCATCATAAGTAAATCCAGAATAACGGTAATCCTTATTGTTAAGGGTAATGACTCCATCGTCTGCCATATTCATAATGTTGATATCTGTGATACTGGGATTCTTAATCCTCACGATATCTCCGTTGTCACCTGCCCTTACGGACTCTATGGTGCCGCTGAAACCTTCGTCATTATTGCCATCGCGTGTGTCAAACAAACCTTTCAGCCTTCCCGTGCAGCCCTTTCCGGTCACGCTGAATGGGATATTGTCACCCTGCCAGAAAATATCATACAGGCCATCTGCATCGGTCTGGTTGACCTTCTTCTCACGCGCCACGCATTTCAAGGTATTATAATCAAAAGTGTCTACCAATGTCTGCCCATTGATTTTCAGCAGATAATTGGTCGCCCCGGTATATACATTCGGATGCTGTGGGTCGACTACCGGGGTCTCCCTTACATCTACCTGAACCAAATCAGAGAGTTCATCGACAAGCAATGCCCGCTGGTCACGCAGCTCATTGGCATTGACGCCTTGTAACTCAATCACGTTAATCTGCTTATTGAGCAGTGCAATCTTCTCCGCAATCCCATTAATCTGATCCACCTGCGTGGAAATCTCCTGATTGCAATCTTCCTGAATCTGCTGAAACCCTACGTTCAGGCTATGGAAAAAATCTGCAAGGCTCTGGGACTTACTGATAAAGGACTGCCTGGCATCTCTGTCCTCTGGTGATTTCTGCACCTCACTCAAAGCATCAAACATCTCATCAAAAATATTCGTAAATCCCTTGACATTGTCATCATTGAGGATGGAATTCTCAACCTGCTGCGCATAATAGAGCTTCGCTTCAAACAGCCCCAGCTTCGCACTGTTATTCCAGTACTTCACATCATAATAGAAATCACGGGTCTGTGTAATCTCTGTCGTGGTAACGCCGCTGCCCGCCATGCCATAGCGGTCATTCACCCGCAGCGCCTCAGCCGCAATGCGGACTGCCTGCTGCCTTGTATATCCTTTTGTATTTACGTTTGAAATATTATTGGCCGTTGTGTTCACCGCTGCCTGAAAGGAATTGAGCCCGGAACCTGCAATGGTCAATCCAAAAAATGTAGAAGCCATATTCTACCTCCTGATATATTCCCGATGTCCTATAACCGGGTTACGATATGTTCCAGCATCTCAGAAATCACATTGATAAACCTGCTGGCTGCATTGTAAGCATTCTGGTATTTTATCATATTCTGTAATTCTTCATCTGAGGAAACGCCAATCACCTGCTGACGGCTGTTGTCAAGGCTCTCCACCTCTGCGGAAAGACCGGCTGACAACCCCTCATAGACATTGCCGGTTGTACCGATATCCTGTATCATCCTCTGGTAGTATACTTTAAATGTACAGGGATCCGTATTGTTGGGATTGATGGTCTGTATCTTCTTGTTCCACATCTCCACCAAATCCTGTGCCAAAGCCTGTGCCGGCTCTCCATCCTTCTTCAGATGGGGTAGGCCGCCTTCTAACTGCAGCAAATCCTGATTGACAGTAATTCCTTTGGCGGTATACATCTTTGCGGTATCCGTAAGGTCTTCCTCATTGTACACATAATAGACTTTGCCATCATTCGCCGTCACCTTATTATAACGGTCGCAGCCGCGTCTGGTAAAAAGTTCACGCCCTGGCTTCTGCCCATCCGTGCCCACACAGCCGTTCTCCTCATCCCATACCCTGACATTGTTATATCTGGTACCGTCCATTGCCGTAAAACTTGCCGTGGTCAGCGGACTGAAAAGGTCGTTGATGGATGTTACAACCTCATGGATAAGCTGGTCTAACTCTGCCTGTGCGGTCATCACGACAGACATTCCGGTGGTATCGTTATATTTCTGCTTATCCATGCCGGTAATGTCACGGTAATCTGCGGGCTTATCGCCCCGGGAAAGTATAAGGCCCTTGAGTTCCCCAATATCTGTATTCAGTTCTGCGGCAATATCGCCGCTCTTATAGTCAAACATATAAGTGTAGCGCCCTCTGCCGACATCTGAAAGCTGCGGCCAATAGGGGGTTACAAAACCAGTCACCGGATCTGTCTTTCCTTTTACTTCATACACATGGATCTCATCTACAAATTCCACGTTCTCAAGCTTCACCCTCACAGTTCCGTCTGCGCGCTCTTTAAAATCGACTTTCCCCAGGCCGGATAATTCATCGAGCAGGTTATCACGCTCATCGCGCAATGTCATTGCCGTTTCCACGCCGCCGGATTCAATTCGGAGAATCTCTATATTTAAGTCACGGATTTTCGTGCCAATTTCATTGATTCTGTCTATATCCTTATTAATCTTGTAATTGAGGTTCTTCTGATAATCATAAAGATTCTCTTCTATCTTCTGTGCACGGTCCAGAAACAGCGTTGCTTTCTGTACAACCAGCGTCTGGTAAATGCCCAGCTCCGGTCCCTTGGTAAACTCTGCAAACGACTCCCAGAACTCCTGCAGAGCCGTCTGGAATTGTTCTCCCTCCAATTCCTGGAACTGCGTCTGCACTTCCCTTGCAGTTTCCGCACACGCCTCATAGAAATTCTGCCTGCCGTTCTCTGTACGGTAATACTGGTCCAGAAAAGCATTCCTGGTATGTACCACGTCAGCGATATTCACGCCAAGCCCTGCCTGCTGGTCGCTGATAGCTGCCTTCCTGTCAAACGTCACATATTGCCTGTCTTCAAACAATACCTGCTGCCTGACATAACCTTTTGTCTCCACATTGGCAAGATTATTTGCTGTTGTATTCAGTGCATTCTGGCTGTTCTGCAAGCCGGATGCGCCGATATACAAACTTCCCATTCCATTCGCCATTTTATTGTTCTCCTTTACTGCTTAGCATCAAAACCGCTGTTCGCTAACAAATCCCCGGTATTGTTCGCCCGATTGTCATAATTTGCAGTCGTTGGCGCCTGCCGCATACTGCGAAACAGCGTCAAATCAAATTCTGTCAGTTCCATCGCCTGGCGCAGGAGCGCTTCATTCTGTTCATTGATATCCGCCATCTTCTTCAATGTATCCCTGAGCTTATCCCGAAGCTCAATCAGCTTATTCTGCTCCTGCGGCTGTTTATTTAAAAATGCTATCATATTAGTAACAGTCAGCTCCTCCGGCTTCTTACTAAGTACGATAGACATATCACCTACTACTTCATTTCTTTTATTTTCTAAATTCTTAAGCCGACTGGCAATCTCCTGCTCCTGGTCGGTAATCGCCTCAAGAGCAGGAATATCACCGTCTATAATTATCTGCCTCTTCTTCTGTGACAGTTCTGTCAGACGTTGATATCCCTCATTCTCTTCTTCCAATACGCTCATAAAATCTTCCATTAAGCTTGCCACGCAACAACCTCATTTCTAGCAGTACGCTTCGTATTTTTCAAGTAATTTGGCTGCAAAATCTCCGTTATCCACCTTATAATTACCGGATGCCATACGTTTCCTTACCTGTATTACCCTGTCTTCCCTGATGTCGGAAGCTTCCGCTACTGCCTGTTTCGCCACCTGGTAGTCACGTCCTGTGCGGGAAATCTGTACCTCATCACGCTTCTTCACGCTGTCTGCATTCTTGGACTTGGCTGCTCTGCTGGCGCTGTAAATCTGAGTAACCTGATTATATGCCTCTATACGCATTCGGATCTCTCCTTTCTATAAAGCAATCTCTCTTATTGCAATATTGTGTGCTTTATTTAATTTATTTATCGGTTATTTCAAAGGAAACTTTAGAAGTTTGGGAAAAGTTCACATTTGCGGTGCCGAGTGCAATTGCAAAGCAATAATAAGATAAAAAATAAAAAGAGCCATGCACGGCTCTTTTTATTTCTTTCTATCATTATGCTTTCATGCCCTTTTTCTTTCTGGTAATTACCAGGTAGGCTCCTGCAAGGAAAAATCCTGCACATAATACATACCTTGCATCAAAGGCAATGCCTGTCTTAGGCGTTCCGCTCTGTACCTGTGCGGTCCCCATGTTCCTGGACGCAGAGCTTCCAGTCGCCCTGGCAACTGTGGTAGTGCTTCCCTTGGTAGTAGTCGTTCCGCCGCCAGTAGTACCTGGATCCGGGTTTTTCTTGGGCGGGTCTTGAGGATTCGGATCTTCCTTGGGCGGGTCTTGAGGATCCGGATCTTCCTTGGGCGGCTTTTTTCCGCCATTACCGCCATCCGTAGCTTCAAAAATATATCCATTGTCATTGGCAAACTGCTCCGCCGTAGATCCGCTGACGCCATAGATGACGTCTGGCGTCCAGGAAGACTGCGTACCGATAGATGTAACGGTTTCGGGAATCTTCACCGTTCCGATACCGCTTCCTGAAAATGCATCCGCCTCAATCGTGGTTACGGATTTGGGAATCTCCAGGCTATATACATAGGGACAGTTCGCAAAGGCAGAAGACGTAATCGTTGTCATGCCGTCAGGAAGCTTCAGGCTGGATTTGCCCACCGGACAGTACAAAAGCTGTGTCTGGCTGCTGTTATAGACTGCGCCGTCATATGTACTGTAGCTTCCGTTTCCGCTCTCTACATTGACTGCGGTCAAGTTGCTGCAGCCATCGAAAGCGCTAAAATCTATAGAGGAGGTTGCTGCCGGAATGGAAATGCCAGAGATTCCGGAACAATTTCCAAATGCCTGGGAGCCAATGCTGCCGACAGAACCCGGAATATTAATCTCTCCTAAACTGCTGCAGCCATAAAGGGTAAGCTCCGGTATGCTGCCCATCCCTCCGGAAAGGCTTACGGAACCGAGGCCGCTGCAGCCTGACAATACGCCGCTTCCCATAGAAGATACAGAATCGGGAATGACGATTGATGAAAGACCTACGCAATTGTTAAAAGCGCTGCTGCCGATTTCCGACACGCTGGAAGGAATCGTCACCGAACCAAGGCTTCCGCAGCCGGCAAATGCCCTTGCCCCGATAGAGCCAACGCCATCAGGAATTGACACGGAGCCGAGGCTTCCGCAGCCATCAAAGGTCTCTTCAGGAATAGATGATAAGCCGCCCGGGAGTTCTGCATAGCCCAGTGCGCCGCAGCCATAGAACACGCCGGTTCCGAGGCTGACGCTTCCGCCAAATACTACGCTGCTCAAACCACCGCAGCCAGAAAAACTGTAAGAACCCACGCTGGTAACATTCGCCGGGATTACAACGCTTGAGATATTCCCATTCCCGGCAAACGCATAATCGGCAACTGCCGTTGCTGTCGCTGGAAGTGTGATATCGCCGCCCGGCCCATTATAGCCTGTAATCGTTGTACCGTCCATAACGAACTCGCTTACTTCTTCTTCCGCCATTGTGCTCAATGCCGGGCATAAGGTTAGGCTGAGCGCTACAATCAGTACTGCATTGAAACACTTGCTAAATAATTTTTTCATCTTCTTGTCCTCCTTGCATTACCTTCCCTTTACTTTTCACACTTTTTTGCTACTAAAAACAATCTTCCATCTTCGGTGTAACTATTGCATGTGGATAGTGTCAATAATTTATCTCCATACGAGAGTTCCAGCTTCTCGTCCATAATATTCAATTCCTTGATGTTCTTCACAAACTGCCTGAATGCTTTCTTGCTTCCCGCCTCAATGAAATCATAATATTTAAAATTGCCTGCGCCATCTTCGGCTACCTTAGACAGACAAACCGCTACAATCTCATATTCCGCTTTCTCATAAATCGTGTTGAACGTTACCTTCTTATGTTCCCTCCAAAATGATGGCTCAAGGTATTGTTTCAATTCCCCAAACATCATACCGGATTTCATGTTATGCCCATAGATAATCATATTGTCATTGGGCTCCTGCAGATTATTTCTGAAATCCAGGAAAAGGGAACCGTTAATATCTTCTTTGCCATTAAAGTCATGATTCAAATAAAAGTCACTGCTCTGCGCCACTGCCTGCAGCACCGGATAATCAATGCCCGTGCCTTCTACGGTAAGCCAGCCGGCGAGATCTGAATTCTTCTCATATAACGCCTGATATTCCGGCAAAATCTGCGGTCCGATTTCCTGTATAGGTTCTGCCGCATATACCTCATTGTCTACTGTCTCCGTCTGTGCCACCACAACTTCCCCATCAGTCTCATCGGTTTCCAAAGTATCAATAAACTTCGTTGACAGCCAGTCGGAAGCTGCTGAAATCTCCTGTTCATTTTTCATTTTCTCCAACTCTCTGGTCTTCTTCTGGTCACGGTATTCGCTGCCCAGAAATACCAGAAAGCAGATTACGGCGCCAGCCATACATATTACCCCTACTACCTGCCGGGGCGATACTTGCCGCAGCCTTTTTACTATTCTGCTTGCGAAAGAATCCCGGGATAGCGCACGGTAATCTTCAACCACCATGTCCGAGAGGTAAAGAAGATAGTCTTCACCGATTACGCTGTGAAATACAATCTTCCCCTCCCGCACTAAGGTGTAAAGCCTTTGCGCTACACCCGGCTCATTGATATCCATTTTTTTGGAAATGTATTTGATTTTTTCAATATCATCCAAAGCTTCCTGATACTTCTCTTTGGACTCAAACTGGAATTTTCCAATACAATATATTTTATCCATATTTGATATCAATTTCCTTTCTATCCGCTGCTACCTTTGGGCAGCAACGGATTTTACTGATGAATACTTACTGTAATATGTCTTCTTCCCAACCTTCTTTAATGCGCGAACTTTATAATAGTATGTCTTGCCATTTGTTGCTTTCTTATCGGTATAGGAGGTCTTGCCCGTCGTGGCAATCTTCTTGTACTTGCCTTTCTTGCTGGTACTCCGGTATACCTGGTATTTCGTTGCCTTAGAAACTTTCTTCCACTTAATGGCTACCTGCTTGGGTTTGCTGGACGTCAGGCTCTTAATCGCCGGCGCTTTCGGCGCCGTGCTTGCTGTAACAGTTACAAAATCACTGTAGAAATACTTGCCCTGGGTCACATATGCCCTCACCCGGAATTTGCCGGTGGTTCCCGCTTTGAGTTTGGAAACAGTCGCCTTAACGGTGCTGTTCTTCTTCACCCACGCTACCCGCTTATTATTGGCATCATATATCTCGTAACCGCTGACTAACTTATTGCGGTTCCAGGAAAATGTAATGCTGGAAGCAGAATATCCCGAAACTTTTACGCCTGTCACTTTCGGCACTACAATGTTATAACTCATGGTCTGGGTCCCTGTGTAATTGCCAGCGCCTTTAATGATTACGCTTGCCTTGCCCGGGTTCTTATTGTCTACGTGGGATACTGCATAATCAACGCCGTTCTTCAGCGTGATTCCATCACTGACAACAGAGACAGACGGTTTCTTGTCTTTGCCGTCGTAGGATTGGTCTGCAATGTTGGAGACCACTGCCCTGCCGATGTTCTGCGGCATAATCTTAAACTGTGCCGCTGCTGTTCCGCTATATCTGCCGATACCTGTAATTGTAACGGTTGCTGTTCCGGCATTGATGTTGCCGCTGTAGCTTACACTGTAATCCACGCCCTTAGAAAGAATCCTTCCATGGTCTTCCACAAGCACAACCGGCGTGATTGCTTTGCCGGTATAAGTATACGCGGATGCCAGGCCCTTAATAATCGTCTCATTGGAGAAATCTCTGGCAATTTCAAACGTAACCGTCTTCTCTCCGGTGTACCATTCACCCATACCGGTTATGATAATCTTCGCTGTTCCCTGAGCGATATTGTCCTCATATGACAGCGTGTATTCCTCTCCCTCAATCAGTTTCTTCCCTGCAAGGGTGACCTCCGGTTTCGGCGTCACGGCGCTTCCTGTATAAGGCTGTGCCGGAATGCTGGACACCTCCGCCATATCCATTCCTCCAAGAATCCTGAACTGCGTCTGGATATTGCCTCTGTAATTGCCAATACCAACAATGGTTACGCTTGCCGTTCCCACCGGTATGTTCGTAAGGTAGGAGAGCGTATAATCTCTGCCCAGCACTAAGCGTCCATCATCTTCTGTGTCTCCGGCATTGTCGCCGTTGTTATCTCCATCCGGCTCATCTGCCTGTGCAGCGGTCTGACTGTGGTACCTCAAATCCACATCCGGCGTAACTCCCCTGCCAGTATAGAGTTGGTCTTCCATCGCAGCAAGCGTCATTTCCGGGTCTATGCCCTCTTCTGTACCGATAACCTTAGGTACGATTGTAAAGTTTACTCTCTTCTCGCCGCCAAAGTTGCCGGTTCCCTTGATAATAGCCGTTGCTGTGCCAACATTTACATTGTTCTCATATTCTACTGCATAATCATCCTCAGTCAGCGGAATCTGAACTTCCTCTTCACCCTCGCCGATTGACAGGGAAACACTGACCTTCGGCTCAATCGGACCATTGATAAACGTCTGCTCTGGAATATCGGCAATCCGGAAATCTTCCGAAACGTCCGGTGCGATAATGTTAAATGGCACCTCACGCGTTCCTGTATAGTTGCCTAATCCCTGAATGATAACCGTTCCGATTCCTGCATTGACATTGTCCCGATAACCAACTATCTCATAATCGGGTTCCACCGGTGTATCTGGAACATCTGGATCATCCGGGTTATCCGGTGTATCTGGGTTATCCGGCGTATCTGGATTGTCCGGGTTATCCGGTGTATCTGGATTGTCCTCTGTTTCTCTTATATCCGGTACAACTGGCGTATTCTGCGCATCCTTCTGCAGCAGAAGCGTACCGTCTTTGGCTTTCACCGTAACTGTCGTAGTGACTTCTCGCCCGGTATACGGCACACTGCCTGCCGTAATGTTGAAATCATCCTCTTCGCCCTCTGTCGGCGTGAGCGGTTCAGGTTCAATGGTAAAGTTCTTCCTCAATGTCCCGCCGTAAGAACCTTTGCCGGTGATAATAGCAACCGGAGCGTTATCTCCCGCGTACTGGGAAGCCGCATTAACGTTGTTCTCGTAAGTGACATCATAATCATTCCTGGTGAGGACTACTTTCTCGATACCCTCCATATAGTAAACTTCCACTTCCGGAGTCTTTGCCTTGCGGTTGTATACCGGGTTGTCGCCTACGAGGTCCACCCGCATGCCGCTAATCTGGCGAGGGATAATATTAAAGTAGAATGTCTTACGTCCCTCGTAATTGCTGCCATCTACCGCCTGGATGGTAACGCTTGCTTTCCTGCTCTCTGTAGAGATTTCCGTATTGTTCCCATAGCCAACAATCGTGTAGTCCACATTGGGTACCATCAGCTGCCCATGGTTGCGTACCTGAATCGTGGGCGTAATAGGTTCCCCCGTATAAATATAAGCATTCTCAAACTCTTCTGAAACGACAGCATCTGTAAAGTCTGCTGTGATATCGCCTTGATCCGTGGTCAGGTTTTTGGGGATAATATTATAATACCGCTTAATTACACCGCGGTAACATCCGATTCCCCGAACGACCACCAGCGGCCTCTCGTCTTCGTTCTCCGCATCCTCCCTTGCCACGTTCTTATTGTTCTTGCTGCACTCAGGCGCATCCCCCTGGTTCTCCGCCGTGACAATCTCGAAATCTTCACCCTCAACCAATATCTTCGGGTCGTTTGTCTCTTCACAGAGCACACCGGAATAATCTTGAAATATCATATCCGGATACACATCCACGATACCGAACGGAACATTATGGTCGTATTCCAACGTCATATATTTAATTGGGGGCTTCTCCTGGTCTACCACCTCTATGGTAGCCATAATCTTGAAAATTCTCTCATACGTCCCTTCGTAATTGCTGAATTCTACATGCGAAATGATAACCTTTGCTTCGCCGATTTTGGTATTGTCGGCATAAGCCACGCTGTAATCCTGATTTTCAACCAGGGATGTGTTCTGTCCCTCTTTACTCCAGGTCACAGTCATATCGTTCCTGCTGTTGGCAGGATCATCCGGGTCTAATGGGAATCTGATTGCTTTTCCGGTATAATCTACCTCCGGCACAACTGTATCATCATAGTCCCGACCGTTTACACGCAGCAAAGTTTTAATCGTCTCCTCGGAAATCTGCCTGGGGTTAATCTTGAATTCCATCTGGAACCCGCCCTTGTAATTTCCGGTATAATTGCCTTCATCATCCTTGGCTGCGCTGACCATAACGGTTGGCATAAGACGTTCCCCACGCCCTCCATCTTCCGTCTCAGCAAATGTATATACATTTCGGTTGTTCTCTGCGGCAATCGTATAGTCACCGTCATCACCGACAGACAAAGCTATCTCATCACAGGTAATCTGAAGTTCCGGCACAATATCTAACCCATTGTACTCATATCCATCTTCCACCAAGCCTGTAACATCCAGCGAGGGGTCTTTGGGATTTTCTTCCGTGCCAATTGTCTTCGTGAGGTCCCTCTGCAGAATCTCAAACTCTGCCGCTCTCGGTTCAGCCCCGCTCTGTGCGTAATTTCCTTCTACCGTAAGACCATCCTCCGACATCACCGGAGAGATAATCGCTTTCGCCTTTGCACCGCTCTTGACTGTGGAATCGGTATTGTTCTCATACGACACATTATAGTCCACACCTGCTACAAGAGTCTCTGTCGCACCGCCATCATATGTGTAAGTGACAGTTGGCTCCGGTGTATTTCCGGCTGGTGTATATTCACAGTCTGCCACCGCTACCTTTGTCCTCTCGGAAGAAAGATCTCCACGAATCCGAAACGTCTTAGTTATTGTTCCGCCGAAGTTGCCTTTCCCATTAATCGTAATCGTTGCCGTGCCAATCTTCTTGTTATCTCGATAGAAAACTTCATATTCATCGCCCAGGTCAAGCGCTCTGGCTGCTAATTCTGTTCCGTCTAAGTCCACCGGCGTGTACATCACTTTTAAGTCCGACATAACCACCTGTCCGTCCTGCGTCATCTGTGCATTGGCATCAGTCTCCGCAATCACGGCATCCAGAATCACATCTGCGATTCCCTGTACCTCCACATGCGCTTGTGCATAATCTGCCCCCAAATCATAGGGCACAATCTGAAATTCTTTCTGGCGGCTTCCGGTATAATTCACATCTGTACCCTGAATGGTCAGCGTTCCTTTGCCGACCTTATTATTGTCACCATAGTTCACATAATAATGAACATCTTTCTCAAGAAGATTCCCATTATGGACAATCTCAGGCAAAGGCTGAAGCTGATGACCTACTTCAATGAAAGGATAGCTTTCAGCAATATTGCCGATAACATATTCCTTCTCTTCCAAGTCGTCTATATCCAAATTAAACTTGCGGATGCTGAACTGTACATTCTCTGCCCTACCGTAGTAATCGCCTTTTCCTTCTATCGTTGCCGTTGCTATTCCCGCCTCGATATTATCACCATTCTCGCACAGAACATCATAATCCTTGCCATAGGCTAATTCTTTGCCCGCAAAAGTCACCTTGGCATTCTCAGGAATAATCGGCTTGCTGCTGTAAACCTGCTCTGGAATCTCCACCTTCGTAAACTCAGTGTTTGACAGTTCTCCCTTAATCGTGAACGTCACTTGCTTACTTCCGGTATAATTCCCTGTCGTCAGCGCTTTGATGGTCACCGTCGCCTGACCAATCTCCTTGTTCCGGCTGAATTCAAGTTCATAATCCGTCCCTTCTGTTAAGGGAATATTGTCCATCCCTGCCTCTGCATTGGTATAACTCACACTCAAGTCAGGCTTTACTTCCTGGCCGGTATAAGCATACTTCCGGTCATCTGCCGAACCAACGGCAAAATCATAACCCTCCTTGATATCCTGGACATTAAGCGTACCAACGGCAATGTTGCGCGCTGTAATCACAAAAGTTTTGTTCGCCGTTCCTTTGTAATTACCAATTCCTGTAATGGTAACGCTCCCAGAACCTTTATCAATGTTGTCGCCATAACTTAGCGTATAATCCGTATTCTCTGCCAAAGTTTTCCCGCCATGCCTGATAGTGACAGTCGGCGTAAGCTTCTGTCCCGTAAACTGCATGGAAGCCGGAATCTGGATATTTACCGCCGCATCATTCAAGTCGCGCTGGGTGATGGTAAAACTTCTCTCCAGTTCACCTTCATAGTTCCCCGTTCCGGTAATTTTGATTTTGGCTGCTCCGGTAGATCCTACATCAACGTTGTTCTCATAGCTTACCGTGAAGTCCCTGTTTTTCTGAAGCGCCCCTCTGGTTGTATGCGTAACGCTCACATTGGGTTCAATTGCATTGCCTGTATAGACATATTCCGCAGGGTTGGCAAGTCCGCTAACGGTAGCATTGCCGGATGAAGGATTAACTTCCCTGTCTATCAGTTCTATCGGTTCAATCTCAAACGGATACCAGTCCGTCTCACCGCCAAAGTTCCCTTTTCCGACAGCTTTTACACCTGCCTGACTCTCAGGCGTACTCGCATTCGTATTGTTCATATAGCTTAAAGGCGTTGCATAATCCACGCCCGCCGTTAAGGTCTTGCTCCCGCCGCCTGCAGATTCATAGATAATCTGCAGTCCCGGCGTCTTCGGTCTGCCATCATAAGTAGGATTGGCGTAATTTGTAATGGATAGCCTCATCCCGGGATCGCTAAGGCTCCTCGCCCCTACAGTATAAGGCACTCTCACGGAATCGCCCGCCCGTAATTGTCCGGTTCCGGTAGATTCCACCACAATATAATGCGTTCCCGCAGAAGTGCCTGCATCGCCCGGCGCACGTGATACCGTATAGTCAGCACCCTCCGTATATGTTACATCGCCGTTGCTGACTATCACATTCTTCTTTACTTCCTCAAATTGATCCTTATCGCTGCCATCTGCATTGATATCATATGTATATGTTGCCTTGCCACCTGCGCCATAAGGATTAACCATACTCGGATCCGTAAGGCGCGCGGTAACGATCTCGAAAGTTTCCGCTCTGGTACCTGTATATTTTCCTATTCCTTGAATACGGACAGTAGCTGTACCCTCACTGGTATTATTCTCATATCTCGTAATCTCATAATCAACGCCCAGTTTCATGGGGGTGTTCTCATAGTCTGGGTCTATCAGCACAAGATCTTCTTCATCCAGTTCAACACCTGTGGCGCCTTTATAAGGTTTATCAGGAATTGGTTTTCCCAATTTAATTTTCTGGGTAAACTTTATGTTATTACCGCTGCCTATATTCTTGCGGATATTAAAAGTCTTCGATTCACTCCGCAGTCCGCTGTACCTGCCGCCTGTCACCTCTATCCATATTTCTGCCACGCCAGCATATACATTATTGCGGTAACGTACCTGATAATCACTTTTATTTATTTTATTTCCATCATAAGCAACTGTATCATCTATCGCCGGTTTAATCTCCTGCCCGGTATATGCCGCTCCATTTGACAAATCATCAGCAATATCAAAAGTAATCTTGGAGCCTTCCAGGAGTGAGATTGTAAATGTAATATCTTTACTCCCCTCATAATTATTCCGTCCGGTTATCGTCACTGTCGCCGTTCCCGGACCCCGATTGTTTTTAAAAGAGTATGTGTAATCCACACCGGCAACAGTACTGTCCGACATTCTGCCCACCAGTGCCTGATGGTCCTTATTGCCGCTGTCCGTTACTGACACCTGCGGGGTCACTGTTGTGCTGCTGCTGGCAATCTCCTGTGCCAGGCTGGCAGAATCCGGAAACCCATCACAGGAATTGATATCCCTCTTACCAATATTAAAGGTCTCCTCCAAGGTGTCATCAGGATCGTCCACATTGGTGGCCGTTACTGTAGCTGTTCCGGCATTGACATTATTGCTGTATTCCAAGCTATAATCCGTTCCTTCCGACAATGAATTTCCAGCAAAATCCTTGACCGTCACCGCCGGCTCATGCTCGCCTCCATCATACACTATCGGCGTAGTGTCAGTGAATTCTATGCTTCCCTGCCACAAATCCTGAACTGCTGCACGCACCGTAAGCCCGGACAGATCCACCATCCCGGCTATCATGCAGACACTCAATGCCAAAGCCAATATTCTTTTGGTCAGATCCCTGTACATAGTTTTTCCCTCCTGCTCTTCTCTTTCATCCTGTAAGCTAAATATATTATTAATATTTTCTCGGCATTTTGCCCTAGAAAATTTATAGTTTAACTTTCATTTCCTAAATTTTACACCTATACCATGTATTTACCTCTACAAGTATAGCACAATTCGACATTCAATACAATTATTTCTTTATCTGTTACGACTTTTACCAGCCATACCTTATACCCTTCTCCTATCCTCTGAAATCCATGAGGGAAGCCTCTTCTTCCGGGAAAAACTGCTCCAACAGCGCCTGCTGCCCATCCGGCTCCCCGTCCACAGGATTATCTCCGGAAACCTCGTTCGCATTTTCTTGGAGTACGCCCTTCTTCCTGCTGTCCTGCACTGCGGCTTTGACAGCCTCGCCCAACAGTTCCCCAAACTGCGGGTTCTTCTTGCTCACCTGGGCAACCATCTGATACGCCTGCTGAATAATATTCTGCTGTTCTTCCTTGGAAGAAGCATTCTGCAGTGCATGTTTGACCCGCTCTCCCTGTTGATGGGCAAGCTCCGCCATCTGTGCCAGCTTAGGATCGAATTTCATCAGAAACGCCTTTTCCTGCAGCGTGACAGTTTCTCCTCTGGCAATTTTCCTGGCAATCTTCTGTGCTTTCCTGGCATCCTTCTCACTGTCGTCCACAGCTTCCGGTTCCAATATTTTCTGCAGAAACGATTTCTTCTCTTCATCCGTCTCTACGCCTGTCACATTGCGGATGACCTGTCCCACATCCACTGTGACATTCCCAACTGTAACTTTTGCTTCCACTGCTGAATTCATCTTCCACCACTCCTGACATAATACAAAACTTTAGCGATTTCCTATGCTATTCCTGTTAATTATATCGGCATATAAAAAATAATTTTATCATATGTCAGTGAAAAAATTTCTGTACCATTACTTTTCCTGCTCCGTTTTATCTTCTGCCGCACCCGGTTCCCCGGCTTTGCCTGCCCAGACAGACATTGCAATGCCCAATATTAGGATAAACACGGATATCAGCTGTGAAGTGGACAAAAATCCTACCGCCCCCCGGTAATCGTTGCGGAACATTTCTATCACAAAACGTCCGATGCTGTAGAGGATGCAGTAACCGGCAGCCACCTTTCCTCTCTTAGGCTCCTGTTTCGCATAAGCCATCAGCAGAAACGCAATGGCAAAATCCCCAATGCTGGAATAAATCTGCGTTGGTATCAGCTTCACTCCATTGGGCGCATACTCCGACTGCCAGTATTGGATGTGCAAAGGAAAATCTGTTTCCCGCCCATAACAGCAGCCGGCAAAGAAACAGCCAATCCGCCCGCAGCCCTGCGCAAACGCCACTGCCGGGAGCACCAAATCCAGATATCTGATAAAATCCGCTTTCTTATATCTGCAGTAGACCAAACTTGTCAGCACGCCCCCGATAATTCCCCCATAGACTACCCAGCCATTCTGGAAATCCCATAAAATAGAAGGGTTTTTCAAGATATCCGGTATGCTTACAATATAATAGAGAAGTTTGCTGCCAAGCGAACCGCCAAGAACCGCACACCAGAAAATTCCATACAGAATATCAGTGTCCATGCCCTTTTTCCTCGCCCGCAGCTCGCTGATTATGAATGCGCTCAAATAGCCAAGCGCCGTCATAATGCCATAGACATGCAGTGTCAGCGGCCCCAGCTGTATTGTATTAATCATATGAATTTCCTCGCTTTTGTTTTTGTTTACGATTATACGGAATTTTCTTACGGATTGCAAGATGCATATAGATGGCTGGGAAAATTTATGTTACACTATGCATGAACATTTTAAGTAAAAGGAATCCAAAAAGAGGCTGACCCCTGGCACCCTCTTTGCACCGAAGAAAGGACCTGTCTATGTGGATTGCAGATAAATGGAAAGATTATGAAGTCATCGACTGCTCGAAAGGAGAAAAATTAGAACGCTGGGGAGATTATATCCTGGTAAGGCCAGACCCCCAGGTTATCTGGGACACGCCCAGGACACAGCCTGGCTGGAAACGGAAGAACGGACATTACCACCGCAGCAAAAAGGGCGGCGGCGAATGGGAATTCTTTGATTTGCCCCAGCAGTGGGATATCCATTACAACAGCCTCACGTTCCACTTAAAGCCTTTTAGCTTTAAGCATACCGGGCTGTTCCCAGAGCAGGCGGTAAACTGGGACTGGTTCAGTGACAAAATCCGCCACAGCAGACGCCCCGTCAAAGTACTCAATCTCTTCGCCTACACGGGCGGAGCCACCCTTGCCGCCGCGGCAGCCGGTGCAAGCGTTACGCATGTGGATGCATCCAAAGGCATGGTGACCTGGGCAAAAGAAAACGCCAGCTCCTCAGGGCTTGCCGCCGCCCCTATCCGCTGGATTGTGGATGACTGCGTGAAATTCACGGAACGTGAGATCCGCCGCGGCAACCATTACGATGCTGTCATCATGGATCCGCCCTCTTACGGAAGGGGCCCCAAAGGAGAAATCTGGAAAATCGAAGATGCCATCTATCCGCTGGTAAAACTCTGCGTACAGTTATTGTCCGAGAATCCTTTATTTTTCCTGATTAATTCCTATACGACCGGTCTGCAGCCGGCAGTGCTTGCCTATATGCTGGGTTCCGCGATGCACAAGTTCCACGGAAATGTAGAGGCGCAGGAAATTGGGCTTCCAGTCTCTTCCAATGGATTAGTGCTGCCTTGCGGCGCAAGCGGAAGATGGGAAGCCCATTAACGGCTTCCCATCTTCTATCTATAACAATAGACAACAAATCTAACAGCTGCTTTTCCATAACTTGCATTTACGGCTTCTACCGACCATCCTCGTCCTTTTTCTCTGGATCTTTATAGGAATATGCATTGGAAATCTTGGCATTTTCCGCCGTCAGTTCTACCGGCTCCCGGTAATAGGCAACCACCGGCGTTCCCACTTCAATATTCTTATAAATTGTATCAGCCACCTCAAGCGGCGCGTTGATGCAGCCATGGGAACCGCTGGATTTATAAATTTCCCCGCCAAATCTGCCGCCCCTCCAGGAAGCATCGTGAATACCAACGTTATAGGCAAAAGGCATGAAATACGTCACATCAGACTCATAATCCTCACCCTTCAGCACTGCCGGGCTGTCCTTATACACAATCTTAAACACACCGTCAGGGGAACCATTATTCCTATTAATATTCCCAGTAACAACATCGCTCTCTACGACCAGTTCACCATCTTCATAATACCACATATGCTGTTTGGTATAATCAATTTCCACATAAGTATTGCCGATGTCATCCTTGCCCTCGACAAAGGCTCGTTGGGAATAGACAGGCTCCCGGCTAACCGGTTTGCCAGCCTCCAAATCTGCTTTGAGCTGCTCTGCTTCCCCGGGCTTGTCCACAATCCATCCATAATCGCCGCCGCCAATCTCCACGGTATCATCAGAAGACGTCTTGAATGAGCGCACATCTGCATAAGTATTATATTTGCTGGCAAGCATCTGTACATAATCGGTTATCTTGTCCTCCTGTAAGGATACGTTAAATCCATCCACAACCAGGAAATCCCGAATCTGTTCTTTGCCAAGCGTCTCCTCATAATCTTTAATCTCATAGCTTATGACGGCATTTTCGTAGTCATTAATCCGCTCCATCGTGGCTACAATCTCATCGCTCTCGCTGGTATATTCAGGGCTGACATAATCCTCGTCTGTAAGCTGGACAGAAGATGCGCCCTCGGACACTGCCTGCTTCACTTTAGCCAATACGCTTTCAAAATCCATGCGGTTGCCAGGCACCTCAGGCTCTATGTAATATCCGTCCTCGCCAAGCTCAATCCTTGCACTCTCCGGCTCTGTGATATTCTCCTCCTGAAAACAGTCCATATCCTTCACCGCCTGGGAAATCAGCTCTTCCTTATAATCCATGGTAATAGGAACGTCCCCTCCCTGGGGGCTGAAAACTGCGCCAATCCACTGAATTGGGTTCTGCCTGTCCAACAGCCGTTTGACAGAACCGTCCGGCACATAAGAACATTCAATATCTCCGCCATAGACGTGATGTTTCCCGCCATCCCTGTCAAACACCGTCAGAAGGTAGTCTTCCACACCATTTCCTACTTTCTCTTCTGCATCCGCAAGATTCATCCCGCCGACCCTCCAGCCATTGATTTTGGTACGGAAGAAAAAGTGGTCATCAAAATAAAAGGAAATTCCGACATACAATCCCACCAAAACTGTAAATAATAAAAACAGGCTAATTATTACGGCTCTCTGTTTTCTCCTGCGTCTTTTTTTTGCCATACGCATCCCTCAATTCTTATTTTCATTACGTTGATACACATATACCATAAATTCTTCCAACTCTCCCTTTTTGCCAAATCTCCTTGGATATATTTCTGCAGACACAGGCTGCATAACCCCCTCAACCTTACGGTGGTAAGAACATACCATCCTCTCTTCCCCGCCGCCTAATATCTTCTGCAGATGTTCCAAGGAGAACAGATTGGAGATAACCTCCTGCTCGCTCTCCTCTACCATTTCCCTCACTACCAGCTGAACCATCTTCTCATATCTGCTGCTATGATAATCATCTCTGAGAATCTCCGCCAGACGTATCTCCTCCCTCGGTCCCTTCAAGACTCTGCAGCCGTCTGGTTTCAGGGATACCAGCATAATTTTAAAACATTCCGGCATCCCCTGTTTTTCCTGATATTCCATATTGCTATACTTCCCTCTTCCTATATTAACACTTACTATCCGCAAAATAGTGCATCTTTTGCAAATAATTTCTTATTCTTTTCTTAAAATCAAAGACCCCGCTGCAAGCAACGAGGTATCAAGCTTGCAACGCTGCAAAGCAGCGGGGTATTTGCACTCACAGGGCACTTACCCTCGCGGCATTCGTCAAATATCCATGCAGACCCTTCCCTGTCTCAGGCTCTCCTTCACATCAATAAGCCGCTGATTCCTTGAACCACAAAACTGCAGGGAGAGATCTTTCTCCTCCTGCACAAATTCACCGTCCACCAGTACATCCAAAAGCGACAGCATTTCATCTGTAACCTCGCATCTTGCCGGACTGGTTTTCCACAGCTGCTCATCCAGCAGATATCCGGTATAACACCATATCGTCTTGTGCGGATATTCACGTTTTACCTTTTTCAGGAATGGCAATAACGCCCGCTGGTTCTCTGGTTCAAACGGCTCCCCTCCCAGCACTGTCAGTCCTGCGATAAACTCAGGAGCTAACAGTGCGAGCAGTTTTTCTTCCACTTCTTCTGTAAATTGCTGTCCATAATGGAAATCCCAGGTTTCCGCATTAAAACAGCCCCTACAGTGATGGGTACAGCCTGATACAAACAGGGAAACCCGCACGCCCGGTCCATTGGCAATGTCTGTCTTCTTGATTTCCCCATAATTCATTATAAGTGCATCACCCTTTCCTGAATTTCCTGGGTCCTGCCCTGATTCCAGAACTGGGTGCCGATATAGCCGCAGGTCCTGCGCGCCACATTCATCTTATCCTCATCCCTGTTCTGGCAATTGGGGCATTCCCATACCAGTTTTCCGTCCTTATCAGAGACAATCTTGATTTCGCCTTCATAGCCGCATACCTGGCAGTAATCGCTCTTAGTATTCAGTTCCCCATACATGATATTCTCATAAATATGCTGCATCACGCTTAGCACCGCTTCTATGTTGCCCTGCATATTCGGTACTTCCACATAACTCACCGCGCCGCCAGGAGAAAGCTTCTGGAACTGCGACTCAAACGTAAGCTTGCTGAAAGCATCGATTTCTTCCGTCACATGGATATGGTAACTGTTGGTGATATAATTCTTATCCGTCACGCCCTCAATCACACCAAACTGATTCTGCAGACATTTGGCAAATTTGTATGTGGTGGACTCCAGCGGCGTTCCGTACAGGCTGAAATCAATGTCCGTCTCTTCCTTCCAGCGCTTACACGCTGCATTCATATGCTCCATCACCTTAAGGGCAAACGGCGTTGCCGCCGGGTCGGTATGGGATTTGCCGGTCATATACCTGGTACATTCACAAAGCCCCGCATATCCCAGCGAAATCGTTGAGTAACCATGGTAGAGGAGTTCATCAATCACCTGTCCTTTTTTGAGGCGTGCAAGCGCACCATACTGCCACAGTATCGGCGCAACATCCGAGGGCGTCCCTTTGAGGCGCTGATGCCGGAGCATCAATGCTTCCCTGCACAATTCCAGGCGTTCATCAAATATCCGCCAGAATTTGTCCCTGTCCCCTTTGGAGGAGCAGGCAATGTCTACCAGGTTGAGCGTGACAACCCCCTGGTTGAACCTGCCGTAAAACTTGGGCTGGTTCTCTTTATCATGGTATACGGTCAAGAACGAGCGGCAGCCCATGCAGGGATAGCAGTAACCTTGCTTATTTTCCTTCATGACCTTCTCGGAGATATAATCCGGCACCATGCGCTTTGCCGTACATTTTGCTGCCAGCCGGGTCAGATTCCAATAACGGCTTCCCTCCCGGATATTATTTTCCTCCAGCACGTAAATCAATTTAGGAAATGCCGGCGTGATATAAACGCCTTTTTCATTTTTCACGCCCTGCATCCGCTGCAGCAGCATCTCTTTGATGACCAAAGCCAAATCATCCCTGAGCCGTCCCTCTTCCACCTCGTTCAGGTACATGAACACCGTGACAAAGGGCGCCTGCCCATTGGTCGTCATCAGCGTAATCACCTGGTATTGAATCATCTGTACGCCGCGGCGGATTTCCTCTTTGACACGCATCTCCGCCACTTCATTGACCTTCTCTTCAATCAGGGGCAAACCTGCCGCCATATATTCACGGCGCACTATCTTTCTCAGCTTCTGCCGGCTTACTTCGACAAACGGCGCTAAATGGGACAGCGTAATGCTCTGCCCGCCATATTGGGAACTGGCAATCTGCGCAATCGCCTGGGTCGCTACATTACACGCTGTAGAGAAACTTTTGGGCCGTTCAATCATGGTCTCGCTGATTACCGTGCCGTTCTGCAGCATATCCTCAAGATTAACCAGACAGCAGTTATGCATATGCTGGGCAAAATAATCAGAATCGTGGAAATGTATCTGCCCTTCCTCGTGGGCGCGGACAATATGCTCTGGCAGCAAAAACCTTCTGGTAATGTCTTTGCTGACCTCCCCCGCCATATAATCTCTCTGAACACTGTTCACAACCGGATTTTTATTAGAATTTTCCTGTTTAATCTCTTCATTATCGCATTCAATCAAACTCAAAATCTGTTGGTCCGTGGAGTTAGATTTGCGCACCAGCGCACGTTTATAACGGTAGGTAATGTATTTTCTCGCCACTTCATATGCCTGACATGCCATTATCTCATTTTCCACCATGTCCTGAATCTCTTCCACATTGTAAATGCGGTCCTTGGTTGCGCAGACCTCCGTAATATGCTGTGCGATTTTGCCTATCTGTTCCTCTGACAGCCGGTCGCTCTCAGCCACTTCCTTGTTTGCCTTGGCGACTGCGTCCACAATTTTGCTTTTGTCAAACCCTGTCTCTTTGCCGCTTCTCTTGATAATTTTCATTCAGTTCTCCTCCAAAATAACTAAATATAGTGTGGTCATTTTTCTCAAACACTATATATGCTTATCCAATATATCATTATCATCTACAAAATGCAAGTTCAAAAATTTATCTTTCGGTTAAATTATCTCCAATTCTGTAACCATTCAGCCTTGAAATATTAAAACACAGTTTCCACATCAGTTCTCTTCGCTGATATAAAGCAAAATATTTATGGGATATTTCTTGAGTTCAACGGATTTTCCCTCCTCTTCCAACGACAGACTAAACCGGAATTTCTAGTATCCCTAATTCCAGGGAGAGGCTGATGATATTAATTTCCCCAATTCAAAACTCGCGTTTTCCCACTGTCTTGTA
>CAJTYM010000038.1 GCA_910583835.1 uncultured Lachnospiraceae bacterium | reverse complement strand
CTAATTCTTATCAGGAAAGTCTAAAGTTCATAGACACAAGATTTTTTACAGCCTCAATTATAATTACCGCCATCTCTGTCTTTACTGGGAGTGAACAGACGCCATTCCTACAACTCCCAGCAAAACATTGCTTCGGGGAATTTTTTGACAATTTTATTTTTCAATTTCTTTGCATTTTGATATCCCAAAGTCACAATAAGGCCTTCTCCTTCATTGCTAACTTCTGACCATTGAAGAACCGCATCCTTTCCCGCAGATGTCTTTTCTGCACTATATGCATCACTTACTATAATCCCCTTTATTTTTTCCGGTTCTAAAAGGTTGCTAAGCACATACGCATTCAGTGTATTACCATAAAGATAACACTTCTCATACCTTGATGCATAGGAAAGCATTTCCTCCCAGCAAATTTCCCTCTCAGCCCTCACAACAGGCTCTGGTTTCTTGCTTCTTAATTCATTAACCCCCCTCCCCTCCTTACGCCTTAACTCTTCCACAATCATGCCAAAATCATATTCCGATTGTTCCTTAACATACAATTCTGCCTTTTTCCGCTCTTCATCCGTTACCATTATATCTCCCAAATGCGAAAAAATATTCCGTTTCAATGCCGGAATCCTCTCATTATGCAAGAAAAAGTATGGGTTTCTGCACATATCTTTATCTGCGCAATGACTGAACGTATCCCAAGAATAGCCTTTCTTTTCCAAAAAGTATGTTAGATTTATCTCAAAATTAGCTATCACTTTGTTCTTATCGTTTTGTCCCGCGTCTAAACTTCTCCAAAAAAAAGCAAATTCTTCACTGTGCAGAACCTTTTTGCAAAACATAATAAAGTATGACTGTATATGCAATGGTATTTTTTTCGTACTATTCTGTGTCAGTCCCCAAAAATCCACTTCTTCACTCTGCATTTTTGCAAAGACTGTTTCCCAAGAATCAATAGGAGCATATATGGTATCATTAAACATTAACAATTCCTCGTATTTATGGATATAATCCAGCCCAAGAATATTAAGAATGACATCCTGATATGCCCCGCCATCCATTCCTCTATTTTCTCTTACAAAAATTTTGCCAGTATATTTTTTAAGAATACTCTTTCCCCTGTCAGATAAATGCCCATTACAAACAATTACCAGTTCTTTCAAATAGGGTAATATACTTTCCAAATAAGTTTTTATATATTCTCCAACAATACCATCTTTGTCATAAAAGCAAAATATACCAAGACGTTCCTTAATATCCATCAGGGGCTCTCCTTCTCGTTTTCCAGGTCTCTAAAAAGCTCTTGTATAATTTCTTCAAATGAGTATACTTTGATATCTTTAGTATACATTTCCAATGCTTCCTTAATTTCCTGAAATCCAGAAATTGATGTTACTACAACAGCATCTGTCTGCTGCAGGTATTCTTGCGCTATTTCATCGTCTAACTTCACAACCGGCAGTTCCTTGATAACCATTCTATCTGCTCTTCGGTCAATTCCACATATGACATTTATCCCTACATTCTCAAATCTGTGAAAAATACTCTCCCCTATATAACTAAAACCATAAATTACAAGCCGTTCTATACCCTGACTTCGGAAAAATCCTGCCAACGATATACCATTGCTTTCCAGATACGTCCACCTCTCCAACAACTTAAAAATATACTTCTCCCTGACCGTTCTCTCCTTTCCTGCCTCTTCTTCCCTCTTCCTCCACAGTTCTACTCCTTCCAATTGCACTTTTTGCATATCGGAAAGCTGTGTATATTCTTTTATTATGCCAACTGCCTCTTTGATAGATTTATGCATAAGCTCCGCCTGTCTTGACACATTCTTTTCATGCCCAACGTGTACATACAGATGCTCCGTATTAACTGCAAAGGTTTTTCCTTCAAACAGCATAAGCAGCCATAGCAAAAAATCATCCGCTCCATTGCTTTTCATAGTATTAACCATCCATACGTCCGGTATAGCGCTCTTCTTCAATAACACCTGTCCTGGAGAGATAATCTGATTTTTTTCTGACAGATATTTCTCTAAATCCTCCGCATTCTTCTGTTCCTCCAAAGAATTATATATATGCCACTTTACACTCTTGCCAGACTCCGTGAAATAACCATTGCATACTACCGCTGCGCAATTGCCAATCTTACTTCTCTGGCTCACAATATAATCTTCCGCTATCTTATCATCCTGATCCAAAATGATAAGATAACGCCCTCTTGCCAATTTAACCCCACGCTGCCTTGCACCATGGATTCCCTGGTTTTTTTCTGCGTTACATACAACAATTTCACCCCAGGTCCTTACGCTTCCCTGAACAGGTAATTTCTTTCCTGGCTCGTCATTAACAAAAATAATTTCACAATCCAAGCCCATCTGCTTTTTCATGTTTATAAAATTTGCCTCTGCTATCTGCAATAAATATGGCAGATACTGATTTCCTTGATATAAAGTGACAATCAGAGATGTGTCTATCATGCTCTTCCTCTCTTTCGTTCATCTTACATCCGGTTTCCCAGAAAAACCAATTCCGTCCCAACTTTCAAGCATTCGTGATATTCCCTCATCCATAGTAATTTCACATTCCCAGTCTATCTTTTCTTTTATCTTACTACAGTCCAGCACATTATTCTTTACCTGCACACCATAAGCCGGTTTCAACGTCTGATGCAATTCAATTCCCAGCATTGCAGATATAATCTCACATATTTCAAGAATGCTTGTTCCCACACCGCTTCCTACGTTATAGACTCCCTCCTCTATATCCAGAAGCAAACATCGGTAAATGCACTCACAAAGGTCGCCAATGTAAAGATAGTCCCTAAGGCAATTTCCATTCCCCCAAATTTCAACATTTTTTCCCAATAGACCACTCGCCAAAAAAGTGGCTATGATCCCCTGTCCATTGAACGGCTGCTGATAAGGACCATACGGATTTGCTATTCTCAGGCAAACCGTAGGGATTTTGCTCGTTCTGGAGATGAAACGCAGATAATCTTCTATCATCAGCTTTTGTATCCCATATTCAGAAATAGGCTGTGTCTCCTCCTGCTCGCTGATAGGAAAAATATTTTTATTTCCATACACCGCCCCGCCGGAAGAAGCAAAAAAAATTTTCTTCACCTTACGTTCCACACATATGTCAATAAGCAGCATCATATCTACAATGTTGTTTTGGAACAGTTCCCGTTGATTTCTTATCTCAGAAACCGGTACCCCCTTCCACTTTAACAGAATAATATAATCATCCTCTTGTACGATGCCGCTATAGAACTCCGACTCTTCTCCTATAATCTGATGGTAGACAACACCCTTCATTTCTTTCTTTGGCTTCCTGTTATCACACGCAACAACCTTCACATGCCTACTGTTCAGATACTGCAGTAAATTTGTGCCGATGAAACCATTACTTCCAATCACTACAACCCGCATTATTTTTATCCTCTATTTGCATTTCTCCCACCACAGTCTTTCCAGACGTTCTTCCATAATCTCTTCACTGAAGTTCTGCTCATAAATCGCTCTTGCACGCCTACCTATCTCATTTAGTCTGTCCTTGTGTTTGACAATCCACTTTATCTGTTCGGAAAGTTCCCTTTCATCCCCAAATACAAAACCGTTTTCCCCTGATTTAACAAATTCCACTTGCCCAACATTTTCAGACAATATGCAAACCTTACCATACATCATCGCCTGAGCAACAACTACGGGCATGGGATCGTCCCTGGATGGGCAGACCAAAACATCAATTTCCTTATATTTCGCCGCCAGTTCTTCCTGAGACACCTCTCCTTCAACCCTCACATGCTTCATCTGCTTTATCAATGGCTTTAACCTCTCCCAATATTCCTTTTCCGTCTCTAATGCTGTACCAATTATCAATAGTTCTATTTTCTCCTGATACTCCAAAGGCAGTTTTAAAATCGCTTTTAATAAGATATCCTGTGCTTTTCTAACACTGATAGCTCCTATCAGACCAAACGTCACCCTTTCACCCACTGCCATCTCGCTCCCATCTGCAAGTAAATTCTCCTCTGGAAGACAATATTGCAGCATCTGTGCATCTTTCTCCTTGCAGTGTGCCAGAAATGTTCTTCGGGCATGTTCCCCTCCACAGAATACAGATACATTTTTCCCACAATTCAAAATTTCTGTCTCCTGATAAACACATTCTGCTTCATGTATCCACCAGATGATTGGTGTTTTCAGACTTTTATAATTTTCAATTAATCTCTTCATCCTAAAAGTACATATCACAGCCAAATCAAATTGTCCGATATATTCCTTTTGTATATCATCTTTTACAAATATCCAGCCAGGTACATAGTCTATATGGTTTATCTCCAATTCTTTCTGTAAAGGACCATCATACATTCCGACATATAACACAGAAATGCCCATCTTCTTCATTACTTTCGCCATATTCATCAATGCTATAGGAGCCCCGCTATATGATAGTTCATGGGATATCAATACAGCTCTTTTCTTATTGTCCTCAAGCCAGTTACTAAACATCAGCTTTCTGCCATTGCTATATATCCAGACTGGCATATCTATTACATTTCCCATCTGCAGATAGTTAAGAATCATATCCTCTGGAATCCCCAGTTCCACCAGCTGCTGTTTCATCTCATCATAGAATTTACTTAACACCAATATCACATCGACATCTGCCGCCTTTAACTGGCTTGGCAATATAATTTCAATCCCATCAATAGCCGTTCCCGCTTTCTTGCCATCATTATCTATAAGGTAAACCACCTGTTCTTTATCTATATATTTCCAATAACGAAAAAAAATCTTTCCCGTTCCAAAGATAGCAATCCTCATTCATAAACCTCCGTATCCATCTTATTTCCACAAGTACAGCACATTTCCAAAACCTTTCAATATCCCCTTTACTTCCTGTGTATATTCTGCTTTCAGGGCAACGACAATCCCCGATTCCCTGTCGTCTATCTGCGAGATTTTATATACCTTCATCCCCTCATAACTGTCAACAGTGTAACGGTCATCGCTTACTATATATCCCCTGACATTTTCCTGCCCGATATGCCTCATGATGATGCTTCCATAGAATCCTGCACCATAGATATACACGCCGGAATGAAGTTTGCTGAACACTTTTATTCCCTCTAAATCTGTAGTCGGCACCGGCAGAAAATTTTCCGCATTACCACTTTCCTGATAGCCCGAAAGCCGCCTTTGAAATTTATGCCATATTTGCTTTTCTATCAGGTTAATATCATACAGATTCTGCTCTCTCAGATATTTTACGCTTTTTACGATTTCCGGGTCAATCTCTGATGAAAGCCCGAATGTCTTCACCTTTAGAATCGGCAGCTTGTCATTCGCCAGAAATTCATGCGGATAATAATATAAACGTACGCCTACATTCCTCTCCACATACGTTGCCCACGAAAATCCTGCTTGTTCCAAGTATTCCGTCAATACAAATTCCATATGCGCGATCACAGATAAGACATTATGTTCATCCATGTTTAAGTTGTTAAAAAAGTCGTACAAATTTCCGCTCTTTAAAATATCAGAACCAAAATTCATGAAATACGACTGGATATGCCGCGGTATATATTCCGACTGATGATAGGAAATTCCCCAGAAATCCACATCCTTCTTCGCCATATCGGAAAAAATGTCCGCAAAAGAATAAAACGGCCCGAAAAATGTATCGTTAAACAGGAGCAGTTCCTCATAGTTTTCAACGATTCCCTCGTCATAAATCTTTTTGATAATCTCCCGGTAAGCCCCCGCGTCAAATCCGATATTGGGGCGCATGATAATTTCGTCTGCATATTTTGCAAATGTCCTTTTCCCATCCTCGGACAATATTCCATTGCAGACAACAATCAAGTATTGTAATTGTGCTTTTACATCTTGAAGCAGATATTCAATATAGTCCCCTACATACCCTTGGGCATCATAAAAAACAAATACGCCTAATCTCCTCTTCATCCCACACACCTTGCCTTACTCTTTCGGATATTCCGTTCCTTTGCGCACATCCTCAAGCGAAATCTTTGACCAGTCCAGCTCTGTTTCCTCTACGTCTTCCACTTTCTGACCTAAATATTCTGAATGGCAATAAAGGCCCGCTACCAGCCTTCCCTGCAAATAAGCTGCAGCATCTTTTGAAAACCTTCCTTCTATGGGACTGCTGCAGCCCTTCCTCACACAGCGCATCCCAAATTTCTGCGGAAAAAGCACATCCAGGGCATTTTCACTGAATTGGAAAAAATGCCATGGCCTCTCATGGCTCTTATAAGAATAATGCGTTTCTATGAAGACATACCCATCTTTCTTCAAAAGCTTCACAATCTCTATGGCAGCCATCCATGGCAGCGCAAAATGTTCAAACACTGCGCTGGAAAAAATAAGGTCAAATTGTTCATCGAAATAACTGCTTAACTGATGGGCGTCCCCGACTACATCTACATTTGCTCCCGGATAATAGTCAAAGCCGACATATGCCGCATGATGGAATTTATCCCGGAACAAATCACCGGACACTTCCCTTGAACCAACTTCTAAAACCCGCATCCCCGGCTTATCGCATAATTCCACCAAATAATCAATCCAATTGCCATGGGCTATCCGCTCATCTGTAGGTACATCAGAGACTTTATATACTTCAGGAGGTATCGAGAAATTCATTATATTATTAGCTATTAATTGTTCTTCTGTTTCTCTCGCCCTTACATTTGAAATCAGGACATGGCAGTCGCAATATTCTCTTTTATATGTTTCTAACGAAATAATGGGTTTTCCACAGAAGGATCTCCCCTGTTTCCTGCTGTCATTATCAATTACCGCCGCCACCTCATAACAGCCGCTCTCAAATACTTTCTGCCCTCTCTCCCCCGCACCAAACAGCACAACCTTCATATCCTCTGCCTACCTCCATCAATCTTCTCTCTCCAAATAATATTTCACATATGCTCATTCCATGCCCATCAGCGCTTCCCCTGGGCGGCTGGCTTCCCTGTTACCGGGTTGTCCATATAGAACCCACGGCAATGCCTGCACAGGTTGGTGTAACCCTTGTCGTTATATCCCAGACGGAACTCCACCAGTTCCTTTTTGCGCTCTGGCGTGAACGTCCTCAAGTCGAACACTTCCTCTTTCTGCTGTTCATTGATTCCTGCCACGGTCGCATAACCGTCATAATTGCAGCTATACAGCTTGCCGTCCCGCAATTCCTGCCAGGTCTGGGCACAATTATCAAAATGTTCCGTCAGCTGCTGCTCCGTCCACATGCTGTGGTCTGTCTCTGTGGGCGCCAGGTCAATCCACGCCTCCGCTTTATTTATCTCGTACTTAATATGGTACTTTTCTAACTTCTCTATCAGTCGCGCAAAATCCTCTCTGGAGTCCGGCACAGCCTCCCGGTAATCATCCACCGTTATCTCAAAATCAATCCCTGACAGCCGCTGCAGCAATTCATCTTTGGGCACTATCGTGCCGTTTGTCACTGTACGCAAGGTCAATATCTTTTGTCGGTATTTTGTGCCAAGATACTCTATCACCTCGGCAAAATGCGGATAGAGAAACGGCTCTCCCCCGCTGACATGGTAGAGCATCACATAGTCCACACAACCAAAAAATAAATCAATATCTTCTTTGACCTGCTCCAGGCTCCTGACATCCGGCTTTGCAGCATATGGGTTGAAGTTCAGGCACAATTCACAATTGAGGTTACAGGCTGTGCTGGGCAGCATGGAAATATTGGTAAAATATACTTTATCATATTTATAGACATACCATGACGACAGAAACGGCTCAATCTTAAAGTAATCTTCCTCCTCCATATAACCTGCTTCCTGCAGCTGTTTCACCACTGCGCTCCTGGAGAACTGGGAAACTGCCACAATAATGCCGATATTCCCGCCCCTTTTTATATCCGGCAGTTTATAAATCATATGGCCGTAGAGTTCCTGCCCTTGCTTGCGAGGATTATTGTCAATAAATCCGGCTACTGCAATCTCATCTTTCATTATCTGATATAATTGCCTGCCATAATCCCCCGCGCCAAAAATATAAAACAGGTCTTTTTCATGCATTTTATGGTAGACATGGTCCAGTTCATGCCCTTTATTCGTCCATCTCATCTATCTGCTCCATTCTTAATTTTATAATTAATTCCATCAGAATTTTGCTTTCCTTTACTCCTCAAACTCTTTAAAGTCAATCCACAAATCTTCATAGATACCGGCTTTCACTTTATCCTGAAACGTATATTGTCCAAACTGAAACCTATCCTGTTCCAGGTGATAAACAAGAACTTTCTCGCTCCGCGGATCCACAATCCAGTACTCCCGGACACCTGCATCTTTGTAAAGATTGAGTTTGCGGATGTAATCATGTTCTGGATTGCCGGGAGATATGATTTCCACAATCCAGTCCGGTGCACCGGTACATCCCCGGTCTGTAAGCTTCTTGCGGTCACAGATAACGCTGATGTCCGGCTCCACAATAGTCTCACGGTCCGCAGAAAGCTTCACGGCAAATGGGGCAGGATATACCTTGCAAAAACCATTTTTAGAACGTATATATATATTTATTTCTGTGTTCAGGAAGTTCAAAAGTTCCTGATGTGTGCGGCTTGGCGCCGCCTGATAATAAATCTGCCCATCAATCAGTTCTGCGCGAACGTCTTCCGGGATATTGTAATAATCATCTTCCGTATAAAATATTTGCTGTGCTACTCCCATAAGCAGCCCCCTCTCTCTAAAATATTACGCAAATAACTTTCATTCCTGCCCTATACTCCGCCAATCAGTACCGTCTTCCCCTCAAAGGCAAATCCATACTTATGAATCCGCTCAGCAGGAACTCCCATAGAAAGCAGCTCCTGGTCATAATGCTTATCTTCAATCTGCTGTAAGGCTGCTGCCACTGTATCCTCCAGGCTCTCCTCTGTCCTCGGCTTCCTCACTTTAAATTCCATGATAATACCGTCATTTGCTGAGTCCATCGGCTCTAACACTACATCGTACCTGCCAAAGCCGCTCTCACGGTTGGATCTGAGCTTATATTTTCCTTGCAGCTCCACTATCAGTCCCAGCACAAACCCATGGTAGAACCGCTCCGGCTGTGATTTTCCGGATGCCCTGTTGCCCACGTCAAAGCTGCTGAAAATTTCCATCGCCACTTCATTCATATAATCGTTCATGGCTTCTACATCATCTGTCAGCAGCGCTTTGACAAACGCATTATAATCATGTTGGACTTGCGCAAACCAGCCGCGGACCATCCTGCCAAACATGATTGCCACCTCCATGTTCGTAAGGTCCAGAGTATACCTGGTCAGATCCGGCGCTGTCTCTAACCTTTCAACGCCCAGAACCTTGAGGTATCCGCTTGCCAAAAGCAGGCTCCAAATTGCAGACGGCTCCCGCTCCAACTGGCTGAACACAATTTCCTCATCAATCTCTACTTCCAGGGCCTCCCCCTGCAGCAGTTGTTCAAACTGATTCTTCGCCTCCCCACCTGCCCGCTGCAGCAGCAGCGATACCAGGCTGTTGGAACTGGTATTCGCCCAGTAGGTCCCAAGCTGCCTCTTATCCAGATAGTTTAAAATCGACCATGGGTTATAGATATCCTTCGTGTTTCCAAAAATGAATCCGTCATACCACCGCTTCACTTTCTCTTTCTCAGTCAGCCCCTGCTCATCCATCGCCGCAAACACTTCTTCCTCTGTAAACCCGAATATATCTGCATATTTATTGGAGGTCCCGGTAATAACTTCCAAATTATTTAAATCAGAAAATATACTCTCCTTACTTACTCTGGTAATCCCAGTCATGATAGCACGTTCCAAATATGGATTTGTCTTAAATGTTGTGTTAAACAGACTCCTGATAAAGCTTACTATCTCATTCCAGTAACCATTTACATAAGCTTCCTGCATCGGCGTATCATACTCATCAAGCAGAATGATTACTTTCCTGCCATAATAGCGGCTTAAAAACTCACAGAGCCTGTGCAGCGCAAAAGCCGCATCTGCCTCATCCATATTCTTCGATATCCGGTCGAAATACTCCTTCTCCTGACGGCTCAGTATATCGCCGTCTTTCAGGAACAAATTCTGCTGGTAGAGCTGCTCTAAGACCATGTTAATTTTTATCTTCGTCATTTCAAAATCTTGTGCCTTTATATTGGCGAACGTCAGGCTGATGACCGGGTAAGTTCCCTGAATCTCCCGGTATTCAGGCTCTTCCCAGATTGCCAGATGTTCAAACACCTCTCCCTGCCCGGCATACTTTATGGAAAAGAAACGTTCCAGCATGTTCATCGTAAGGGTCTTGCCAAAACGCCGCGGGCGAGTAATCAGCGTCACGCTGTCTCCATTTTCCCACCACTCTTTGATGAATTTTGTCTTATCTATATAAAAATAATCGTTTGAAATAATCTTCTCAAAATCCTGTACGCCAATTGCCACTGTCCTTGCCATCTGCAACACCTCCTACCTGTAATGTATAACAAATACATATCCCAGTCAAGTATCATAGCCTTAAACCATCCTGTTTATCCCCGGGCTTCCTGCCAAGCCTCTATAATCCCAGCCAATGCCACCGACTCATCCGCCCGCAGCTTATGTTCTTTCTTCTCATTGCCATTGACTGCAGCCACAAAATCACTGATTTCATAGCGCAGGCCATCGCCAAGAAACTTATAGAAAAATTTCTCATTCTGCTCCGGATTCTCAAAACGGACTTCAATTTCCCGGGTTTTCCACCAGGGAGCCGGCACAAAGATGTAGCCGCCAGTCCCTGAGATAATCAGCTCTCCCTCAGATTTCACGCCAAGCCCTACCTTGGCTGTCGCCAGGCTGCTCTTATAGCGGAAATACGCCTTGGTATATAAATCAATCCCTTGCTCGTCCCGGATGGATTCAAACCGCAGGTCACTGTAATCCACACCCAGCAGCTTCACAATTGCCAGCAGGGGGTAACTTGCAAGTTCGAGGAAACTGCCGCCAAATTGCTGGTCTGTCCGTTCCCGGCTATCTGGTGGCTCAAGCTTCGTAAACGCTGCCTCCACATCACGGATTGCGCCAATCACACCGCTTCTGGCAATGCCGAGAAGCTGGTAAAAGCCCGGGCAGTACGCTGTCTTAATCGCCTCCATCAGAACAAACCCCTTTGCCGCCGCCATTGCATACAGTTCCTGGGCCTCCTGTTTCGTTAATGCCATAGGTTTCTCACACAGCACATGTTTCCCGCATTCCAATGCCTGCCGGATATATGGGACATGCGTCTCGTGTGGGGATGCGATGTAGACGGCGTCAACCTGTTCTAAGAACTCATCCATCCGATCTGTGCCGAATTTCAAGCCAAACTGTTCTTTATATTCCAGCGCGCTGTCCAAATGTGGGTTATAGACGCCCTCCACATTGACGCCGCTGACATATTTTGCTTCAGGGTAAAACCGCCGCGCTATCCGTCCGGTGCCAATCACGCCAAGCCGCAGGATATGAAATTTCCTGGCACGCAGCATCGTGCTGGACACATTTTTCGTACGTTCCAGATAAACAACCTCACAGTAATCTTTCAGCCAGTCAAACATACCGACCCAGTCAGAACCAACCGTAAATACATCTACATGGTATTTCTGGATATCCTCCAGTTTCTGCCCAATATGGTCCTCTATCACAATCTCATCTGCAAACCCGGTCTCCTTGACATTCCTTATGCGCTCCATCAAGGAATCCATGACGTTCAGCTTCCCGCGGTACTCATCGTACTGCTCTGTTGTAACGCCTACAATCAGATAGTCGCCAAGTTCCCGCGCCCGCTTTAGCAGCTGGTAATGCCCTTCATGAAACAAATCAAATGAACCGTACGTTATCACTTTTCTCATATTATTATCCTCTGCATGATTTTTTACATCTGGGGAAAGACTGATTAAATCAGCATTTTCCTAGTTTCAGCTGCGATACCGGATGGACCTTGCGTTGGTCTTCCGGCGGAAGCTTCATATAATTCCCAAATTTAAAACTCAGGTACGAATCGTACTCCCGGATTCCCTCAAGCACAACACCCTCAAATTCCACCGGGCTGCTGTTCTCGTACCAACAACGGTAATAACCGTATTCGCTGTTGGGCGTGGGAAACATCAGTATCCTGACCATCCTTCCCCCTATACGGTTGCTCCGGCGTATCAGTTTATGGTAATAGGCAAAGACTTTCTTCTCCGGTATCTTATCCAGCAGCCCATACCAACCGCGCAGCAACAGATTCTTGTCCGCAATTTTGCCCACCCGTGCCCACAGAATTTTTCGCAGGCAAAAGCATTCAAAGTTATGCATACTCCTTAACAAGTAATTGTCCGGTACGCCGTCTAAGGGAAATACGTCAATAAATACCCCTTGTGCATAAGGCATATGCTCCTGATTTCTGCGCAGGAAGACGGTCCCCTTGCGGCGCAGTTTCCCATATCCCCAGCGATATCCTTGGGTGGCACGGTGATCCTGAAAATAATACTTCTCATGGTTTAGCTCCGTCTTACATGCCTTGCGGAATCGCTCATATTCCGACCGCAAAAGAGCCACATCTGCGTCATCGTCCCAGGGGATATACCCCCCATGGCGCACTGCGCCTAAGAGCGTCCCGGCAATAATATTGTAGTGTATGCCGCATTTTTTGCATATCCGGTCCACTTCCTGCAGCAGTTCCAGCTGTATTAGCTGAACGCGTCTCAACTCCTCTTTCGTCAACTCATAATTTGCCATCATTGCCTCCTGCCACACATCAACATCTTCCTCTCACACGAGTGCGCATAATTATTGTAATCTTATAGGAAAGACACTTTCACGCGTTAGCGCAATAATCCATTTCCTATAGAATTAAAAATGCTCCAGAACTGCTTTCCTTTCTGGAAAAAGCAATCCTGAAACATCTCATTCTGTCACCAGTCCTTATGCCAGAGCCTTCTCGATATATCCGTCTAGCTTCTCAACAAACGGCAGCAGTTGCTCTTCAAGAAGTTTTGCCAGTTTGCTGTCATCTTTTGACGTATATGCATCATTAATCTGAACAACAATCTCATTCAAGGAATCTTTCGATACCTGCTCTTCCTTCTCATTCAGAAGTTCCATGGTACCGTTTATGACCTGAAGTTCCCAATTAATGCCTTTAAAGATGTAATCCAGATACTCCTGCGTATCCTCTTTCCTCTCCCCTGTTATCTCTGGAATAACTTCCTTCAATGCTTTCAGAACTTTGGGATTATAGTCCTTTAACGCCTCCAAAGCCTCCGCTTGCTCTTTACGATTATCTTCCATGATATCCTCGTCCTTTCTTGTATAATAAAAACACTCTAATATATATATCGTTAAACAACCTGTTTTTCCTTAGATAATTTTATAAATTACCCGATCCTTTTTCAATTATTCCCTGTCAGTATCTCTTCTAGAATCTGCATTGCCTGAGAGGCATCGTCAATCGTCCCTTGCGCCGCATTCAGAAGCATGACCTTGCCCATCACCCAGGAGACATTCTTCTGCAGGATGTAATCAACGTCTTCCGGCGTTTTCTTTCCTTGCGAAAAGCGGGACAGGCAGTCCAAAACTTTGCGGTAGTGGGCAATCCATTCATTTAAATCATCGGACATCTGCACAAGCCCCGGCAGATCCCGCTGCTGCTCTTCCTGCGCAATATACAGCAATTGCTCAATGATGGGAATCTCACCCCGGATATCCGACAGTTCCAGGCGCACATCCGGGCGCAGCTTTAAGTATTCATAAAACATCTGCCTTGCCTGTTGAATCTGCCTCATCTTCACGAGCTGTTTCATCGCCAGCTTTAATTCTACCGTCTCGGCTTTCTCTGCGGTAATCCCCACCGTGCCCTCGTATATTCTCAGATGGTTTTTGTTAGCCCATATCTTCACCATCTGCTCAGAAAGAAACCCAAATACCCGCTGGTTATATAAATCATAGGATTCCACATCTATCCGCTGTTCCACCTCAAAGAGAATGTCAAACAGCCACTCGGCATAAGCGTTGAATAATTTCCGGGAAGTCACCATCAGATTCCCATAATAATAGGCGCTTCCCTGCATTGCAGACTGAAAATAAGGCGTATACTCCGGGTATTTCTCCTCAATGACTTCCCCTACTGTCAGCAAATCCTTCGCATTGTGCGCCTCGCCAAAATAATCCAGGTAACTGGTATCCGCCTGCACTTCGTTGGAGACAATGATATCGTAATCTTTTAAAATCTTTTCATATTCCTGCTGATTCAGCAGCTGGCGTTGTTCATTGAGAAAGAAACGGCGGTAATGGCAGATGCCTATCACGTCCGCCTGCATCTCATTTTTCCAGACCCAATAGACTCCGGTAAGCTCTCCATAGTAATTGTTCCACCGGGAGATGGAGTCACCGGTATCATCTCCCTGATAACCGAGGTCATTTGCCAAAACCCTGCCTACATGGAGGGGCACATAGATGCTGTCCTCAGGTTCCGGAAATTTTTTGTGGGTCATCGTAAAAATCTTTATCTGCATATTTTACCCCCTGTATCTATCTTCGCTATCCTACCGTAGTGATAAACTGATCCAATAATTTGGTTGCTTTCTTCGCTCCTGTCAGATTGAGATGGTCCGCATCCAGATAATCCTCATCCTCGAACAGGGACAGATAATCATTCATATCCAGGAACTCCACTTGCAGCGGCAAACTGTCCAACAAATTATAAATATCCTTTTTATATCTCCTGTCTATGTAGCGGTTATAATACATGGTAAAAGGAAAGACTGCAAAAATGGGCATAATCCCTTTTCCATGCAGGTAACGTACGATTTGTTCCACAATCTGCCCATTCTCCTTATGGGATTCTGTATATTTCCGCAAGCGGTTATGGTCCATTGCCCGCTTCTGTGCATAGACCTCTTTCTTGATTGCCGGCATATCCTGCCAAATGATGCCATTGATAGGCAGCAGGCTGTTCTGTTCCCTTGCCTTAACCGCACCATAATAAGAACCTTCCTTCCTGAAATATGCTCTGGCAAATTCCCGGCAGAATCTCTGCAGCATCTCCGAAGGGTATCCCTGTGCAGATTTCCTGCCGCCTGCCCACATATCATACGTCAGATTCCCCCTATAATTGTGGACATCACCAAACAGCGGTTCATAAATAGCCGGTATCATAAACTCCAGCGCCTTGCTGAGCGAAACATCCTGCTGCAGCATATAATATCCGATATTTATCACACAATGCCTAATCTGCTGCTTCCCTTCCTCGATTGCCCTTTTGATATGCAAAAAATCATAATACAAGTCCTGGGAAGAAATCGAAAAATTGATGGCCTCTGCAGACATCTCCTTTTCCACCACGCCATTCATGGCATGTGATGTCCCGGCAATAATGATACTTGCACCTTGGGAGCGGTTCTTCTCGTGCATAGTCTTTAAGTAGCAGTAGTCATAATTGCGCCACAGATACTGCAATGCCAACTCCTGCCGTTCTGTCTCTTGCTGTTCCGTTTCTTGTTCTTCTGCCTCTTGTTCTCCCGTCTCCTCTTCCATATCGTATTCTCACTCTTTTCTTCTAACAGTCTTTTCTCCAGCTTCTCCGCCCAGCAGCTTTACTGCCTGTGCAAACTGTTCCCGGGAAATCCCCTGGTCAATCAAGGCAACCTGCAGCTGCTGCATGTCATCCAGCACTTGCGTAAGGTATGGGTTTGCCTTATACTCCGGCACCGTCTGCCTGACCGTTTCACACATTTCCCGAAATTCCTGATATTTTAAATCAGTATAGCGCAATGCCAGTACTTTCATGCCGCCCAAGTAATAATAAATTATAAAATTTAATTCCATCTCCTTTGCAAAACACTCCAATGCACCCCTGCGCTTGCATTCTTCCCACATCATCATGGCCGTGTAAAAAATATCCATATGATATGCCTGGTTCTTTTTCAGCACAATCGAATCGGGATTGATATAATAATGATACAGCTTCTCGTTAAAAAAATAAACACTTTTCGCACAAAGCTGAACGAGAACTCCCCAATAAATGTCCTCATAGGCACACCCTTCCGGGAACCGAATCTGATTCCTGACAATAAACTCCCTTGTATACATCTTATCTGTACAGCCATTATCTAAAATTGCCGTCACAAGTACTTTCTTTCGCTCTTCATCGTCTGATAAATCCAGGTAAAAATCTTCCCTGTCCCGGCGTTTCTGCCGTTTCCACACATCCTCTTTCCCATTGTCACGGATAAACTGAAATGCCACAACCTCACATCGGTACTGTCGGATAAGCTGGTACAATCTCTCATAGGAATCCGGCTCCATCCAATCGTCTGCATCCAGAAACGCAACATAAGTCCCCTCAGCATGTTCCAGACCAATGTTCCGTGCACGTCCCAGCTTACCGTTCTGTCTACAGTTGACCAGGAGGATGTTCTGAGGATACTTCCTCTCCCAAGATAACAATTTCTCCCATGTGCCATCAGTGGACGCATCATTGACACAGATGATTTCCAGTTTGTCCAGGCCGATAGTCTGGTTTACCAAGGAGGCCAGACAGCGGTCAATATACCTTTGCACATTATAACATGGGATAATGATACTGATTTTCTCTTCCAATTCTCTCCTGCCCTCACTGCCCTTTGATGATTTCCATAAGCTGCGCTGCCCGGTGCTGCCAGGTCTGCGTCTCCCCGGCATAATCCCTGCCCCTGCGGGCAATTGCCCTCAATTCCTCCGGCTTCTGCAGATAATGCTTCACCTTATCAGGAAGCGTCTCCAAAGATTCCAGCGAGTAAAGCAGCGCCTCCCTTCCATCTGCGAGTTTTCCCTGCAGATATTCACTGCCGTCTGTCAGGGACACGCTTTCATTGAGCATGGCGGAATACACCCGGTCATGGACGCCGCACTTGAACCAGGGCATCACATTCAGTACAATCCTGGCATCTGCAATGAGCGGAATGGTCTCATCAAAGGGAATCCTGTCATGCAGAATTAAATTCTCCTGCTTACAATCCAAAAACTGCCAGCCCTCCCCATAGATATGCACCCTCACGCCCGCATTGGCAAGCGTACGGATTACCTCAGCGCGGGCGCGGCTCCTCAACATGCCGTCCATATCCTGAAACAGACGTATGGTATCCCGCAAATCCTCTTCCGGCAGCGCGAGCCCTCTGTTTCTGAGGCAACGTTCCAGCCCATGCTCCAAAGTCAGATGTGTCTGGCTGCACAGCAATTCATAACAATCCAGCCAAATCTGCCTTAACCCTTCGCCCAATCCCTGAATATGGTATTCAATATTGTCATCTATCAGGTATGCACCGGTAAACAGAATGTCCATGGAGCGTTCCTCAAAAGGTATCGCCGGTTCTGTGCAGCGGATACCCGCCAAAGGCAGGAAAAAACTGCGCACCCTTCCCGGGTAGAAACGTTCAATAAATCTCCTATGGTAGTCATCCACGCATAGAAAGGTCAGCCTGCGGATAGGAAAAATAATCGCCGCATGGTAATACATGGGATGGTCTACAATATAATCATAGCAGTCCACATCCAGTTCGTTCCAGACAGAATCACGCTCCTCTGTCAGCAGATTCAGCCCGGCATGGTTGAAGAACAAAGCGGCTGTGTCCCCATGCCCGGCAAAACCATACACTGCCAGCCTTGTCTTTGCTTCATCCGCCATATCTGCCATTAAGACCTGATACCCTATTTCACGAAATCCCTCTGCCATCAAATGGGCAAAAGCCCGCAGGGAATCCGTTGCCGATTCAAAAATTATTATCTTCTCCATACCTCTGCCCTCCCGGCAGGTTTACTGTCCGCCTATGACTTTATTCCCAACAATTTCTCAATATTGCCCAGACATGCTTTGCGATCCTGTCCACGGTATACCTGGCTTCCCAGTAAATGCACCCTATCTTCCACCATATCTGAAAACATGTTTTCCAATACGCCAAATTCATTCCATGCTGTAACTAAATCATATTTCTGCGCAACTTCTTCTATGGGAATCACTTTATTTATCCAGAAAAATGTCTGGTAAAGCGCAAACAGCATACGGAAGAAGACAAACCTTGCCGGCACACATTCTAACATCCACTCCTGGTCAAACCAATGAATCTCACCATTGATATAGAATGCATTGCGCAATATCATATCTATATACCCAATCCGCAATATGGGACCATATTTTTCTGCATTGACTTCCTCATCAATCTTCAGCGTATAAAAAATATTGTCCTCCGCTTTTGCATGTTCCGAAGAGGTAAGGATATCCTGATACACTTTATCGAACATCCGGTAAACCTCAAACTTATTCTTTCTGCCGAAAGCTGTCAGCACCCTGTCTTCCAACAATTCTTCTTTCATAAATTCAGACACCAGTTTGCCATCGCGGAGCCAGAGCGGCAGCACATTTTTTCCGGCTTTCACCAAAGCATTCGCATTTTTGACATTCTGCCAGATATGGGCTGCCCCTTCCTTCTCATGCAAAGGAATCTTTTCTACCTCTCCCTTGTCTGTAAACACAGTGGCAATCTGGTATTTGTCCTTCCTCTCCGTGCTAAGGCGGCTAAATGTAACCCTGCCCAGATTGTCATCATCGGAACATTCCACAAGAAATGAATTGGCAAAAAATTCAAAAACATTATTGTCAATGATATCTTTATAAATCTCCATCTCGCCTGCCACCAGGGTGCTCTTGTCAGGAATATAGTAAGGCTGCAGGTTGTGCAGATTCTCATTATGGGGCAGTGTCTTCTGCGAATAAACCACCGTCGGCAGCTTATAATCCGGCATGGGATAATAGAAAAAGGAGTTCTTAAACCCGCTGTCTTTCACAAGTTCTTCCAACTCTTTACGCGCGAACGTCCTCACTTTCTTGTTGGTAAGGGTATACTGGTTCATACCCTCAAAAGGATAGCCCGTATGGTCTTCCCTGGCTCCGCACCAATATTTCAAACCGTATTTATTCTCAATCCCTACCAGCAGTTTCCCATTCGGCTTGAGAAACTTCTTAATCTCCATCAGGAAGTCCATGTATGGGTTATCCGTATTCGTGTAAGTTCCCTGATATTCCAGTACCCCAATCAAGGTGATATAGTCAAATTTCTTCTCGAATTCAATGTCATTCAGATTGCCTACAATAATCTCCAGATTCTCCCTTTCGCGGCAGCGCAGCAGCGTTGCCGTTGCCCTTCTCTTAGACAGTTCCACTGCCGTCACGTCATGGCATTTCTCACAAAGCATGTTCGTGACGGCGCCCAATCCGCAGCCGATTTCCAATACGCTGCTTTCCTTTTCAAAAGGATACCAGTTCAGAATATTTTTGCGCAGGTGCGTGAGATGGTAGTAGGTGGGCCAGCACATATTCTCCAGAATAGCCTGGGAATATTTCTCCGGCTCATGCTCTGCAATCAGTTTGATAATGAGGTCCTCTATGTCCCCATCGGAATACAAATCTTCATTCTTATACCACTTCAGATTAAACAACGGTTTGGGTTCTAACTTCTTTATCAATTCGCTGTACATAAGTTTCCTCCTGCATTTTATTCCTTTTTTGCAACTACAAGATATTCAAATACCTGCAATAATTCTGTATTATTTGCTGCCAGCTTGCCCAAGGCTTCCCTCATATCCTCCGGCAGGCTGCGCATTGTATCCTCTTCCGTTGTCCCCTGTAAATCTTCTATTATTAAGCCGCATTGCTCCATCATGCTCGCTATATCATGAAATGCAAAATGGCAGATATGGGATTTGTCGAGCGCCTTTGCGCCGGCATAAGCAAAATTCCCACCCAGCAGGGACATCACCACGGAAACATGCATGGCATTATAGATACTGAACAGCATCCTGCCGCTATCCTTCAGATATGGCTTTAAGCGCCCGATTACATATTCCGGGGAATGAAACGTTTCCAAAACGTTGCTGAATATAATGTAATCAAAATAATTGTTCTCAAAGGGAAGCTTCATCATCTCCGCATTTCCCCATTCCACACCCAGATAATCTTTTCCCAGCTGCGCTACCTTTTCCTTAGATTCTATCCCCTTGATTACGGAATTACGCCACTGGTACTTTATCTTCGATAATTTCATTCCAGTGCCGCAGCCGACCTCCAATACCCTGATTGGCGCCTCCTTTTCCTGCTTTATGAAACTGAGGATACCAAGACGGGGATAAGTATAATCATCAATATTAAACCCCCATTTATCCTGAAAGACCAGCCCATTTTCTTTGATCTTCTTGCCCGTCTCTGCACTCTTCCCAAAACTCTGGCTTCCATAATGAAAGATAAAACTGTTCCTGCACAAGAGCAGGTGATATCCCGCATAACGCAGACGCACCCCGATATCATTGTCCTCATAATAGCCCTTTCCATATCGCAGGTCAAACAATCCTACCTCATCCAGCGCACGCCGTTTAATCATAAGCCCAAAACCCGATAACCAGACCTTGCGCTCATAGGGATTCCTATCCGGCACATTGATTTTCTCCCCATACACCAGATATTCCGCCACAGAAGGGAAGGTTTCTGATACCTGTTGCCCATTTCCCACAAAATTCGACACACTTCCGACTGCACCTACCTGTTCATGCTCATACAGCCCCATACGCAGCCAGAAAATGGCATTGGCAGGGACCAGCGTATCATTATTGAGGAAGAAAACATCATTATCCGGCTGTGCCGCTTTGGCTCCCTGGTTACAGCCGCCTCCAAATCCTCTGTTCTCCATATTCCGAATAAGGCAGATATCGCTCTGCTGCTCCAGCCACTCTGCTATTCCGTCACTGGAATTATTGTCCACAACAACCAATTCATAAGCAGACCTTGGTGCGGTATCACGAATAAACTGAATGCAGTTCTGCATCATCTGACAATTATTATACGATACAATCACAATGCTCACAGGCATTACCATACTTCCCTGATTCCTGACATCTTTCAGGCATTGCCTGATATACTGCCCATCTTCTTCCTCCTCGCAGTAGAACATTGCGTTCTCATAACACAGATACGCCTGATTGATGTTTCTCGATAAATAATAGTTACCCAGCATCACATAAAGTTCATAATTGCGGCAATTGTATTTTAATCCCTCGGCAATACAGTCGTATGCCCCTTCCTCATCATTCTCATACTGACAGACCGATGCCTCTGCGATTGCGGCGGTATCATTCCATGCTGCAATCCCTTTTAAGCCGTCAATCTCCTGCCTGGCCTGCTCCCATTTACCTTCATTAATCAATGTAATGATATCTGTCCAATCCATCGTAAATTCCCTCCTTCGGGTATTCTTACCCTTACCCTTCTCCTCCTCCGGTAATTATGACCACATATTTGCCGGCATATAACAGGAAGACATCTTCCATTTCATAAACTCTGCGGAACCGTTTCCCGTTGTGAAATACTCTATCGCATCCAGGATATCCCTGTTTACATTTTTCTTATTGACAAAAATACCTTCCGCATCCTTTACAATATCCGCATTTTCCGGACCGATAGCAAGCAGCTTCTCAACCATCTCCCTCAATTCCACTTTCTTGCATTTATAGACATTGCCAAAGGGAATATCTGCGAACCTGCTGGGCTTCACATCCGGTATCAGCCAATCTTTGACTGCAATACTTGGTTTGCCGAACAGCAGCCCTTCCACCATAACGCTGGATTCATCCGATACCACAATATCACACATCATCAAAGCCACCATAATGCTCTCTTCTGACTCAATATAATGCAGGTTCTCATAATGCCCCTCATGGAGTTTGCGCATATCCGCAATATTTTTCACAATATCCGAATATCCTTTGGGCGGCCATGCAGACTGTTTGACGATGAGATTCACAGGCAGCGATGACAGTGCACGCACGAAATCATCTTCTTTCTCATCGCATTCCCAGGAAGGCGCATACAGTACGGTAATCTTATGCTGAAAGTTCATGCTTTCTCTCAGCTCCTCGACCCGTTTATGCAGCTCTGCGGAAAAAATCTCCGTACTCTTGGGATAGCCAAGCATATACGCCCCGCAGCGGGGATTTACAAAATACTGCAACGCACATCGTTCCCATCTGTCCTTCCAGTCCTCCCCCGGAACAATGCCGATATCATACACATTCCACCGTTCCATCTCCCATATGTTGGGCCATCTGAGATGCCCCTGCGCCATATCATGCAGCAAGACCAGAGAAAACTTGGAATTCTGCGGCTTGCCGACATGCTGGCAATATACCCCTATCTCCGCCTTCTCATCCAGGTTATCGGTATGCCTTACTTTATAGCCCCTGGTCTTTGCGTACTCCGCAATCGGCAGCATATTATAATATTCGCCTTTCTCCGTGGCAAAGAAAGTAATCTCCTTCTTCAGCTTCCTGTCCTCAACAGGCAAGTCCTGCAGCAAGTATCTGTGCTCCGCGGAAAGGCCGTTAGGAATATCCTGGAACTGCTGCCAGCCATGAATCCTGACAAACAACCCCAGCTGTTCTTGAAACAATGCTGCCTGCTGTTTGAGTTTTGTCTCATCAAACCGCTCGACAAAAGTTCCCACTAACGGCTCTTCCAACAGCGCCATGACCTTTCCCTGCAGAATCTCAAACAACAAAAAAGCTTTCTGCATAGCAGGGTTATGTTCCGTCTGATACTGCTGCAGACTTTCCATGCACAATTTTACTTTTGCCCTGTCGAACATCACAGAAGTCAGGTTGCCCAACAGATTATGCCCTCTTTCCAGACAGACGCGCAGTACCTGATTGCCCTCAAAAATCGTGTCCTTAAAAGCCCCATAATATCCGGCATCCTGATGCGAAACGATTGTGCCATCTCCCTCAAGATATACCCTGTTACAGAAGATAACTGCCGGCCCGCCTACTTTAATGGCTGCCTGCTCAATTTGCTCCGCATATTCCACCATACGCTGGATCTTATTGGCTGCCAACAACTGGCCTGCCTCCAGAAAACAGATATAATCACTGTCTGTCGTCTCACAATAATCTACAATATCCTGATAAAACTCTTTGCCCGTTACGGCCTCAACAACCTCTAAATTCTCATAGGTCTGTCTTATCAGCACATTGTCAATATAATCCGGGTCACAATCTATACATATCACTGAAACCTTCTTCATGAATCTCATCCTCCTGGTTTGCGGCAATGCCGCTCTTGTCTACCATTCTACCATAGGAAATATCAAAAATCAGCAAATAATTGTTATTTTGCCAAAAATTGTCTAGCTGGATTATCTGTTCACAGGATCTAACAGTTCCAGATATTTGCGGTACTCAAATGTTGGGCTTCCCAGATACTTATTGCTTCTGTATTCTGGCGTCTCTTCCCTCACCATCCGCTGCATTTCCTGAAAATGCTCCTCTTCCAGCTTCAGTTCACAGCTTTCGGCAAAATACAGCGTCTCAATGAAGTAAGTAAACACAAAATAATATTCAATTTCTTCCCGGTAACTGTCCCACAGCCCGGCACGGCTTTTGATATCCCGGAACACAGATAACTGTACCAGGGCATGGTCATAGAGCTTGCCCGGCTGGCGCACATACTGGTGCATCGTGGAGGCTTCATGCATCCGGTAATAATACAACGGCTCCTCGGTGCAGTACACGCGTCTGGCATAAAACAGCAACGGATAAACAAAAGAGGGCTCTTCATAGGCATGTCCCTCCATAAACCGAACCTGAACCTGCTCTAAGAATTCCCTCTTATAAAATTTAGTCTGGCTGCCGCAAGTCAGAGCCTGACCGGCGAGAAACAGCTTGCGCATCTCCTGGTCTTCCAATACAATCAGCCCTTTAATCTGCGCTGGGTCTTCCACCTGCATGACGCCCTCATAATATTTTGTCATGGGATACTGGATAATCTCTGTACCATACTGTTTGGCAATCCCATATAATTTCTCATAAATACTCACATCCACCCAGTCATCCGCATCCAGAAATGCCACATATTCCCCCTGGGCATGTGCAAGCCCCACGTTCCTTGCCCCTCCCTGTTTACGGTTCTCGGGCAGGTGAAATACCCGCACGCTGTCCGGGTATTGTACTGCCATGGCATCCAAAAGGCTGCCGGTGCTGTCCGTGGAGGCATCATCGACACAGATAACGTCCAGGTTTTCAAAGCCAATGCTCTGGCGAATCAGTGATTCCATGCACTGTGACAAGTATTCTTCTGCATTATAGCAGGGAATGATTATTGACACTTTTTTCATCATATTCTGCCCTCGTTATCTTCCCTGTTTCTGACTGGCAGAAACAGGCTCTCTATCATAACATTGCTTCTTATAAATCCATAAGATTGAGAAATCTCTCCAGGCTATAGATAAGAAATCTCTGCTCTCCGGTAAGCCCTTTCACGCAGTCTGGTTTAAACTCCGGTCTTTGGGGACCATTCCAGTCTTTCATCCAGCCGTCAACCGCCCGCACCATTGCTATTTTTTCCGGCACCTCAAATACCGGAAATTTCTTTTTATACAGTTCTCTAAGCAAATACTTGCTATCACCGGCCCTTACACGTTCCAAATCCAAATCATCAGCCATTTTCAGCCGGGCATATGGGTCAAGGTAGCTGATACCAATACAGTCAAAAGCATTTAAATATGCCCCAGACGAAGAAGAAGCAAATATCTCATTTATAAATTTAATAAAATCCACCCCATTGCTGCCGATTTTGTACCTCTCATAAACATCCATAATACTGGCAGCATCGTTCAAAACAGTCTCAGGAGATACAAATGTGTATCTTTCTGCCCATTCCTCATAGGTCCAGTCTTTTGACAACAGCCGGTCCATTCCCCCAAATGCCATATCTGCATTGTCGCCTAAAACAATAACCTCATTGCCATCCTCTTTTATTTTCTTAGCAACCGTATAGACCTGAGGCTCATTGGCAAATACCGGACATCCATCATGTATCATCAGCTTATCTATGCACTCCTGATAATCGCTCCATGACACCTCGACAACAATATGCTCCAATCCCGTTTCTTTGCAGATCTGTTCCGCACGTTTCACCTCTAAATCAGATGACGGATTAGGATTTACCACTGTATAGGCACGTACTCCTTTGGGCATATATGCCGCAAGAATGCCAGAATCAATCCCGCCGCTTAAAAGAAGCGCTGTTTTTTCCGGCACAAGGCCCTGAAGCTGCTCCCTGATGTTCTTATCTATGTCATCACTGGTCTTGCAGGCAATTTTATCTTCCTCTGGGATAAGCTGCATTGCTGCAGGTTCGATGCCTTCCCTCCATGTAAAATTGTGATTTGCTATATACCGAAATGCCAAAAAGGAACTCATACAATAATTCTTATCAATCGTTTTATCCATTCACAACCTCCTCAATTTTCAACTGGCTTTCGCATTGCCAATCCTTAAACATTCTTATACATATACACATCAAACACAAATTGCTTATTCCAATATCCCTCCAGCTTTGAGCCTGTTATTTTGATATCCATACCATGTTCTGCTGCAAAATCCACAAAAAACTGCTTATCATAAAACTGCTTCTGCAGCCCTTCATACTTTATGTCATAATCCGGTATTATGGACCTTTTGTTTTCCAAATACGCAGTCTCCTTTGACAAATCATGTACATCCAGCACGGCAACGCAGTACTGTGATTTTTCGTACATTTTATTTAAAACCTCAGCTGCATATCCATAATCCTTAAAATATTCAAACATACTGTTTGTAAATACGCAGTCATACTTAATATCCGTTTTCATGCAGATTGCTTCATCACAATAAATTTCATCAGGATTGTCCAAAACTTCGCTTGCAGCTTCTATATGCGGCTGTGAATAATCCATTCCGCCTACCCGATATCCGTCTTGTTCCAGCAGTAATAAAAACGGTCCGCTTCCACATCCCGCCTCGAAAACGCTTTTTATTTCATCCCTGTCTCCCTTAAAATTCCTCAGCATGAATTCATATTGTTTTTTAAAGGATTCATAACCCATTCCGTCACCGAGGGTATCATTTCCGTCCACCCGTTTTAATTCCATAAACACGGATTCAACATCTCCTGATGTAAGAAGCTGTTTGTCCGCTTTTTTCTTGCTCCAGATTTCCTGCCACTTTTTCATATTTACTTTTTCGCTCATACTACCACCTTTTCTCCTTTTGTATTCTCTGAATAAACCAGTTTCATAGATACCGCCAAAACACGCACCGCTTTTTCCAAATCCTCCATGGAAGGATAGGTGGGAGCCAGCCTGAGGTATGCATCTTCCGGGTCATTGCCATACGGAAATGTCGAACCTGCCTTAGTAATCAGCACTCCTGCATCTATGCATTTCTGCCAGACATCCTCAGCCATATGGGGAAGCATTTTCAGATTGAAAAAATATCCCCCTTCAGGCTTCTTCCAGCTGGCAATCCCCCATCCGTCTAATTCCTCATGGAGAATCCGGTCTGCCAGGTCAAATTTAGGACCTATAATCGCCCTGTGCCTTGACATATGTTTATGCAGGCCATCCATGTCCTGCAAGAACAGATAATGACGGTACTGATTAATCTTATCGCCGCTTTTCAGCTGCAGCAAAGAATTCTTTGTCAGCCATTGAATGTTTTCAGAGCTTGATGCACAGACTGCTACTCCACCTCCCGGAAATGTAATCTTGGATGTGGATGCAAATTCAAACACCCTGTTGGGATTGCCATATTCCGCTGCTTTACGGATAATATTCATAATGGTATGCTTCCTGTCTGTCAGATGGTGTACGCAATAAGCATTGTCCCAAAATATTCTGAAGTCAGCAGCTTTCGTGTCCATCGCGGCAAGCCGCTCTACCACTTCATCGGAATAAACCGCCCCGGTGGGGTTGGAATAAAGCGGGACACACCATATACCTTTTATCGTTTCATCTGAACGGACATATTCTTCAACCATTTCCATATCAGGACCATTATCATCCATAGGTATCGGAATCATATTGATACCAAACACAGTACAGATTTTAAAATGCTTTTCATATCCTGGCACCGGGCAAAGGAAACTGACTTTATCGTAATCCTTCCACGGCTTATTTCCATCCAGTCCAAACAGAACTGCCTTATTCACAATATCATACATTAAAGTCGTGCTCATGGTCCCCCCGATATATATTTCCCCCGGCGACACCTCCAGCACCTCGGCAAACAGGTTCTTTAACGGTTCAATACCTCCCGTTCCTGCATAACCCCGGTAGTCTGCCTCCTGTTCAAGCCGCGTTTCAGAGGTAACAAGGTTCAGCATCTCCATGGATAAATCAAGCTGTTCCCTACATGGCCAGCCACGTTCCATATTAAGCTGCATATGCTGTTCACAAAACCCACGGTATCTTTTTTCTAATTCCTCATATGTCTCCCGGCTGTTCATTCTCCCTGCCCTCCAAAAATCTCTTCTGCTATTTTCAAATCGCTCTCATCATCAATCTCAAACCATTTCATACCTGCAGATTCCAGACCATAGACTGCCTGGGGGAAATCCCTTACAAGTTCCCGCATTGCGGACTCTAACGGCGCTTTTCCATCTTCCATATCGCACAATTTCTGCACATACGCTTTCAAGGTCTTTGCTGCAAACTCGCTGTCAAATTTATGAATGTTGATTGTTTTATATTTATCTTCAATGGTAAAGCCGCTTTCCCTCTCGCTCTTATGAATCCAGTCTATAACATATCCATGTTCATTAACTTCCACAAATGAACCATCCAGATTAGGATGATACTTCTCCAGCAGTGTCACATTCGCAGATTCGCATCCGTCAATTCTTTTTAACAATGCAGGGCTGAAAAACACATCTCCTTCCAGGATAAACAAACTGTCATATCCTGATATATTCTCCAACCCAATCTTTAAGGAATAAGATGTATTCGTTGCCGAATAGACATCATTTTCAGCATAACGAATCTTTAAGCCATGAAAATCATCCCCAATCTCGCCCCTTATCTTATCTGCTAAATAGCCAACCACAAGAAGCGCTTCCGATACTCCTGCCATCTTCAGGCAGTCAAGCGCGTTATGTAAAATCGGCTTACCATTTACTTTTGTCAGGCATTTATGGTTATTTAAGGTCAGCGGCTTAAGCCTTGTCCCCATTCCAGCCACTAAAATAATCGCTTTCTTTACCACAGTTCCTTACTCCAATCTATGTCTATTTCTATCTAAAACTAATAATTTATAATATCATAAGTTCCCTTAGTTGTAAACGTTCCTCCTCTTTTGAATTTTCCGCCTTTTGGGATTTTTCCGTTTCTTATTGAAAAATCAACGGTTATGTATTATAATTTTTTAATGGGGGAAAAGGGAAAGGAGGAAACTGGCGTTACCACAAAAACCAGTATATTACTACGATGAACTCAGACTCACCAAAAAAAGAAATGCAGCAAATAATCCGTGAATGCATAACCAGCCATTCCTACCAGACGGCAGCAGAATGTTTAAGTATTTACCAGAAAACATTTGGCCAAGATGAATTCCATTCAGAATGCGAATTAACGCTTATCTGTGAAGATGGTCCTTCTGTATCGCTCATTTGTATAGACAGCGATGCCGATTCTGTAAATAACTTCATAAAACAACAACAATACAAAAATCTAGATGTCTTTTACATTCCATCCGCTGACCGCATAAACGATATCCTCGCTTATATTCAATCTGCTGGCAGTAAATTTGTCTGTTTTTTTGAACCCAACCATAAATACTCTGCTTTAAAATTAGCCACGATGGTATCCCTGATAAATCACATACCAGAAGCAGACGGCATTCTTTGCAGCCGCAACTTCATTGATGCAGATGACGTCATCATTGCGCACCCGGATATATGCCAGAATTCCTTGCATGGCAAAGCATTTGTCGGCGCCCAGCTCTTAATCTTAAGCATAAAACACAATATCAACTTATATGGTAATCTTTCTACGGTTTTACTGAGAACCCAACACATAAAACAAGTTCTGTTTAATTTTTCCGGAATTCCTTCTTCTATGTACACATTAGCACTATTTCACCAGTTAATTAGCCAGGCAACGATTTATTTTGCGAACCTGCCTTTGGTCTCTACTCTCCTGAGACCTAATGATAATTCTTCTTATTTGGAAGAAGACTATAAGAAATATCTGGAAATATTCCTATCTGATAACGAAATCAAAACGTCTGCTATGGAAAAATTAAATAGACATAAACAAGATTGCATCAGCCCCATCCAGAAGAACATTACTCTTTTCTATACGGACAAAGGGGAATATTATAATGTGAAACCGATTGCAGAAGAAGCTAAAAGGCGCGGCTATCAAGTATCTTTTACGGAAGATATCTATCAGAAAGCCGAGATTGGTATTTACTGCCAGCATGTTTGTTATCCTGAAAATTCCAAATTTTCCGTCATCTTACTGCACGACCTTGCCCAGGGTCATTACCGCTGGCCCAATATGTGGGAATCGGAACGCTGGGATAAATTTGATTTGGGTATCCTGCCCAGCAAATCCTGGGCAGACCGTTGGTCTCAATGCGCCTGCCAGTATTACGCAAATCCTCGCTGCGGCGTATTTGACTTCGGTTATCCGAAAAGCGACCTTATCCATTCCGAGACCTTAAAAAACAGGACCGCACAGCTGCGGCAGGAACTGAATCTGAAGCATGACATCTCTATTCTTTATGCACCTTCCTGGGAAAACGATGGAAAGGAACATGATTTTGTGACATCGCTTTCCTGTTTAAATGTAAACCTGCTGATTAAGCAGGCCCACCTTCCGGCAGAAATGGCTGAAATTATAGAAAATATACGGCAAATGCGCGCTTTACACGAAGGCAAATATCCAAACGTATACTATATTGAACCGGAAGAAAGCATTCAGACCGCCCTTTCACTGTGCGATTATGTCGTATCAGACGAATCAAGCGTCATGAGTGAAGCTGTTATGTTTGGCAAACCAAGCATCGCTGTTACAAACTGGCTTATCCCTGACACCACACCGAGCAGACATGCCTATTTTCCAATGGATTATGTTATAAAATGCCGCAGATCCCAACTTTATGAGACTGTGAATAATCTGCTTGCTGCCCCGGAAACATACAATGATATCCTGGAACTTGGACGTCAGGACCTCCAAAGCCCTGGCCATGTCTGCAAAAACATCATGGATGCCATTGAATTTTACACAACGCCGGAAAATGAAAGAGATCCATCTTCGTTCCATCATGAGAAACTTACATCAAAGTATGCTCCCTGTTCCATGTGGAATTAACTACGGACTGATTTTGACTGGAAACAATTTGAAGGAGGATAAATACATATGAAAAAGGTATATACATGTTTTTGCACAGATGTGATTCATGAGGGGCATATGAATGTCATAAGAAATGCAATTAAATATGGGGAATTGATAGCGGGAGTTTTAAGTGATGCAGCAATGGTACGTTATAGCCGATTTCCTTTGGTGTCTTTTGAGGAACGGAAAAAACTGCTGGCAGATATTCCTGAAGTTAACCAGGTAGTTGTACAGGATGACGTGATGTACGAAAACATTTTGCGGGAGATTAGACCGGATTATGTCATACATGGCGATGACTGGCAAAAAGGTCCGATGAAAGTTGTCAGGCAGAATGTTATCGATACCCTTGCAAAGTGGGGAGGGGAATTGATAGAGATTCCATATACATATAATGAAAAAATCCGCAATATTGAAGCAGTTATGCGCGAAAGAGTTTCCATGCCGGAATATCGAAGGAAGCGTCTGAGAAAGTTGATAAAATTATGCCCCATTGTAAAAACGTTGGAAGTACATAGCGGTCTGACTGGACTGATTGCCGAAAAGACAGTCGCCTTTCACGATGGGGAAATCGACCAATTTGATGCCATGTGGCTGTCAAGCCTTTGCGATTCCACAGCCAAAGGAAAGCCGGATATTGAATTGGTAGACATGTCATCCAGGTTAAGGACTGTGGATGATATTTTGGAGGTAACTACAAAACCGATTATCCTAGATGGGGACACCGGCGGTCTGATAGAACACTTTACCTATAATGTGAGGACTTTGGAGCGTATGGGAATATCTGCCGTGATTATTGAGGATAAAACCGGGTTAAAAAAGAATTCTTTGTTTGGCACGGAAGTAAAACAGACGCAGGACAGTATTGAAAGTTTCTGTGAGAAAATCCGTGCAGGCAAGAGGGCACAGCGTGAAGAAGATTTTATGATTATTGCCAGAATAGAAAGTTTAATCTTAGATAAAGGCATGGATGATGCGTTAAGCAGGGCGGCAGCATATGTAGAAGCAGGTGCAGATGGCATCATGATCCATAGCAGGAAAAAAGAAGCGGATGAGATATTTGAATTTTGTAATAAATTCCGCAAAACAGACAAAGAGACGCCGCTTGTGGCTGTTCCGACTTCTTATAATGCTGTGACAGAAGAAGAACTTTGCCAACATGGGGTAAACATTGTAATCTACGCCAACCAGCTTACCCGCAGCGCATTCCCTGCCATGCAGAAAACAGCTGCAGACATACTTACTTACCACCGGGCTAAAGAGGTAGATGAGAGATTGATGCCAATTAAAGATATTATAACGTTAATTGACGAGATATAAGGAGACTCTGGCCTCTCAACTGTTTACCGCCCGCCTATGGCTGTATTTCTAATCAAAAACCCCTCTGCAAGCAATGGGGTTTTTGACCCTCGCGGCATTCGTCAAATATCCATGCAAGCATGGCTATTTTCCTCATTGCTCGCGGGAATAAAATCTGTGCTGCTCACATTTGCCAGCGGCAGCTTCACAGGCATCCCGGTACTTGCAGACTGATAAACCGCCAGCACCAACTCCAACGCGTTCCGCCCCGCTACGGCATCCACATACGGCGCGCGGTCTTGTCGGATTGCGTCAATCACATCCGCATACAGCGCCGTGTGCCCATTGCCGTAGACATTGCTGGCGACCTCCTGAAGCCCCTTGTTTTTCTCATCGTTCTCGCGCTGGTCCGCAAAATCCCACACATCAATGTGGTTGGTGGACTTGCCCCCCAACTTCACAGTCCCATTCTCTCCAAACAGATACAGCGTCTCTTCCAGATTTTGCGGGAAGACATTGGTAGTGCCCTCAATGGTTCCGATAGCCCCATTTTTAAACTTCACCACTGCCATGCCTACATCCTCGCATTCCAGATAATCATGGAACTGCCGCCGGGTGACACCGTAGACCTCCTCCACTTCATCCCCCATCATCCACCGCAGCAAGTCAATGCCGTGAATGCATTGGTTCATCAGGCATCCGCCGTCCTGGGCCCAGGTACCGCGCCAGGGAGCCTGGGTATAATAATCCTGATTCCGGTTCCAGCGGATGTGAACGGAGCCATGGGACAGCTTCCCGAACCGCCCCTGCTCCAATGCCTTTCTGGTCTCCTGAACCGCCGCGTTGAAGCGGTTTTGGTGACTGACGCATACTTTGACGCCTTTGGCATTGCTGCGGCGAATGATTTCCTCTGCGTCCTCCATGGACATGGCCATGGGTTTTTCAATGATGACATGCACCCCGGCATCAATGCACTCCAGTGCAATTGGAGCGTGGAGACCGCTCTCAGTGGCAATGGCAGCCAACTGAATATCATTTTCCTCCAGCATCCTCCGGTAATCAGTGTAACGCTTAATAGAGGCGTCCTGCTCCAGCCCATGCTTGGCAAGCAGGTTTTCCATGGTCTCTGGCTTCACATCGCACACCGCAGAGATGTGCAGGTCATTGCTTACCGCGGCCTTCATATGGTTTGTTGCAATACGGCCACAGCCGATTAAAGCGTAATTCATAACGTTTCCCTCCGATTCCAATAAGTTCGAATCTGCTCCACAATTTTTTCCGCAGAATGTCCATCCCCAAAAGGCTGATAAGACATATCAAATTGAACCGGTGCGTCCAGTTTGGCAAGGATATCTTCTTTTTCGGGCTTCGCCAGCCGATTACAGCCATTTACCATGGTTTCCGGCCATGCTGCCCATTCGAATACGGTGACACAAGGCTTCTGGGCAAAGAATGCCTCGCGCTGCAGCCCTCCGGAGTCAGTAATAATTTTTTTCGCACGGTTTATAAGCGAAATGGATGTCCTGTAACCTACCGGCAACGTCAGTATGATGTTTTCATACCCTCCAGTCTCCCGCAGACGGAGTGCCCGCCCATGATTGCGGGGATGGACGGGATAAACCACAGGAGCATCCAGACTGTTCACCGCCTGGAAAATCTGATCCAGCTTCTCATCGGTATCCGTATTTTCCTGCCGATGGCAGGTCATGTAGTAAAAATTCTCCGGCAAGGAAATAGGGCTGCCGTCAAATCCCCTTAATTCCGCTAGTTCGCTCCCATCCAGCCGCGCACTGCAATAACAAAACGCGTCATACATGGGGTCTCCCACCAAATGGATGCTGGTGGAAAAGCCTTCCCGCTTCAAAAAATCCACACCGGAGGCCGTGCACACCAGGTGGAGGGAAGATACATGATCCGTGAGGATACGGTTAACCTCTTCCGGGTTTTCAATAGTCCCCAGCCGATTTCCGGCCTCTACATGGCAGACCGGGATATGCAGCTTCACTGCTGCCAACGCGCCCGCCAGAGTAGAATTGGTATCGCCGAATACCAGCAGCATATCAGGACGCTCTTCAATCAGAACTTTCTCAATCTCTATCAGCATCTGACCAGTCATCTGACCGTGAGCGCCACCAGAGATGCCCAGGTTATAATCCGGCTTGGGGATATCCATTTCTTCAAAAAATACGCCTGACATATTGTGGTCATAATGCTGTCCGGTATGTATCAGCACCTCCCGGAACTCCCGGCGCAGCACCCGAGACACCATCGCAAGCTTAATGAACTGGGGCCGCGCACCCACCACAGTACAAATCTTTTTCATTTACAACACCTCAATATATTCCCGGTTCTGAACCGCTTTCATTACGTTTTTGCAGTCAAACACCGGTACTCCCACACCGGCTACCAGTTCATAGTCTACCGTGCTGTGGGCAGTGGTGACAACCACCAGGTCATATCTGCGGAGTGTCTCTTCATCGAGCTTCTCCACTCCCTGGTATTGCTGTCCCTTATACCGGCAGGTCGGGACAAAAGGATCATGGTAGTCCACCAGCGATCCGCTACGCTGAAACTCCTCCATCACCCGCAAGGCAGGGCTCTCCCGGCAGTCATTGATATCCTGCTTGTAAGCCACCCCCAACAGCAGCACCTTAGAACCGTTCAGCGCCTTTTTCTCCCGATTCAGAATCTTCCCCGCCCGTTCCACGGTGTATTCCGGCATCCGGTCATTGACCATCATGGAACTTTCAATCATAGAGGTGTGGAAACCGTACTCCCGTGCCTTCCAGCTCAGATAGTAAGGATCCAACGGAATGCAGTGCCCACCCAGACCAGGACCGGGATAGAAAGGCTGGAAGCCATAGGGCTTGGTTTTGGCCGCATCCACGACCTCCCAAATATCAATTCCCATCTTGTGGCACAGCATGGCCAGTTCGTTCACCAAACCAATATTCACGTTACGGTATGTATTCTCCAGAATTTTTTCCATCTCCGCCACAGCGGGCGAGGACACCGTATGAACCTCTCCGTCCAAAATGGTGGAATACACCATAGCAATCACCTCAGCGGCATCAGCCCCCACAGCGCCCACCACTTTAGGGGTGTTGCTGGTCTTGTATATCAGGTTGCCCGGGTCCACGCGCTCCGGGGAGAAGCCCAAATAAAAATCTGTTCCGCATTTCAGGCTGGAGCCTTCCTCTAAAATGGGTTTAAGCAGCTCCTCTGTGGTGCCGGGATAAGTAGTGGACTCCAGTACCACCACGCTTCCCCTTGTCAGATATCCCGCAATAGCCTTTGCCGAATCCACGACATAGCTGATGTCCGGCTGTTGGTGGGCGTCCAACGGTGTGGGAACACAGATTGCGATAAAGTCCACATCTTTCACGAAGGAAAAGTCCGAAGTAGCCCGCAGCATCCCGGAGGACACCAACTCCCGCAGGTCAGCGTCCACCACATCGCCTATGTAATTCTCTCCGGCGTTGACCATATCTACCTTTTTCTGCTGGACATCGAAGCCAATGGTGCGAAAGCCGTGCTTTGCCTTGTCCACCGCCAGGGGCAGACCGACATAACCCAGGCCGCAGACGCCCATGGAAAGAGTTTTATTTGTGATTTTTTCAAGCAAAGTTTCCTTAATATTCATAATTAAATCGCTTCCTCAATATTATTATCGTTATAGTTACTTGCCAAATAAGCTAACCAGCAGGTTACTGAATTTTTCCGCACCTTTTTGGGACAAATGGTCCGTATCTACAAAGTCAGAAGGCTCAAAACAGGTAAACTGGTTAAAGTCTACAAAGCAGCATTCCTCAGATACTGACGCAGCCAATTCATTGATACTCTCTTTCATCTCTTTCGAGATATATTGCCTATATTCCGGAGTAACCGGTGCGATAATAATGATAGGCTTAATCCCGTTGAGATGAAGAAAATGGATATATTCATCTAAAATCTTTTTGTTCTCCGCTATCGCCTGGTTTTTGTGAAACATTTTATTGTGGCTCTCCCCACGGATTTTCCCAAGCATCAGACGTTCCTCTGCCGATAAATCCCACCAATCACACCTTAATCTAAAAATCGTCCCGCCGCGCTTCTTCCCCTCTGAAAAGAATGTACCTCGCTTCAGCATTTTCTGTATTGCAAGCTGTTCACATTGACGCTTATCCTCGTCTGAAAAAACATCGAATCCTGCCCATAAATCATTCTCATGCGCATCAGCCCAGCTATGTCCATCTTTAAAAATAGGGTAATACACATTGGAAACCATCATTTCACGCTCCTGCCGTCCACGAGAAAGATCATGGCCGGCAAGGTAATAACCACCAACGATAAAACATCTGGAAAAACGGCCCGGCCGGCCACTTGAGATTGCTCTGCGGGCACATCGGAAGTCATAGTACAAGTCTTGAGATGAGGCGGAACAATTAATAGCTTGCTCCCATGTCGATTCCATAATTCCATTTAATCCATAAGACGACCCTGTAATGAGCGTAGCATTGGGACCTTCCGCTTCCGCCGCTTTGCCAAGCATCGCTTTCAGCCATACATAATAATAGTTTTTTTGTAAAAACAGTTCAGAAACATGACTGCTGACAACCGCCGACAACACCTCCGACAACTGCCCTGTCAGCGCCCTCCGCTCAAACCGCTCGATTGCCGGGGAATGGAGCAGTTCTGGAACCTTGCCCTGCTCCCATTTCTGATATTCCCGGAGAATCATCGCTTTGATTTCGGATAACTGTGTGCTGAGATATGCTTCCCCATGGCCGCTCTCCCGGAGTACTTCGTCCACCACGCCGCCTTGCGGGGCCAAAGCCAGGATGGGGCGGCCGCTCCGCAGGTATTCAAAAACTTTACCTGTATAGACAGATTTGAATTTTGGCTCGTCACCCACCAGCAGCAGAAGCAGATTAGCGTCCAGATTAGTCCGCAGCGCTTCCTGATGGGATAAATAGCCCTTATAGTCGATGATTGACTCCAGCCCATATTGTCCTGCTATCTCAATCTTCCCGGTCACAGCATCCCCGATTATCCGAAACCGAATCTTGGACAAATCAAGCTTTTCTTCATCCAGCAGCTGCCGGATTGCCGCCAGCACCGGCGCAATATTTCTCTGCTTGGTGTAAAGAAGCCCACTGTAGTTAATGGTAAACTTGTCCGTCCGGGTCTGGGGCACTTGCAGAATGGCAAAATCCTCTTCGTCATATCCGTTTGTAATGCTGACAATCTTTTCCTGCGGCAGATGGAACCTCTCTACATAAGATCGGATGAAACTATCTCCAATCGTCAGATTACAGTCTGCCTGATGCAGCAAGACCTTCTCCAGTTCATACATCAGCCTACTTGCCGCATCAGATGGATCATAGTCTCCCCTATAAGGATTAAACGCCCATGGATCACGGTAATCCGCTACCCATGGAATTCCATATTTTTGCTTTAAATAGAACCCAATCAGCTGGGCGCTGTAGGGTCCAGAGGTGGTGTAGATTACCTGAAATTCATCCGGGTCCATGTTTTGCTCGATATGCCGGATGACATCATAGGCCCAGGACAGTGCCGTACAGGGGCACATAAGCAGCTGCCCAATCCCATCCTTACTCTGAACCGCCTGGGAGAAAATCCGCTCCGCCTCCGGGCTGAAACGCAGGACGCCGTACAGGAAATTGAGAATCTTCTGTATTCGTTCTCCATTCATCGTGGTTTCCCGCCCGGTACTGATACCGTCGGGAATGCGTACTACCTGCATCCCCGGCGGGATTTCCTTCAACTGGCTGTCATCGGAAAAATCCCATCCGTTGGGAGGCTGATCGGTGGAAATCACCGTAGGCTCCCAGCCAAATTGCGGCAGGTATTTGGCAAACTTGAGGGAGCGGAACACGCCGGAGCCGGACAGGGGCGGAAAGTAGTAAGCAGCCATCAGCACCCGCTTGCCTTTCTGCTCCCTTAACTGCTGGCGCAGCCTGCCGATATGGCTGTTCAGTTCCCCATTGTCCGAATTTTGCTGGCAGCGATCCAACATTCTCAATGCCCGGCGGTTCATACCAAGGACGGCATAAGTATCGGCCAGATTATAGAGGACTTCCGGATCGTCCGGCTGCTGTGCCATTGCAGCCTCAAAAAAAGTACGCGCCTGCTTGGATTGGCCGCATTGGGCGCACATGATACCCATCAGGTTCTGGATCTGCCACCGTTGACGCTCCTCCTTGGGCAGAGCTTCAACAAAATCCAGCGCTTCCGATAATTTACCCGCTGAAATCAGATCTTCTAAAATTTGAATCGATTCCATATCTATATCCTCATTCCTTTTAAATATATTCTTCCCTTTTGAACGCAGAACCTAAGAACTCATACCTCAAATTCTCATAACACCTGGGAATCCTCTTAATATTTTACTACATAAGGAATGAAAAATCAGCAGATTTCCGTTAATTTCTTTTATTTTTATTTTCTCCGTTTATCTATAAGTTCCAGATATTTCCGGTACTCGAACGTTGGGCTTCCCAGATATTTATTGCTTCTATATGTCGGCGCTTCTTCCCTCACTGTCCGCCGCATTCCCTGAAGCAGCTCCTCTTCCAGCTTTAATTCACAGCTTTCGGCAAATACAGAGTCTCAATAAAAAAGAGGGTTCTTCACAGGCATGTCCCTCTATAAACCACATTTAAACCTGCTCTAAGAATTCCCTCTTACTAGATAATCTCCGTGCCATACTGTCTGGCAATCTGTCCAGATTTTCAAATCCTATGCTCTGGTGAATCAGTGATTCCAGGTACTGCGAAAAATATTCCTCTGCGTTATAACAGGGAATGATAATTGACACTTTTTTCATCTTTAATTCTTGAGTTTCATCACCGGAACTTTCAAAGAAGTATCCAACTGATACATCGCTCCCTCCTCTAGTGATTCTTCTTTTATGCCACGAATGGCTGGAATTTTTCTCTCCCTTAACAGTACAGAAAGATGGCAAAGCATACTTCCTTCTTCAAACACAAATGCTATTTTATCCGAGTCATAAAGACCCAAAACATCTAATAATTGAATACTTGGCATTTTTGCATAAAAAATAATACTCAGATTTCTATCAACAGATTCTTTTTCGTCAATTCTATTATGAAAATGAACATCAAATACATTACCATCATCCTCTAAATCAAGCTTGACAAGTCTTCCTTTCATATTTCCCCCTGATATAATACCATGTTCCATTGTCTGTAATGTGACTTCAGAGGCTTTCGTTTCTTCCGGCATACAATCTATGATATATGGGGTAAGCAGCTTGTTATTCAATATACCAAATTCTACAATAATGTGATTTGACAATAAAAGGTTCTTAAAACTATTAATTATATTTTTTATACAGATATCTGGGATAGATATCTTTTCAGGTTCTATATTACGGTGTTCCAAAACACATCCTTCTACAATACTGATATATTTATTCTGCATAATCTCATTTCTGTATGAAACCCTTCCAGAATCATCCGTCAAATATGAGGTCATAGGTATAATTCCTTTTGACAGAAAATGCCCCTTTGCTATTTCAATTACAAAACCATCTGTTATTTTTCTAATGATTCCTGTATACTCAGCGTCAAGTATTTCCTGTATAATTGCAGAACAAGCCCATTGGTTTGTTCCAACAATTTGAAACAAATCGTGTAAACATACCTCAACCTGATTATAGTCAGCCAAATCACGAACTCCAAAACGCTGACATTTTATCGCACGGTATACTTTCTTTTTTTCCCCTACAAAGAAACGCTGCACCTTTCCATCCACTTGCGATGGAGAAACAAGAACAATACTGTACCCACTGTGATATTCTGCCTTTTTGTAATTAAATGCCAAATCTGAATCATGCATTGTGCGGCAGCTACGCACCATAAGATATGCATTGGAAATCATAATATTATTTTCTTCCGCCATCTCACGAAGACGAATTTTATCACTTCCTACGAGATAATCAGGCAAATGCTTAATTGCTTCTGCATTCACAGGCACTATCTCATCCTTTTCGACAAGAAGCCCCGTCATAGGCCTGCATTGTAAAATTACAATTCTCCTGGTAGTCTTCTCTATACACCATTCAATATCAACTGGAAGATTTAAATCATTCTCAATTTTCTTTGCGGTTTTAACCAAACTCTCCAATTCACTTTGTTTAATATCAGATTTCCATTTTGGAATCTCTATTTTTTCCTCTGCAATTTTTAATTGAAGTTCTTCCCCTTTCTCCAATCCTGACATCAAATTGTCCCCTATTCCAGACGTAACACAAATCACCGGATTGTCTTTTTTACCATTAATAGGGTTTGAAGAAAACAATACCCCAGAAACTACAGGCTGAATCATATCCTGAATAATTATTCCAAGCCTTTCATGATCCTTTAAATTAATCGCTATGCCGCTAATGGCATTTATAATTTCGTTGATAGAATGGACGTTTAGCAAAGAGCAATAATAACCTGCCTTACTATTTACAAATCCATCCTCATCCAATGCGGAAGAACGAACTGCAAATAAAGATGAATTTTCAAAATGATTCTGCAAACTTTCTTGAAGTTCTGTGATAAAATGAACATCCTTTCTCATCTCTTCCAACTCTGAACACTTTTTTACCGGAATAAATAAACTGTGAGGCACGGATATATTCTTCTCATAAAGCCAATTGAGCCAGTATGCCTTTCCGCCATATAAATTAGCTGTGATATGATTTCCGAAACTGCTGATTCTTTTCATAATTAAACAGGGCCTCCCCATTTCTTTAATAACAGACCATATACATTTGATTGAGCAAACTCCGATAGCGGTATTAAAGCCTCTGGCGTATTATTTAACAGACAAGTGCGTATATAGTAAATACCATTTCTTTTTTCCAGCCTTAAGCCATAAAACCCTTCCAAACATTCATTTTTATATTTACATTTATCACAATGGCCTGAAAGAAGGTAGGTTTTATGATTTTTCTCAGTCGTCTTTACAAAAAGCCGATTCCCTTCACTATCCTGATAACATTTCGTTGCATTGGAGATATTCGTTCCCATAGATACATACTGTTTTGTATACTTCTTATCTTCAATCACTTCATTTATCACATTAATGCTCTGTTCGTATTTACCGGCAGTCAGGTTTGGCAATAAATAAATGTGGAATAAAAGCCCTTGCCTCTTTAACGTGTTTAAGGTGTCTACCACATATCTGGTATACATCTTATCACTAAATACCACTACATTAATATCCACATTAATATTAAGTTTATTGATTTCTTTGATATTTTGAAGCTGATTCTGAAATATATCTTCGGAAGCCGTACCAGCTTGATTTTTCTTATATTCCGCCATAACGTCAGGAACACTGATATTGACTTTTTGAAGACCGCAACTTTGAAGTTCGCTCCAGAACGCAGCTTCTTTGCGTATGGTTCCGTTTGTGGTCATATATAATCTATTCATTCCTGCTTGTGAGTGCAAAAAACGTGCAAATCCTGGCAAATCAGAATGTTTTAACGGCTCGCCGCCCGTTAAAGCTATAGAATTTATATGCAATTCCTGACACAATTCTTTGATACTGTATGCCAGATCCATATCTGGTACAATTTCTTCTATATTCTTATCGCCGCCTTCATGATGGCAGAAACTGCAATCTCTGTTGCACAAACCCGTAACTTTTATCCGTAATGGATTATCTATTTTTTTCATTATTTTACTTTTATACCTCCCAGTCCCCCTGCAATCTACCCGGCAAAAATTCTTTCCAGGTCCATTTCATCCAAAATGCCACTACATACAATGCCATCGCCCGGACAAAGCAGGACGGATGCTGATAGTTCCCCAGACTTTTATCTGTGCCGTTCCAATACTCATCTTTCCCCTTAATTAACGCTAACATGCAAACTTCTACGTTTTTCAGCTCTGACTCAGAAAAATGCCCACCGGAATTTAAAATAACAGGGATATGGTAAGGCATATAGGAATAAAACTTGCTATATATCTCAATGGTTTTATATTTTGTCTCACCACCCACAAAATATACTTCCTCGTTATAACCTTCATATTCTTGGGGAGTGGAAGGAAGGCTGTTAATACAGAATTTCGCAATTTCTTCACGGTATTTATTAAGTTCGCCAGCTTCCCACCCTACTGCCAAGTTAAGGAAATCCAGTACCCAAACTGTTCCCGTCAAACTCGGCTTGCCATCATATTCCCAGAAAACATAACCATTCTTATCTGTTTTTTTATTCTTAATAAGATAATTAATTCCTTTACTCTTTGCAACACTCAATTTTCTTTCCAAATTATTATCAAAACTTAAATGTTTATTCTGAGGTGAAGCAAAAAGAAATCTTGTGATTACACGCAGTGCCAACGCCGTCATCGTTACACTTTCCTCACACGCCGCTTTCTCCGGCGCATATTGAAATCCCCAGCCGCCTGAAGGATATTGCTGTTCTGCAAGCCATTCTAAGGCAGCGCGTGTTGTTTTAATGATTTCTTGATTCTTACATACATCATCTCTTTCATAATATTTCGTCAGAATTAAAGTGTCCAAAGCCTTACTGGTCGCCCAGACAGACACTCCTTCATTCCAACTCCAGCCCGGCTGATCTTTATCGTCCGGTTTATGGCCCACAGATTTCTCCGCCGTTCCTGGTTCGTCACAGGTATCTTGCCGAGAATTGTATACCCAGTCCTGCATAATTTTGCATACTTCCGTTGGTAAAAAATCTGCTAAATACAAAGCTTCCAGTGTGGAAGCCGTTGGCGTTGTGCGAAATCTTTCTGTTTTACCGATATAATACTGCACAGAACCGTCATCCTGCATACCCTCAATAAGATTCTCTGCCTTTTCCAAAAAAGAAAACGACCATTTTCTTGAATCTACTGCAAGCCACTTATCAAAGAAGCGAATATGTTCTCTCATTTGTTCCTGAACGGAATAGTTGTGTTTTCTCTTTGTTGTTTTGGTAGAAGAATTTCCTTTTTTAGTTCTTCCAAAATATGTACATAACTCCTTTACAATTTTTGACTTTAAATCTTCCTTATTATTATAGGTACTAAAAAACAAATTCTTTTTTTCTTTTTCCAACATATTGAAGTATTTCTTTATTTCATCTGTTTCAGCATGGTTGGAAAGATCAACCTCAAGAGTTCCTTCGTATCTAAAGAGAAACACCTGCTTCCCGCAATTTCTAAAATACTCAATTTCCATAAACGTTCCGGGTTTGCGACTCGTCAGTGCATGACCGCATGTTTTATAAAATAACGCTATTAAACAATCACAAGTATCGCACAGCTGTTTATTGATAGCACTCTGAGTATTTTCTGCCGAAGAATGCGCCTGCTCTTTCCAATGGTTTAATTCGAGAGAAATTTTAAACTTTTCGCTGTTTTCGTCATTAAATCGCTTAATCGCCTCTTTTATGGGTTCCAGAAAAATCTCAGCATCTTCCGGGCAGCCTAACATAATTTTCTTCTTTTTCAAATTTGGTTTGTATCTTTTTGTACCCTTTTTATCCGTCATACGTTATCCCCTTATATTTATTTTCTCCAACCTTTGGTTTGCCATTTCGTATATTCTTATATCTATCCCATGCTCTATGGTGTATTCATGCACATATTCTGGCACTAAATCTTCCCATGGCTGATGGCTCGCAATGCGCTTGCGGACTTCCGTTCCGCTCGTGAAACGTTCCTCCGGCGTCCTTCGCCACATTACCTCTACATCACAGCCAAGGCTTTCTAACGTCTTCTTTTTCTCCTCCCCCCAATCATCATATATCGATATATAATACCGTGCATTTAATGGCACATAGTTGAACAGCAACTCAGGATAATTAATTGGAAATGGTACGATATCAAATGATTCTTGATTTATGCCATATTCTTTTAACGCCCCTTGTATCATCTGATACCGTTCAAAGTATGTTAATGGGTTGGCAGCCGATTCTGAACGATGTGGATTAGCTTTGCTATACTTTGTCAAGGACGCATCTGGATTAGCTATCCCTATAATCAAATGTTCACACCGCTGTTTTCCGGCAAGCAGATATTCCATATGACCTTTATGAAGCATTTGGAATCTTCCATGAATAACGCCAAGCGAATCCATCCATACCTACCTCCTCGTATAATAAGTTTATAGGCAAGTACAAAACAGCCTATAGACTTAT
>CAJTYM010000037.1 GCA_910583835.1 uncultured Lachnospiraceae bacterium | reverse complement strand
AAGCAGGTTTTGAAGTCATTGACGAAAATGAAGAAGAATACATCATGGTTTGTCGATTGCAGCGTGATGAGGAGGGAATCAGGGCTTTCCAGTCTTCTTTTTGTTCGTGAGATTGGAGAAATTGTGGGGAGGGAAATTCTTTATCCATAAAATGGCGGCATTTCTGTATTTTGCTGTAGTGTTGTAATATTTCAAGTTGCTTTTTGGACGAAGTTATGGTAAACTTAAATATGTTCTAAATAGAATTGTTCTAATAGGAATAGAGGTGGTGGATTGGAAACAAAGGGCGGATTTTATATCACGCAGATAAAACAGCTTCAAGATAGGATTTTTGAAAGGCTATTACTTGAAAATGGAATTAAAATAAGTGGCGGGCAGGGAAGAATCTTATTTATTTTGTGGAAAACAGATAATCTTACAATCAGCGAAATAAGTGAAAAAACCTCCCTTGCTAAAAACACAGTATCCGTTGTAATAAATGGTATGGTTAATAAGGGAATTGTGGAAAGGAATATCAATCCTAAGAATCGCCGCCAGACCATTGTATCGCTTACGGAGTATGCAAAATCATTACAAGCAAAATATGAACTTGTATCTCAGCAAATGAACATGTTGTTTTATAAAGGTTTTTCGGAAGAGGAGAGAAATCAATTTGAACATTATCTTGCCCGAATACTGGAAACTTTGATAGAAAATCTGCATAAAAACAAGTAATTTAAAACGAGGAGGATAATAAATGAAAACAAGAGAAAGTATCATCAGATTTATTCAAAAACAAAAAACAGCTTTTGTTGGTTCTGTAGATGAAGATGGATTTCCAAATATAAAAGCAATGTTTACACCGCGCAAGATAGAGGGGAATTGTTTTTATTTTTCCACTAATACATCTTCCATGCGTTCACAACAGTTTATGAAGAACCCCAAAGCGAGTATCTATGTTTATAATAGAGGGCGTTTTAAGTATGAGGGCATTATGCTGACAGGGACAATGGAAGTTCTGCAAGATGATGGTATAAAGCAGGAAATATGGTGTACAGGAGATACCATGTATTATAAGCAGGGTGTAACTGACCCAGACTATTGTGTACTGAAATTTACAGCAATAAAAGGCAGGCATTATTGTGATTTGCAAACAGAAAGTTTTGACATGAAGGATTTAGAGTAATGGAAAAAATAGATTACATGGTTTGAAAACTTCCAAATTTATCGGTGAGAATGGAGGAAATCATTTGTTAGGAAAGAAGTTAGAGGATATATCAAATGTAGAACAATGGGAGTTGGAATGGCCGCAATAGCATTTTTATTTCTTATTTCAGGTTTATTTAAAAATATGTTACCCACAGATTTTGTACTTCCTTTCTCGTTCTTTTCTGCTTCAAAGTTCATATCTAATTGTTCGTCCATTTTTAACAGAAAGGACAATACATCTGATACCGTACCCATATTTTTCATAAAAAAGATGTTGACATAATGTCAGGATGAGCGTATTATGATTATATTGACACAATGTCAAAACAATAGCGAAAAATTGAAAGTGTTTGGAGAATGTTTCAAGACATAAAGAAAACTTTACAGGAGAACTGTTGGAGAGGTAAAAACAGAATTTATAAACGAATTAAGAAAGAAGGGAAGATAATGCCCAAAGGATCAATTGAACTTACAAACGCAAGAAAAGAAGAAATTATTGCCGCCTGTGAACTATTGTATCAGACGAAAGGATTTAAGGATATTACGATACAGGACATTGCAAAAGAAACTTCTTTCACCCGCACGTCTATTTACAATTATTTTGAGACAAAAGAGGAAATTTTTATGGCTCTTCTGCAGAAAGAGTATGAACGGTGGGTAGAAGAATTGAATGATGCCGCCCAGAACCATGAGAGTATGGAGAGAGACGAGATTGCAAAAACGCTTGCTGTTTCTTTGGAAAACAGGCAGCTTCTTTTAAAACTGATGAGTATGAATCATTATGATATGGAGAAGAACAGCAGGCTGGAACGGCTGGTGGAGTTTAAGGTGGCATATGGGAACTCCATAAAAGCAGTGGACCGCCTGCTGAAGAAGTTTTGTACGGATATGTCAGATCAGGAAAGACAGGATTTTATTTATTCCTTTTTCCCATTTGTATACGGTATTTATCCATATACCGGAGTAACGGAAAAGCAGAGGGAGGCGATGGAGAAGGCGGATGTGGGTTATGTGTATCTGTCAATTTACCAGATTGCCTATACCTGTGCAAAAAAATTGTTGGATAAGAGCTTTGAAAAAGCTGGAGGAGGCAACGAAACAGCACGTATGGTCTATGGGAAACCAGTGTAAATAATAAGAAATGGAGGAATATAAAATGAGCGAAAAAATTGTACAGACGGCAGGAAGGGAAAGCCTTGGGGAATTTGCCCCGATGTTTGCGCATCTGAACGATGATGTGCTGTTTGGGGAGGTATGGAACGAGGAGGCAATTTCTGTGAAGACAAGATGCATCATTACGGTGGTGTCACTGATGGCTTCCGGAATTACGGATTCATCTCTTACTTATCATCTGGAAAATGCCAAAAACCATGGAGTGAGCAGGGAAGAAATTGCGGCAATCATTACCCATGCGACCATGTATGTGGGATGGCCGAAGGGCTGGGCAGTGTTCCGTCTGGCTAAGGATGTGTGGAAGGAAGATGCGGCAGCAGTGACGGAAAAAGAGAAATACCAGGACAGTATCTTTTTCCCGATTGGTGAAAGCAATGATGCCTTTGCTGATTATTTTGTGGGGCAGAGTTTTCTTGCCCCCATATCCACAGAACAGGTCCCAATTTATAATGTGACGTTTGAGCCGGGATGCCGTAACAACTGGCATATCCATAAGGCAGAAAGCGGCGGAGGTCAGACGTTAATTTGTGTTGGCGGCAGGGGGTATTATCAGGAATGGGGAAAAGATGCGGTAGAGATGACGCCGGGTAGTGTCATTAACATTCCTGCAGGAGTTAAGCACTGGCATGGCGCTGCCCCTGATTCATGGTTTTCCCATCTGGCTATTGAGATTCCCGGAGAGGAAACAGCAAATGAGTGGTGCGAACCTGTTTGCGAGGAAGAATATAGAAGGTTGAAATGACAGTGGTTTAAAACCTTCAGCGGTAGGCTCAACGCCTACCTTGCCGGAATTGACAGGCAGGCGAAAGTTTCGCATAGGTAACATGGCGGCAGGGTGTGAAAAGCCCTGCCGCTTTTTTCGGAAAGTGCTGATAATTGATGAAATTGAGAAAAAGCAAATTTGTAAACTTTTATCCATAGTGATTGACATATTACCTGCTTTTATATATAATCAGAGTTATATATAATTTGAGTTATAAAATAGGAGATGCAAATATGCCAGCAATCGCGAAAGTCACAAAAGAAATGATTATAGACGCAGCTTTTGAAATTGCAAAAGAAATGGGAGCAGAAAACATAAACGCCCGGACAGTTTCGCAAAAACTCGGCTGTTCAACGCAGCCCGTTTTATATCATTTTAAAACGATTGAAGATGTCCGAATTGCAGCACATAGAAAAGCAAGCGAGTTTCATATTAACTATGTAACAAATTTAAGCGGCAAATACGAACGCCCTATGTTGGAAGTGGGTATGAGACATATTCAGTTTGCCGTAGAAGAAAAAAATCTTTTTTGCTTTTTATTTTATTCAAACTATTATACAGGCGTTGCCCTTTCTGATTGGTTTACAGGGGAAATTTTTGATTCTTTATTTCCTATTTTAATGAGACAAGCAAAGGTAGACGAGCGACAGGCATATAGCATATTTTCTCAAATTTTTTTAGTAACGCATGGCATAGCCAGTCTGCTTGCTAATAATGCAATGGTTTATGATGAAGCATATTGCATAAACACATTGTCTAATGCCTATTTTGGAATAATGTATCTGATAAAAGAAAGGGGCTTATTATGAAAAAGCAACACAAATTTACAGATACGGACAGACACAGAGCTGAAAAACTTTCCACTTTACTGCCCGAAGTGCAGACAGGAAAGTTTGATTGCTGCAAAGCAGAATTTGAATGGGAGATGAATTTATGAATTTAATTATTTCAGTACTTAAGAAAGATGATTTATATAATAAAAAAATAATTGAAAATATACAAAAAAACATAAATAATGTTGAGGTTATTTATGCAGAAGACATGAATATAAAAGGCTGCATAGGTTGTAATCGTTGTTGGCTTGTAACACCGGGAATATGCACTATAAAAGATGATTATGAAAGATTGCTTATCAAATTTTTGCAATCAAAACAAGTTGTTTTTATAACAGATTTAAGATTAGGCTTTGTATCGTATAAGTTAAAAAATATTTTTGATAGAATATTACCTCTTTTGACAATGAATTTACGATTTAAAAATGGACAAATGAGGCATTACCTTAGATATAAAAAACATTATAAAATGGGGTTAATATATAAAGGAAATGGGAATCAGGAATTTTTAGAAAAATGGCTTGAAAGAGTAATGATAAATTTGGACGGAACATCGATTGGCACATATAATATTGAGAATGAGGAGGAAATTTTAAATGCACTTATTAATTGTTAGTTGTACTCCGAGGGCGAAAGAAAAAAGTAATACAGATAAAATATTAGATGAATTAAAAAAAGGATATGAGTATAATGGAAATACAACGGAAACATTATATTTATATAAAAGAAATGAATGGGAAAGTATTAGAGAAAAATTCTATGAAAATGATAATATTTTGTTTGCTTTACCATTATATGTAGAGTGTATTCCCGGAATTATGGCAGAATTTTTAGAAACATTAAAACCAAAGCAAAATTGTAATACCAAAATAGGATTTTTATTACAAAGTGGGTTTGCAGAGGCATCCCAATTAAGGTGTTGTGAATCATATTTAGAAACATTACCATCTTTATTAGGATGTGAGTATAATGGAACTTTATTAAAAGGGGATATGTTTGCAGTTAGCTTTATGGATGGCAAAATCAGAAAACAAATGGTAGAACCTTTTTATAATATGGGAAAATATTATGCTCAAAACAATTACTTTAATAAAGAAGTGGTAAATGACTTTGCTAAACCAGAATATTTTTCTAAAAAAATAATCTTTCTCAGCAATGTATTAAGCCCATTAAAGAAATTGTTTTTTAAAGTATTTGCTAAAAAATTAGGCTGTAAAGGTTCGCTTAATGATAAGCCATATCAAAATTATGTTAAAAGCTAATTCAAGTTCCCATTTGTAGGGGAGAACACAGAAAAACTAATAAGCTGCTCGGTAATTGCAATATCCCTAATGCCGTAAACGCTTTTGTTGTAGAGGCAAGCTCATATAATGATTTTTCATCAATTACCACATTGTCATCCCTGCTATAATTCAGAAATATTTCTGCATCTTTGTCTGCAATAGCAATCGACATGGAAGGAATATTAGTCATCTCACATATTCGGTTCATAATTTTTATAAATGCTGATTTCTCAGTTTAACCTTTTTCCTATTATACACGTAAACATGGAATCTTTCAATTCCGCATAAGAGATTGCCCCGCTTGTCGGACTGACAATGGGGGCAGTCTGCGCAAGGATGGGACATCTGCGGAAAAGCTGAAAGCCTTTAAGCGATAAAGGTATTTTATCAGCTTTAAGGATGGGCAAGGCGGCTATCACGAATTAGAGGTATCCGAACAGTGTTAAAAAAGGTGATTAGACGTGAAAACAGGGCATCTAAGGCAATTCACAGCCGGGAGTAGTTTTTAGCCCATTTTATGAAAGCATTTCAATCAGTTCACACTTCCCATGCGTTTTGTGTTATACTATGTTATATTAAATGATTTTTCTGTATTAGGGTTTGCAATGCTATGTGAGAAAATATGATATATAATGATGATAGAAAATCCGCATATGTTTATTTTGCGGGGACTTTGGAGGCGGCAATCTGGGAAGCAGAATTAGCAGAAGGTAAATAAGATTAGCAACGACAAAATATTCATGGCGTTTTATGCCTTGAACGAAGAGAAAGGAATAGATATAAAAATGGGATTTATAAATGAAAAATTATGGGATATACTTGAGAAAAAAGTTGAGGAAGAAGATGCCGCTGTACGCAAGGAACAGCAGATTGGAAGTGAATATATAGCTGCCGTTAAGCAAATCTGTAAGTACGGTGTAGATAGAGCGGAGACCATTCGCGATACGTTTCCCATGTTTACCTTACATAATGAAACGCATATCTGCAATGTTATGCGGCTGATGGCTGACTTGCTGGGAGACGATGTGCGCAAATTGACCAGAGATGAGGCGGCTCTGCTAATTATGTCCGCCTGCTGCCATGATATCGGGATGAGCTACAGTGGGGAGGATAAGGAAGAATTATTTAGCGATATTGACCGGTTGAATCAATATTTAGAGAACAACCATCACGAATATGTGAAAGCCTTTTCCGCGGGGAACACCGTACCGGAGATGACAGATGATATGATTCAGAATTATCTCCGCAGCATTCATCATGAGCGGGTGATGGATCTTCTTTTTAGCATTGAATGGCCGGGCGTATTAGAGGGGAGAATTGACAGGCAATCTTTGATACAGGTATGCCAGAGCCATGGGAAAGATATCACGTCATTAGATAAAATGGAGCCAACAGCAACAATAGATCTCAGGTTTTGCGCAATATTACTGCGGTTGGCAGATATCCTGGACTTTGATACCAGCAGGGCGCCGGAAGCGGTATACCGGTATAGCGGGTTTCAAAATGCCAAGGATGCCAATGAGCTGAAAAGTAAAGAAGAATGGGACAAACACCTGGCGTCCCAAGGGTTTGACTTTCTGCATATCAGTGAGCGCACGCATATGTATCCTCTGGATTACAGTGCGACCTGCAAATCAATGCAAGTGGAGCAGACCGTCAATTGTTATCTCGACTGGGTTGACGAGGAATTAAATGATTGCGCCAAGCAATTAAAACGGTTTGTAGGCAAGTGGCAGGATTTTATTTTGCCCGGAAAGATTAGGCGTAATATTAAATCCGAAGGATATGTGTCAGGGCAATACCGGCTGTCGCTGGATCAGGACAAAATACTGGAATTGCTGATTGGCAAGGATTTATACAGCGATCCCTCAGTGTTTGTCAGGGAGCTGATTCAAAATGCCATCGATGCGGTTCGTACCAGGGAGCAGTTGGATAAAAACCTGCCTTCCGGCTGGAAAGGACAGATAAATATCCGTTGCTGGATGGACGAGGAGGGTTATCATTGGTTCCGCATTGAAGATAATGGAATCGGCATGACGGAAGATGTTATTATGAACTATTTTCTGAAGATAGGCAGTTCCTATTATACGTCAGATACCTTTACAAAATCAAAGTTACAGTGTAACGCGGACGCTGATTATATGCCAATCAGCAGGTTTGGCATCGGGATTTTATCTTGCTTTATGGGGGACGATCAGACCAACCAGGTAGAAATCAGCACCAAACATTTCAGGGAGGGAAATAGCTACTATCCGGCATTGCGCTTAAGCATGCATGGGATCAATGGATACTATTATTTATCAAACAAAGATAAGAAACATATGCCGGGTCCGATGAAGGGAGTGACGCAAAAGGAAAAGGCACAATATTTAACACAAGCCGGCACAGTCATAGCGGTCCGCGCAAATCTCTACCAAACCGGGAAATACCGGGGATTTAAGGAGATTGTGGATAAATATGTAATTTACCCTCCGGTGGCGGTTCATTATGATGGAGAGGAAGGTTCCTGCGATTATCTGACAGAAGAGGAGTTTACGGCTGAGCTAAACAAGATTTGTTCACCAGACGTCTTAGGAGAAAACGGAGTGAAGGAGTTTGCAATCCCTGAGGAAAAGTTACATGAGCTGCATAGTAACATACCGGAAATTTCTTTTGGAAATCCCCCCAAGTTACTGCTGAAGTGTGTTTCGTTTAAAGATTATACCAGTATGCCGTATCTGAAAGGCGCATTGCTGACGGCAAAAGTTGAGGGAGAGCATGATTCCATTGTCTTGAAATTTGGAAATAAGAATGTGGAAGCAAGGGTTGAGGTTGGTTTAAAGGTGGATGGGCAGAGAGATAAGCTGAGAATAGTAATTCAAATAGTTTTAGATTTTGATTTTAAAAGGCAGATGGAGGAATTAGAGAGGGAGCATGTGCGGCAGAGAGACAGTTTGTATGATTTAGAGAAAGAAATAACATTACAAAGTTTACATGATGGATTAAAGCGGGAAGTATTAAGCGCGATATTTGAAAATGATATTGGTGAAACCGGATGGAAAAATTACATAAAAGGAAGATATGGAATTGCAGAAGAAAAATTAAATGAAACGATAAAAGAAGTGATAAAATTTATGAAAAGAGATGTCTATTTTCAAAGAGAAAAGGATAATGTTGTGACCTTAGCAGAATTTAAGTCGTTGCAGAAGGAATGGAGTTTTGATATTTGTTCCTTATCCGAATTTGAGTGGTATAAGAAATATTTCAAAAATAGTATCACTAGGGCGGGAACATATAGCATTGCGGCGCACAATGGAATCTGGTGCGGGGATGCCGATTTCTTTTCTAGAAACAGTGATAAAAAGAATCTTGCGGCAATTGTCCTGCTGAAAGATAAGTATCGCCCATATTTGGACGTGGCGCGTGACGGAGTACGCGGTCTTACCTTGGAGACAGTCAGCGAGATTGAAATTATGAAAAGAAATTTTGCTAAGCAAGGTTTTGTGATAGATGGAGATTTGTCAGGATTAAGGGAGGGGAATTATCCTTATCTAGTGATGGCGGACTATGGGAAATTGTTGGCGGAGAGGGAGGATTTGGCGAAACAGCTTGTTTTTGATACGAGCGAGGGTAAGCTTTCCAACGAAAGTTTAGCAGACATATTATTGACGAAAGAGAGAATTGTGTATAAATCCTGTCCAAATATTTCCAATACATCATATTTTGGGAAGACAAATGGAAATTTATATAAGTATTTATGTGCTGCATTTTTAAGAGAGAATTATTTGCTGCAAATTGATTTTTTATCTTATGGCAGTGAAGTATGTATTTCTAAAAAGGAAAAAGAGGTATCCGATGATTATAAGAAGATTTTTCCGGCGTGTTTTTTCCTGCCGGAGGTGAATCATAATTGTGATATATTAACTGGAAAGAGTGTATATGATCGTTATGCTTGCAATGAATATCATAGATTATCCCAGTTCCTGCTTAAAAATGCAATGCGATTAAACAAACATGTCCCGGGAATTTTTCGGGAGTTACTTAGGACATTGGCGGAAGATGCTGCAGGTAAACTGATAGACAATGTCAATAGCCAGTTGGAAAATTTAAGGAGATTTCCGGGAGGGCTATTTGAAGTTCCAGATGAGCTTTTTCTTTCAGAAAAAGATTTGTTTTAAGTATGGAGGTTTGTACTATTCGCATGGCAATTCATGATGATAATGAGCAGGGTTTTGTGCTAAAAGTTCGCAATCGTGTCTTTCGGATACTGTTTGCTGGACTTGAATATGTGGAAGTTATAAATAAGACGGTGTTTTTTCATCTGGCGGATAACGCAGTTCGCGAGGTAACCGCTGCCCTTGCGGATTTTGAAGAGAAAATTTTAGCCAGGCCGGAGTTTTTAAAACCTCACCGTTCGTATATTATCAACTTAAATCATGTTGAATCCGTTGGCAGCAATTTTATTGTGATGAAGAGCGGGCATAACATTCCGTTATCGCGGCAGCGGCGTAATCAGGTTCAGGAAGCATATATGCGTTTTTGTAACCAGGAGGGGACGGCTGTTGCTGCACTAAGGGAACAGACAACGGCAATTTCTGACAAACCGAAACGTCCCCAAGGACCTTGGCGTATTTTGCTGGTAGATGATGACCAAGCGGAACGTAATTATTGGGCGGATGTTTTGCAATCTCATGGCTGTATCGTGCATCTGGCAGGGAGTGGCGGGGAAGCGCTTGCGTTTGCAGCAGATGGATTTTATGACTGCGTGCTGTTAGATGTGATGATTCCTGGTGAAGATGGATTTTCGATTTGCAGGAGACTTCGGGAACGAATGACATATGCGCCGATTATCTTCTTGAGCTGTCTTACGGAAGCAGAAAAGCAGTTGGAGGGGTTCGCGGTTGGCGGCATAGACTATATCACTAAGGATACGCCTGCGGAACTTTTCTGGGCAAAGGTGGAGACGCGTATCAGGCTGACTGTGTCCGACCGCACCCAGTTTTATTATGGTCCGCTTGTTTTGGATTTGACAGAACGAAAGGCGTTGATGGATGGCAAAGAACTGCTCCTTTCTTCTGCCGAGTTTGATATTTTGTGTAAGATTTCCGAACATGTGGGGCGCATTTTTACGCCGGAAGAGATTTTTGGTATGGTTTGGGGCGGACAGCCATGGGACGGCGGGCAGATTGTGCAGACACATATGTCCCATTTGAGACGGAAATTGGAAAAGGCCTGGGAGGAACATCAATTTATTGAGACCGTCTGGGGGAAGGGCTATCGCTTTGTCCCAGTGGATAATTGATGTTATGGACTGCTGGTTTTATCGGAAAGGAGGCGGCATGAAAAAATCAAATATCCGTTGGCAGCCGTTGGCTGCTTTGGCTGTGCTGGCAGCCTTTTTTACGTTGCTTTATTACATGGATAATAAATATCAAACGCCGCCACCTTATGGAAAGTCGGGTATTATGACGCTGAAGGAGCAGGATTTGGAGCGGGGAAATCCCATCTTTCTTATAGATGGCTGGCTGCTGACGGATGGGCGTGTAACGGACAAGCCTACCTATATTGGTGAATTTTCCAACCTCCAGAGAGGGGGATTGTCGGTTTCGCCCCATGGCTGGGCTCGTTATCAGCTGGCTTTGTGCTATGATGGCGCGCCCAGGATTGTATCGGTGGATTTTCCGCAGCTTTCTTTTCGGTATGGCATTTCAGTGGATGGCACCAGGCTTGCCTGGGGGATGGGCAATGGAAGGATTGATTTTTTGCTGACGCCGGGGAATCATGTTCTGGTGGTGGAGACTTCATCGAAACTGGGATATTACAGCGGTATGTATTTTCCGCCAGCGTTGGGCACGGTGGAAACGCTCTCGCGGGTGGGCAGTGTCCAAGGCTTTGCCTATGCGTTTGCATTTTTGCTTCCGTTGGCGTTAGCGGTGTTCACTCTTTTTCTGTGGAAGACGGGCGGGAATCTGAGCCGTTGGTTTGGGCGGTTATGCTGTTGTTACGCCCTCTACATGTTACGCTATTTTGTATTTCTGTTCTCAATGCCTGTGGCAGAGTATTGGTTTTTGGTGCAAAGCCTGGCGTTGTACGGTCTGTGTTTTTGTGTGATGCAGCTTACCGTTTTGGCGTCCGATGCTGCTGGCAGCAGAGCATGGAAGTGGTGGAAGCGCGTGGTTCTGCTGGCATTGCCGGCAGTGATGTTGGCGCTGTGCCTGTTGATTCCGATTTTGCCATGGGCGGTTGACGTCCATGGCAGGCTGACGGATATTTATTATGTTGCTGCTTTTTGCGGAACAGCTTTTTTTGCTGTGCAAAAGATAAAATTAAAGAATTGGGAGAGCCGCTATACGCTGGTGGGCTGTGCGGTGTTTGGAATGGGATTGTTTGCCAACCTATTCTTCTCCAATCTGTTTGAACCGATTTATTTCTTCTGGCAGTTTGAATGGTGCGGTCTTTTGCTGGTAGTTTTGTTTGGCGCGATGATGGTCTCTCGCAGCCGGCGTATCTTGAGGGAAAATGATGCCCTCACGAATCATCTGGAAGAGCAGGTAAAGCGGCGCACAGAAGAGGTGACACAGCTTTTGGATGAGCGCAAGGCATTTTTTTCGGACATGGCACATGATCTGAAAGCGCCGGTGTTTGCCACCCAGTCTTTTATCAGGGCTATCCGTAAGAGCGGCGTCGGAGTGGATATGGAGCTGCGGGGATATCTTGACCAGGCAGAAGCCAAGCAGTGGGAAATGGCAAGGCGTCTGCAGGGGCTTTCTGCTATCAATGCGCTGGATAAAATTGAAGGGGAGAAAGTGCGCATATCTGTCTTGGATATGATGTCAGAAATTTATGCTGCCTACCATGGGGAAGCTGAGGTTCAGGCAGTGCATTTCTCCGTAGAGCCGCCAAAGCAGGATGCGTTCCTCTTGGCCCAGCCGGAAAAACTTAACATCCTGTTTGAAAATCTTATTTACAACGCGCTCAAAGCAACGCCCCCGGATGGACATATTCGGGTGTCCGCCCGGGTTGGAAATGGTAAAATCTATATCGCTGTGGAGGATACCGGCTGCGGTATCGCCGAAGAGGAACTGCCGCTTATTTTCCAGCGGTTTTATGTAGGGGTGAATAACAGGGCGACAGGAACGGGACTGGGCTTGTATATTGCACACAGCATAGTAACTGAGCTGAATGGCACAATCAGCGTCCAGTCCGCCTTGGGTAAGGGCACGGAATTTACCATGGAGTTTCCGGAAAGTATGTAAGCAATTGTGTATCATAAAAACTTAGGATTTTTTGATAGTCCTGCCAGCGCGGCTGATTGCTGGCTTGACGGCAAATATGGCGATACCGGCGCCGAAGACGCCGATACAGGCGATGGCTGCTACTGGCGTGGGAGGAAGATTTCTTCTTTTGCTGATTTCTGTGCCTATCTGCTTTGTTTTGCCGGGGTTAATTTCTGTACCAACCTGTTCTGTGGCGTCATTTTTAACTTCTGTGCCATCCAGCCCTGTGGCGTCATTTTTAACTTCTGTGCCGGCCAGCCCTGTGGCATCAGGTTTGTTTTCTGGATAGGTCTGTTCTTTTCTGTCAGATGAAACCGAATCATCGGCAACATTCTGCGCACTCTGCGATATAACTGTAGACTGCGCAGAAATCTTATCCCCATGCTTGGAGTTTGGGGGCAAATCAGTCAGCGCGCTCTGGGAGGTATCGACCGGATTGCTGAGAAAATCTTGTTGTTGGATTTCTGATTTGTCCTCTGTTTTGCCAGACATTCTTGTCGGGTTTTCCGTTTTGCCCGGCAGTCCCGTCTGAATTTCCAGATTATCTCCTGGATTATTTTTCGGGTATTGCGGAAGGTATGGACGCTGCCCTTCTTCGGTACTGTCATCTTTATTGTCAGCCCCGTCATTGCCTTCATTTCCGCCAGAACCGCCAATCTTTGGCAGGTGAAGGGGGATATCGTATGTATCTGGCCATGCAAGGATAAGCTGTTGTCCGTGATAGACGCCGCCCTCAATTTTAAAACCAACGAAGAAAGGGGTCGGTTCGTTTCCGGCAGCTTTTGCTGCCAGGTAGGAACGATACGGCTCCTGGTCATTCTTCAGCACAAGCGTATAGCCGCTGTTTGCAGTAGAGGGCTGGGCGTTAATGGCTGTTTGCAGTGGAAGGGCAGGAAGTTCTGTCCATTTTGACTTATCCGCAGCAAGCGTATATGCCCGGATAGAGGTGGCGCCGGTAGTCTTTAGCTGGAAAGCCATTTCCAATCCATCATTTTCACACGTCAATACTCCGGTAGGTTCCTCGTCTTTCGCGATAACGTTTAGGACCAGCCGGACTTCATCTGTAAGTATCTCCTGGTTCATGTGCAGGGGATCATTCAATTGGAAGATGCCCTTTGGCGTATTCACCAAAGTACCGCTGGGTATTACGATTTCTTCGGCAGCGTCCCAAATTGTTACGCTGTCGCCGGCAGTGAGTTGGGGTAATGACAAAGGCTTCCATGCAATGGGGCATTCTACGATGCCGCTCGCAGAAGAACTCAGGTTTTCCCGAAGGAACTTAATCTCAATGGGCAGCGTATCCGGTAAAAATGCGGATACTTCTTCCGCTGTAGCATCCTCGCGGACGGTAAGCTGATATCTGCCATAATATCTGAATGGACGCATTTCGCGGACAAGCATGTTGTAGGCAAATATGGCGGAGGGGGTAAGTCCGTCAGGCACTGGCTGCGGGCCGCCGCGGTCTATGATTGCTGTCTGGGTGTCATAAACAGTCCCATCTTCCTTGGTGATACGCAGTTTCAGGTAGAAACGGTCTATTTTTCCTGCAAGGTAGCTTTTCAGCGGTTCGTTGTTGCTATAGAGGCAGGTCTGGTTTTGCAGCTTTTCACGAGCTCCATTACTCTCATCGCCCAGCCAGCTTAAGTTCCAATTTTCACCGCAGACTTCGTAGTTTTTTTGGTTCAGTGAATATAATGTCTGGACAAGGCTGATATCGGAAGTAAATTTCGTGAAAGTGCCCTTTACGTGGTAACCCTCAAAAGAATCTTCAATCATTGCGCTGAACATGGGAGCGCTGTCAGGTTCTGCCGCCTTTACCATAAACGCCGGAAAACAGTTTGATATGATTAACAGTATTACAAAAGCTGTTGTAAATCTCTGCAATATTTTCATATGTATTGGCTCCTTGATATAGCGATGGTTTACCATTCACGCAGTTATGGCTGCATCTTGCGCCGGTGATGGTTTCGGCGCTTAAAAATATTATAAGATATAAATATATGAAATACAAGCGTTGCTGTTATGTTAATCTTTCAGTCTGAAATATTCAGGTATTATGGAAAGGATATGGTTCTTGCATGATAAGAATAGCGGTTTGTGATGATGATTTGTCTGCGTTAAATGAAATTGCCGGATTGTTCGATAAATACCGTCTGGAGCGAGAGCAGGAAATGACATATACAACGTTTCACAGCCCTTTGGAATTATTGGCTGAAATTGAAAAGGGCAGGCGTTGGGATGTTTTGTTTCTGGATATTATTATGCCAGGGCAAAATGGGATTAGCGTGGCAAAAGAGATTCGCCAATATGATAAGAATGCAAAGATAATTTTTTTGACGTCTTCTGCGGAATTTGCCGTTGAATCTTACATGGTCGGCGCATTTTTTTATCAGTTAAAACCGATTGGAGAGGAGAAAAGTTTTTATCAGTTGGTGGATTCCGTCATCTCTGAATGTGAGAAAGTACAGAGGCATAGCCTGATTCTGCGCTGCAAAAGCGGTATTGCAAGGATTGACCTGAAAAAGCTGGAATACTGTGAAGTGATGGGGCACACATTGCTGTTTCATCTGGAAAATGGAAAGGTACTGGAAAGCACCGGGAGCATGGATGAATTGTACGGAAAGCTTGCGGGGTATGAAGGTTTCCTGCGGCCGCACCGCTCGTTTGTGATTAATATGGAATATATTCAGAGTATTTCCTATAAATCCATTACGATGGATAACCATGCAGAGATTCCGATTCCGCATGGGAAATGTTCTGAAATCAAAAAAAAGTATCTTGACTATGCATTCAGCAGAAAGCAGATGGTAATCTCATGATTAGCGGATATTTGGTTAACAATTTTTTTGTAGCCGTTTTTGGCATGGTTTTAGCGGCAAATTTCTGTGATATTTCTTGGACAAGGTTTAAACGCCTGATGATGGCGGGCTGCATGGCAGTGATTTTAATGTTTCAGGGAATTGTGTATTTTTGCATTGATTCTAACATAATTGTGTACCTTTATCCTTTTATAACACATGTTCCTCTGGCTGCCGTGCTTTGCATTCTTAGCAGAAAGTTTCTCTGGCCGGTTATTTCAGTTTTGATGGCATATCTCTGCTGCCAGATCCGCCGCTGGCTGGCATTGCTGATTATAACCATATTTTCAGGCGGTTTTGCAATGCAGAATGCAGCGGAACTTTTTCTGACATTGCCCATCCTACTGATTTTGCTGAAGTTCATTGTGCCATCGGTGCAGAGCGTTTCACACTATACGATTTCTGTGCAGTGCCAATTTGGTCTGGTGCCAATGCTGTATTATGGTTTTGATTACTTGACGCGCATCTATACCAACATGCTTTTGGAGGGCGTTCTGCTTGTGGTGGAATTTATGCCGTTTGTCTGCAGTATCGCATATTTAATATTTGTGTTCTATATGTCATCGAAGGAGCGGATATGCAGCCAGCTCGAACAGACGCAGCTAAGCCTGAATATGCAGGTTGCACAGTCGGTCCGTGAGATTGAAGCCTTGCGGGAATCGCAGCGCAAAACAAGGACTTACCGCCATGATCTGCGCCATCATATGCAGTATCTCTCTTCCTGCATTGAAAATGGGCATCTTGAACAGGCACAGGGATATATCCGTGAAATCTGCTCAGATATAGAGGCGAATAAGGTAATGCCTATCTGCGAAAATGAAGCTGTAAACCTGATATTTTCTGCTTTTGTCGGGCGATTCAAAAATTTTGGAATCCCGATTGAACTTGAGGTGAGAATTCCACAGGTAATTCGCATATCCGAGAACGATTTGTGCGTGCTGCTGTCCAATGCGCTGGAAAATGCACTTCATGCCTGCCAGAAATTAAAGAAAAAGGGGTTAGTTGGGACGATTGTAGTTTCTGCATTTGAAGAAAGAGGAAAAATTTTTTTGCAGATTATTAATTCCTGTGATAAAGATATCATTTTTGACGATGGGATTCCGGTCGCCAATCATCCGGGACATGGGATTGGCGTGCGCAGTATCTGCGCAATTGTGGAGAAGTACAGCGGCATATATGATTTCTCAGTCAAAGACGGCAGGTTTATCCTGCGCGTGTCCTTTTGAAAATAATGTCGATTCAGGATGGTTTGCGGTCGAATCATGATATTGCATTCTTTTTTACAGATTATCACGGTATGCTTAATCTAAGCAAAGTTATGAATTGCTTAAATTAAAATAAAAGTAAGATTAAGGAGAGAATTATGAGAAAGAAAATTGTTGCACTTATGTTAGGTGTTGTAGTGGCTCTGTCTGTGACTGCCTGTGGAGGAAATGCTGAAAAGGACAAAAAGACTGACAGCAGCGCAGCTGTGGGAGAGGAAACACCGGAGACGACAGATGACAGTTCATCCGGGGAAAGTGACGCAGAAGCAGCAGATGACAGTTCGGTTGAGGCCGATGCAGGAGAAGCGGCAGATGACAGTTCTTCTGAGGAAGCAGCAGACGATAGTTCGTCAGATGCAGAAGCGGATGGAGATTCTCAGGAGGTGGCTGAGGGTGAAATGAGTGAAGATATGTGGAATGTCATTGAGCAGTTGTCACTGATTGAGCCTACGGATGCCCTGGTCGGCACAGAATGGAGCTTATCCGGCGGTATGGTGGACGGCGTAGAAATGGATCAGGCTGCATTGGATGATAGCCTGGAAATGTACAGTGGGAAGCTGGATGTTGTATTTAAGGATGGTGAAAATATCAGCATGGTACAGGGCGGCGGTACATTGGAAGGAACATATTGGGCAATGCCGCAAGAAAAGCGCTTGTTAGGTATCGTGTTTGACAACGATGGAAGCGAATTAAAATATGCAGGTTTGCTGGCAGATGTTGACGGCGAGCAGGTATTGATGCTGTTCTCAGATGATACCGGCAGGAATGCTGTCTATTTTACCCAGAAATAAAATGAATAGAGTTTACAGCAATGGGGCTGTTTTAAATTAATTATGCTTAGGAAGGAGTTTTCATTATGGGTCTTATCAAAGCAGGGGCGGGTGCTTTAGGAGGAACGCTTGCAGACCAGTGGAAAGAGTTTTTCTGTTGTGAAGCGATGGAAAAGGATGTCATGGTTACAAAGGGCAGGAAACGTACAAGTTCCCGCTCTTCCAATACCAAAGGAAATGATAACATTATTTCCAACGGCAGCGTGATTGCTGTGGCCGATGGCCAGTGTATGATTATCGTGGAACAGGGGAAGATTGTGGAGGTATGTGCTGAACCAGGTGAATTCAAGTATGACGCCTCTACAGAGCCCAGCATTTTTTCAGGGAATCTTGGTGAAAGTATCAAAGAGACATTTAAGACTGTCGGTAAGCGTTTTGCCTTTGGCGGGGATACGGGCAAGGACCAGCGGGTGTACTATTTCAATACCAAGGAACTGATAGACAATAAATTTGGTACGCCGAATCCGATACCGTTCCGTGTGGTGGATTCCAAAATTGGTCTGGATGTAGATGTTTCTGTCCGCTGTTCAGGCGTCTATTCCTATAAAATTGCTGACCCATTGTTGTTCTATGCCAACGTCTGCGGCAATGTGGAGCAGGACTATATGCGCGATGAACTGGACCGTCAGCTGAAAACAGAGTTTATCAGCGCCCTGCAGCCGGCATTTGGTAAACTTTCTGATTTGGAGCTGCGTCCGAACCAGATTGTTTCCCATAATGCGGAACTGGAAGACGCCATGAATGTTGCGCTTTCCGCAAAATGGGGCGAGCTGCGTGGACTGAAAGTAGTGAGCATAGCGCTTGGTTCCGTTACCTTGCCCGAGGAAGATGCGGAGATGATTAAACAGCTCCAGCGTACGGCGGTCTTGCAGAATGCAAACATGGCGGGAGCTGCATTGGTAGGAGCGCAGGCAGATGCCATGAAAGCAGCAGCGTCCAATCCCTCCGGCGCCATGGCAGGTTTCATGGGGATGGGGATGGCTATGAATGCCGGCGGCATGAATGCACAGAACCTGTTCGCAATGGGGCAGCAGCAATCTATGCAGCAGCAACAGCCAGTGCAGCAACCTGTGCAGCAGCAACAGCCAGTGCAGCAACCCATGCAGCAGCCAGTGCAGCAGCAGGCAGCGCCGGCGGGCGCATGGAGATGTTCTTGTGGGGCAATGAACAAGGGTAAATTCTGCCCGGAGTGCGGGGCCCCATTTAATGAAAACGATATAAAATAAATTAAGAAAGGAAGAGCAGAATGAGCAAAACAACGGCTATTTTAATTACTGTATTTCTTGGAGGCCTTGGCGTACATAGGTTTATGACCGGAAAAACCGGAACAGGCATTATCTGGCTGCTTACGGGCGGCTGCCTGGGAATTGGCTGGCTGGTAGATTTGGTTAAGGTTTGCACAGGAAAATTTACCGACAAAAACGGTGCGGTCTGGGGCGAATAAACCAGGGGAACGATTTAATCGGCATTTCCCTGTATAAACTCCATATGTATGGAATGCCGCTTTATATGATATAAGGCGGCATTCCGTTTATATATTGGTTTTGTGGCAATTGTGCAAATGGATACATTGCAATGTGAATGAAAGGATACGAGGAGGAATGAAATGGCGGCAATGCAAGAATACAAATGTCCGTGCTGCGGTGGTGCCATTGCTTTTGACAGCGCGGTACAGAAGATGAAATGTCCTTACTGCGACACCGAATTCGAGATGGAGACATTGGCAAGTTATGATGATGAACTGAAAAATGACCAGGCAGACGATATGAGCTGGGAGACGGCTGCCGGAGGGGAATGGCAGGACGATGAGGCAAATGGGCTGAGTTCCTATGTCTGCAATTCCTGTGGAGGTGAAATTGTGTGCGATGACAACACAGCGGCAACCTTCTGCCCATTTTGCGGAAATCCCGTTGTAATGATGGGGCGTCTTTCAGGGATGCTGAAACCGGATTACGTGATTCCGTTTAAAGTAGATAAAAGAACGGCAAAGGCTGCACTCAAAAAACATTATGATGGGAAACGTCTATTGCCCAAGGTATTTAAGGATCAAAATCATATTGATGAAGTGAAAGGCGTGTATGTTCCGTTCTGGCTGTTTGATGCCAACGCGGAAGCCAATATGCGTTATAAAGCAACTAAGGTCCGTTCATGGAGCGACAGCAATTACAATTATACGGAAACAAGTTTCTTTGCAGTAACCAGAGGGGGCAGCATGGAATTTGAAAGGGTTCCCGTGGATGGGTCAACGAAGATGCCGGACGATTTGATGGAATCCATTGAGCCTTTTGATTTCTCGGAGGCTGTAAGTTTTCAGACTGCATACCTGGCTGGTTATCTGGCAGATAAATACGATGTGGATGCCGGGCAGAGCACGGAGCGGGCCAATGGGCGCATCAGGAGCAGCACAGAGGCGGCTTTTGATGCAACAGTCAAAGGATATGCAACTGTCACGAAAGAGGCAGGCAGCATTCAATTGCGGGACAGCAAGGTGACGTATGCCCTGTTTCCTGTCTGGCTTCTGAATACCACTTGGAATGGGCAGAATTATCTTTTTGCCATGAATGGGCAGACTGGGAAAATGGTAGGAGACCTGCCGTTAGATAAGTCTGCATATAAAAAGTGGCTATTTGGCCTGACTGGCATCATAGGCGCAGTGCTGTATGCGGTTTTCTATTTGGTCTGGCTGCTGTAAGGAGGTACGGAAAATGAAAGAGAGATTAGTTACAATATTTTTTGCGCTGCTCCTAGCGGTAAATCTTACGCTTCCGGTGTTTGCGGCGGATGATATCCCGCGGCTTGTAGATGAAGCGGATTTGCTAACGGATGACGAGGAAACGTCTTTGCTGGGGCAGTTGGATGAGATAAGCGAAAGACAGCAGGTTGATGTTGTGGTGGTTACGATCAATTCACTGGAAGGCGCCGGGGTGGCGGAATATGCAGATGATTTCTTTGACTATAACGGCTATGGTTATGGGGAAGGGAGGGATGGGATACTTTTCCTCATCAGCATGGAGGAAAGAGATTGGTACATATCAACACGCGGATTTGGAATAACGGCAGTCACTGACGCCGGAATTGAATATATGTCTGGAAAGTTCCTGGATGACCTGGGTGCAGGGGAATATGCAGCGGCATTTACGACTTTTGCCGGATTGTGCGATGATTTCATAACGCAGGCAATGACAGGTGAGCCGTATGACGTTGATAACCTTCCGAAAGAGCCGTTTGAATTTGTCTTTAGCCTTATAATTGCACTGGGGGTAGGCTTTATCGTATCGTTAATTGCAACGGGAATAATGAGAAGCCAGCTGAAATCTGTACATAGCCAGTCTGGGGCGGGTGAATATGTGAAAAAGGACAGCATGAAGCTTACGAAAGAGGGAGAGCTGTTCTTATATAAACACGTGGACCGCAGGGAAAGACCGAAGGAAAATGATTCGGACAATTCCAACAGTTCCGGCGGTTCGACTACGCATACATCATCTTCCGGCGCCACTCATGGCGGAGGAGGAGGAAAGTTCTAGGGAAACGCTGATGAAAGCGTTTTGCTGAAATTAGTGTTTCCTGAAATTAGAAAATAAACCTTGACATAGGATGTCAGTATTTCTCTGATAATATGATAAGCAGAAAAGTTGATTTACAGCAGCAGAAAAACCGTTCAGCGGATTTTCCATCGTATACTAATACTTTATGCTTATCTATTTAGGAGGATAAAAACATGGGCAGACCAACCACAAAAACAGATTTATTATCGGCGGCAACGACAAACTACGAGAAGCTAAATGCTCTTATTTCCGGGCTGACAGAAGAAGAAATGGAAACACCTTTTGACTTTTCCGGTGACGTGAAAAAGAAAGAGGCTCATTGGAAAAGGGATAAAAACCTGCGGGACATTCTGATCCATCTCTATGAGTGGCATCAGCTGTTGCTTCGCTGGGTACAGTCGAATCAGAGTGGCGAGAAGAAACCGTTTATTCCAGAGCCTTATAATTGGAAAACCTACGGAAATATGAATGTGGAGTTTTGGGAAAAACATCAAAACACATCATTAGAAGAGGCAAAGGGTTTGCTGCAGGAATCCCATGCCGCAATTATGGAGCTGGCGGAAACTTTTACAAATGAGGAATTGTTTTCCAAAGGCATTTACAAATGGGTGGGGGGGAGTACCTTAGGCTCATATTTTGTCAGCGTTACAGCAAGCCACTACGATTGGGCGATGAAGAAATTAAAGGCGCACAAGAAGATTTGTGCGGGCAAATGAGGATGGGGCAAATGCACTTTGTGAAAGTAAAAGGGATTTTATCTGCACAAAATGGAATAAATTTATACCGTGGCTGCTCTCATGGGTGCATTTATTGTGACTCCAGAAGCAGGTGCTACCGTATGGAACATGATTTTGAAGACATTGAGGTCAAAGAAAATGCGGTTGACCTGCTGGAATATGCCCTGAAGCATAAACGGAAAAAATGTATGATTAATACAGGCTCTATGACGGACCCTTATATCCCGTTGGAAATGGAAATCGGCAATGTCAGAAAAGTTTTGCAGATTATATATGAGTATGGATTTGGATTTGCAGTGATTACAAAATCAGCCCGCATTTTGCGGGATATAGACCTCTTGCAGAAGATAAACGCAAGGACCAAATGCTTTGTGCAAATGACGTTAACTACATATGATGAAGATTTGTGCAAAAAAATTGAGCCGAATGTAAGCGCGACAAGCGAACGCTTTGAGGTGTTGAAACGGCTGCGGGACGCGGGGATTCCCACCATTGTGTGGCTGTCCCCGATTTTGCCGTTTATCAATGATACAGAGGATAATATTTGCGGCATTTTAGATATGTGCATGGAAGCGAAAGTCTATGGCATAATCTGCTATGGCATGGGGCTGACGCTTCGGGAAGGCAGCCGTGAGTATTTTTATGGGCAGCTGGACCGCCTGTTTCCGGGGTTGAAAGAGAAATACATACAGGCATACGGAAATCAATATATGCTGGAAAGCCCGGACAGCAACCGGCTAATGAAATTATTTTATCAGAAATGCAGACAGGGGGGGATTGTCCATGATAACGAGCAGATATTACAGTATCTGCATACCTATGAGGAGAAAGAATCTGCCCAGCAGTTAAGTTTTTGGAATTAAATATTGATAAGTATAGTGTTTTGTTGTAGAATTTTTTATAAATATGTGCTTATAAAGAACCTTTGTAAAATTAGAGTGTGGAAGTGAGGAAACAGAAATGAAATATATAACAGCAGCTTCTGACATGGTAAATGAGATTTACAATGTTTTACATACATCTATTAAGACGATTTATCCTAAATATTATCCGAAAGAAGTAGTGGATTTTTTTTGCAGACATCATAGTAAAGAACATATTTTAGAGGGCATAGCGTCCGGGAATATGGGGGTATTGGCGTACGGAAATGCAATAGTAGGAACAGGCTGCTTTGACAGTAACCATATTACAGGGGTATATGTACTGCCTTCTTACCAAAAGCAAGGCTGTGGCTCGTATATAATGAGTTGCCTGGAACATGAAATTGCAAAAAAGCATGATATAGCTATCTTAGATGCTTCACTTCCTGCCGCTTGTCTGTATGAGCATAGAGGTTATAAAACGGTAGGGCATGGGATTTGTGAATTGGAAAATGATGTGAAGCTGGTCTATGAAATTATGGAAAAGAAACTGCATTCCGTTGGCATTCATTCAGCTGAGGAAATAAAGTAAATCGGCTATGCTAAATGCTGGGCGGATAAATAGTACAGAAGGGCTGTTTGCAAATTGACAGCCCTTCCCTTAGGTTACATATTCAGCACTCTGGCGATATCTGGAAAATTAATGTACAGATCTTCATAGATGCCAGCTTTTACAGAATCAGAGAAGGTATATTCCCAAGTGTTCTCTGATTCAAAGTTATAAACCAGGATGCGGTCCTTCTCAGGGTCAACAATCCAGTATTCCCTTACACCAGCGGTACGGTATTTGAACAATTTTGTGTAATAGTCCATTCGGCGGCTGCTTGGTGATACGATCTCAATTATCCAATCGGGAGCGCCGGAGCATCCTTTGTCAGTGAGTTTTGAAATGTCGCAGATTACAGAGATATCTGGTTCAACATAGTTTTTATCGTCTTTATTTAGAAATACCGCAAATGGGGAGAAAAATGGTTCACAGAAACCGCCTTTTGACGTGATGTAGGTATTTATGGAGGAAAAAAGCTCTCGAGCTATAGTCTGATGTTTACGGTTTGGCGGAGCCATCATATATATTTTTCCCTCAATCAGTTCAGCACGTTCCCCATCCGGCAGAGCGTAAATATCATCAATGGTATATAGCATTTCTTGTGCTAATGCTGGTGGCATACGGTCACTTCCTTTCCTTAATCATATATGGTATCTTTCATACGTCTCTATTTAAAGAATACTATATACAAAAAGATACCATAAACCAAGAAAATACACAAATAATTATTTTGAAGAAAACGCAACGGAGACAGAAACGCTGTATTCTGTTGGACAACTGACATAACATCAATAAAAAAGGTTCATGGACGAGACAATGCAGACAGAATGTCCTCATGCCATTTGCTGTCTGTTATCTGTGGAACTTTTTCAAACGACTTTTTAACTTCTTCGATAATCCGTGTGCGAGCGATGCCTTTTTTTAGGAAATTCAGTATCTCACGGTTCGTGAAGGGCATGATGACAACGCCGTCTACTGGTTGGTGGGTATTTGTGGATTCTAATGATGCAGCGGCCACAGCCCTCCAGATGTTGACGGTGTTGTAATCTAACTCGTCAGCGATGAAAAATGTAATGGTTTCTTTGGGCTCGTTGGCAGCTTTCAGATTGAGCGAATGGCGCAGGACAGGTTCCCATTCGCCCCTCTTTTGCGCTTGTTTATTCATAAGCGTTACTTCCAGCATGACGGTCATATCATCGTAGGAAATTACGATATCGCCATCTCCGCCCCCGGCATGGATGACAGGCTCAAAATCAGCATTTAATGTCAGATTCAGACTATCGTATAAATCAAAATCCTCATTTGAAATATAATACCAGGCGATTCCGATGATATACTCGTATATTGTAGGAATAGTTGTGGCATCGTTTACTTCTCTTTTTATCTGGGAATCTTTCTTCCTGTCTGAAAATAATGGCAGTAATTTAATGATTTTATCTTTCGGATATTTATCCTTGATGTGACGTAAAAATTCTGTGTTTTTCTTGTCTTGAAGCCTAGTTTTGATATCCTTGGAGTTTGTAACGCCTAAATGGCTTTCGATATTTGTGATGATTCGGCGAATCTCATCATCGGAATATCTAAAGATTTCAGAAATAGAAGAGTTTTTCCCGAAGAAGAAATCTTCCTGGCGTTCATATGCACAGTACTGTTCTTCGGTCATTTCCCCAAATATGCTGTTTCTGAGCGTGGAAACATCAAAAATAATGGCCAATATATCCTCGTAGGAAAGCTGCGGCAGATTTTTAAATTTAAATAATCCAGTAGCGCTCAGCAAGCGCACCGTTGTATCTGAGTATTCTCTGATGCCGTCAATCCATTTCGATTTCATAAAAGTAATATAAATGTCATGGACATAATCTTGGGAAACTAATAAAGGATGGTTTTTGTTTTTCAGCAGAAATGTTTTCAGGTCATATCTGTTGGTTTTAGTTCCCATGTCAAATACAGATTTTCCATAACCGAAAGCCTTATATAAAAGCGCACTGTCTGTATCAAAACAGTCCGTTAATGCGGCGTAGTTTTCCACATTTTGATTTGCCCTGAAGTTTTTAAGCGCCACAAAGAAATTATAATACTTTTTGGAAGTGGAGTCTGTATTTTTAGAGCTCTTGAAATGGGTTTTGAATAGCTCAAAATCAATATCTGCTTTGCCCATAAGCTCCCCGGGAACTTTAATGGGTATATTCTGTATGGAAGTTTCCAATTCGGTTATGCTGACAGTATTCTGGCAGATTGCTGATTTCAGGGATTCATCGCTGTATGGGCTTAATCCCTGAACGATTATTTCAAAAGATTCCCTGCCAATGCTTTTGTTATCTAAAAGCAGAACGAGCGCCATCAAAAAAGGCGAATAAAACTGCCTGTTGCCATCTGTATCTGGAGTGCTGAAAATTCTAAGCTTGGATAATTGCCGGAAAAGCGCAATGTTGACATTGTCAAGCGGCAGGAATTCTTCTATGGCATCTCTGTTCAGGGAGCCTTTCAAATAGGAGTGTCCCGCTTCTGTGATGCTGCGTCTGGAATCGGTAAATCCCATTTTTACAAGGTTGCTCGTATAATGCCTTGCTCTTTTCTCAATAGCTTCATCCAGTATTTTTGCCATCTCTGGTAGATTTCTCCGTATCCAATCGCTGTCTTTGTTTAAGAAATTTTCATAATATTCACCTAACTCCTCCATAAATGTATCGTATTTATCATGTTTTTTAAATACGTCTTTTGACTTTTCTAAAGCTTTTTCATAGAACAGAAACTGGGCGTTGCTGTTTGGGTAAGTGTTCCAGCTTTCGGTAGGAAATTCGCTCTTTAATTCTTCAAGGATTTCCAGATATACTTTTAAAGCATTCAATACATCGCTGCGTCTGCCGTTTGTATCCATCAAATTAAAAATGTGTTTTTTTTCTATTACCATAATTTGTACCTTCGCCTTTCTATTGATAATATTTTCAAATTTGAGTTTCTCAATTTTATAATAAGCGATATTTTTGTACCAAAAGGTCTTGCTGCCTCTGGCAGCATAGACATATTGCACAAAAAACGTCTGGAAAGCTAGCTTTCCATAGCGTTTTTATGTGCAAAGTGTTTCCATCACTTTGTGATGGAAACCTTTTGGTACTGTTAATCACAAAACGCTAAAATTTCCCAATAATTAACAAATTGCTTCCTGTATCAACATATTACATATTATAATGTCGGCTGGTACTTAAGGCAAGCTATTCTGTATAGAAAAATAAATCTTTCTATGGTAGTATTAAAAAAGCAAAGGCATTGATGATAATTCGCATCATAAAAAGGGTGTTCTGCATCATTCGCCTCATGGAAAGATGCTGGAAAGACGATATTTAATATATTATGCTTTCGGGAGGTGGGAACGTGCAGATTGGCATATGCGATGACCAGAAAGAAATCCGTGAACTGATAAAGGAAAAAGTGGAAAGATTTTATCCCTGTGAAAATATTGTATCTTATGAATCCGGGCAGGAGATTTTAGAAGCCATGCGTCTTCCAGACATTTTATTTCTGGATATCCAGATGCCGGAGATGGATGGGATGGAAACGGCGCGCAGGCTTCGCAGACGGAGCCAGCAGACAATTATTATTTTTGTAACGGTGACGGAAGACTATGTATTCCAGTCCTTTGATGTGGGGGCATTTCATTATCTTGTCAAGCCATTTCAGGAAGATAAATTTGCGGAAGTTTTACAAAATGCGGTCAGGCAGTTCAAGGGCAGGGACAGGGACAGGGACGAGGCAGATGGCAAAAAACAAAAGCCAAGCCTGATGATAACTTCAAGAGGAGAGCACATTGCTGTCCGATGGGAGGATGTTGTATATGCGGAGGTTTTTGACCGTAAGGTAATCATCCATACCATGGATGCGGATATTGAATATTATGGAAAAATGAAAGAGTTGGAGGAAAAAGCAGGAGACGAATTCTACCGTCCACATAGAGCGTACCTTGTAAATTTTAATTATATCAGGAAATATGATGCCACAACGATTTATTTAAAAAGGGGACAGGCGCTCATGGCGAAGAAGAATTATCAGGATTTTGTCAAGAGTTACTTAAGGTTCAATCATAGAAAAGGGTAGGACTAAAAAATTTAAAATAAATTATACTGTATGTGTCCTAAGAGGATAGGAAATGCTATTGGTTAAGATATATTTGAAAAGTTTGAAATTTTTCATATTTTGTTGACAAATGGCATATATTTGTGTTATAAGGAACATGATGCTTTCTAGGACTCCATATTAGATGGGAGAGCGAAGTCGGAGCATCATGTCCTTTTCGTAGGGCTGTGCGTTTGTACGACAGAAAGGTAGAATATTATGATAAGAGATTTGATAAATATTACGCAGGAAGAAATCAATGCCAGTGCTGCTAGAAGTGTTGAGAGCGATGGTACATTAATAATGTATTTGCAAAATAATGGTAGGGGAGCGCATAAGCCAAATAGTGATGATATAGATGTATGGATTAATGATGATATTGATGATTAATAACATCTAAAGAGTGGTTATGTTGCCTGATAAATGCCTAATCTTAATAATAAGATTGGGCATTGTTTGATGGAGGAATAATAAAATGCACATTGTTTTTAAAAAGATTGATGAGTGGTTTGAAAAAGAACCGGATTTGAAACAGAAGTTCCAAGATACATATAAAATAATACTTTTGGCCGCAAATAAATATGCAGTGCATATGAGAAAAGTGGCTCAGGAGAAAGCAAATATGTCAATTGAAATCCAAGTAAGTGAGCAATTATTAAGGCAGTCATTGATAGATGCGTTTGATGATTTGCTAAGATTGACAAATTATCATCCGACAAAAGAACCGAATCCTATTAAAGAAATGTCTTATATAGTATATTGGCTGATGCGTCGCAAACCAATATGGTTGGTATCGGAGGATCTTGTCTTGAACGATAAGTTATCAGATATGGCGAGAACAAGATTTTTGTTTATAAACGAAGAGTTTGGCGTTAAGCTATTAATCAATGCAGCTTTTATTGGAAAAAAGGAAAAAAGCGTATGTGGACATATTCATGATGAAGCGGAGAGGCAATTAAAGTATTATAAACGTTTTTTATTGTATTTCTTAGTGTATAGGATGGAATCAGCAAAGTCATTAGAGGCGATGATGCTTGGCTGTACAATACATCCAATTTGGGAAGTGGATCCAGTGATTTGGAGCGAGCCCAAAGATCCAGAGCAGGAATTTTAGAGAGGATGTGAAATATGCATATTGGAAAATGGAAGATAACAATGAAAGATTTCGCATGGTTTATCGTCTGTTTGATATTAGTGCTGTGTTTTTTGTAGGTTTGTTTTTACATAATTCTCAAAATAAGCTTGAAAGTATAGATATGCATTTAAAGGACGTAACAGATAAACTTGCAGAGTTAAGAGAACTTGATAAAAGAATTAAATATGTCGGACCGAAACTTGATACGATTGTGCAAAGAATTGAGCAGTCATCACAAAGTACAGAAGTTCTTATTGACGATGACATTAAACGGAACATAGAATATCTTATGAACTATATCAATGATGATATAGACGAATGAGCGATATGTTTGAGACCTTACTTGTTTTATAAATGGGTAAGGTTTTATATTTTTTAATTAACTATAATGGCTCAGGCACAGGTCAAAAATGTGAAAGGATTCAAAGAAAAAGAGAAGATAAATGAATGAAGACAGAAACATGAACTCAATTTTATTATTAGAAGATGACGAGAGCATAAACCGGGGAATTACGTTTATCCTGGAGAAAGACGGCTACCAGGTATATTCCTGTGAGACGGTGGCGCAGGCAAGCGAGGTATTTCATCAGCAGGAAATACAGCTTATTATCTGCGACATTATGCTTGCTGATGGGAGCGGACTGGATTTTGTAAGGAAAGTGCGTGAAGAAAGCAGCGTGCATATTATGTTTCTGACGGCGCTGGACCAGGAAATAGACCAGGTGATGGGCTATGAAGCGGGGGCGGACGACTATATTACCAAGCCTTTCAGCCTTTCTGTATTAAAACTGAAAGTATCGGCGTTCTTTAAGAAGCGGCAAGGCGTATCCAGGGAGCGGATAGAATCGGGGAATATTTGCTTTTATGTGAATGAAATGCGGGTACTGGCAGCCGGCCAAGAGGTTTCCCTCACGAAGAATGAGTGGAAAATGCTGCAGGTTTTCATGGAAAATCCCCGGCAGATTTTGTCGAAAAATCAACTTTTAGAGAGAATTTTTGATGCCGAAGGGGATTTCGTGGATGAAAATACGGTTGCAGTAAATATCCGCAGGCTGAGGGAGAAGATAGAACCGGACAGTTCTAAGCCGGAATATATTAAGAATGTGCGTGGAATCGGTTATCTTTGGGATAAGGAGTGCAGGCGATGAGGAAATTTCTGTTTCCGGTTATGATAGGAATGGTGATACTTGTCATTACAGATTGGTATTTTATTACAGCCGCGAATCATGCCTATGAGGAGAAAATAAAGATTTTGTCCGTGATGATAGAGGAGCAGGAGAAAGGCACGGACAGCCTTGTGACGGCAGCAGAACTGCTGAAAGGAGGTTTGGGATACTCTGGCGAAGCTGGTGAGCAAAAACTGAAATTTTACGGATATTTGGAAGAGCAGCAGAACTGGTTTGGCGTGGAGCGAAAGATTTCGGTCAGAAACACAGTTTTATTTTCTGCTGCCGTTATTTTGTTATATCTTTTATCTTTGGGCTGGCTGCACGGACAGTGCCGCAAGCAGTGGCAGAGGGAGCTCAGGGCCTTGTCCCGGACGCTGGATAAGTTTTCCAAACATATCTATGAATTGGATATCCCGGAACAGCTGGATGGAAGCGAAAGAGAGATGGATAGGATTGCCGCTCAGCTATCCGCGCTGAGTGAACAGCTTCGCTACAATGAAGAACGGCTAAATGTGGAAAAGGAAGAGACCAGAAGCTTGGTTACGGATATCTCCCATCAGCTGAAGACGCCGGTTGCCGGACTGAAAACTTGTTTTGAGATATTAAACCAGGGGAACTTAAGTCCCGAGGAAGAACAGGACTTTCTGATGCAATGCATGAGACAGCTTGCCGGGCTGGAGGCATTGGTGGGCGCTCTGGTCAATATTTCCAGGATGGAGACGGGGATGATTGAGATACATCAGGAACCGGCAGATATATTGGAGACATTGGTGGCGGCAGTAAACCGTGTATATCTGAAAGCAGAGGAGAAGCAGATTGCCATAGAGTTTGAGGAGACGGAGGATTTGAAGCCGACCATCATTCCCCATGATGTGAAATGGCTCTGTGAAGCGTTTATCAATATACTGGAAAATGCGGTGAAATACAGTCCCGTCAATACACAGATCCGTGTCCGTATGATTCGCATGACAACCTTTTTGCGGATTGAGATAGAAGATCAGGGAATTGGCATTCCCAGAGAGAACTACCATAAGATATTTAAGCGGTTTTACCGTGGAGAGTCAGAGGAAGTGCGCAAGGCGGAAGGCTCCGGTGTGGGCTTATACCTTACGAGAGAGATTTTAGAATATCACAGCGGCAGCGTCACAGTATCTTCCCGGTATGGCAGCAAGCGGCAGGGAAGTACCTTTGTGGTGCAGATTCCTTATGGATAATGTTCCAATCTTACAAAACTGTAAGTCTTTTTTTCCATTTTGCAATCCATCTGAAAGAATCTTTTGATACTATACGACCTAAGGAGGGACCCGCGTAGTGGGAGGATGACTTAGGTCTCATATCGGTCCCAACGAACAAAAAAAACTGAGCAGGAGGATTTCAAATGGATACAATTTTAAAGACAGAGCATTTATGCAAATATTATGGTTCCGGCGACAACCAGGTGCGGGCGGTGAAAGACGCTAATATTGCGATTCAAAGAGGGGAATTTACCGCCATTGTGGGGAAATCCGGTTCTGGAAAAAGCACGCTGCTCCATCTTCTGGGGGGACTGGATTATCCGACCAGCGGAAAGGTGTGGATGAAGGATAAAGATATGTTTGGCCTCAAAGAGGATGAGCTTGCCGTGTTCCGTAGGAGAAAAATTGGTTTTATTTTTCAGGCGTTCAACCTGGTGTCCTCCATCAATGTGTGGGAGAATATTGTGCTGCCTATAGGGCTTGATGGGAAGGAAGCAGATGAAAATTTCGTCAGGGATATCATAAAGACTTTGGGGATTGAGGGTAAGATACATAACCTTCCCCATACGCTCTCCGGCGGACAGCAGCAGCGTGTGGCGATTGCCAGGGCGCTTGCCTCGAAACCGGATGTGATTCTTGCCGATGAGCCTACGGGAAACCTGGATTCCAAGACCAGCGATGAGGTTGTGGGGCTATTGAAAATGTCGGCGCAGAAATATGGGCAGACGCTGGTGATGATTACCCATGACCAGGATATTGCGCAGATTGCAGACCGGATTCTCGTGATTGAAGACGGAGAGGTGGTGGAGCAGGGATGAGACATACAATCCATGATTTGGCGCGCTCCAATGTGCGGCAGAACAAATCACGAAGTGTTTTAATGATATTATCCATTTTCCTGACAACGCTGCTTCTTTCCACCATTGCTGGCATCGGCTGTGGGTCGGTGAGGAATAACCGGGTGAACGCCGGGAATCTCTATGGAAATTATGTTGCAACCCTCAGCAAGGTGACGCAGGAGCAGTATGAGCTGCTGGGGCTGCGCAGCGAGTTCACCCATGTAGGAAGAAAAGCATATGCTGCCGAGGCAGATTCCGGCAAAGCAGGGATTGACATAGGCTTGTCATTTATGGACATCACTGCGGCAGAAAATACGAACTTTGACCATATGCTGAAAGCCGGGGCGCTGCCGATAGCAGAGAATGAGATTACGGCATCGGCAGAATTTTTTGAGAAATTTGGGCTCGTAGATGCCATGCCTGGGGATTCTGTATCCATACCTCTGCGCAAGGACAGCCAAAGCAAGTTTGAGGAAAAAGAATTTGTTGTCAGCGGCGTGATACAGTCCCTGCAGGACGGAATGGTTCAGAAAGCATTCCAGGGCATTGTATCCCAGGAGTTTTATGAGTCCTTATATCCTGAGGAGCGGCGTTCCTATGAAGTAACCTTGCGGCTGAATGATACCATCATGGAAGCTGGGGGGGATTATGAGGAAATCGTGAGGGAAGCGGCAGGGCTCTGCGGTGTGGCGGAAGAAAATATTTCTCCCAACGAACAGTATCTTCGGTGGGTGTATGAGCCAGGCACGGAGACCATCATGGGCTGCATTTTGATTGGGCTTTTGGTGATTGTGGTATCGGTTGCCGTCATCTATAATATCTTCCAGGTGGGAATGGTTCAGAAAATCCAGGAATACGGCAAGATTAAGGCCTTGGGAGCCACCAGGAAACAGATGAGGAAACTGATTCTGCAGGAAGGGATGCTCCTGGCAGCCGTAGGGGTTCCGCTGGGGCTGCTGGCGGGCTGCGGCGTTGCCACTGTGATGTGCCGTAAGCTTATTGTAGGTTCACAGGCAATGGTAGGCGTAGAATTGGAGAATGTGTCCGCGATTTCCCTGCCGCTGCTGTTGGTTGTGGCGATAGCTGCTTTCTTGACGGTGCGTCTGGCATTATCGCACCCAATGCGTGTGGCGGCGAAGGCTTCGCCGGTGGAAGCTATGCGCTATCAGGAAAATACCAGCCGTGGAAGGAACGTGCGCAAAGGCAGCAAGACGATTTCTGTCTTTGGCATGATGCTGTCCAACCTGTCAGCCAACCGCAGGCGGACAGTGTCTACCATCTGTACGATGGGGTTATCCTGTGTGCTCTTCGTATCACTGTCTAATCTGGCTGGAAATATCGATTATAAATTTGAGGCGCGGCGTTATGTAGAGTATGGGCAGTTCTCCATGAGCCTGGATTGGCGTTTGAATGATACGGCGTACCCAGAGAAGAATCTTTGCCAGATTCAGAGGAATAACCCTCTGGGGTCAGAATTTCAGGAGAAAATAAAAGCCATTCCAGGCGTTACGGAAGTGAAAAGCCGTAAATGTTTTGAAGCGGAGAATCTCAGCCTGAGCAGCATGGATTTGGATGGGTCTTATGTCAATGTCTGTGTGCTGGACAGGGAGGGATTTGCACGTTATGGGAAAGGCTCTGCTTTGGGAAATGTTGATTATGACGAGGTTGCTGCCGTGGACGGTATTCTTTTTGGGGCTTCTTATTTTATGGAGGATTATGGATATCAGATAGGGCAGCAGATAAAGCTGAAAGATATGACTGGTACAGGGGCGGTATGCCAGGGAAAGCTTATGGGTTCTTTCGGGGCAGCGCCGGGCGTATGGGTTATCACAGAAGATACATTTAACAAACTTGGGATAACGGAAGATGTAACAGAAACTGTGTGGGCAGACTGCAAAAACAAGGACAGAGGAAACGTGGAGGAAGCGATTCAGGAACTTGTGTCAGGCATGGAATATGTGGAGACGGATTCGTATGAGAGCGCCATAAAACAGGCGCAGTATGGGACAAAAATGATGCAAGGCGCAGTCTATGCGCTTCTAGGGCTTTTGGGAGTAATCGGTTTCTTGAATATGGCAAACACAATCATCACCGGGGCAGTGACCAGGAAGCGTGAACTTGGTGTGCTGCAGGCTGTGGGCATGACGAACCGCCAGTTGAATTGGATGATGCAGTTAGAGGGAATCTTTTTTTCCGCAGGTACGGCGGCGGTTTCCCTGATAGTTGGAAGCCCCCTGGGCTATGCCCTCTTCTGTTATGCCAGGGAATTGCATTTTTATGGGCTTAATGAGTATCATATCCCAGTGCTGGAAATTGGCTTGATGATTTTGGCTATCGTGTTGCTGCAGGGCACGCTTTCCTTCCTGCTCAGCAGGAATCTGCGCAAGGAATCTTTGGTGGAGCGTATCAGTTACCAGGGCTGAAAGCAGACGAAATATTTTGCATAGTAAAGTAAGGTCAGAGAGAGGAACAGGGTGGATAATGGCAGTTTTTCAGGGAATGGAACATATTGTACAATATTGTATGCCGATAGCCGAGGCGGCTGTCAGGAGCGGCTGCTTATACTGGTTTGTAAAACCTTTTGTGAGAAAGAAGAAAGCGGTTGTTTATGGCGCAGCGGCAAGCTTTCTGACGGTAGTTCTGTTTTATGTGCTGAATCTGTCTTTCGATATGTATGTGATATATGGCATGGCAAGCCTTGCTCTGTTCTCTGTCCTCTTTTGGGCTGACAGGAGAAATTACAGGCAGAAACTGTTTCTGGTGGCAACATTTTTTTCTTTTAGCTGGCTTGCCGCGGCAATGTCAGAAATCTTATACGACCACCTGTATGACTATGGTCAGCAAACAGGCAGTATGCTGAACCATCCAGAACTGTGGGTTGTTTTATATGTAGTGATGTGCCTGGTTTTCCTGGCGGCAGAGTTCGCGTTTATTGCTATCGGAATATGTCTGGTCATCAAAGTCTATGCGAATAAAAGCGCGGATATGGAAGGAAAGGAACTGATGATGCTGGCGCTCCCTTCGCTCATGGGCGTGATGGGTTTTGAGATTATGCGCTATTACCGAACATTCTATGCTGCAGAAATCGGCAGGCTCAAACATACTTACGATGTTCTGCAGCTGTTATTCTGCGCAGTGTCTATGGCCACGATTATCGTGGTTATCATATTGTATCAGGACATTAAGGCGAAGCAGGAAGAGACGCTGCAGACCAAGCTGCTTGCCGCGCAGATTGAAAATATCAAACAGCACATTGGGCAGGTGGAGAGCCTGTACCGTGATATCCGCGGCGTGAAGCATGATATGACGAACCATGTGCTGACCCTGGAGCGGCTTTACGCTGGAAATATGAACAAAGAAGCAAAAGCGTACAGCGAGGAACTGAAAGCAGAACTTGCGGAAATGGGCGGGGAGGTGAGAAGCGGAAATCCTGTTACGGATGTGATTCTGCAGGAGTTTAAGAAGGAAGCGGAGAGAAGGGTAATTTCTTTTTGCACAGAATTTTATTTTCCGGAGGATTCCGCTATCAATGTCTTTGATATCAGCGTAATTTTAAATAACGCTTTGCAGAATGCTTTGGAAAATACGCAGCAGGGAAAGGAAAGAAAAATATACATTGAGTCTTACCGCAAGAATAATGCGTATATGATAGAAATCCGCAACAGCTTTGCGGGAGACTTGCAGTGGGACGAAGAAAGCGGACTCCCTCTCACCACGAAAGAGGATAAGGATGGGCATGGGTATGGCTTATCCAATATCCGCAGAGTGGCAAAGAAATATGCCGGAGACATAGATATCATATGGAAGGAAGGGGAGTTTTGCCTCTGCATTATGTTGATGGCGGAATAAGGGCTTTCAGCGATAGATGAATTTATTCCCGCGGGCAATGCTGCCGCGTCATCAAAAGCGGCAGTTCCATGTCATAGAGGGTTTCGTTGATGGAATCCAATAAATGGCTGCCCTTGGCGGCAGAAGCATGGGTGGACAGGTGCCAACAAACTACCATATCTGCCGTCAGGCTTTTTGACAGGCAGTATCCATATTTGTGCAGCAGTTCATCTGTCTCTTCCAGTGTCATGTTCAGGGAAACTGCGATTGCCATCAGCGCCTGCTTTGTAGGTTCTGCTGTCTTGTAATATCGGAACATTCGCTCGCTGATGTTTGCATTTTCATATAGATTTTTCAGAAGGCCGCCGTGTTTTGCGCGCACATGGGAGAGTCCGTTTTCATGTGCACAGAGGGAAAGCCCGGCTTTGTTGGCAAGGCATTCCATCTCCTCGGCGGGCAGTTTAAACAGGCTGCCGGCATTATGGATAACACGATAAACAGACTTACGGTATTGCGTGCTGAAAGAATGGTTTTCCCAGTAAGAGAGATTCTGTTTGGAACAGCCCAGGGAACGGTAAATTTGTGCCGGTTTTGTGCCGGTTTTTTTTATAATCAGCTGCCAAACTCCTGATTGCCTCCACAAAGCTCTGTTCCAATACAATGCCGTGCATATGCAGCCATTTCTCGATATAATTGTAATCCATGTCTTTTGTATCCCCCTTATACTCCCTGCATCTAAAGAGTTTTCCTCATGAAAAATATAGTTCCCCTATAATACGGCATAAGGATTGCCGGTTTTTGCCGCTTTCCAGCATCTTGGGTCTGCCTGAAAAGGTCCTTGCTGTAAAAAATATTTTATGGCAAAGCAGCCGGTGCCGCATTTGTCTAAATGTTCGCAGCTTTGGCATGTGCCGTCAAGTTTATTTTTGGCAGGAGACAGGATATCCGCTATTTTGGGAGAAGTCCAGATATCCATCAGGCTGTCATGGCAGATGTTTCCGACGGTCATCTCAGGAATGTCCGTCAATTTCTCGCATACGCTGACATTTCCATCTGGCAGGACTACCATGGAGCGGCGGAAAGCGCCGCAGGGAACGATGTCATTTTCATCTTGCCACCGTTTCTTATTGGCGGTTGCAGCCACTGTCATCTGATTGGCAACCTGCCTGTGGTTTGCTGCAATATAAGATTTTACCTCCTCCATCTGCTGTTCCGTAATCAGCAATTCTGCACCGCCCCTTCCGCAGGAACTTACATCGAAACGGTCTAGCGTAAGCTTTGTTACGCCGATACGGCTGCATAGTGCAACGAGCTGGGGGATATTGTCTAAGTTAAATGGCGTAAGCACGGATTTAACGTGTACGGCAATGCCGGCTGCCGCCAGGCGTTCCATGCCTTGGATGACCCTGTCAAAAGAATTCGTTGTTGCCGTCAGCTTGTGGTGGATATCCGGCGCGGCGCTGTCCATGCTGATTTGCACTGCCCGGACATCGGCGGCATGAAATCTGCGGATGGCATCCGCGTCTATGAGGCTTCCGTTTGTGCACACGTACGGCATAATATGGAAACGTGCCAGTTCCGCCAAGATATCATAAAATCCCTGATGGAGCATAGGTTCTCCGCCAGTCAGCGTACATTTCAAGACTCCTGCTTCGCCGGCCTGCCGAATAAAATTAAGCCATTGCTTCGTTCCAATTTCCTGGGACTTTTGCGTTCCGGATGCATTGAAACAGTAAATGCAGCGGAAATTACAAAGATTTGTCAGGGAGAGGAACAATTCTGTCGGCGTATCGCATCTTTCCTGAGCAGCCAAGGCGCCTGGGCAGGTGCGGTATAAAAAATCGCATGGATTCAGGCCGGCAGCTGTCTTTCCAGGTCTGTCTGACCAGTCAAGGCAATTTGCAAATTCCCCTAAAACATTATGTACCAATTCTTCGGCTTGGGCAGTTTGTAAATTGCAGGTCTCACCAAACAGATAGCGAATTTGTCTCAGGTTCCACTCGCCGTTGCAGTTTGCAAGGAGAAATGCTGCCGTTGGTGTGATTGGCTGGCTGCAGTCGGAAATCAGTTCCGTTATCCAGCAGAAACTAGAAAATTTTTTTATGCGGACCGTATCTTTCAATATGGGGTATCTGTCTGTGTAATCTTGCATTTCCCTTCCCTTTCTTAATTCTGATTATCAAATATATTGTGCGCGCCGCAGAAGCGAAAACAGCGAGGGTCGATGGACCAGGGGTTGTTTGCCTGCATATGGGAAAAGACAAAGCAGCCGGTCCGGCATTGCTGTAGATATTTGCAAGCGAGGCATGATGGGTCTAAACGCTTGCCGTCAAGGCTGGTAACCTTATCAGGCTTTGGCGAGTTCCACAACTGCTCTAAAGTAATATCAGAAATATTTCCCAGCATAAATTCCGGTAAATCCTTCAAAGCCTCACAGAAAGTGATGTCGCCATTTGCTAAAATTGTCAGGCTGTCCTTGATGCCGCCGCATTTTGAAATGCATGTGTGATCCGCCCATTTGAGGCTGGAGATGGGAACTTCGCTGATAACCATATTTTCATGGATTTTCCGTTTCTCATCCGCCAGTTTCCTAATTTTCATCAGAGCAGATTCCGCAGGAATCAATTGTCTGCCGAGGCGGCTGTTTTCTGTTAGGATATAAGGGGCTAAATGCAGGAAATCCACGCCCTTGGCAGCGCAGAAATCAATGAGTTTTTCTGCTTCCTGCGAATTGTTTGGCGTCAATACCATTTTGGTCCTGATATAAAAACCGTGCCGTTTCAATAGGCTGATTGCCTGTACGACATTTCTGAAATCCCCTTTGCTTTTGGTTATCCTGTCGTATAATTCTTCTGATACGCAGGGCAGGCTTAAATGGATGAATTCAGCCCCGGACTGCTTCAGTCTGCGGATGGCGTCTTTGTCCAGGAGCGTCCCATTTGTAGAAATCTTTGTATAAATCCCTTTTTCGCTGCAGTGTGCAACCAGCTTCAAGAAGTCTTTATATAAAAACGGCTCTCCGCCAGTAAACGTTATTTCCTGGACGCCCATCTGCTGTGCCTGGTCGATAACACGCAGCCATTCCTCGGCAGACAGTTCCTGCCCCCGGCTGCTGTCGCAGCTTTTAAAACAATAATCACACTGATGGTTGCAGCATTCCGTCAGGACGATAGTAAGTTTATGGGGGTATTCATCCCGCAATGGGGAATATGTCCACCTGTCTGTATTTTTCAGCAGGGACAGTTGAAAAAAAGTTCTTTTGGGCTGTTCCTCTGCATGATAGGCGATGGAATTATCATGTTTTGCCAGCAGACGTTCCAGCTGCCGCCTGAAATCTGCAGAAGGGCAGGAGAAAATGTCCTGGTACAGCTCTGCGGTTTCTGCCAGTTTCCTTGTCCCGTCAAACAGAGACAGCAGTACAAAATTCTGCAGGCTTTCCAAATCAGCCTCTCCGGTCCGATGGTCATATATAAGGCAGCGTCCTTTGCTTACACGGATATTTTTGTGTTTTTTTAACAGCGGATAAAGCTGCATCAGATTGTTCAAGTTGTCTTTTTCCCTCATCAGCATGTTGTCTCCCCGGATTTTTCGATGAATTTATTGTCTTTGTAATTGGCGCGCCAGCATTTAGGGTCAGGAGCATAGAATGAGGCGTCTACGCAAAGCTTTGCCGCATAGCATCCACTCCCACAGGAATCCAGATATTCGCAGCTGCGGCAGGGTTCTTCATAATGTTCTTTGGGCGGCAGGAGGATTTCGTCAATCTTATCCGAATTCCACATTTGCCGGATGGGCATTTCCTTGAAATTTCCCACGCTCATCTGCGGAATATTTTCTAGTTTCTCGCAAAGGGCGTATTCGCCGTCGGGCATTATGACGAAGGAGCGTATCATTGCCCCGCACATAACGATGTCGTCCTTGCATTTCCAGTTGCGGGAACCGGAAATCAGGTTAATGTTCATATCGTGGATAGCTTCTTTTTTGCGGCTGACGATTTCCTTCAGCCATTTGTTCTGTTCCTCATTCAGGAAGAAATGATTGCCGCCGCGGCCTCCGTAACTTAAGTCGTATTGGTCCAGCACCAAATTGGCAACGCCTGAGTCGTGGCAGAGGTTGATTAGTTCGCCGACATGCCGAAGATTCTGCGGCAATATGACAGATTTTACATAAACACGGATTCCCAATGATACCAGCCTTTTGATGGCGTTCGTAATTGTGGGAAAGGTATTGTGGGAGCAGGTCAGGGCATCGTGCTCGTCAGGAGAGGAGGAATCCAGGCTTATCTGGACAAGGGGAATCTGCAGCTCGGCAAGCCTTGAAATGGCGCCCTCGTTTAAGAGGCTTCCGTTGGTGCAGATATAGGGCATGATGTCATTTTCAGCCAGTGATGTAAGGATTTCAAAAAAGCCGGGGTGTAAAAAAGGCTCGCCGCCGGTCAGGGTACATTTTACCACGTCCAGTTCTTTCATCTGCCGGACGGCGTCCAGCCATTGTTCGGTGCAGAGTTCGTCTTTTTTCTGTTCGCCGGAACTATTGTAACAGTAAATGCATTTAAAGTTGCAGTTCTTGGTGAGGGCAAATACGGCTTCTGCCGGAGAGTCGAACTTTCCCCGCGGGTTATTTTCCATCTTGCGCGGATGGTACAGAAAACTTTCCGGCAGATAGCGCTGTACAATCTTACTGGTAGTTGTATTATAAGAAATACAGGTGTCCAGGCGTTTCAGTGTATCCTGAACGTCCTGATTTGCCTTGGCTTCTTCCATTTGGAACAGCTTACGGTAGATGTATGCTATCTGTGACGTTGTATATTCTCCGCTGCATAGCGACAGGATAAAACACTCCATGGGGGAGGCTGTTGTCCCGCTGTCGCTGAAAAGCTCGGAAATCCAACAGAATGCATCCATTTTCTTGATTCTTACGGTGTCCTTGAGAATGGGATATTCTTTTTGCTTCATGAAAATGCTCCTTTGCAATGAGATGAATTTATGATAAACATGCGGGCGCAGGGCTAAAATTTATATTTTACGGCCTTGCTTTAAAATGCAAATGAAACTGCCGTGCAGCCGCCCTCGCACTTGTTTGGGGTAGCGTCCGGGGTACAGATGTTGGAAACTGCGATACAGCTTCCGCAGCATTTTCCGTTTGCGGCGTCTTTCATGACCATATTTTGTTCCTCGGCAGTGCCATCTTTCACTGCCTCCAATTTTGAGATAGTTTCTTTATACCCATTGATTAACTGTTCGATTTTCTTATTGTCTGCCATATGAATGCATCTCCTTTACTATAAAAAGTCTGTTGGCGAATGGATTGCTGAAAGGTATTTGTCTGCCCAAAGCTTACGCCCGCATGCCTATCTGTGTTGTTATGGGTTGATTGTAGGGGATTTTTGGGGAAAAAGTCGGAAATTATTTTTGACTTTTTATAATAAGTCATTTGTATGCAGTGTTTGAAATTTTTAGAGTTTGGTATTATATATATAAGATATTTTTGAAGGAAGATGCCCTAAAATCCTTGCTTGACAATCGTCCGATAATCTGATACACTTACTCCCAAACCCATCATGGGAGTGGATTTTTCAAGAGTAATCTTTTTTCGCCACACAATCGTTGAGAAGCGTTTGTGTGGTGTTTTTGATGTTGGGAAAATTTCGCGGTTGCCTGTAATGTAGAATGATTTGAAACGGAATGGAAGGAGAATATAGGAGAAGATGGAACAGGAATTTATGAAAGAAAAAAAGATACTGCCCCTGGTGCTGTCAATGTCCATGCCGATGGTGATTTCCATGGCGGTCAATTCACTGTACAATATCGTGGACAGTTATTTCGTGGCGCAGCTCAGCGAGGAGGCAATGACGGCGCTTGCGCTGGTTTACCCAGTGCAGAATATGATTAATGCAGTTGCGATTGGGTTTGCCATCGGCATCAATGCGGTAGTTGCATTCTACCTGGGCGCGGGCGAGCAGGAGAATGCAGACAGGGCGGCAACACAAGGATTTTTGTTAAATCTGATTCATGGGCTTTTGCTGGCTGTTCTGTGTATTGCCATTATGCCTTCGTTTTTGGGTATTTTCTCCAAAGATGAGACGGTAGTGGGCATGGCGCTGGAGTATTCCAACCGGGTATTCCTGTTTTCAGCAATTATTACATCCGGGCTGGTATTTGAAAAGGTTTTTCAGGCGGTGGGCAAGATGAAAGTGTCCATGTTTTGTATGATATGTGGGTTTGCCACCAATATTATCCTTGACCCATTGATGATTTTTGGCATTGGCGTTTTCCCGAGAATGGGCATAGCCGGCGCAGCTTATGCGACCGGGATAGGGCAGGTAGTTTCCCTGCTTGTGTATCTGTTGTTCTATATTGCAAAGCCAATTCCCGTGAAAATAAGGCGCGGCTGTTTCAAGCCGCAGAAAGAGATGGCGCTAAAGCTGTATGGAATTGGCATCTCGGCAACGCTCAATCTGGCGCTTCCCTCGTTGCTTATTTCCGCGCTCAATGGAATTCTGTCAGGTTTTTCTGAAAAGTATGTGCTCGTGCTTGGCGTTTATTATAAGCTGCAGACATTTATTTATCTGACGGCAAACGGCATTATACAAGGAATCCGGCCGCTGATGGGATATAATCATGGAGCTGGGGAAAGGGAGCGTGTGCAGCAGATTTTTCGTACAACGCTATTGCTTACGGCTGGCGTGATGGCAGTGGGCACGGTTCTGTGCTGGCTGATTCCCGCAAACCTGATAGGATTGTTTACCTCAAATCCGCAGACTGTCCAAAGCGGCGTGACGGCGCTCCATATCATAAGCCTTGGTTTTATCATGTCAGCAGTGTCCGTCACATGTTCCGGCGCATTGGAGGGCTTGGGGAAAGGAATGCCCTCGCTGTACATTTCGCTGTTTCGCTATATTATCATCATTATACCGGCAGCGTATCTGTTCAGCAGGCTGCTGGGAGCCGAGGGGACCTGGTATGCGTTTTGTTTTACGGAATTTGTTACGGCGGGGATAGCGTATGCGATTTACAGAAAGCATGAAAACATACAGGATATCAAAGTATAAAAGATTTCAATTGAAAGTTTCTTATATAAAATGTATAATGTTAAGGAATCGGGCAGGTATGGATTATAATACTGTCGCATAAGAAAAAGTAATATGGAGGAAACTTACGATGGAATTTTTAGGTAAATTTGTTTTTCTGCTGGCGTTTGTGGTGCTGTTGGGATATTTTAATGAGAAAGTCACAAAGCTTACGCATGAAATATCGCTGATGCTTTTTTCGTTTCTGGCGGGCAGTGTATTTCTGGTAATAGAAGTCGCGTTTGGGAACATTTCTTCGGTACAAGTATTTCTGGAACATGTACAGGTATTTGATTTGGAAATGTTTCTTGTCAAAGGTGTATTGTGTTTTATGCTGTTTGCGGGATCCTGCCATATGCGCCTTGCGGATTTGAAAAAGTATGCTAAAGGGGTCACCGTCCTGTCAGTGGTTGCTACTTTCCTGGGCGCTGTGTTTTATGGGCTTCTCTTTTATGGAGCGTCTTCTCTTTTGGGAATGCATATGTCGCTCCCTGTCTGCCTGATGTTCGGCAGCGTGGTGGCGCCGACAGATCCGATTGCTGCTACAAGTATTTTGAAAAAGTTCAACCTGCCCTCCGGCATCGGTTTTACAATAGAAGGGGAATCGTTGTTCAATGACGGCGTGGGCGTGGCTTTGTTCGTCTGTTTCTCCGGATTGGTCACAGCACAGGAAAATGAAGGGGTTTTTCTCGTATTAATGAGAGAATTGTTTGGGGCAGTGTTGGTAGGAGGCGTGGTGACAGCGGTCTGTTTTCTGGTCTTCAGTAGGACCCGCGATGAGGCAAGGCAGATATTTACGAGCCTTCTTGCCGTATCGTTGTCGTATCTTCTGTGTGATGCGTTAGGTTTCTCGGGGGCAATTGCATCCGTAGTGTGCGGGATTCTTTTTTCAGCGTTCAGGGATTGGCAGGGGCAGAAAGGCATGCCCATGGAATTGGTACAGTTTGATGGCTTCTGGGAGGTACTGGATAATTTGCTGAATTCAGTGTTGTATGTCATTTTAGGATTATCATTTCTGCATATTCTGCAGATGCCATATGTGTTTCTGCTGTCGTTGGTTGCAATTGTCGCCAATCTGCTGGCGCGTTCGGGAAGCCTGGGGATTTCCGTCCTGTTCTTGCGGGAGCTGCCGGATGGATACGACAGGGGCAGCTTTATCAAACTGCTTACCTGGGGAGGGCTGCGCGGCGGGCTGTCGGTTGCGCTTGCCATGAGCACAAGGCCGATGCTGGATGAGAATACATATTATATTGTGCTGGGCTGCACCTATGCAATTGTATTTTTTACCACGATTGTCCAGGGGCTGTCGATGAAGAAAGTTTATCAGGGCATAGAGAATAAAAGACTTAGTAAATGTAAATAAAAAGAAATGGAGGCAAAGACGTGGTTAAGCATATTATTTTATGGACATTGAAAGATGGGTATTCAGAGGAACGGGAAAGAGAGATTAAACTTGAAATTAAGGCAGGACTTGAAGGGTTAAAAGGTCAGATACCAGGTCTTATTGACATTAAGGTCAATATCGAAGGACTGGCAAGTTCAAACGTAGATTTGATGCTGGATTCCACTTTTGAGGATGAGGAGGCGCTGAAAACTTATGCAAACCATCCGGCGCATGTGGCGGTGGCCGATGGGAAGGTCAGACCGCACACAGCAACAAGAAGCTGTATGGATTATGAAGTTTAGAAATTATGATGTATTTTCTGGAAAATAAATCTGGATTTTCAGTATGTTATGAATTCTATTGGACCATGTATGGGACTGTTGCCAGGGCAGACGAGCAATCTGCCAGGACAGCAGTCCGGTGAAAGATTTTGTGCATGTCTCTAAAAATTTTTGCTATTTTTCGCAATCTATGTATATTTTCGTAATGAAATAAAATTGAAAATTATTCTTAATATCCTTATCTATAGTATAAATTCCCATAAAAAATAAAATGTTTATAAAGAAAATTAGTTAAAATGCTTGAAAAGCATGAAAAGAAGTGTTAAAATTTGAGAATGAATAGGCAACTTTGGCACGGAAAGGAGAAGGGAAAAGAAAAAGTGCTGGATTAGTAATTTATAGTTACAAGGGACTTATGGAAAGGAGAAACTGCATAATGAAAAAGGCAAAGAACATGCGAAAGCAGCTGTTCGCGCTTGTCCTGGCACTGGCAATGGTACTCACATCTGTCAGTG
>CAJTYM010000036.1 GCA_910583835.1 uncultured Lachnospiraceae bacterium | reverse complement strand
GTATACAGATAAATCCACGTTGTTACAAATGTGAGGTCACTTCATATTATCTAATCTTCTTATGCAACTGTATTCTAATATCTATTTTTGCGTTCATAATTCCGATTTTGAATTATAAGAAAAAAGAGATAGAAAAAAGTTTTAATTAATTCCAAAACAGAATTATAAAAGAAAAGAATTATGATACTTTAGCAATCGGTATCACACAGGATGAATAAAAATAAAGAAAGGCGGGATACATACATGAGCAAGGTCGCAGCAAAAAATGCTGGATATATTGCGGAATACATAGTTCTTGTTGCAGCAATTATAGTTGTATGGATTGTGATGGGGAGCACAGGACATCTGAACCCCGTAATCATGCCCTCTCCAGCCAAAGTCGGCAGTACTATCGTGTCGCTGATTGCCAGCGGTGAATTGTGGGAAAATCTTGCAGTAAGCGTTCTCAGGGTGTTACAGGGATATCTTCTGGCAGCTGTTTTGGGAATCGTCTTAGGGATTCTGATAGGTCTTTCCAATCACCTTGACAGGCTGACGGCGCTTTTGATTCAGCTGATAAAACCAATTCCTCCCATCGCCTGGATTCCGCTGGTGATACTTTGGTTTGGAATTGGCGAGAGCGGAAAGATATTCCTGATTTTCCTTGGCGGCTTTTTTACAATTCTTATTAACGTCATTGACGGAATAAGGCAGACGGACGTAAAGCTGATAGAGGTCTCCAAATCGATGGAAACGCCTTTTTTCAAACACATTTTTCTGATGGTAATTCCCAGCGCGGCGCCCAATATTTTTACAGGGCTGCGGACAGGACTAAGTTCCTGCTGGATGTGCGTGGTCGCGGCAGAACTTGTATCGTCCACAACCGGTCTCGGCTATCTGATTATGAATGCAAGGCAATTTGGCAAAACAGACGTTGTCATCGTGGGGATGCTCACCATCGGCATCATCGGTAAGATTATGGACTCGCTTTTGCGGTTGGCGGAAAAACGAGTTATCAGGTGGAATTGAGGTGGACCGTATGCAGAATTATCAAAGAGAACAAGATTATATTTCCGTACAGGGATTACATAAGTATTTTATCCAAAGAGACAGCGAAAAGCTGCAGATTCTCGAGGATATCAATTTCAGCGTAAAGAAAGGCGAGGTCATCTGCATCGTAGGCTCCAGCGGCTGTGGGAAAAGTACCTTATTGAGGGCTATCTGCGGGTTGGATACGGAGCATAGCGGTACCGTGACGATTGATGGGGAGGAGGTTACCGGACCTGACCGCCATAGGGGCATGGTTTTTCAGGAACACAGGCTTTTCCCCTGGCTTACGGTGGCGCAGAATGTGGGCTATGTACTGCAGGGCCTGTCCAAAGAGGAGAAGCGGGAGAAAATTCAGAAATATATCGACCTGGTAGGTCTGCATGGATTTGAGAAATCTTATCCGCGGGAGCTGTCCGGCGGCATGGCACAGCGTGCGGGCATTGCTAGGGCGCTTGTCAACAAGCCTTCCGTACTTTTCTTAGATGAGCCTTTCGGCGCATTGGATGCGTTTACGAAAATCTCCATGCAGAAAGAACTGAAAAGAATTCAGAAGAAATCCGATACCACCATGCTTCTCGTTACCCATGATATCGATGAAGCTGTGTACCTTGCCGACAGGATTATTGTAATGTCGGAAAGGCCTGGTAAAATTAAGCGTATCGTTCCAGTGGAGCTTACCGGGCATCGGGACCGTAACTCTTATGAATTTGTGGAAATAAGAAAAATTATATACAATGAATTTTTTGATGAAAGCAATGCCTGAGGGCAGAGTTTCCATCAAAGCGATAACAGGAAATATGCACGAACAAAAGGAGAAAAATAACATGAAAAAGACACGTTTATTATCAGGTTTACTGGCAGTCGTTCTGGGAGCCGCCATGCTGGCTGGCTGCGGGGCAAAGGATGGGGCGCAGGCTTCTTCTGACAGTGAGGCGGGCGGCGATGTTATAAATATCGCTATCCAGCCTTCGGCGGCATTTGTCCCTCTGTATGTGGCGCGTGAAAAGGGCTGGATTGAGGAAGCGCTTAAGGAACAGGGCGTGACTGTAAATTGGAATGAGTTTGAGTCCGGTCCGCCCATGAATGAATCGTTGGCTTCCGGCAGCTCGGACATCGGCGTGATGGGAGACGTGCCTGCGGTTTCTTCGATTGCAGCAGGACAGAAAAATGAGATTATTGCTACAGCAGCGGATGGAGCGCAATCCTATGCCATGCTGGTAAGCGCTGATTCTGAGATTGCTTCCGCAGCTGACCTCAAGGGCAAGAAAATTGGGGTCACCATCGGTTCCACCGGTCATAATCTGATTGATAAGCTGCTTACACAGAACAATCTAGATATCAATTCCGATGTGGAACTGGTTAACATTGCAACTGGCGATGCGGCGATGGTTCTCTCTACAGGCGCAGTGGATGCGGTCGCAATCTGGGAACCGAACGTGACCAGGCTGGTTGCGGACGGCACGGCAAAAATAATCAGCGAGGGCACGGACTGCGGGCTGTTGGGCGTGAATCCGATTATTGCCAGGGCAGAATATGCGCAGGGACATCCAGAAGTCATCCATACGATTATTGAGCAGTATGCGAGGGGTGTTGCGGAACTTGAGAATTTAGACGATGAGACAAAAACGAAAGTCTCAGAAGCGCTTTCCATTGCTCCTGAGCTGTTAGCGGACGTCATGGCCAAATATGAGTATACCGTAAAGATTTCCGATGATGACATCGCCAACCTGCAGGATACCATTTCATTCCTCGTGAAAATCGGCAATCTGGACAAAGAGTACGACATTAAAGAGTATGTCAAAAAGAATTATGTAGAAGAATCGGATGTTGAATTGTAGAAAATGATAAGGGGCTGTTCCGAAAATGTGATTTCTGGAACAGCCCCTTACAGAATCCTGGGAATCTGCTTATTCTTTCATTTCATTAATTCCTAACTTTTCTATGAAATCACAGATGTTCTCCACGGAATCTCTGGCGGTAAAAGCAGCCTGCTGTTTTCGCATATAGTGCATGGCTTTAGGGTTTTTCAGGAGCCTCAACCCAAGCGCAGCCTGATGTCTGGCATCTTTGGCGGACAGGGACATTCCATGCTTCTGGAAGAATGCGCGGTTGACAGTCTCGCATCCCGGGATAGGCGTGGTGTGTACCAGAGGAATGCCGGTGACGGCAGCCTCCGTGGAGGAGAGCCCTCCGGGCTTGGAGTACAGGAGGTCGCAGGCGCGCATATACAGCCCCATCTGATTCGTTGCGCCAAGGATGGAAATGCCAGGGGTAAAAAGGTAGCGGCTCTGCAGGGATTTCTGCAGTGCGGCATTGTTCCCGCAAATGACAACGATATGTTCTTCGTTCCTGCGGTGCGCGGCGAGATAAGATACAATCTGCTTTACTTTCCCGGCGCCCATGCTGCCTCCCACTACCAGGTAGCAGACAGTATCCAAGGGGAGCCCGAGCTGTCTGCGGGCATCTTTTTTCGTTATGTTACAGCGGAATGTGCTGCGCACGGGGATGCCGAAGGGCAGCAGTTTTTCCGCAGGTATGCCGCGCATCACAAAGGATTTCTGCAGTGATTGATGGGGAATCACGTAATAGTCGCAGTCAGTCTCCTCGGTAAAAGGAATGCAGGCATAATCGGTAGCGATAAACACAAGTTTAGGACAGGGCATGTTATGGCGTTTCATATAAGTCAGCATCTCGGCGGGGTACAGATGCGGCGCGACCACCACGTCTGCCGGATGCGCAAGCAGATAGCGCTGCATATGTTTTGCCATCAGTCCGTTTGCGTGGTAAACAGGAGATAGAAACGGCAGCTTTGTCACTATCATGCCCAGAAGGTAGGCAATTCCGAAAAGATGGGGGAATTTCTGTACTAATTTCACATAGAAAGAGCCAATATTTCTGGCTATCAGGCTATGGGACAGCTGAAAAGGGTCTTTCATTTCTGCGCAATGCCCTCTGCGCTTCAATTCTTCTAAAACCGCAAGCCCGGTCGTGTTATGTCCGGCCCCGGTATCGCATGACAGAATCAGAACATTCATAATAATTTTACCTTACATCGTTCATTTTTTTCATCACAGGTCAAAAGTTTCAGGGAAACAGCTCCGGAAATCAGCAGCATACCCCAGCGGATGGCGGAGGTTTTTACCGTCAGCAAGGCTATAACTGCAGCAGCAAGGTAAGACGCCAGCGTCCGGTAATAATGCGGTGAGACCACGAGGATTGTGGAGAATACGATAAAGCACGCGGCGAGTATCAGCGCGCAGCCAAGGGATGGATAAAGCCCCAGCAGGCAGCCGAAGGATGTGGCAATGCCTTTTCCGCCCTGGAAGTGATGGAACAATGGGTAAATATGTCCCAGTACCGGTGCGGCAAGCACAAACGCGAGGGCAAAATCCGCGCAGTCTGTCTGGCGCAGAAACAGCCATACAGGCACAAAGCCTTTGCCGAGGTCGCAGATTAAAGTGAGCATGCCGCAAAGGAAACCGCCTTCCATAAAGGCGTTTGCCGTGCCGGGATTGCCATCGCGTGTCCCTGCCGTGATATCTTTGCGGCAAAGGAGCCGTCCCCATATCTGTACGTATAAGATGCTGCCGGAAAGATAGCCTGCCAGCAAATAAAAACAAATTCTCGTCATAACCTGCCCTCCCTGAATGATGATGAAAATACATTACTATGCAGTATATCACATTTGCAAAAAAGATACCAGAAAATTTACAAAACAAAGAAACCTTCAAAAAGGAAATGTTGGAAATAAAATTCCAATTTGGCATAAGATGAATTATATTTTTCTCGATGAGATTCAGCATGTGCAGGATTATCAAAAGGCAGTGGACAGCCTGTTTGTCAAAAAGAATGCAGATGTGTATATCACCGGGTCCAATGCATATTTTATGTCAGGGGAACTGGCAACGCTTTTGTCCGGTCGCTTTGTGGAACTGAAAATGCTGCCGTTGTCCTTTAAGGAGTATGTCAGCGCTTTTGAGGAACCGTTTAGCAAAGAAGAACTGTACCGCAATTATGTCTATAATAGTTCTTTTCCCTATACGGTCGGACTGAAAACCAGGAGGAATATTCATGCTTACCTGGATGGAATTTATAATACAGTTGTGTTGAATGATATTGTTGCGCGCAGGAAAATACAGGATCCGCTAATGTTAAAGAGTGTAATCAAATTTATGTTTGATAATATCGGTAATCTGTGTACGGTGAAGAAAATTGCGGACAGCATGACCAGCGCTGGCAGGAAGATTTCTAATCATACGGTTGAAAATTATCTGGAGGGAATTACAGACAGCTTGCTGATGTACCGTGTCAGCCGGTACGATATCAAAGGGCGGGAGTACCTGCGGCTTCAGGACAAATATTATCTGGCAGATATAGGCCTGCGCTATTACTTGCTGGGTCTGCAGAATGCTGACCAGGGCCGTATTCTTGAAAATATCGTTTATTTGGAGCTGATTCGCAGGGATTATACGGTTTATGTGGGAAAAATTGGAACTGCTGAAGTTGATTTTGTTGCCCAGGATTATGGAGGAAATGTTGAATATTATCAGGTTTCGTGGACGGTAAGGGATGAAAGAACCAGAAATCGTGAATTGATGCCATTAGATACCATAGCAGACCATAATCCTAAATATCTGCTTACCATGGACAATGACCCCCCGGTATTGCATAATGGCATCCGTCAGGTATTTGTATTGGACTGGCTTCTTAATCTATGATAAGATGAAATATAAGCTTATTTCAGAAGATAACAGGAACGTTCCGGTTACGTTGTGAAAGGAGGAAGGCAAATGCGAAGCATTTCCGGAATGCCTTCCGACGAACTGGCAGGTATCGCAAAGCGATACGTGCCGATACCATGTGAAAGGAGGATAAGAGATGTCACAATGGTTAGAAGAGCAGGCAGCAAAGACAGGAGAAAGCAGGGTGAAGTCTGCGCCGACAATAAAAAACGTCATTGCAGTGGTGGTGGTTTTTGTATTGCTGGAAGCGTTTTTGCTAATATTAAATCAGGTAACCCCAGAATATGATACAAGCTTTTTTTGCGTAATTGTCGGCATTGTGGGGCTGGGGATGGCAGGATATTTTTATATGAAATTAAAATCTTCCCAGAATAATCCTAAACTTCCGTTTGCCCAGAATTGCCTGCAGGCAATGAATCTTTCAGCAGAGGAGGTACGGCAGTTCGATGAGGAAATGACGGCGGACCCGCTTGTGTTTATCCAAAACGGCAAACGGCTGGACAGCGCAATTGCCATTACGGAACATTATATGCGGGCGGCTTTTCTGTACAGGAATGAGATTGACTATGGGATTTTCCGTCTCTCTGACATTGATATGGCATACAGTGAGACAACGAAGAATCCGGTGATTATCAGGCCGCGCGGCAGGATATTCGATGTATTGCTGTATAACGGCAAAGGCGAAAGAATGGGCGGAGTTTCCATGCAGAATGAAAAAGATTATAAGCAATTCCTTTCCGCTTTGGAAAAATATGCGCCGCATATCCGGCTCAATGTTTCAGCAGCAGAAGTGCAGAAAGCTACAGCAGAAAATAAAAAATAATTGGTTTGTTCTGCAAAGGTAAGTGCCTTGCCGGGTATTTGACTGCTATTATTGCCGGGCATGATTTTTCTTTAGGGCGGGAATACATAATCTGCAGGATTTGGTACATACTATGGAAGACCAATATCACAACGAAAGGAGATTTCCATGAACCAAATTTCAGAAAAAGAGTTATCCGCATTGAACGATCTGCTCTCCGGCGAGGAACTTCTGATTAAGAAATTCCAGGTGCTGGCAGACAACAGTACTGACACAGAAATGAAATCAAAATTTACCGAGATTTCCAATGAGCACAAGGAGCATTTTCGCAACTTGTATTCCCAGTTGAGTTAGGAGGCAAACCATGCAGCAGTCATTTTATTCAGAAAAAGAAATGTTTGCGGATGCGCTGACCGCAGAAAAAACAGCGACCACCCTTTACAATACGTTTTCCAATGAGTGCGTCCATGACAATGTGAGAAATGCTATTCTCGATTGCCTGGAAAAGGAGCACGCCATCCAGAATGAAGTGTTCACTATGATGCACGACAGAGGCTATTATCCTACGCCTTCTGCAGATACCCAGAAGGTAACCGAGGCGAAGCAGAAATTTGGCCAGTGTATGCAGAATTTCCAATAACGTTTCTATGTATAGTAAACGCTTGAAATGAATGCGTTTACTATAACTTATTTATGCAGAGGCTGCTCCCAGAACGCTTGGGGGCAGCTTCGTTACTGTCCGCTCGTAATCTGAATCTTTATGCAATTGCCACCTGTCACAAAATGTGGTTTGAAAGTTATGTGAAGTGTTGTATAACTGACAGAAATAATCTATAATCATTATAGTTGGAAGATTTGAATTTTATGTGCAATCATAGAGAGAAATAACAAAGGAAGTAGATAATCATGCAGAAGATACTGGTAGTAGATGATGTGGAGTTAAACCGCGAACTGCTGCGCGATATGCTGGAAGAAGACTATATCGTGGAGGTTGCCGAAGATGGGGAACAGGCGATACATAACTTGTCAGAAAACCATGCGGAGACGGCGGCAATCCTGTTGGATCTGCAGATGCCGAAGATGGATGGGCTGGCGGTGATTGACGAGATGAAGCGCAGGGGGTGGATGCCCAGGATTCCCGTGCTTGTCATCAGCGGGGAATATGCCATAGAGGTGGAAAACCACTGCTTTGAGTTGGGAGTTTCTGATTTTATCCATAAGCCGTTTGAGAGTTCGATTGTCCGCAACAGGATCCGCAATACGATGGAACTGTTCTCACGCAGGAATCAGCTGGAGCGCAAGATAGAAGAGCAGGCGGAGGCGCTCAGGGAGCAGGAAGAAATTATACGCATACAGGCAGAAAAATTACGGGAAGAGCGTTCGTTTAACCGGCTGATGATGGAGTATCGTTCAGCGATTCGGGAAGTGGAGACGAAGCTGCAGGTGCTGAATGAGGAATTTTCCCAGGAATACAACCGAAATCCATTTGAATCCATAAAGAGTAGGCTGAAAACGCCGAACAGCATATTTGAGAAATTGCGGCGCAAGGGATTTCCGCTCACGCTGGAGGCCATCAGGGAAAACCTCTGCGATGTGGCGGGAGTTCGCGTCATCTGTTCTTTCCCGGATGATATTTACCGTCTGGCAGGCCTTCTGACGGAACAGGATGATATTATTCTGCTGCAGGCCAAGGATTACATACAGAATCCCAAGCCCAACGGCTACCGCAGCCTCCATTATATCCTGGATGTGCCGATTTTCTTATCCCATGAGAAAAAATACATGCATGTGGAAGTGCAGTTCCGCACGATTGCCATGGATTTCTGGGCAAGCCTTGAGCACAAATTGAGGTATAAGAAAAACTGGGAGCGTGCCGATGCCGATGAGATTGTGGCGCAGCTCAAATGCTGTGCGGATTCCATCGAGGATCTGGATTACCAGATGCAGACCATCCGTGACGAAATTGATAAATGTTCATAGGGACAGAGAAAGGGGAATTGTTATTATGAGAATAAAAAAGAAAAATATATGTGCGCTGCTGCTGGCGGGAGTATGCTGCTTTATTATCTTAAACGGCTGCGGTGGGAAAGCAGAATCCGCCGAAAATGAGTCTCAGGAGAATGCTCCCACAGAGGAGGCAGCAGAGGAGTCCGGGGAGGGCAATGCCAATATCGGAGAATTTTCCACGCAGGACATTACAGGGGAGACATATACGCAGGAGATATTTGAAGACTACGATCTGACGATGGTCAATGTCTTTACAACCTGGTGCACGCCCTGTATCAATGAGATTCCTGATTTGCAGACGCTGAGCGAGGAGATGGCGGACAAAGGCATCCAGGTGGTAGGCATTGCCCTGGACTGCATAGATGGTTCAGGCAGCGCAGATGAGGACACAGTAGAAAAGGCACGGATGCTGGCTGAGTATACCGGGGCCTCCTATCCTTTCCTGATACCTGACAAGAGTTATTTCAACGGCAGGCTTGCGGGCATCAGCGCTGTACCGGAGACTTTTTTTGTGGACAAGGAGGGAAATATCGTAGGCGAGACTTATTCTGGAAGCCGCAGCCTTGAAGAGTGGAAAGAAATCGTAGAGACAGAACTGAAAGGGGCGGTAGAATGAGAAAGTCCTTGCGCGCTCCCCGGGGAGGGATTTACCTGGCGGTCCTGGGACTTGCGATGATGGGATGGGGTGTTTTCCGGGGCGAGATGCCGGTAGTCCTTGAAAAAGCAATTAATATCTGTTTGGAGTGTATCGGAATTGGATAATAAGAAGCATGCAAATGAGTGGAAACGCCATGGCGTACAGGCGGCGTGGGCTCTGCTTACGAACAGTTACCTGCTGGGCTTTGCCCAGGGAAAGATTTATAAAGGGAAATTAAAGAACCTCTGTGTCCCCGGATTAAACTGCTATTCCTGCCCGGGGGCAGTGGGGGCGTGCCCCATCGGGGCGCTGCAGGCAGTTATCGGCAGCTGGAATTTCAAGTTTGCATTTTATGCGGCGGGGTTTCTGATGTTTGTCGGCGCGCTGCTGGGACGGTTTGTCTGCGGCTGGCTCTGTCCTTTCGGGCTGATACAGGATTTACTGCATAAAATCCCCTTTCCCAGAAAAATCAATGCCTTTCGGGGAGATAAGCTGTTAAGAAAGCTGAAATACGTTATCCTGCTGGTGTTTGTAATACTTTTGCCGATGTTCGTGGTAGATATTATGGGACAGGGCGCGCCGTATTTCTGCAAGCTTATCTGTCCGGCAGGCACGCTGGAGGGTGGAATCCCTCTCGTGCTCTCGAATCAATCGCTGCAAAATGCCGTGGGATGGCTGTATGCATGGAAAAATGTGCTCCTGCTGATTACCATTCTCCTGTCCATCCTGATTTACCGGCCATTCTGCAAATATATATGCCCGCTGGGCGCTGTCTACTCGGTGTTCAATCCCATCTCAGTGTTCCGCTATCAGGTGGACAGAGAAAAATGCACAGGCTGCAAAACTTGTGCAAGGGTCTGCAAGATGCAGGTGGACCCCACGAAGAATGCCAACCATCCTGAGTGCATAAGATGCGGGGCATGTAAGAAAGCCTGCCCGGTGAAAGCGATTCGGTGATGATATAAAATGAGGAAACTCGAATATTCTTGACAGCAATTCACAGTTTATATTATAGTGTAAGTAGGAATATTATGTAAAATTATGAAATATAATTCAGAAATCAATGAGGTTTATTTATGAGTAAAATTATTTTGACAGGCGACAGGCCTACAGGCAGACTCCATGTAGGGCATTATGTAGGTTCGTTAAGGCGCAGGGTGGAGCTTCAGAACTCTGGTGAATATGATAAGATATTTATTATGATTGCCGATGCACAGGCATTGACCGACAATGCGGACAATCCTGATAAGGTACGGCAGAACGTGGTGGAGGTGGCGCTGGATTACATGGCATGTGGCTTGGACCCGGCGAAATCCACATTATTTATACAGTCCCAGATACCGGAATTGTGTGAATTGTCTTTCTATTATATGAATTTGGTGACAGTGTCCCGGCTGCAGCGCAATCCCACGGTGAAAGCGGAGATTCAGATGCGCAATTTTGAAGCGAGCATCCCGGTTGGATTTTTTACCTACCCCATCAGCCAGGCGGCAGATATCACGGCGTTCCAGGCAACTACCGTGCCGGTGGGGGAAGACCAGATGCCGATGTTAGAGCAGACCAGGGAGATTGTGCATAAGTTCAATGCAGTGTATGGGGAGACATTGACGGAGCCGCAGATACTCTTGCCGGATAACCAGGCATGTATGCGTCTGCCGGGAATTGACGGCAAAGCGAAGATGAGCAAGTCCCTCGGCAACTGTATTTACCTGTCGGAGGAAGCAGATGAGATTAAGAAAAAAGTCATGAGCATGTTTACCGACCCCAACCATCTGCGGGTGGAAGACCCAGGTTCTTTGGAGGGCAATACGGTATTTACTTATCTGGATGCATTTTGCAGGGATGAGCATTTCGGGCGTTATCTTACAGATTATGCCAATCTCGATGAACTGAAAGCACATTACCAGCGTGGGGGGCTCGGGGATGTGAAGGTTAAGAAGTTTTTGAATAATGTGCTGCAGGAGGAGTTAGAACCTATCCGCAGCCGCAGGAAAGAACTGCAGAAAGATATTCCCTATATTTATGAGGTGCTGAAGAAGGGGAGCGAGGAAGCAAGAAGTGTGGCAGCGCAGACGTTGGATGATGTGCGCTCTGCCATGAAGATAAATTATTTCTCAGATACCGAGCTGATTCAGGGACAGGCAGAGAAATTTAAAGAATAGAAGATACAGTTAGCGGAGGGTGTGGGATATGGAGAATGTATATTTACTGGAGCTGATTGACGTAAATATCCTGCAGAAAATTCAGGATGGGTTTTCCAAATATACGGGAATGGCAGCGTTGATTACGGATGCGGAGGGGGTTCCGCTGACAAAAGGAAGCGGTTTTACAGATTTCTGCCAGAAGCTGGTAAGAAAATCGGCTTCAGGCAGCAGAAGGTGTGAGGCATGCGACCGGGATGGAGCGTTTATGGCGCTGCGCTCGGGACAGATTTCCGTTTACCAATGCCATGCGGGGCTTACGGATTACGCAGCCCCGATTATGGTGGGGAATAAGGTTCTGGGAAGTTTTATCGGAGGTCAGGTGCGTACATCAGAATTGGATATGGAGAAGATGCGCAGGAAAGCGCAGGAGATGGAGATTGACCCGGAAGCTTATGTCAGCGCCATCCAGAAAACAAAACTTATGGAGCAGAAAGCAGTGGAGGAAGCGGCAGTCTTTCTCTCCAAAATTACCGAGGCGCTGTCGGCAATTGCCTACCACAGTTATCTTGTTATCCAGGATTATCGCAAGGCGGAGCGGGCAGCGCGCTCACAGTCAGATTTCGTGATGAATCTCAGCCTCCATATGAAACAGAATATGGAAGAATGGATGGACCATGCCGGGAATCTGATTGAGCAGGTGGACAGCCCGGCAGCGGACAACCTGAGGTCGCTGCTCAAACAGGGGACAGAAGTCTATACGATGGTGGAGGATGCTGTAGAGTACATAAAGATGTCGGATGGCAAGGTAGAGCTGAGCGAGAATAATTACCGTATCCGTGTACTTATGGAGGAGGTCGTGCAAAATGTCACAAGCCATTACGGGGATAATGACAAGGAAATTGACATCCAGGTAGAGGACGAGGTGCCGGAATTCATGCTTGGGGATGCCGGGCGGATTGGCCAGGTAATCAGCAAATTGCTGTTCAACTGCATAAGCAGCAACAATGGCGGCAAGATAACGGTTCGGGTGAAGAGCAGGAAAGTATCTTATGCGGTTATGCTGAGCATTTCCATTGAAGATTCTGTGATGGAACTGCCAGATGAACAGGTGAAAAAGATACAGGAATACATAGAAAAAGGCAGCGTACAGGAGATGGAATGGGAAGGCAGGCCAGAGCTGGGGCTTTCGATCGTGAGTTTTCTTATCCGGCATATGTCGGGGAATTTCGAGGTGAAGGATAAGCCCGAGGGAGGGACGGTATTTATGGTAAGCCTGCCACAGCTTGAAGTTAAAGGGGGAACTGCTCATGGCATTTGATATTAAAGAATATGCGCTGGAATTGGATAAGTTCATTGTGCAGATGGAAAAGATTCCGGATTTGATTAATCCGGATACCCAAGGGGCGATGGACGGTTTATGCCGGGTGCTGAGGATTGCCAAGGTAGAAGCAGATTTTTATGAAAACCTGGGCTATGAGGAACAGAAATGGGGCGGCCGTGCTGTATTTTACCACAATGGGGAGTGCGATACACAGCGGGGAATGCTGTATGAGGAGTGGACAGAGGAGGGCAACCTCATGAAGTATGGCATTTATCCCACTGCGGGAGAACCGGAATGGGACGAGACCGAGCAGGAGAAGATACAGGTGTTTTTAAAAGTCCTCCTCACATTTAACGCCCGCACCCGTATGCAGCAGATGGTAGAAAGACTGACGTTCCGTGACCGGGAACTTGGCATGTACAATATGGCATGGTTTATGAAGAATACCAACCATATTATTTCCCAGGGGGAGATAGGCAAGTATGCGGCATGCCAGTTCAATATGCGTCATTTTTCTGTGATTAACCAGCAGATTGGGCGGGAACGCGGGAGCCGTGTGCTGGGCAAATTCATCCGGCAGTTTCAGGAAAAGCTCAGCAGTCAGGAGATGGTCTGCCGGGTCAGCGGCGATAATTTTGTGGTGCTGTTTTTTAAGACCAATCTGAAAATGGTCATGGAATATTTAAAGGGTTCTGGCATTGTCTATGACGAGAAACAGGGCAAGCGTGTCTGGGTTTCAACCAATGCCGGATACTATATGATACCTGCCAACTGCGACAGCGCTGCCAGTATTGTGGAGTGCTTGGGCACGGCAATCAACATGGCGCGGAATGTGCGCAAGACAGAGTATGCATTTTTTGACGCGGAATTGATGCAGGGCATCCGTGTGGGCAAGATGATTGAGGCAAACCTGCCGGAAGCCTTGGAGAGAGAAGAATTCCAGGTCTATTATCAGCCCAAAATCCAATTAAAGAGTTATAATCTGGTCGGCGCTGAGGCGTTATGCCGTTGGTTCCAGAATGGCAAAATGATTGCGCCAGGGGAATTTATACCAATTTTGGAGAAGAGCAAACTCATCTGTCTGTTGGATTTCTATATGCTGGAGCACGTCTGCCGGGATATCCGCAGATGGCTGGACGAGGGCAAAGAGGTGGTGACGGTCTCCGTGAACCTGTCGCGCGTCCACATGGGGGATTTGGACCTTTTGGATAATATTCTGGCTATCGTGGATAAATATGAAGTGCCCCACAAGTATATAGAGATTGAACTGACAGAGACGGGCACGGATGTGGAATATACGCACCTTAAATCTTTGGTTTCCGGGCTGCGTGAACATGGATTCAGCACGTCTGTGGATGACTTTGGCACCGGGTATTCCTCCATGAACCTGATTCGGGAGCTGCCATGGAATGTGCTCAAGATTGACAAGAGCTTTCTGCCCGATAATTCTGACGATGACAGGCAGAAACGCGTGATGTTCCGCCATCTGATTGCCTTGGCGCAGGATATGGAGATTGAATGCATCGTTGAAGGTGTAGAGAACGTAGAACAGATTAAACTATTAAAGGAGAGCAACTGTTATCTGGCACAGGGCTTTTATTTCGACCGTCCGCTGGCGGTTACGGAATTTGAGCAGAAGCTGTCAGAGATAAGCAGTTAATGGTATTATGAGACAGACTTTGAAGAAGCTGGCATCGTATTACAGACCATACATGCCATTGTTTCTTGCAGATATGTTTTTCGCCATTTTAGGGGCGGCAGTGACGCTTGTGATACCGCTGATTGTGCGTTATATCACAAATGAAGTGCTGGCATTGGAATCCGGGGAAGCGCTTGATAAAATCACATCGCTGGGAATGATAATGCTGGCACTGGTTGTGGTAGAATTTATCTGCAATTATTTTATAACGAATTTTGGACATGTCATGGGGGCTAAGATTGAGTTTGATATGCGGGCAGAAATTTTTGCCCATTACCAGAGGCTGTCTTTTTCTTTTTTTAACAATCAGAAAGTAGGGCAGCTCCTGTCCCGCATTACCAGCGATTTGTTTGACATCAGTGAGCTCCTGCACCATGGACCGGAAGATTTGTTGATTTCCTTAATCAAGATCATCGGGTCTTTTGTCATTTTAATCCAGATTGATGCCAGGCTGACGCTGATTGCCTTTGCATTCGTGCCGGTGATGCTCTTGTATGCCGCTTATTTCAATACCAGGATGAAGCGTGCATTCAAGCGCAACCGCGAGAAGATTGCTGACGTCAACAGCCAGATTGAGGATAACCTCTCCGGTATCCGCGTGGTGAAATCGTTTGCCAATGAGGATATGGAGCTGGATAAATTTGCAGAGGGCAACCGGGGATTCCTGGCAGCAAAGAAGAACAGTTATTTCTATATGGCGGGGTACCATTCCGGGCTGAATGCGCTGACTACGCTGATTACCATTGCCGTGCTGATTGCCGGAGCGGCAATGATTATGGAGGGGCAGGTGGATGTGGCGGACCTTGTGACTTTCCTCCTCTATATCAATACGTTTACGGAGCCGGTGAAAAAACTGATTAATTTTACGGAGCAGTTCCAGAATGGGTATACTGGTTATGAGAGGTTCCGGGAAATGATGGCGGTGCTGCCTGATATTGAGGATTTGCCGGAGGCAGTGGACCTTACAGAAGTGAAGGGGGATATTTCTTTTGAAGATGTATCGTTCCATTATGAGGAAAATACAGAGACGGTACTGCAGCATATCAACCTGGAGGTGGAAGCGGGCGATTACGTTGCGCTTGTGGGTTCATCCGGCGCTGGCAAAAGTACGCTCTGCAATTTGATTCCGCGGTTTTACGATGTGACGGAAGGGGCGGTTAAGATTGACGGCATGGATGTGCGCAAGATTGCCTTAAAGAGCCTGCGCAGCCAGATTGGCATCGTGCAGCAGGATGTTTACCTGTTTGTAGGGACCGTGCTTGACAATATCCGTTACGGAAAGCCGGATGCTTCCCGGGAGGAGATTATTGAGGCAGCGAAGAATGCCAACGCCCATGAATTTATCATGTCGCTGCCAGACGGCTATGATACGGATATCGGGCAGCGCGGCGTCAAACTGTCGGGCGGGCAAAAGCAGAGATTGTCCATTGCCAGGGTATTTTTGAAAAATCCGCCCATACTTATATTTGATGAAGCCACTTCGTCATTAGATAATGAGAGCGAGAAAGTAGTGCAGGAATCTTTGGAGAAGCTGGCGAGGAACCGCACGACGTTCGTGATTGCCCACAGGCTGTCGACCATCCGCAATGCGCACAAGATATTGGTGCTGACGGACCTGGGCATTGAGGAAGAGGGCACACATGAGGAATTGTTAAAGAAAAACGGCATTTATGCCAAGCTATACAGCTTGCAGTGACAGAATAGGAGATAAAAAGATTTATGGAGATAACGTTTCGTAAAATTGAGTTGGAAGACCGAGAGCTGCTCTGCAGTTATTTAAAACAGAAACCATACCGCAGCTGCGATTTGGTTTTTGCCAATATTTATCTGTGGAGCAGGAAGTACCGTACGGAATTTGCAATTGTGGAGGATACCTTGGTGTTCTGCGGATTTCAGGAAAATGGAGAGCCGAGCATCACCTTTCCCATTGGGGAGCCTGGGCAGATACCGAAAGCGCTGGAGGCGCTGTTTGCGTGGTTTGAACAGCAGCAGGCAGATTTCCATATGCATTTGGTCCAGGAGAAAGAGTTTGCCCTGTTGGAGCAGTGGTATCCCGGAAAGCTTGAAATTGCTTATAATCGGGATGCAGCGGATTACGTCTATGAGACCGAGAAGCTGATAAGCCTTGCCGGCAAGAAACTTCACGGCAAACGCAACCATATCAACCGCTTTAAGGAGGGCAATCCCGATTGGGTTTACGAGCCAATCACTTCTGAAAATGTGGAGGACTGTTTTCAGATGGCGTTGAAATGGCGGGAGGAGATGCAGTGTGAGTATGATGTGGAGAAGCGGGATGAGATGTGCGTGACCTTGAATGCCCTGCGCCTGCTGGACGAACTGCAGCTGCAGGGCGGGCTGCTGCGTACCAGACCGGATGGCGAAGTCATTGCGTTTACCATTGGAGAGCCATTGAACCCGGATACCTTTGTCGTCCACATCGAGAAAGCGTTTGCAGAGATTCAGGGTGCATATCCGATGATTAATCAGCAGTTTGCAGAGCACGCGGCAGCGGGATACCAGTATGTAAACCGCGAGGAGGATACCGGCGCAGAAGGGCTTCGCAAGGCGAAGCTGTCTTACCATCCGGCATTTATGGTGGAAAAAGGAATTGTGACATTAAGGAGGAATGAGACATGACAAAGATTGATATTATTTCAGGATTTTTAGGTGCAGGAAAGACAACGTTTATCAAGAAGATGTTGGAGGATGTCTTTCAGGGAGAGAAGATTGTGCTGATTGAGAACGAATTTGGGGAGATTGGCATTGACGGCGGTTTTCTGAAAGATTCGGGAATTGAAATCAGCGAACTCAATTCCGGCTGTATCTGCTGTTCGCTGGTGGGCGATTTTGGTAAAAACCTGCGGGAAGTGATGGAGCGTTTTCATCCAGACCGCATCTTGATTGAGCCCTCCGGTGTGGGAAAACTCTCAGACGTCATGAAATCCGTGCAGGAAGTGGAAGCAGAAAATGAGGTAAAATTAAACGGCAGGATTACTGTGGTCAACACACCGAAGGCCACCAAACAGATGAAAGCGTTTGGCGAGTTCTTCAATAACCAGATAGAATATGCAACCGTGGTGGTGCTGAGCCGTACCCAGAACGTGAAGCCGGAGCAGACAGAGCTTGTGGCAGCGGCAATCCGGGAGAAGAATCCCCAGGCGGCAATCATCACAACGCCGTGGGATGATATTGACGGCAAGCAGATTTACAAAGTGATTGAGCAGCAGAAAACGATGGAAGAGGAACTGCTGGAGGAGCATGAGCACCATCACCATGAGCATGGAGAGCATGAGCACCACCATGAGCACGAGCATCATCACGAGCACGGCGAGCATGAGCATCATCATGAGCATGGAGAGCATGAGCACGAGCATCATCACGAGCACGGAGAGCATGAGCACCACCATGAGCATGGAGAGCATGAGCATCATCATGAGCATGGAGAGGACTGCACCTGCGGCTGCCACGACCATGAGCATCATCATGGACATGACCACCACCATGCAGACGAAATCTTCACTAGCTGGGGGAAGGAGACGCCCCATGTGTTTGAGCGGGAGACGATTGAACATGCGCTGAAAGCATTTTGCGATACCAATGATTATGGGACAATACTGCGTGCCAAAGGCATCGTGCCCTGTAAGGACGGCACATGGATTTACTTTGATATGGTGGACGGCGAGTATGAACTGAGGACCGGAGAGGCAGATTACACCGGGCGTCTCTGTGTTATCGGTACGGATGTGGAAGAAGGGAAGCTGATGGAACTGTTTGGGCTCTGATGGTTGGAAAGATGGATATTTTGAGGATTGGTTCCCATGGGAAGAGAAAGGTTGTGGTCATATGGATATGGAGATTCCGGTATATTTGTTTTCCGGTTTTATGGACAGCGGCAAGAGCTCCCTAATCCGGGAGACTTTGATAGAGGAAGATTTTGGCGAGGGCGGCAGGACGCTGCTGATTCTCTGTGAAGATGGGGAAGTGGAATTTGAAGAATCCGAGCTTGAGAAAGCAAATGCTGTGATGGTGATGATTGAGGAGGAAGAAGCGTTCACTTCTGCCAAATTAAAGGAACTGCAGCTTGCGTACCAGCCGGACCAGGTGTTTGTGGAATACAATGGGACCTGGCAGATGGCGACATTTCTGGAAATGGATTTACCGCGGGATTGGGTATTGGTGCAGTCGCTTGCCACGGTGGACGCCACTACGTTTGAGATGTACCTGACAAATATGCGCGCGATGATTATGGAACAGCTCTTTGCGGCGGATGTGGTGATAATCAACCGCTGCAATGACGATACGCCCAAGGGCAAGTTCCGCCGCGCCATCAAGGCACTGAACCGCAAGGCGCAGATTGCCTACGAGCGGGAAGACGGCACGATGGATGAAAATGATATGGAAGAGCTTCCTTATGACTTAAACCAGGACATCATAGATATCACAGATATGGATTATGGCATCTGGTATATGGACGCCTTAGACGATCCCAGGAAATATGAGGGCAAAAAGGTGCGTTTCCTGGCGCTTGTTTACCGTCCTGAGAAAATGAAGAAAGAGGTCATGATTCCCGGGCGCTTTGCCATGACCTGCTGCGTGGACGACATTACGTTTATCGGCTTTAAATGTAAATATAACAAGGCGGCAGAGGTTGCGCACAAGTCCTGGGTCACGGTCACGGCGGAGATGAAACACGAGTTTGCGCTGGAATATAAGGGCAAGGGTCCGGTCCTGTATGCCCTGGATGTGCAGCCGGCAGAAAAACCGGAGGATGAGCTGGTCTATTTCAGCTGATAGGTTTATAGGCAATTGCGAAAGGAGAGGGAAAGTTATGGTTTACAAGGAATTTCAGGATTTAAAATTATCTGCATTGGGCATGGGGGCAATGCGCCTGCCGGTAGTAAACGGAAATGATGCGGATATCGATGAGGTCAAAACAGCGGAGATGGTTGCTTATGCCATGGAACAGGGCATCAACTATTACGATACGGCTTGGGGGTATCACAGCGGCAATTCGGAACTTGTCATGGGCAGGGCGCTGAACCGTTATCCGCGTGAGAACTATTATCTTGCCACAAAGTTTCCAGGCTACGACCTTTCTAACATGGATAAGGTGGAGGAGATTTTTGAGCGGCAGCTTGAGAAATGCGGGGTGGGTTATTTCGATTTTTATTTGTTCCACAATGTCTGCGAGATGAACATAGACGCGTACCTCGATGAGAAGTACCATATTTTTGAGTATCTGATGGAGCAGAAAAAGAACGGACGTATCCGTCATCTGGGATTTTCCGCACATGGCAGCTGCGAGGTGATGAAGCGTTTCCTGGAAGCGTATGGAGAGCATATGGAGTTCTGCCAGATTCAGCTGAACTGGCTGGACTGGTCGTTCCAGGACGCCAAGGCAAAAGTGGAACTGCTCTCGGAATACAAGATTCCGGTGTGGGTTATGGAGCCGCTGCGCGGCGGAAGGCTGTGCAACCTGCAGCAGGAGGAAGTGGAAAAGATAAAGGAACTTCGCCCTGGGGAGAGTGCCGCCGGGTTGGCGTTCCGTTTCCTGCAGTCTCTGCCGGAAGTAGTGGTGACGTTGTCCGGCATGTCAGATTTTGAACAGCTGAAACAGAATATACAGATATTTGCCAGCGAGGAACCCTTAAATCAGCAAGAGTTTGACAGATTGCAGGAGATTGCGGGAGATATGCTGAAGACAAAGACGGTTCCCTGTACCGCGTGCCATTACTGTGTGAGCCATTGCCCGCAGGGGCTTGATATCCCTTCCCTGCTGGGTCTTTACAACGAACACAGCTATACGGAAGGCGGGTTTATCGCCCCTATGGCGTTGATGGCAATGCCGGAGGAAAAGAAACCAGGCGCCTGTGTGGGCTGCCGAAGCTGTGAGGCAGTCTGCCCGCAGCAGATTAAAATTTCAGAGGCGATGGCGGACTTTGTGAGCAGGATGCAGTGATTCAGAGGCGATGGCGGAGCTTGTTGAGCAAGCTGCAGCGATTCAGAAGGAGGTTGTTCTTTTGGAAGCATTAAAGATAGAAGATTTGGAACAAGAACAATGTTACACGATTGATGATATTTATGCATTGCCGGATGGGCAGAGGGCGGAATTGATTGATGGTAGGATTTATGATATGGCCCCGCCCAATTGGACACATCAGAAAACATTAAGTTTTTTATGCAATGAAATTTATAATTATATTAAGGGCAATGATGGAAAATGCCAGGTTCTTCCCGCTCCCTTTGCCGTGTTCCTGAACAAAGATAAGACGAACTATGTGGAGCCGGACATCTCGGTCATCTGTGATGAGGAAAAGCTGGATGAGAAAGGCTGCCACGGCGCGCCGGATTGGGTGATTGAGATTGTGTCGCCGTCCAGCAGGCGGATGGATTACTATATCAAGCTTTTTAAATACCGCAGCGCAGGGGTGCGGGAATATTGGATTGTAGACCCTATCAAGCAGCGTGTCACGGTCCACCATTTTGAGAAAGAGGATGGGGAGGAGTATGCGTATGGGGAGGAAGTGCCGGCGGGCATCTTAGAGGGATTTTCCGTTAAGGTACAGTAATCTTCAGCAGACCCCTTTGGCAGCAACGGGCAAGGGATAAGGTATGAGGCCTTGGGATTATAGGCGATTGTTCCATTTGTTTTGGATTATCATGATAAGGAGCAGAGTTATGGTAAAATGCAGCAGGATAAAAAGAATAATATCAGTATTGCTGTGCCTTTGCATGGTATGCAGCGTACTGTCATTTCCGCTGGAGGAGAATCTGACGGCAGTACAGGCAGCGCAGACAAATTTGCCGGAATTGCTGGCAAGTTATCCCTTGCTTACGGATTTGAAAGACGTCTCTGGAAATGGGCATGACGGAAAAGCAGTAGGGGATCTTCGTTATTACAATGGGCTTACCTTTGCGGGAAATAATGACAGCAGCACGAATTACGCCGAGCTGCCGCAAGGGATGCTTGACGGCAAGAATACGCTGACCATATCTGTGTGGCTGAAAAACCGTACCGGCATGGGCAATTATGCGGCGATGTCTTTCTGTTCCCCTACGGAAGATGGGACGGATTCACCCAATTACTGGCTGTTTGTCCCTTCTAACCCCAAGGGATTATCGAAAAATGTTTTTACGAACGGTGTCAACGAGAAAGAGCCATACCGCACGGAAGTCGGCGTGACTGAGGGGGACACTACTGGCTTGGAGCGCCAGTGGGCGCAGTATGTACTGGTACTGACAGCAGACAGTATTTCTTCTTATCTGAATGGAACGCTGGTAGGCACGGCGGCAAAGTCGCGGACAACGGCAGATTTTGGCGAGAATCTTCTCGTGTACCTTGGCAGGTCCGGTTATGCCAAAGACCAGGCATTTATGGGCTCTATGAAGGATTTGCGGATATATGGCGGAGCGCTGACGCCGGCACAGATTGCGGCAGGATATGAGGACACGAAAGCTGCCTACGATGCGGAAAATGAGAGTACGAAAAATGAGCCGCAGGGCATCACCGAATACATACCGCAGATTCGCAGGGAGACGGATGTTTCTTCCGGGCTGAGCCATCCGGGCATCGGCATGTCTGCCGAACAGCTGGAGACCATGCAGCGCCATGTGCGCGCGGGGGACGAGCCGTGGCTCAGCGGCTATGGGGCATTGGCCAATAACCCTAAGGCGGCGTTAAATCCCAGGCTGTATTTTCAGCCGGATAATGATATTTTTATCCATATTCCGGGACCATGGGCGATGGAAGGCTATGACAATCCCGGCGATTTTGTCTCGCAGCGCTGCCAGATGGACAGCCTGACGGCGGCGCACCAGGCCTTGATGTGGTATATCACCGGAAATGAGCAGTACCGCAGGAATGTGTTTGCAATCCTCGATAATTTTGCCCTGGTGGAATCGGCGGTTGACCACACAGATTTCCGGTTTGGCGGCGTTGTTTATAACCTCTGTTTTGCAGCGGAAATCCTGCGCTATACGGACTGTGATAACGAAGAACTGCAATGGACGCAGGAAGATACGGATAAGCTGACCGGGTTTATGGACATTGTGCACAAGTTCTACGATGCCACCTGGTTTTGGATGAATCAGCATAGCTTTAACGTGCTGGGCATGATGGGGGAATCCATCTTTACCAGCGATATTGACATGTATGGAAAGGCGGTAGAGCGTACGCTTGTCAATACAGAGGGGGAGCATGGCGGGAGAAACGGCTCGGTCAAGTACCAGATCCGCAAGGTGGTCAAGAATGACCTGACGGGAGAAATGTTAGAAGAACCCAATATCCAGCTGATGGAGATGGGGCGCGATCAGGGGCACGCCTACGGTAACCTGGGCGGGCTTTCCGAACTGGTGGCGAGCATTTATGCACAGGGAACGCTGGTGGATCCGGAGGATGGGAAGATATCGAAGGCAGAAGATGCCGTTAATCCCTTTGAATTCCAGGACGACCGCCTGTTGGCGGGGGCTTCCTATCTGGCAAAATACCATCTGGGCTATGAGGTGACCTGGATTCCGGCAGACAGCGGCGTCAGTTCCTCTTCGCCCAACGGTATCTATAAGTCCATCAACGGTTATCCCTGGAAAGGGAACCTCTCCAATTATTATGGGATTGTCTATAACTATTACAAATATATTGCCAAGGCAGATATGAGCCAGGAAAAATACCGCTATGTGGCGGATGCCTATGAGAGCATCATGCCAGAGGGGGCGTCCGGTGATTTTATCGGGCTGTCCACGCTCATGTTTACGCCGGAAGCAGCGGCGGCAGATGGTATTTCCCGCAAAAAGGATTTCAGCGGCGATACGGAGACTGTCAGCCAGACGGAGTACTTTTCTGCGCTCCGCAGAGGAACTGCCCAGGTCATGAAGGAGGGAGACGTCACCTTTGTGAGGGCAGATGCTACTGGGGAAGGGACGGAGTTCGTTATCCACCATTTCGGCTATCCCAGGAAAGGGATGGTGGCCTTGAAAGTCAGGAGCAATGGCGATGCGCGTATCCGTCTGGGCTGCCAGGAGGCAGACCATGACCCGGCGGCGGTTTTTGAAGTGCATGATACCAAGGGGAAGTGGCAGTATGTGTTGTATGACTTGTCCGCGTCCCAGAATACGGCGGCAAGCATGGTATATTATACAATTACCGGGGACGCCACACAGGTGGATATGGATTACCTGGAGTTTGACCCGGAGCAGACCGTGCCGGAAATCGGCAGCATCAGCCATGCTAACAGCGTACTTGCCGAGACTCAGGCAGATGGATTCGTGAGAGAATTTATCGCTGTGGGAGAGAATTATCAGGCGGCAATTGTGCTTGATGGGGAGGCAGAGGGCGTTGTCTACGATGTCCAGGGACTGCCCATAAATGCAATATTTGACAAGAACAAAGGGATACTGCAATGGACGCCGGGAGCAGAACAGGCGGGAAAAGAATTTACCCTGTGCTATCTGGCAGAGAGAAACGGCGCAGTTTCTTACTGCAGCAGGAAAGTCTATGTCTATGACAACGTGTATGGGCTTTTGGAAGAGTGCGTAAAACATGTGTCCAGCGGAAAGTATGAAAAGGAATCGGCGGATAAATTTCAGAACGCATACGAAGCAGCGCTGGCGGAGGGCAAAAATTCCTGCACGACCGCGGAGTTCCGTGAGAAAGCCGCTGCCCTGATGGAGGCGGCAGACAGCTTGAAATACCTCCTGTATGATTTTGACTTTGAGGGAAGCAATGACAGTGAGAAGCTGATGAGCAAAGGGATGGGGAAAGAATCTTTATCGCTGCGCGGCAATGCCGAAATTGTCTATGACAGGGAGGTGCAGTCGAAGGTTCTGTCGCTGGATGGCGTTTATGGGACGTTTGCCCAGTTGCCGCAGCAGCTTCTGCAAGGGGTTGACTATTTTACGGTCAATATGTACGTCCGCCCATCGGAAAAGGTAGGAAGAATCTTTTCTTTCGGCAGCAGCGAGAGAAGTTTTCTCGATATTTCCGGCGGCGCGGCGCAGCTTTCTTCTAAGATTGTCAAAAGCGGCAATGCCCTTGCGGCGGAAAAAACCTTTGACAGTACCTTGGCTGAGTCCTGGATTGCTGTGGCGTTGGAGGTAAGTCCAACCTCCCTGAGGCTGTTCCGGGACGGAGAGCTGGTTGCAGCCAATCAGGAGGTGACAGTCTCAGCACAGGAGATTGGCGAAAACCTTTCGCTCATGCTGGGACAGTCGTTCAGTATTGAGGATGACAATTTTGAAGGGTATGTGGACGATGTGAGGATATACAAGGGGGCGTATGGCGAAGACTTCAAGGAAACGGCAAGCGTGGATATGGAGAAAATGATTGTAAAGGCGCCGGAAGACCCGGTTACGCCCAAGCCGCAGCCCCAGCCACAGAAGCCTGCGGTCGAAGTCAGTAAAATCACCTTGGATTTGAAGAAAGCAACAATAGGCGTGGGGGAGAAGCTCAATATAAAAGTGACGAAGACACCTGCCCAGGCAAAGACAACGTATCAATGGAGTTCCTCTAACCCCAAGGTAGCGTATGTATCACAGACTGGAAAAATAAAGGCAAGGAAAAAGGGGAAAGCTACCATCACAGTGAAGTCTGCCAATGGCAGACAGGCAACTTGCAGGATAACTGTCAAAAAAGCGCCGAAGAAAGTTTCTTTCAGACAGAAATCGCTTACGCTGAAAAAGGGAAAGAAAGTAACGCTTAAGGTGAAACTGCCTGCGGGGACAGCCAGCAGAAAATTAACATTCTCCTCCAGTAAGCGTTCCGTGGCGGCAGTTTCCGCCAGCGGCAAGGTGACGGCGAAAAAAGCTGGAACCGCCAGAATTACCGTGAAGACTTACAATGGAAAGAAGGCGCGCATCACGGTGAAGGTGAAGCAGCGTTAGAGGTTATGCTGTTTTTGTTGGGAAAAGGACTGGCACATGTCCATAATGAGGGCAGATAGCTGCCTGACGTACGAAAAGGACAGACGCAAGAAAAATATATAGAAAGGACCAGGCATGGAAGCAGAGAGCAGATTATCTGACCGGATAGCGGACAGTATTTTATCCATGATTACGGTAGAACAGCGGTTCTTACCGGGCAGTAAGCTGCCCAACGAAAATATCTTGTCAAAGGAGCTGAATGTCAGCCGCACAACGCTGCGCGAGGCCATCCGCATCCTTGCAACCGGCGGCATATTGGAAATCCGCCGTGGGCGCGGGACGTTTGTGCGGGAAGATTTTGAGATAAATCAGGGAAGGGAGTTCTCTTCCCTCGCCTCGGCAAAGGTGAAGGCAAAGGATTTGTATGAGATGCGCCTGATATTTGAGCCGGAAGCTGCCTATTATGCAGCGCAGCGCGGCACAGAGGAGGAGATTCAGCGGATTCTTGCGCTGGGGGCGGAGATTGAAGAGCGCATACGCCAGAAAAAGGACCGCACGAAAGTGGAACAATCATTTCATAAATCCATTGCCCGGGCAACGCACAATGAGTTCATGAATCAGCTTATGCCGGTGATTTATGAGGGGATTAACAAAGGCGTGCGGCTCTCGCAAGCTTACGAAGAGGTAGAGCAGGCAACGCTGATTGAACACAGGATGCTTATGGATTTCCTCAAATCGAGGAATGCAGAGGGGGCCAGGAACGCCATGCGCATACATATCTTACATGCCATGGAACAGCTGCCTATGGAATAATAGGCAGTTGCGAAACTTCGGAATTAATATAATTTCATGTACAATTGACATAATTACTTTTTATATTTTCCTTATACAGAAACACAAAATGCTAGACGCACCAAACATTCCAACGAGCCTCTTACTGCAAAAGACCCTGTCAGCAAAGGCTTTCAGCGTCTTTTGAGTCTCGTTTCCATGGTGCTAAATGCATTTCTTAGTTTCTGTATACGAAAATATATTATTTTAATTTCTAGAATTGTACATGAAATTAAGAAAATTAAAAAGTTTCGCAATTATCCAATGAAATAAGGAGGAAAGCAAATGAACAAGAAATTTTGGAAAGAAGTCCGCAGCGATGTGCTGATGATAGTAGTTGCTCTGGCAATTGGTCTGTTTCTCAGCAAATACGTGATTGCCAATGCGCAGGTTCCCTCAAGCTCCATGGAGACGACTGTGATGGCGGGGGACAGGATTTTTGTAAATCGCCTGTCCTATGTGTTTGGGGAGCCGCAAAGGGGCGATATCGTGACTTTTATCTATCCAGACGATGGAGAGACACTTTACCTTAAACGTGTGATGGGGCTTCCGGGAGAGACCATCCAAGGAAAGGACGGCAAAATCTATATTGATGGGAAAGCCTTGGAGAAAGATTTCACGCAGGAAATCAGCTATGATGATTTCGGACCTTACACAGTGCCGGAGGACAGCTATTTTATGATGGGAGATAACCGCAACGATTCCTGGGATTCTCGTTACTGGAAGCACACATTTGTGGAAAAAGAGGATATTGTGGGAAAAGCCATGGTCAGCTATTTCCCACATCCCAGATTATTAAAATGACTTTTCCTCATAGTCTTGGCGATTGTCTCCAATAAGAGGGGGACATCCATGGGCTTTGTCAGGTGCGCGTTCATGCCGCTTTCGATGGACATGCGTTTATCACTCTCAAAAGCATTGGCAGACAGGGCGATAATGGGGATATTCGCCAGCAGAGGATTCTCAAGCCTGCGGATTGCCTCTGTCGCCTGCCGCCCATCCATGACGGGCATCTGGATATCCATGAGGATTAAATCAAAATCCCCGGGCACAGAATTTGCCAGCTTCTCAACGGCAATGCTGCCATTTTCGGCGGTCTCAATTGTAAATCCCAGTTCGCGGAGGATTTCAGTCTCGATACTCAGGTTAATCATATTGTCTTCCACCAGCAGGATTTTCAGGTCTGTCAGGTTTGGCAAAGTATCTTCTGCAGCAACGGCTGCTGGAGAATCCTGCACACGCAGACGAAGCGTGACTGTAAAGGTGCTTCCTTCACCTTCGGTGCTGTCTACATCTATTTTCCCACCCATCATGGTGATAATATTCTTGGTAATGGCAAGGCTTAAGCCCGTGCCATGGATTCCGCTGAACGTGGTGTTTTTTTCGCGCTCAAAAGGCGTGAAAAGATGTTCCATAAACGCCTCGCTGATGCCGATGCCGTTGTCTTCTACAGAAATCTGATAGACAATATAGTGGTTGGGAAGAGTCTCTAATTCCCTGACATGCAACACAACATTGCCATCGTTGCTGGTATACGTTATGGCATTGTGGGCGAGGTACATCAGAATCTGGCGTAGCCTGTCATGGTCACTGTAAACATTAGGATGTATAAGCCCCTGGGAATCTAAGGTAAAGGTGATGTTTTTCTCACTGGCCTGGCTTTGCAGCGATTTATGTACATCCTGGACAATATCGTACAGGTTGCATTCCATCTCTGTGACATTGATATCGTTTGATTCGGTCCATGAAATCTCCAGTACTTTCTCAATAAGGTCTAAGAGCTGGTTACCTGCGGTCTCAATTTTGTTCATATAAGCGAGGGCAGCGTCATTGTCCAGGGTCTTCTGCCTGGCGAGCGCGGTAAATCCGAAAATCGCATTCAAAGGGGTACGCATATCGTGGGACATGTTGGAGAGAAAGGTATTCTTGGCAACAATTGCCAGGTTCGCCTTATTCAGGGCATCTTCCAGCAGCTGTTTCTGTTCCATCTCACGGCGCACTTCCACATCCACCCTGCGGTAGCCCATGACAATCTGGGTGACTTTGTCAGCTTTCCCGACATTGACAATGCGCAGCTGCAGGTATTGCAGCTCTCCATTGTTGACGACACGGTAATTTATGTAGTAAGTTTTCTTCTCGGATAGTTTGCCGCGGATGTACTCAGGGTTGGTAAACTGGGAGACCATCGCGCGGTCTTCGGGATGTACCCAGGTATCTACATAGTCTGAGACATACCAGCGGAAACCGATGATATGGTATCTGTCATCGAACTGACGCTTGGTCCGGCTGCTCAGCCGGTAGGGAAAAATCTTGTCGCTGTCCAAATCGGCATAGAGGATGGACTCATAGTTGACGCTGAGCCCTTCAATGACTTCCAGCCGACGTAAATGCTCCTGATGAATCAGTTTCTTTTCCTTGTCATATGCTTCTATCAGGCTCTGCATTTTCTTTTCTTTCTTATCAATCAAAGCAGCGCGCTCTATTAAATATTGGTTCTTTTTCGCAGTCGCATCGGTGAGGAATACATAAAAAATGCCGCCAAGCTCATCGACCTCCAGATAATGTCCGAAATCTTCAATCCAGCAGATGGAGCCGTCCTTGCGAATGGAGCGGTATTCCACGTAATCCAGGTCATACTGGCTGTCAGAAATCTGTTTGCGGATGCTTTCCTCCACGGCATCCAGGTCGTAAGGGTGCACAATGCCTTTAAAAGAATTCCCGGTCAGTTCCTTAAATTCTTGAAGCGTATCGCATCTGAAAATCCGCAAAGTTGCCTGGTTGGCATAGATAATGTCTTCGTTGCCCTCTGCGCGGTAGATTAAAAAACCACCGGGCATTTCATCCATGAATTTAATAATTTCCTGAGCTCTGCGGATGTCAGAGGGATTCAGTGGAAATGAGGTTCCATTGCCCCCGCTGATTTTAGCAAGTTTTTCAGCATCCATGGAAGCGCTCTCAGGAATTTCCAGTAGGGTCAATAAATATTCTATTAAGTTATGGTCCAATAACGATTCATTCATAATGGCATTCCCTCTGAATTCTCTATAATTATGATAAATTTTATCATAAAATGGCTGGTCTGTCATTATTTGGACGGAGAAATTTTCAAAAAAATGCGGCAATCTGGACTTTCCTATGATATGATTTCCCCAAACGATAGCTTTTTAAAAGAAAGCAGACAACGCTATTGACAGCAGACAACATAGGTGATATGATAATACCATAAAATGCTGCGGACCATATAGAGTTATGAAAGGCCTGCAGCCATCAAAAAGGAGAGAGAAGCAAATGAGAAGCGATAATGTTAAAAAAGGAATGCAGCAGGCGCCGCACCGTTCCCTGTTTAACGCTCTGGGATTTACCAGGGAGGAAATGGATAAGCCATTGGTGGGGATTGTAAGCTCCTACAATGAGATTGTGCCGGGGCACATGAACCTCGATAAGATTGTCAATGCCGTGAAGATGGGCGTCGCAGAAGCGGGGGGCGTGCCGGTAGTATTTCCGGCGATTGCAGTCTGTGACGGAATTGCCATGGGGCATATGGGGATGAAATATTCGCTGGTGACCAGGGATCTGATTGCCGATTCCACAGAGTGCATGGCTCTGGCACATCAGTTTGATGCGTTGGTGATGGTGCCCAACTGTGACAAGAATGTGCCGGGGCTTTTGATGGCAGCGGCACGCGTCAATGTGCCGACCGTGTTTGTCTCCGGCGGTCCCATGCTTGCCGGGCATGTAAAAGGAAGGAAGACTAGCCTGTCTTCGATGTTCGAGGCAGTCGGTTCCTACGCGGCTGGCACGATGAGCGAGGAGGACGTCTGTGAATTTGAGGAGAAGGCATGCCCTACCTGCGGCTCCTGTTCCGGCATGTATACGGCAAATTCCATGAACTGTCTGACCGAGGCATTGGGCATGGGACTGCAGGGGAACGGCACGATTCCCGCCGTATATTCTGACCGCCTGCGCCTTGCCAAACACGCAGGCATGGCGGTAATGGAAATGTACCGCCAGAATATCTGCCCCAGGGACATCATGACCAAGGAAGCTGTCTTAAATGCCCTGACCGTGGATATGGCTCTGGGCTGCTCCACCAACAGTATGCTGCATCTGCCGGCAATCGCACATGAGATTGGTTTTGATTTTGATATTGGATTTGCCAATGAGATCAGTGAGAAAACACCGAATCTCTGCCATCTGGCACCGGCAGGACCGACTTATATGGAGGACCTCAATGAGGCGGGCGGCGTGTATGCGGTCATGAACGAACTTGCAGAGCTTGGGCTGCTGCACCTGGATTGCATGACAGTGACGGGCAAGACTGTCGGGGAGAATATCAAAGGGTGTGAGAATAGAAATCCTGAGGTCATCCGTCCTCTGGACAATCCCTACAGCGCAACGGGCGGGCTTGCGGTATTGAAAGGAAATCTGGCTCCTGAGGGCAGCGTGGTAAAACGTTCTGCCGTAGCGCCGGAAATGATGGTGCACGAAGGTCCGGCGCGCGTATTTGACTGTGAGGAAGATGCGATTGCAGCCATCAAAGGAGGAAAGATTGTTGCGGGCGATGTGGTTGTCATCCGTTACGAGGGACCCAAAGGGGGTCCGGGTATGCGTGAGATGCTGAACCCGACGTCTGCCATAGCAGGTATGGGGCTTGGCTCCACAGTGGCATTGATTACAGACGGACGTTTCTCCGGCGCCAGCCGCGGAGCTTCTATTGGGCATGTTTCCCCGGAGGCGGCAGTAGGAGGAACCATCGCGTTGGTAGAGGAAGGGGACATTATCAAAATCAACATTCCTGAGATGAAGCTGGAACTGGATGTGCCGCAGGATGTGCTTGATAAGAGGAAAGAGCAGTGGCAGCCCAGGGAGCCGAAAGTGACGGAAGGATACCTTTCCCGCTATGCGCAGATGGTGACCTCCGGAGCCAAAGGCGCTGTCATGAAAAAGGAATTATAATATATCTTGACGGAATGATTTTCCCCATGTTATCCTTGAATTCCAGAATATGCTATTTTGGTATAGAGTTGGAACGAAAGGATGGAAAAGGTTTATGAAACTGAAAAGGACAGCAAGTTTACTGATGGCAATGCTTTTGGCGTTACCGACAGGCGTATGTGGTTCTGTGGATACTGCATACGCTGCTGGCAGCGAAAGCATTGCCATTGCTGCGTCTGCTGCAGAGGAGGGGATAGGCAGGTATTATTTTAAGCAGCTTCCAGAAGAGGCGAAGGGATTGTATCTGGCAATGTATAATATGTATGAACAGGGGATTTTTCAGACGGGGACAGGGGAGTACGACCTGGTTGCCAATGGGCACGTGAGCCAGGAGCAGCTTGAGGGATATGCCTGTGGGAATATGACGCTGCTCACATATATGGGAGCGGCAAGGGATGCATTTTATGCGGATTACCCGGAGATTTTCTATGTGGATTTTTCCCTGCTCACGCTGCGGGTAACGCAGAAAGCTGGGAAATATTGCGCATATCTGGGACCGGGGAGGAAGGACAATTATTTTGTGAGCGGATTCGACAGCAGAGACGATGTTGTGGCTGCGCTTGCAGAGTATAATGCCAGAATGGATGAAATCCTAAAAGGCGCGCAGAAACTTACCCCGTACAATGGAAAGACTATTGAGGAAAAGAAAATTAAGTACGCCCATGATGAGATTATCCGGCATACTTCCTATCGGTTGGAAAATACCTGTAAGCAAGGGAACGGCGGGCATATCCGCACGGCATACGGCGCGCTGGTGGAAGGAGAGAGCCTTTGCGAGGGGTATGCCAGGGCAGTGAAAGCAGTATTGGACCGCATGGGTATTCCCTGTGTCCTCGTACAGGGAGGTTTCCAGAGCAAAGAAGGCAATTTTGAGCCCCATATGTGGAACTATGTGCAGGTGGGCGGCCTGTGGTATGGTCTGGATGCCACGATGGACGACCCGAAGTCACCGTTGCCCAGTGAAAACGGCGTAGATGGCCTGGAGAAGTCTGAGTACCTCATTGTGGGAGGCGACGTCATGGGCAAGAGGCATGTGCCGGACGGCGTGATGTCGGAAGCGAATTTTGAATTTGCCTACCCGGAGATTGAGGGGCAGGGGCTGTTATTCGATGAAGTCTTTAACAGCAATGGCCTTAAGGTTGAGTATAGCGAAGAGGGAACGGACGGAGACTTGAAGGCTGGGATATATAAAGTCAGCTACAATGGCATGGGGGCGGCGAAGACGATTGAGAGCGGCAAGTATATGCTGATGAAGACAATGAATTATTATCCCAATACGAACCGCTGGGAATACGGAAGATGGGGGTATCTCTTACCGGATGTTTATGCGATGAATGACACGGATCAGGAAGTTACCTTAAGCCTTCCTGGTTCCCAGTATGTGGAATTTGCCGTTACCAGCAAGGCGCCGGGCAATTATATAACCAATGAGGGCGGCAGCCTGGAAAACCTGAGTTTCCATGGGGACCCGCTGCTGTTCGATGCATATACAGAGATATTATATAATCCCAGCGGCACGTATACGCCGCCCCCCTATGTGAAGAAGGCAACGCCTGCCAATACCTCGAGGATATATATTGGCAAGACGCACCATATCACACTCCAGTATGATGAAGTTTTAAAACTGGCAGAAGGGGCCAAAGAAGCAGGAATCGACGTCTCAGTCCCCCGGCAGGATAATACGGCTCTGGAGCACTGTAAGATTGCCAATTTTAAATGGAATGGCACGGACACCGTGGAGTTTGATTTTACTCCCAGTAATATGTGGCTGGATGATACAATCAGCTATTTTTTTGAAACTACAGGACTGATTGGCGTGGATAGTGAAAAGGCGCCCAAGAGTATCAGCTATACAGCCGCCCATAAGAAGTCAATCTGCGCTTTCCGTGCACAAGGGTATTACATCAATTTATTTGGAAGACCGCAGCTTTTGGAAAGTTCCGACCTTTCTAAGAAAAATCTCGAAGAGTGGAAGACGGAGGATGGAGAGGGCGTTACCCCTGATATGGTGACGGGGCTTACGCTTGTGACGACTTCCCCTTCCCCTGCACAGACAGATACCATGAATGGTCTGATTGGAAATGAATTAACGCAGAATCAGGTACTCAAAAGCGAGACTTATAATATCAGCCTCATCACCTGTAACAAGAATATCGTCAGCCTGGGCGATTCTGTCAGGCTGTCTGTTGGATTCCCTGTCGGTTATGGTCCCGATGACGAAGGCGTTACTTTTAAAGCATACCATTTTAAGAGGGACAGGTATGGGGAAATTGTGAAAGTGGAAGAGGTGCCCTGTGTGATTACGCGTTATGGCCTGGTAATAACCTGTAAATCTTTCAGTCCATTCGCGATTGTGGCAGTGAAGGGCGATGGCAGGAATCTGGATAGTCCTAAGTCCGTGATTTTGTCTAATTCCCAAGGTGGGCAGATTACTGGTGCAGAAGGCATTCTGACGCTGAAAGCAGGAGAGAGCAGGACATTGAATGTAAAGGCTGAACAGGGGTATGTCATTGACTCCCTTGTGGTAGGCGGGAAATATCAGCAGATTACGGACAGCAAATCTATGACGGTGAAAGCTGCCTATGGGGAGCTGGCTGACGGCGACATCATTGAGGCACAGTTTGTGGCTGAAACTGTCCGCCAGAAGGAAGAACAGAGAGGGGAATCCGTGGTAATGCCCACGCCCAAACCTGCCCAGGTCAGTCTTGATAAATCATCGTTGGTGGTACAGGAAAATAATAGTTTTGAGATTACCTGTAAGGTTACAGGGGATTCCGATAACCTGACTTACCAGTGGTATAAAGATGGTGTCTTACTGCCAGGGAGAAAGAGCGCAAGCCTGAAAATTCAATCCGCTGCTGCAGCGGATTCCGGCAGTTACACCGTGGCAGCCACGACTGCTGCCGGGGCTGCCAGTACAACTGTCCAAAGCGCACCCTGCAGAGTTATGGTAAAAACGCAGCAGACACAGACGCCGATTCCAAGCCTTGCCAAAGTAACCGGACTGAAAGTGTCCTCTGTAAGCACGGATAAGGTAACGCTCAAGTGGAAAAGGGTTGCCGGCGCGGATGGTTACGAGGTGTTCCGGTATGAGGCTTCCAAGAAGAAATTTATAAAAGCCGCAACGACCCCCAAATTATCTTTTACCGATAAGAAGCGGTCCGCCGGAAAGCCCTACCGATATAAAGTAAAGGCTTATACGACGGTAAACGGCCAAACTTACTATGGCGATCTGTCTGCAGAGCTGAAAGTCCTGACGAAACCCAAGGCGCCTGCCAATGTAACGGCGGAACGTCTCACAGAGGCTGCGGTGCAGATATCGTTTCAGCCTGTAAGCGGTGCAGTTTCCTATGAAATCTATAAGTACAATAAAGGAAACAAAAAGTATAAGCCTGCTTACAAGGTCAAAGGCAAGAAGCTGTACCAATATAACAGCAGGAAGAAGAAATGGACTTATCTGCGCAAAGTTAAGAAATCGTCTGGTAAAATCACAGCCAGGCTGACAGGCATGGGGCAGGAAGAGAGTAACCAGAAATATTACATCAAAGCATTTGTGTCGAAGAAGGGGTATACCTCCAGGTACAGTGCGAAGAGCAAGATTGTGGAAGTGAAATAGCAGGAGAAATGCCATGTTGAGAATCGGATGCCATCTGTCCTCCGCCAAAGGCTATCTGGCCATGGGCAGGGAGGCAGTCGGAATAGGAGCTAATACGTTTCAGTTTTTTACCAGGAATCCCAGGGGCGGCAAGGCGAAAGAGTTAGACCTTGCCGATGTTGGGGAATATCTGGCATTTGCCGGGGAGCATGGGCTTGCGCAGATTCTTGCCCATGCCCCCTATACCTTGAACGCATGTTCCAAGGATGAGGGGCTTCGGCAGTTTGCCTATGAGACAATGTGTGATGATTTAAGCCGTCTTTCGCATATACCCGGGAGCATGTATAATTTCCATCCCGGAAGCCATGTAGGGCAGGGAGCGGAAGTGGGAATTTCCTATATTGCGGATATGCTGAACCGTATCAATGAGCAGGAGTTTTCCACTGTCATCCTCCTGGAGACGATGGCGGGCAAGGGTTCGGAGGTAGGAAGGAATTTTGAGGAATTGCGTGCAGTCATCGATAAAGTGGAAGACGATGAGAGGCTCGGCGTATGCCTGGACACCTGCCATGTATTTGACGGCGGCTATGATATTGTGGGTGACCTGGATGGGGTGCTGGATGAGTTTGACCGTGTCATTGGCCTGGAAAGGCTGAAAGCCGTCCATATCAATGACAGCAAAAACCCCCTCGGCAGCCATAAGGACCGCCATGAGAAGATTGGCGAAGGCCAGATTGGGCTTAATGCTTTCGCAGAGATAGTGACACATCCCAGGCTGACGAATCTTCCGTTCTATTTGGAGACGCCGAACGACCTGGACGGCTATCAGGGAGAAATTGAGTTGCTGAGAGAAATGGCTTCCCGCCAGCAGAGGTAAGGGAGGCGAGAGAAAGCCGGGGCAGAAGGAGGGATATGCATGAATGAGACGTACCGCAAGTATTTAGCATATGTGAAAGAATACCTGACAGAGCATAAAGGGATTGAATCGCCCAATCCCCTTCATCCGTTCCGTTCCAGATTCCAGCACAGCATCCGTGTGCTGCATTGGTGCGAACGTCTGGCGCAAGGGTTGGAAAATGTGGACAAGGAAGCGCTTTATACAGCAGCGATTTTCCATGACATCGGTTACGAGAACCGGGATAATGAACACCATGCCCAGCGCAGCGTGCGGGCCTTCCATGCCTATGCCAAGGAGCAGCAGATGGAGGAAAGTTTTTATCGCAAGGTAGAAAGGCTGATTGCCTGCCATTCCGATAAGAACCGTATGCGGGATGCGGATGCCAGCCTGGAAATGGTATTGCTGATGGAGGCGGACCTTCTGGATGAGGAAGGGGCAATGGGGATTGTCTGGGACTGCATGACGATGGGCAATGCCCATGCTTCCAGCTATGCCAAAGCTTATTACCACATCATGGAGAGTTCCAATAAAGAAGAACCCAATCCCATGGTAACCAAGCGCGCCCGGCAGTTCTGGGAGGAGAAGAAGGCGATTGTCGCCAGATTTTCCAAGCTGCTGGAGGATGATTTGATGATTGGCAGCGAATATTTTGAGATATAGCAGATAAGGAATTGAGGCTGTCTATATCCAGAACATTTGTTTGAAAATTACCACGAAATTACAAACATTCGCTTTACTTCTTCAAATGTATTTGGTATACTTGTTGAGGGAAATTCCCCAATAAGTAAGGATATAAAGGAGGAATTGCAAATGGTAAAGGCGATTGTAGGAGCAAACTGGGGAGATGAAGGGAAAGGCAAGATTACCGACATGATGGCGAAAGAGGCAGATATCATTGTGCGCTTTCAGGGCGGTGCCAATGCCGGACACACTATCATCAACGATTATGGGAAATTTGCATTACATACGCTTCCGAGCGGTGTGTTTTACAGCCACACCACCAGCATTATTGGCAACGGCGTGGCGCTGAATATCCCTGTGTTAATAGAGGAAATCCAATCCATTGTAGACAGAGGCGTTCCCAAGCCGAAGATTCTGGTGTCGGACCGCGCGCAGATGGTAATGTCCTACCATGTACTGTTTGACCAGTATGAGGAAGAACGGCTGGGCGGCAAATCTTTTGGCTCCACAAAGTCTGGAATTGCGCCATTTTATTCTGATAAATATGCCAAAATCGGCTTCCAGGTCAGCGAGCTGTTCGATGAGGAGACCTTGAAAGAAAAGACAGAGCGTATCTGTGAGATGAAAAATGTCATGCTGGAGCATCTGTACCATAAGCCGCTGCTTCATCCGCAGGAGCTTATGAAAGAGCTGTTGGGATACCGGGATATGATAGCTCCCTATGTCTGCGATACCTCTGCTTATCTGTGGAATGCCATCAAAGAAGGGAAGAATATCCTGCTGGAGGGACAGCTTGGCTCCTTAAAGGATCCGGACCATGGAATCTATCCGATGGTAACGTCCTCTTCCACGCTTGCCGCTTACGGCGCAATCGGAGCGGGTATCCCGCCTTATGAGATTAGCAAAATCATCACTGTCTGCAAGGCATACTCCTCAGCGGTAGGGGCGGGCGCTTTTGTCAGTGAGATTTTTGATGAAGAGGCAAATGAACTGAGGACCAGAGGCGGAGACGGCGGAGAGTTTGGCGCGACAACCGGACGCCCCAGACGCGTGGGATGGTTTGACGCGGTTGCCAGCAAATATGGCTGCCGGATGCAGGGGACGACGGATGTAGCGTTCACGGTGCTGGACGTCCTGGGCTATCTGGATGAGATTCCGGTGTGCGTGGGGTATGAGATTGACGGCGAGGTGGTTACGGAGTTCCCGCCAACTGTGAAGCTTGAGAAAGCCAAACCGGTGCTTGAGACGCTTCCGGGCTGGAAGTGCGATATCCGGGGAATCCGCAGATATGAGGACTTGCCGGAGAACTGCCGGAAATACATTGAGTTTATAGAAGAAAAAATCGGATTCCCAATTACCATGGTATCTAATGGACCGGGAAGAGATGATATTATCTATCGGTAAATCGGAGGGCAGGAAGAGAAAGCAATGATAAAAAATGTGGTTTTTGATGTGGGGAAAGTTCTCGTGGATTTTGACTGGCCAGGGTTTTTTGAGAGTCTCCAATTTACGCCGGAAGTGTACGAGAAAGTAGCGGATGCGACTGTCAGGTCAGCATTGTGGAATGAATTTGACCGCAGTAAAATGTCGGATGAGGAGATTCTGCAGGGATTTTTAGAGGGCGCGCCGGATTGTGAGGCGGATATCATGCGTTTTTGGGATAACCTTGGCAATGCCATGAAACGCTATGATTATACGCCATCCTGGATTGCGGGCCTGCAGGAAAAGGGATATGGAGTGTATCTTTTGTCCAATTATCCCAGACGCCTCTATTCGCAGAGCATTGAGGAACTCTCCTTTGTGGAGGATGTGGACGGCGCGGTCTTTTCTTTTGAAGTCCAGGCAACGAAGCCGGAGCCGGAAATATATGAGGCGTTGTTTAAGAAATATCAGCTGGACCCTACGGAATGTGTATTTGTGGATGACAACCGCAGTAATATTGTTGCTGCCAATCGTCTGGGGATGGCGACCATCCATTTCCATACAAAATCCCAGGCGGAAGAAGAACTGAGGAGCCTGGGAGTGTTGTATTAGAGTTCTTGCTGCTGACCTGAGTTTTTTTTCACCCACTTGTAGATGAAGCCGTAAAGCCAAATCAGAATGGGCAGCGCCATGCTGGCGAACAGCGCGGCCATGAACAGCGGGAAGAAATTTTTGCCCAGGAGAGCCAGAACAAGGGTTGCAAGATACAGTCCCACCAACAGGACAATGCCCAGGATGGCGAGGATTTGTCGTGATTTTTTCATAGGGTACTCCTTAACTTAAATGAATTTAATGTTGTAGCCATATTCAGAACCTCAGGGGATTTGTCAGAGCAGTCTGGTGATTTCCATGGGGTTCTGAATATTTGATTTCCGCGAAAGCCGTAGGGAAACGCTGATTAAATCAGTATTTCCTTGGATTTTTAAGCGGAACTTTGGTTACTATGATAGACGGTTTGCGCTTGTTTTGCAAGAATAATATCATCTGTGACTTGCAGTTTTTTCAATTCTGCTGTTCCGGTTAAAAGGGTAAATCACAGCTACAGGTCCCTTCCCCAATATCATATAGGATATTACACCCGGAAACTGCCTCATCGTAAAGCTCTCCCGGCAGGAAATCTTTCTCCCTGACGTTAATGTCCTGCATATCCTCTGCGCCTAATCCCCATTTATCGAAAAGCTGTTCTTCTCCCCCATCAAGATTCTTCTTCCAGATTCCTGCGTTTTCTCCCTTTGCCGCAAGATAAAACACATAGTGATCCATAACACCGCATAGTATCCCCGGTAATTCCGTTACAAACTGGGGGCCGCTGGAAAAATCCGGCGAAATCCGGCACAATGGTTTCGGAAATCCTTCTGCCCAGCCTGTATAATAAATCCATCCATCGTCTTCACAAAGACTATCAAAAACATGATACAAAATCGTATCTGCCATTTTCCGGTCGCTGCCGTCCATGGCAATGCTCACCAGCATAGGGGTTTTAACCCCTACCAAATCCTTTGTGGGCGCCGCTCTGTAAATAATACGTCCGCCTGCAAAAAGCACCGGACAGTCCCTCTGAAAATCCTGGAACATCATATTTTCCAGCACCTGTCTTTCCTCCCCTTTCCGACGGGTCAAAAGCAGCGGTTCCAGCGCTCTCGCAAATTCCCATGCCGGGCTCTCCTTGTCCTCATCTTCCTCAAGATAATAACTCCATCCATCTTCTCCCTTATGCAGAAACTTTTCTCCCTCAACCCTCCGCCAGTCGCTCCACTTTAAATTTGATATATCTTCTTCTTCTTCTTCCTGAATTTCCGGAAATTCAGGGGATTCTGGAAGAATTTTCGGCGCTTTTCTTCCGCTGCCATCTACAATCATAGACAGGCCTTGCAGTCTTTTTCCCCAAAAACTGCTTTCATTTGAATCTGATATGCTGACGGATACAAAAAAAATCACAAACAGTGCCATTCCAACACTAAGAACTCCTACAAAAACTCCTTTCTTTTTTGGACCGGAAAAAATATTGGAAAACCGTTCCTTTAAGCTTTTCGCATCCCTGGAAAATTCACTGGCGCACAAAAAATGATGTCTGCACGTTTCCGCTCCGGCACAGGATAGGAGTGTTTCGCTGTATTGTTTCTTTTCTGTTTTTGTATAATTTTTTACAACATAACTATCGCACAACAACTCGCTATCCCTCACAGCCCTACGTTCCATCAATGCTACAAAGGGATTAAACCAGTGAATAGTCCCGGCCGCCCTTAATAAAAGTCTGATTGCCAAATCTTTTCTATGATAATGGGCAGATTCATGAGCCAGAATAAAGGCTAACTCTTCCTTGCCATACTCCCCGGAAGGAAGAATAATCTGCGGTTTTCTGATTCCAAGAAGCATGGGAGAAGTAACTTCTAAAGAAAGATAGACTGGAATTTTTTCTTTTGAAGTAAAATATTCTTTTGACTTTTTCAGCTTCCGTATAAAGACGGCATAACATGCAAACTGCCAGATTACAAGGAAAACCACTCCTGCAGCCCACAGAACTGCCGCTCCCGGAAGAATCCTTTCCCTGAAAAACGAACTTATCGATACGCGTTTTTCCTGTAAATGACCGCCCTTTTCGCCCTCTTTTTGTATGCCGCTTGTTTTCGGACGTTCTGTTTTTATCTGCTGTCCCCCAAGAACACTGTTCCCTTGACCAGTCCCGCTAGTCGCCCGCTGACTTTCTGTTTCCGCAATTCCCGGCATCTGAATCATGGTTTTCAATCCGAAACCAGAAATATCCACCGGCAATACCAGCCTGACAGCAAGCACAATCCAAAGAAGATAACGCCAAGTTACCGTATACTTTTTATCAAAGGCAGACGAGAGAAGCAAAACAACAATAATCAGCGGACTAGTGACCCACGATATGTTCCATACATTTAAAAATACTTTAAAAATAGAATCAAAAATTCCCATAAGCCCTCCTTCTCTACAGACTGTCCAGATAATCCTTCAGTTCATCAATCTGCTCTTTGGACAGCCGGTCTCCATCATACAGAGCCGCCACAAATTTTTTAACGGAACTTCCATAAAGCTTTTTTAAAATACTTCCGCTTTCCTGCTGCAGGTAATCCTGTTCTCTTACAATCGGAACATAACAGTTGCTCCTCCCTGCCTTCTCCACCTGTACAAATCCCTTCTCCTCCAGCCGGGAAAGAAAAGATAATATGGTGGTTTTAGAAAGTCTCCTCTTTTCAGGCAATTTTTCTTCAATTTCTGTTCGGGTCATCGGTCGATCTGCGTTCCATAAAATCATCATCAGTTCTAATTCTGAATTAGGCAGCGTTTTGTACTCCATAAGCGTCCTCCTTCTGCACAGCCCATTGCCCACTGTGCGAGATTCATGTTTAACGAGAAATGAATTTTGTTCGGCATTTGCCGTACATCTGTTTATATTCTACATTTGCCGAATATAAAAGTCAAGTATAAATTTCATTACTTTGTGATAATGGGGGACAGAAACACCGGCGTATGCTGTACTGCCGGGAGGAATTTGCCTATCAGGTCCTTGGTGGCAATGCGCAGGCTTGAGGTATTGATGCAGGGATGGCAGCCGATGTATTCCTCTTTCAGTAAATCTTCATCTATAAGGAGCTGTACATGATGTTCCTTATCGTTCATCAGCCCCAGGACGGTGACAGAACCTGGCGTAAGGCCTAAAAACTGCTCCAAGTATTCTTCCGGGGCAAAGGACAGCCGGGCAATCCCTAATTGTTTGGAGACGATTTTCGTCTGAAATTTCTTTTCCCCGGGCATCATCAGCAGGTAAAAGTTGGTTTTCTGGGTGTTGCAGAGGAACAGGTTCTTGCAGACGTGCGTGTTCAGGCGCGTGTCCACATCCTGACATGCCTCAATGGTCGGCAGCGCGTCATGGTCCATCCGCAGGTATTCAATATCTAAGGAATCCAGCAAATCATAGGTGCGCAGTTCTTTTTCAAGTCTGTTGGCAGTGTCTGTGGGTCTGCCCTCGTAAACAGGTGCGTGTAAAATATCCATTTATGTATCCTCCGTCTGTGTGAATCTATGGTTATCGATAAAATGTGTTCTGTCATTTTACCGCGAATGGGAATGATTTTCAATAGGTGGGAATATATGTTGTTTTTCCGTATTTATTTATGTTAAAATAGATACTGTACGGAATATGCAGAACATATCGATGAATTCGTATAATGTTGACAGTGATTTTTCTGGAGGAGTGAGGACGATAATGAAACAGTTTATACAGGGCATTAAGGATGGGAGCGCAATCGGCATCGGCTACCTCTCCGTGTCCTTTACCTTTGGGCTGGCGGCAGTGTCTTCGGGACTGCAGTGGTGGGAGGCGCTTCTGGTGTCGATGATGAATCTGACCTCTGCCGGGCAGTTTGCAGGGATTACCATTATGGCAGCGGCAGGCACGTACATAGAGATGGCGCTCTCGCAGTTCGTGATAAATCTGCGCTATGCACTGATGAGCATTTCGCTGTCGCAGAAAGTAGATAAGGATTTTCGCGCGGGCAGGAAAATGCTCCTGGGGTTTGCGGTTACGGATGAGATTTTTGCGGTGGCGATGAGCCGGGAAGGCGAGGTCAGCAGCCAGTATTTTGCCGGGCTTGCCGTGCTGCCCTATCTGGGGTGGACAGGCGGTACGCTGGCGGGGGCCGTGTGCGGGAATATCCTGCCCAAGACTGTTACGGATGCGCTTGGGCTGGCGATTTACGGCATGTTCATTGCGATTATCGTTCCCGCCATGAAGAAGGACAGCCGTATTTTAAAGATTACCTTGCTGGCGGTGGCATTTAGCTTTGTCGTGTATTACCTGCCGGGGCTAAGAAATATTTCCAGCGGTTTTGCAGTCATTATCTGTGCGGTGGCAGCTTCCGCGATTGGCGCAGTCTGCTTTCCCATGGAAGAAGAACAGGAGGGGACTTGATGGATGTACCAGTGTTTTGGATGTACCTGCTTGTCATGTTTGGCGTGACCTACTTAATCCGGGTATTTCCATTTGTGATTTTCCGTAAAAAGATAGAGAATAAATATATCCGCGCATTTCTCGCATATATTCCCTATACGGTTCTGGGTGCGATGACATTTCCGGAAGTTTTCTATGCGACCGGTTCTTTCACCTCGGCGGCCGTGGGCGTAATAGCGGCGCTTGGGCTGGCATACCGCGGGAAAGGGCTGTTTACTGTTGCTATCTGTGCGAGCCTGGCGGCATTTTTGATAAGCCTTATTTGACTTGTTACCAGCTTTGACGCTTAAAAAAATTTTATAAAAAAACCTCCCATTTTACGGGGAAATGCGAGATGAATAAAACCAGATAAGGAGAAAACTCAAAATTTTGTTTAAGACAACAGACACAAGAATGTGGAGTGAATATTTTATCTGGAGGTAACAGAAAGTGGCAAATATATTATTTGAGGAACTGGGCGGCAAATACGAACGGAAAGGCGATTATCTAATTCCATGTATAGCTTTACCCGCCGAAGAAGAACAGCCGATAGGCACATGGGGACAGCGGCATCTGGACTATCTGAAGCAGTACCGCAAGGTTACATACATCTACGCATAATAAAAAGGCGATGGAGTAAAAGAAACTCTATCGCCTTTTTATCTGTAAGACCGAAATGAATACAGGTTATACCGCAGAAAAAGGTGATGCATGTTTTTTCGGATGTAAACTTTCATACAAAGCACTTTAGTTGATCCAATGTCAACAGGAATTATTGGCATGAGTATGCTTCCCATAATTGTAACCATACTTTTGCTTAAACTGCCAAAATATAAAGTGAATCGTTGAGGTGCTTTTATGTCTAAAAAAGAATGGACATGCTGCCCTATCGTCACAGTTCATTGGCTCAATTATATTTCATAAGATTATAAGGCAAATGCCCGTCATATTTTTACCGTCATTTTTTTAATAAGTCTTTTTCTTGACAATATCCCTAGAGAATGTTATTATATTTGCGAATATTATATAAAAATATTCGCAAATATAGTTCGGAAAGGAGGGAAACAGACATGCCATCAAAGCCAGTGCTTTCAGATACTGACAAAGAGAATATCCGCAAAAAGCTGAAAGAATTATGCGAAGAATGCTGGATAGCACAGGGGTATAAAAAGACAAGCATTAAAAGCCTGTGTGAGAAAGCGGGGATATCAGTCGGAACATTTTATACGCTGTACCCAACCAAAGAAGATTTGTTTTTTGAAACAATCGAAACCATACAAAGGAGGCTGGAAGAAAAGATTTTTGCGATTAACAGGGACAGACGGACAAAGGACGGATTTGCCGAATCAATGAAAGAGCTTTTTAAGGAATATGACAGCAAGCCTTTCCTGTATAACGTCAATACGCCAGATTTCCAATCCTTTATCACAAAACTGCCAGAAGAAACAATAAAAAAAGTTAAATTTGACAGCTTCGATTTTTTCAGGCAGGCAGTCCGCGCCGCCAGCCTTGAACTGAAAATGGAAGAATCTAAGGCGTATGGGATATTGAGTGCATTGCTATCTACTATCAATGCAAAAGAGACACTTTCTGTCACCTGTGACTATTTTGCTGTTTTTGAGTTCATGGTGGACAGCCTTGTGGCTGATATTTTTAAATGAAGGAGGTCTTTATGGAGAAATTTGAGTACAAAATAATGTCTGTTGACAGCAAGGAAACTGATAAACCAGACAGCCTGCTGGCAGACAAGTTAAACCAGTATGGCAAAGACGGATGGGAACTGACAACGTCTTTTGCCTGCCCATACATAGGCAGTTCGCAATATTCCCTTATCGGGCTTGCGCAGAAAACAACTTTTATCTTTAAAAGGCGGCTGCTTTCTGAAAAGGGGGCGCACGAATGACATATGCGGTTGAAGTCCAGAATTTATCAAAATCCATAGATGGCTGCCCCATACTGAAAAATATCTGCATGAGGGTAAAACAGGGTGAGATTTATGGATTTTTAGGGGCAAACGGGGCGGGGAAAACGTCACTGATGAAGACGCTGTACCATATCATACGCCCCGATTGTGGAACGGTATGTTTGCTAGGCGAGCGTGTAGCAGGCGGAAACAGCTCTGTTTTTTCCCGTATTGGGAGCATTATCGAAAGCCCTGTTTTTTATAACCATTTGTCGGCTTATGACAACTTGG
>CAJTYM010000035.1 GCA_910583835.1 uncultured Lachnospiraceae bacterium | reverse complement strand
TAATGTGTGTAATTTTCAAGGTGCTAAAGAGGGTCTATTCGACCCTGGCATCATTTAAATCAAAAGTCAAACATCAAAAATGCCACAGAAATCCATTTTCACCCCATATACCGGAAAACCACATCTAAGCTCCCAGCTATTAGCAAAAGCCCGCCCAGGACATAGGCTTTCAGCTTATGCTCGAACCCCAGGCGGTATCCAGTATACATGCCAATCACCGTAACCAAGGTCGTCAGGAGCAATGTCAGCGCCAGAAGGACCGGTATGCTGCCTCCAAGGAATCCCAGGGCAATCCCCGCCAGAAACGTGAACAGGATACCCTTGCTGTAAATTCTCAGAAATCTCTTTACCTGAAATGTTTCCTCACGGCGTTCGACAATCCTCTCGTTCCGCCACGCCTTGACAAGCAGGCGAATGCCCAGGAACAGGAAGATTGCCGCTGCAACCGCCTGCCCCAGGAAGATTTCTTTTGCCTGTATTTCATGCCTGGATAGAAACGTGGACAGGAAATTGCCAATCCCCAGCGCCAATGCCTGCCCGGCAGCCAATATGGCACAGAATACAAGCAACTGTTTTTTCTCAATTTTGGCCACCAGGGAACCCTGGCACTCCATGGCGCCAAAGATTTCCAGTGACAACCCCAATACAACTACCGTCTCTTCTATCATGCTCATTGATTCTACCCTTATTCATCCTCTGCCTTTACGGCGTCTGTGCGGAAAATGAACTTCACAGAACCTTTGACACCATCAGCAACCTTGGTGAAAGTCTGATAATCTTTTCCCGCATTGACCACTGCTTTGAGCCTGTTCAGCAATTCTTTGACATCGCCGTCATAGGCGTCTGCCAGTTTCTGGATACCTTCTTCGTCAAACTCTACCATGCCGTCCATCAGTTCCTTGGAACCATCATCCAGCTTCTTGACGCCCTCCTCTACCTGGGAAGTTGCGCTGGAAAGTTTTGATGCTCCGTCCACCAAAGCGCTGTTATTGGACACAAGGGTCTGTGCACCATTCGTCAGCTGGCTGATTCCATTCGTCAGGGCCGGCATACTGTCACTCATGGTCTGCGTTCCCTGGCTCAACGCCTGCATACCGCTTACCAGGCTGTAGCCGCTGTTTGCATCCTGCGCGTTGATGGCATCTGAAATCTGTGCTTTTGTCGCATCCACAGCGGAGATAGTTGCAAATTCCGCCGCTGTCTTGGCTGCCGTCTTGGCAGTATCTGCGACTGCAGCGCCTACCGTATCCTTAGCCCCATCGGCAATTCCTGCCACAATCTGGCTTGCAACCTGCCCCATCGTGGACTGCAGCGTCTGATCGGACATCACTGCCCCAACCGTCTGGTTCACAAGCGCATCCACCGTAGCTTTAATCTGCGCCTGCCCCTCGGCTGAATTGATTCCCGCGTCAATCTGACCTTCTGCCTCTTTCATCTTGGCGTCCACATTGGCGGCTACCAGGCTGTTGATGGTATCCTGCTGCCCGGCAACCAAGGCATTGATCTGCTGCTGGGCTTCCGATCCGTCCGTATTGACTGCCGCATTGACCGCATTGCAAATCTGTGCAACTGCCTCTGCATTCAACGCTCCGCCTGCCTGTGCTGCCGCCTGCTCTGCTGCCGCTGTCTGCTGTGCAATCGCCGTTGAAGTCACGCCTGCGGTTACCTGCCTGGTTACCTGTTTTACGACTTCCTGGGTAACGCCCTGGACTACCTGCGGCTTCACCTCCGCCATCTTCTGTTCCTTCGCGGTCTGTGCCGCCACCTGGGTATAGGCAGGAGCCAATGCAGAATTCAGCACGCCCTGTGTATAAGTCCCCAGTCCTGCGGTTACCTGGTCTTTCGCTGCCTGGTTACCGGCAAGGCTGTCATAGAATGTCTGGGAAGCCTGTTTTTTGATGGCTTCGGTTCCCTGTTTCTTATCTTTAAAGGTGCTGTCGATAGCAGCATCTGCCTGTTTGATTAACGATGACTTTTCCTCCGCTGTCATCTTTGCTTTCAAAGTCTGGTCCAGTTTTGCCACGCCATCGTTCAGAGTAGCTGCGCTGCCATTTAAAGTCGTCACGCCGTTAATCAGCGTACCGGAAGAAGCAGAAAGGGTGCTGATTCCCGCATTCAGCTGGGAAGCGCCATTCGTATAGCTCTCAATTCCGCCTTTGAGGGTATTGATCCCGCTGGCAAACTCTTTCATGCTGCCGGATAACGTATCCAGCCCTTTTGACAGTTCTGTCGTACCGTCTACCAACTTCCCGGAAGCATCGGATAACGTATCTACATTTTCTTCCAGTGCGCTCAGGTCAAATGCTTCGCTCAGGTCGCTGCCCGACAGCAAATCATTGATAGCGATTGTCATCGTCATTTCCAGTGAGAAATTCTCCACGTCCGCGGTAATCTCCACATATTCAGGGATTTTCACATCTTCATCTAAATCCCCCTCCTCAATATCCAGGCTGTCATTCAGCCCCGGCATTGCCATGCCTACGGCAACTTTGCGGTTGCCATCGGAGATTACCTTTCCATTCGTAATCTCGACATTGCTGTAATCTTCCGGCAAAATCATGCCCGTCATGACTGTAAAGGGCACATAGACCTCATACTCTTCCCCATCGACAATCTCGGTCGTCTTCATGTTGTTGGTGTAATCAAATCGTACTTTAACTTCGCCGCTCTTTCCGGCAATCTCCTGCGGGGACATCTCCTTGCCATCCAGGAAATAGGTGATTTTCTGGGTAACCGGAAGTTCCTTATCCGTGCTTCCCTGATAATAAATGTCCTTTCCATCTGCCTGCCAGGTAAGTTTATCGCCATTCTGGGTAAAAGTCTCGTCCCCCTTGACATTTTCAATGTCTTTCAGATCCGACTCGTCTTCCAGCGTTGCTTTTTTATCTGTATTTTTCAGCCACTCACTGACAATCACGTTGTCCGCAGAGCCGTCTGCCTTCGCCACCACATAAACCGTCTCTTCTTTGCCGGCATCCTCCGTCTCTTTCGCGGCTGAGAGCACATTTTCCAGCGCATTTTTGATATCCTTTTCATCCGCGCTGCTTTTCTTGCTGTCTTCTTTCACCGTATCGTCTTCTTTTTCTGCATACACGGTATATGCCAGCCCTGTGCTGCCACCCAGCATAGCAACGGTAACGGCTCCTGCCACCACGCGAATCATATATTTGTTTTTGAATTTCTTCTTTAACTCTAAATTTTTCATAGTCTGAACCTCCTGTTTTGCTGTTTTACACAATTTCTATTTAAGCTGTTTGGCTATTTTACACTATATCCATTCAAGCCGTTTTTCCATTATTATTTAAACTGCATTTATTTTTTCTGTTTTTGCTTTCTTTTCCTTACCCGGGCCAAATCCAATACTGGTCGCACAGATTACCTTGTCAAATACCATGAACATTGCCGGCAGGATAAAGATTGCCACGAACATACTGATGATTGCCCCTCTCGACATCAGGGTACACAGGGAACCAATCATATCAATCTTGGAATAAAATGCCACGCCGACCGTCGCTGCAAAAAAGCTCAGCGCGCTTCCTACAATTGAGGAAACAGATGTCGATAAGGCAATGGTCACCGCCTCCTGTTTCTCTGCCCCGCGGTTGCGCTCTTTTTTGTAACGCGTGGTCATGAGGATGGCATAATCCACAGTCGCCCCCAACTGGATAGTTCCGATGACCACGGAAGCGATAAACGGAAGCACCGTCCCTGTATATGCCGGAATGCCCATGTTGATGAAGATGGCAAACTCAATCACCGCTACCAGAATTACCGGTATGGAAACGGACTTGAAGGTGAGCAATATAATCAGAAATACCGCCACAATGGAGACTACGCTTACGACCTTAAAATCCTTGTCGGTAATGGTAATCAAATCTTTCGTACAGGGAGCTTCGCCAATCAGCATCCCTGTGGAATCGTAATCCTTGAGGATTGCATTGATTTCTGTTATCTGGCTGTTTACTTCATCCGAAGCCACCTTATATTCTGAACTTATCATCATCATCTGATAATTATCGCTCATGAATTTCTCCTTGGCTTCCTCTGGTATCATCTCCAGAGGAACGGATGGTCCGACTACCGACTCCAGACCGAGCACCGTGGACACGCCGTCCACCGCTTCCATCTCATCCTTCATCTTGCCCACATCTTTCTGTGACATCTTGCTGTCAAACAGCAGGATGTGCGTGGCATTCATCTGGAAGGTCTCGTTCATCTTGTCATTTGCCTGGATACTCGGCAAATCCTTGGGCAAGGTTCCTGCCAGATCGTAGTAGACGCCGGTATGGGTATATCCATAAAGCGCCGGTCCCAGCACAATCAGGAATATTACCACAAATATTTTATAATGTTTCACCACAAAAGGCGCTATTTTTCCAAGGTCCGGTATGATAGGCCTGTGTTTTGTCTTGGAAATCGGTTTGTCGAAGACCAATATCAGGGAAGGAAGCACGGTCACGCAGCATACCACGCCAATCAAGACGCCTTTTGCCATCACGATTCCCAAATCCATGCCCAAGGTAAATGTCATAAAACAGAGCGCTACGAAACCTGCTACCGTAGTGGTGGAACTGCTCAGCACGGAGCCCAGCGTATTGGAAATCGCGTGGGACATGGCGCGCTTCTTATCCTCCGGAAACCGCTCCTGGTTTTCCTCGTAACTGTGCCACAGGAAAATCGAGTAGTCCATGGTAACGCCAAGCTGCAGCACTGCCGCCAACGCCTGGGTGATATAGCAAATTTCACCGGAAACCATGTTGCTTCCTAAATTATATAAGATAGCCATGCCGATACTCAGCAGGAAAAATACCGGCGCCAGAAACGAGTCCATCGTCAAGGCTAAGATGATACAGGACAGCACTGCCGCAATGGCAACATAGGCAAACATTTCCTCCCGGCAGATATCCTTGATATCCGTGACTACCGCTGACATCCCGCTGACAAAACATTGTTTGTCAGCCAACTTACGAATCTGCTTTACCGCTTCCATCGTCTCGTCCGATGACATCGAGGTATCGTACATCACCATCATCATGGTATCTTCTCCATCTACAAATTTCTCCTGCACGTCATCAGGAAGAATCTGCATGGGCACCGATAAATCCGCAATGGAATCGTACCAGATTACAGTCTTCACATGGGGGACTGCCTCAATCTGCTCCCGCAATGCGGACACTCCCTTATTGTCCATGCCCTCCACCACGCAGATGGAAAATGCACCAGTGTTAAATTCGTCCATGAGAATATCCTGACCCTTCATGGTCTCGATATCCTTTGGCAGGTAAGACAAGATATCGTAGTTAATCCTGGTCTTTACAATACCGAATACCGAAGGAACCAGCAGCAGCAGGCTGATAAGCAGAATAGGTATTCTCAGTTTGACAACTCCTTTTCCAAATTTTCTCATTTCTTCTCGCTCCTCTTGCTTTATTTTCTTGTTCAAGAAGAGTATAAAAAAAAGAATCGAAAAAATAAATATTCAATCCTTTTTCTGTGTCTATGTTAAATATACATTTAGGCAAATCTGTAGTTTTCTTTATACATTTTCCCGCATCTGTCACAGTTCTTCTTATACATTTTCCTGCTTCTGTCACGGTTCTTCTTATACATTTTCCTGCTTCTGTCACAGTTCTTCTTATATATTTTCCTGCTTCTGTCACAGTTCTTCTATGACATCCATCATGGAACGCGTAATGATGTAGTTGTAAATATCAGTAATCTCCTGCGGTTCCACGGTCATGCCGCTCTTAATCCAGCTGACAACGACAAAGCACATGGACTGGGCATAATACTGGGCAATATGCTCCGGCGTCAGCCATGGATGTCGCTTCCTTCCCACATGCTCTTTGCCGTGAATCACCTCCAGCAATGCATCTTCAATGCATCTCTTGGTAATTTCCTCAAAAGAGTTCTGTCCCTCCAGGCGCACTGCTTTCTGATAAAACTCGCCGTCCTCTTTGACGGAGGTAAAAATCAGCTTCAATGCTTCATCAATCATTCCCGCATGAATCAGCGGCTTGGTCGGCTCTAAGACCTGAGTGCGGATAATCCACTCCAGCAGTTCATACTTATCCTGGAAATGATTGTAAAAAGTCGGGCGGATAACGCCTGCCCTGTCGGTAATCGCTTTAATTGTAATCTTCTCAATGGGCTGCTGACAGGCAAGTTCCTTAAAGCTCTCTGCCAACAGCAAGTCTGTCGTTTCTTTCTGTCCTGCCACTTTCATAGTCCTTGTTAACCTTTATCGGGTATCCTAGGATGCCTTAGGTCATTACACGTTTAATTCCAAAATCGTCAGATTCCTGACGTCGCCATCCGATTTCAAGTCAATAACCTCCCCGGTCGGGATAACCTTCACCTTAGGCCTTAACACGAATTCCTTATAATTCTCCATAACTACTGCCGTTCTTCCGTCTGACAGGCTCACCTCGCAGCCTACCGGATAGACGGCAATCCGGCGCAAGAACACATCCACCAATTCCGGGTCGAACTCAGCCCCTGCATTCGCCATAATATATTCCACCGCCTCAGAAGGGGATACCGCCTCATGATACGGCAGCTTGGAAGTCAATGCATCGTACACATCCGCCAGCTTGATAATCCTGGCATAAATCGGAATCTCTGACCCAGATTTGCGCATAGGATAACCGCAGCCATTATACCACTCATGATGCTCCAACACGCTGTTATAAACCTCCGGCAGGAAATCAAAATTCTCTTTCAGGAACTCATAGCCCAGCTTGGGATGCTGCACAATCATGATACGCTCCTCTTCCGTCAATGCACGCCGGACATTCAGCACATCTTCCTCCACAAACCGCTTTCCCACATCATGCAGCAATGCAGCGGTCGTCAGTGTATGTAATTCCTCCCTGTTCATGTTACAGGCAGCGCCAATCATCGTGGACAATACTGCCACATTCACAGAGTGGAAATAGACATAATCATCATATGTCTTGATGTCCAGCATATTGCACATTACTTCCTGGTTGTTCAGTACATCCTCCATCACGTTCATCACTACTTCCTGAAGATTATGCTGTTCCATCGGAATATTCTTATTGTCCAAAAACAGATCATGCACCATCTTCAATGCCTCGCTTTTCAGCTCTGGGCGGATTACCTGATCTATCCTCAAATCCTCTGTAAATTCATCATCAATGTAAATGCCCGGGAACCCAAGCTTAAGAAGCTGCTGCAGGGAATCATTATTCAACACCAGACGTTTGCCCAGAATCAGCCGCCCTTCTCCATTGTAAATGTCCTGCCCCAAGACCATTCCTTCTTCTACTCTCGCCATCGGCATATAACGCATATTGAGCCACCTCCTATTTATGTTCTTTCACTGTTAATCCTTAATTGCTTTCTGTTTCCGCTTGCACCGATACATCCGCTCATCAGCGCGCCGGATGGTATCCTGCAGATTCAAATCCTTACTGCGGTTATATTTTGCAAAACCGGATGCAATCTGCATGGCATCTTTGACATACGCGCCCTTTAGGCTTGCCATCCAGTCAGACATCCTTTTCCTGTTTTTCTCATAAACCTCTTCCGTAACGGAATCGGAAATCAGGCAGAATTCATCTCCGCCAATCCGGTAAATCTCTCCCATATCACCAAACACATCGCGGATAATCTCACTTCCGTTAATGATATAGCAGTCTCCGACGCCATGCCCATAACGGTCGTTCATCATCTTAAGATTGTTTAAATCAAACATCACCACGCCAATCTGTGGGTATTTTACCTGGGGAATCTCATATAAATCAGACTCAAAGCTCCTGCGGTTCTTTAAACAGGTCAAACCATCAAGTCCTGCTTCCTCTAAAATTTCTTCTGCATGCCTTCCCGCCTGAATCAGTTTTATGGATTCATCCAAAAACTGCTTGCTCAGTATGATAATATAAATCAGGCAGCCAATCCTGGAAAAAAACGCCACATCGCCATAAAAACCAAAATAGTAATTTACCGCATCCAAGACCGCACAAACACTTATCACACAGACACAGGATACGTTCATCCAGAACTTTCCGTCACGCTTACCGGATGTCGGTCTCTCCTTCAGCAGCATACCAATGCCCATCACCAACACAGCGGCAACTGCCCCCAGCCCCAATACATGGGTAATCCAAAGTGTCTGCCGAAAATCTGCCCACCCCATAAACTGCGCAAAAATACATACCGCAAGTTCTATCACGCAGGCTACTGCAAAAATATCCAGAAGTTTGTTTCCCTTCTTATTATATATGGTACGGATAAAACAAATAAACGGAAGCAGCATTAATTTCAAACTCATGAAAGTTGCCATGCTGAACAGAAGGGGCTTACCAAACATGAGCACCGGAACCTTGCTCTCAAATGCAGACCACACTGCAAAATACATAGAAAACAGCCCCAGCCAGGGAACTCCCCTGTGAAAATACATTTTCTTGCCAACGGCAAACCATAAAGCTACCAGCACCATCCCCATGGTAAACATGATAAAACTGATTACCAATGACACAAACCTGCTCTTAATCTGGCTAAGCACAATTGCCGACTGAGAACCATAATAGACCGTGGGCATCTTCATGCTGGAAGAAGGATAACAGTTTCTGATATGTATCTCCAGGCTCTTTCCCGCATAGCCTTTCCAAAGCTGAACAAAATTCCAGCAATTCCCTGGGGTCTTACTTCGGACGCCTCTGGGAACTTTCCGCTCATAAACCTTCTTGCCATCCACATATACTTCAGACAATTGGTGCGATGTATAATATCCAATAGAATCTGCCGAATTCACATTCTCCGGCAATTCTTTCCTTAATATAATTTCTTCCTCACCCTCCGGCAGGCTGACCACCTCCGGAAGTATATCATATTTCCGAACCTCCCCACCGGCCACAAAGACCCAATCCTGATTATATGACATATCCTCAATCACTTCTTCCCCATCCTTGGGGTACAGAAGAAACATCAGCACAAAAAACAGAATTACTACTGCAGCTTCTGTCAAGTGCATTTTGAGAATTTTCACTAGCTGTCTCCTTTCGGTCTTACCTATGCTCGTTAATCCTATATGCCTTCCGGCGCTAATCTATGCCATACGACATGTTACAGAGTATATTTTAACATATTTTTCGCAAAAATAAAATAACTTTTTCCCCCAAAACAACGCAGATATTTCACGCTTTAGCGTGATAAGTTCTTTTCTATAAGAGAAAAAAACATCCTGCCGCTCTCCGAGGTCGGCCAGGATGTTTGGCTATCGTTATTTCATTATCTTAAATTAATATTCATCATACTTTCCCAAAGTGTCTGCCATATCTGTCAGGACACATACGTTCTTCGGCGAAAGCCTGCTTATTTTCTGAAGAAGTTCTTCCCCCGCGTGCTGTGAATGGTAAACTAACTCATCCTGCAGCAGATATTCGGGAGACACCTGCAGCGCATTGCAGATTCTGGCTAACATGTCAACCTGCGGCAATCTTCTTGATTTTTCATAATTCCTGATTACATTCTCGGAAGTACCACACAACTCTGCCAACTCCACAATCGTCATGTTGCGTTCCTTCCTAATTTTCCTTACTCTGACTCCAAAATCACTCATACTCATATATACACCTCTTCTCTTTTGTACGCACTTGCCTGAAACTTTGCAAGCCTAAAGAAAGTATAGGTGTTTCAACGCCAAAGAAAAAGACACCATTCGTCATGGTTATAGTGCATATCTGTGACGTTCATATACACATTTCGCGTATTTCCATTTTGTGTGAGCGTGCAGTCTGCCCGGAGAGCTTTTATCTTATAGGAAAATCTGTACATTTATATGTTAGTGCAACACACTCTTTCCTATAAGAAAAAAACAACGGAGACGTAAAATCTCCGTTGGTAAAGAAAAAAGCGATAGACGGGGCTCGAACCCGCGGTCTCGACCTTGGCAAGGTCGCGCGTTACCAACTACGCCACTATCGCACAAGCGGGTGATGGGAATCGAACCCACGTATCTAGCTTGGAAGGCTAGTGTTCTACCATTGAACTACACCCGCAAAAATAACACTCTTGTGTCAGTGCCCAGTTCCGGAATCGAACCAGAGACACGAGGATTTTCAGTCCTCTGCTCTACCAACTGAGCTAACTGGGCTTGCGCTGTATTTTCACAACGATGTTATTCTACACGCATATGATTGATTTGTCAACACTTTTTTCAAAATTTTACGCTAAAAAACCCAAAAAAATTTTACGCAGAATCATTACTGCGGATGATTGTACCGGAAAATCCAACATATCTGGGCGGCTGCCCCATGGATGTTGATTCCACAAGTACAGCCGCCCCGATTGCTATTTCATTTTATAATTTCGGGTCTTGGCTTTCTTCAAAAGCTTCTTATAATATGCTTTCTTCGATTTCTTCACGCTGAACACAGCATTTTTCTTAATTCCCTTAAAGGCATTCTTGCCGATGCTCTTTATCGCTGTGCCGCTGAATTTAACTTTCGCAAGTCTGGCATCTCCTGAAAACGCACCTGCCCCAATGCTCTTGACATTTTTGCCAATGGTGACGCTCTTTAATTTCTTCTTGTTCTTAAAAGCATTCTTGCCGACAGATGTCACCTTGAATGTCATTCCATTATACTTCACCGTTGCCGGTACATTCAAAGCTGCGATGTTCTTCTTAGATGTTCCTGTCACTGCCGCCTGCATGGCTGCTGCCGTAGACTTCGTAATCTTGTACTTCACATTCTTGAGAGTGAAAGTCTTCTTCATGATGAAGGAAGCATTCTTCTTGATGCCCTTAAAGGCAGCCTTGCCAATTGTCTGCACTGCCGTTCCCTTGAACGTTACCTTCGCCAGATTTTTACAATTATAGAACGCTCTTGCCCCAATACTGGTAACGTGCTTGCCAATCGATACGCTCTTGAGGTCTGCCATTTCAGCAAACGCATTGTCCGCTATCGCCGTCACCTTGAACGTCTGATTTTTGTAGGTCACGGTATCCGGTATGGTGTAATCGGCAGCCTTACTGTTTGTTCCGGTCAGGGTCACGCAGTTGTCCCCTCCGCTGGTGGAAGTAATCTTAAATGTCTGTCCATTCTCCCCGCTAAATGTTTCATTTATGGTCGGTTTTGCTGGATCTGATTTTCCAGTACCCGAATCGCCGTTTCCAGGCTTTTGGGCATTGGGGTCTTTTACTACGACCTTCATCTGTACCTGTTCATTGGCTTTGGCCAGTTCCAATTCTCCTGACATATACAGCACAGGCTCACCATCTGCGTCAAAATGCACGGTGCGCAGCCCCGTATTTCTGGAGCCAACATTTCCATTTGCGTCCACCGGCCTTGCATGGTACACAAATACCAGATTGCCCGCCGCATCCGTGGTGTAGGAATTATGCCCGGGCCCCGCCTCGCCTGCCACAGCGCGCGCATAGAGGATGGGGCAATTGTTCTTTGTCCAGCTCTGGGCATCCAGGAAATTGCTGTCGATATCTGCGCTCAAAAGCCCTACGCAATATGTCGCGCCAATGGAAGAACCTGAGAAGGTGATAAATACCTTATCATCGCGGATAATCGCGTAAGGCCCCTCATCTACGGGCGTATTGTCATTGTTGTCCCAGCCATAATCAGGGCGGCAAATGATAACCGGGTCGCTTGTCAGCTTCCACGGTTCTGCCTCATCAATCGTACCAATACAGAGGACAGAACCGGTACGGCGTCCATAATCTCTCTGCGCCCACGCTACATAGCGGGTATCTTTGAGCTTAAATGTTGTCATATCCAAAGTAATTCCGCCGAAATCTGCCATTCCCTGGTTTAACGGCGTACCTTTTTTATTGAGGAAACGTTTGGGGCGCTCCCAACTGTCTTTATCTTCCAGATTCCCACCTTTATATTTCATCACATAGGACTGCACTTGCCAATCCTTAGTATCTCCAGGATCGGAACTAAAGAAAATGTAAAGTTCTCCGTCAATTTTATGGATTTCCGGCGCCCAAACCATAGTATTGATATCGTCATACATATCAAGGTTCAAAATTTCCGTCTCCTGGGCATTTTTCAGCCCTTCCAACGTCTGCGCTTTCTTTATGGAAAACGTACTGTTGCCATTGCCATCATTGGTAGCAATAAAGTAGTAATAACCGTCATCAGGATTATAATAAACACAGGGATCCGCACGGTTCACGCCGAGAGATGTCTCATTGGAGGACATCATGGACGGCGCCCTCTGCACCGTACCGCTTACATTGTAAGTGCCTGGCTTGTTAAAGTCCACGCCATCGAGATTCCAGTCTACTTTCTTCGATGCTTGGGAGCCATCGCTGTAGGACAGCTGTGCCTGCACGTTCTCCACCTCTTCCTTTTTCAGGACAGATACACTCGCCGGAACCTGAACTGCGGTATTGTATATCGTACTGAATTTGCGCAGGAGATTCTTTCCTACGCTTCCCGGTACATAGAAGCGGTTGCGCTCACACGCGCCCTCGATGGACGTATCCTGCGAGTCATAGCCGAAAATACCGCCTTTCTCTGTATCCGCTGACAGGCTGCGGATATCCGCCGTAACGCTCCTGTAATAATTTCCCTCTGTGTCGCTCCAGCGAAGTATATATTTCTGCGCACTTCCGTCATAATCGCAGATAATATCTGACACAAAGACATTTTTCTTCAAGTCAACCAAACCAACTTCATCGTAATGGATGAAATCTTCGGTAGTGAACAGAAGGGCTTTGCCCCTGCTCAGGCTGTCCTGGGCATTTGCCATCTTTTCATCGGAAGAATCCGTGCGCACACAGATAACGCCGTAACCGCCATCCGCCATGGCAAACACGTATGGATTTTTTAAATTTTTTGCTGTCAATGTCCCCTGTGCAGAAATATCGGCTTTCGCATAGAGAATACCATTGTTGGAGTACAGCCCTTCATAGGAGCCATCCTCTTTCTGGTATGCCAAATGCAGACTGTAGGCAAGCTTTCCGCCATAGACGTTCGCTGCAAGTGGTTCGCGGGTATATGACTCCAACGCCACTGCATCTGCGGCAAGGATTTTTACGGAAAATGTTTTGGCTGCAGTGATAGCGCCCGCCTGCCAATTCGCAGTCAATTCCACGCTCTGTTCCTGATTGGTGGCAGTAATCTTACCGTCGGAAGATACTGCTGTGCCGGACCAGGCAATGGTTCCCTGTCCATAAGATACGGGCAGCGTTGTCTCGCCTGTAACCACATAAGGAATCATAAAATCCTTCTCAAACTGTGCTTTCTGGCTAGAGGCCGGAAGAACAGAAACTACAAATTTCTTGCTCGTTGTCTCGCCATTCAGGAAAATCTTAGCCGTCAGGGTGACTTCCGCAGCGCTTGCAGGCAAATGCACGGTTCCGTCTTTGCCAATCACATTTTCTTTGTCGGACGACCAGGTAATGGCTGCACTGCCAAGCCGCGTGGGAAGATTCAGTTTCCCCTCCTTCATCACCGCACCGTCCGGGATTACGCTGCCCAGAGACAGGCTGTCATAGCACCGCTGCATTGCCTCAGAAGCTATGTATGAGTCATCATCCAAATCTTTGCCATTGTACAGGTTGTTCACCTGGCCATCGGTCATTGCATACCCATAGACGGAATAATCGTCCATCAACCCATCAAAATATTCGCCAGCGCCCCAACAGGCCTTGCCGATATAGAAAATGCCATTCTCGCCCGCAATGTCTGAGAGTTTATATGTGCTCGCCTGCGTTCCTGCCTTTTTACCGTCTATGTACAGGCGCGTCTCCGTCTCTGTGATGGCAACGGCAACGTGTTTCCACTGACCGCTTCTGCCTTTTCCAGAAACATTCGTTGGACGGCCTTCGGTATTCAGGTAACGCTCCACCGTAACTTGGGCATCATTATCCAGAATTCCTAAATACTTTTCTTTGCCATACTGTGGCGCGGCAGCACTTGGTGCAATGTATGTCGCCCAGTTGGTCTTGCTCTCCGTCTTGCTCCAATAAGAAATGGTCAACGCATCGCGGCCAGTCAGCAGACCGGAACCGTCCTCCTTCGTAAGCGCCAGATATTCCTTTTCATCTTCATTCAGGAACATCGCCTTGCCGTCCACGCCGTCCTGCGTGAAATCCGGCGTCCCATTGACCGTCACTTTCACGCCCTCGCTCTTCAATCCATCCTGCCCATCGTCAAAGCTGAAATGGATGAGGGGTTTTTCCGCTGCCGGCACCCACTGCTTGTGGAAAATCCTGCGCATGAAATTGTAAAGTCCATGCTTATAGACGTCCCCATTGTGATCGCCGCTGCCCTCTTGCCCGCTGGCATTGATACCTTTCGTGGCATAGTAGATATGGGGAACCTCGTTTGCCGCCAGTGCATTATGGTAACGCTCAGGCTCATCCCTGACAATACTGTCATTTGTGCCAGCCGCAATCAATACCAGCATATCATCCATATACTGCGGCTGCAAGGTAAATGACTCTTCCGTAAACAAACCGTTCTCATGCACACCATTATTTTCATACTCCAAAATACCAAACGCCGGATTTAACGCGCCAATATAGCGCACCTTGTCCTGAAGCGTAAAACCAATGTGCAGCGTTACCCTGCCGCCCATGGAGAAACCGGAGATAGCCGTATTCTCCCTGCCAGTGGCTGTGGAGTAATGCTCATTGATGTAGGGCATCAGGCAGTCCTCAAAATCATTGATAAAGTTGTCATATGCCGCATAATGTTCCAGGTTAAACCCATCGCCGCTGCCCGTCGCATTGGCACAGGCATTGGGCAGCACTACAATCATCTCCTCGCTGTCGCCGGACGCAATGGCATTGCCAATCACGTTCTGTACGCCGTCATTAAGCAGCGTTGTCTCATCTTGAAAAATTCCATGCAGGAGATAGAGCACGGGATATTTCTTTGCCGTGCTGTAGCCAGCCGGCAGGATTACCTTCGCCTTGCGGGTGGAATTGGTTGCCGTTGACTGATACTGGATATCCTGCACGGTACCGTAATCAACGCCCGCCTTTTCCTGCATGTAGTCCGTGGGCACATCGTAATTCGTGTCCTGCACGTACTGGCCGATGGGAGTCCATTGCTCCTGCCCATCTCCTGCAGATACTACCATCGGCGTATCCGAAGCATCTGCGGCTGCGTCCGCCCGCACATCCGCGGGCACAGCAGTAAACGCCAGAACCGCCGCCAATGCCATGGCGAAAAACCTTTTTCGCCTGTTCTTGCCTATTCTCTCCATTAAAAACCTCCTTCTTTCAGAAAGCTCCAGCGCATGCTTATGCCCTGGAGCAACCTAAAAACATAATATATTATTTTCCAATATTATTATTATTTCATAATTTTTAGTGGTTTTCATCCCCCAAAACTATATGATTTTGCACAAGGAGGTTGGAGAATCTTTAGTTTTTGATATTTTATACAGTTTCTAATAACGCTTGCTGCGCTAACTAAAGGCTTCCAGCGCTTTCGCCATATATGGAACAGCGGAACCTTACAAAAATCATTATGCTTTCAAACAGCTTTTGGACACCTGCTATGCCAAAGAATGGATTCCTTATTGCAAGAAGCCATTTCGTGGTGCGGAGTCTGTTATCAAATATCTTGGCAAATATACCCACAGGATTGCCATAAGCAACTACCGCATAAAGGGTATGACGGATTCCACGGTTACGTTTACTGTGAAGGATTACAAAAACCATGGGCAGTGGAAGGAACTCACACTTTCCGGGGAGGAATTCATCAGGAGATTTCTGATGCATGTTCCTCCCAGGCGTTTTGTGCGGATCCGGCATTACGGTCTGCTTTCTTCCCGGAATAAAAACAGGAAGATTACACTATGCCGCAACCTGCTTGGCTGTAAGAAATACATTTCCAGGCTTAAGGATCTTGATACGCCCGCTATTACCAAGCTGCCCTATAACAAGGATGTCTGCAAATGCTCATCCTGCGGAGGTAACATCATTCCTCCGCCATCTGGCAGGCATTACATAAGACCTGAGCCACACTTATTAGCTTCCTGCGGAGGCTTATTCGTGGTGCGCTGGAAATGATTTTAAAAAAATCTCTCTCCATATGCACAGGTATCCAACATACTGTTTTGCAAAGAGCGTCAAAATTGAAAGCCCATATACAGCGGCTACCCGGACGCGCCTTTGTTCAACCAGGAAAAATCGAAACTGATACAAACGAAAGGGCAGTTATCGAAAGGTCAAAGCTGCTTTTTCGTTTGCACCACCTTCGATTCTTTCCTTAACGGTTTGTCTCTCCGTTAATCAACTCTGCGTTTTCGTTTCAATCTCTTTAATCACTGTTGCCTGTAAATCCTTTGCGTCAATCAAACTTTCCTGTCTGCACTTCGGACAGTAGAGAGGAAAGTTTTTAAGTTCTGTGCCTGCCCGTATCTGTAACCTTGTCTTATTTCCGCAAACAGGGCAGCGTACCTATTCTGTTATATTCATTTTTTACCACCTCATTATTTCTTACGGTGCAAACATAGCAAGCTGCATTACAAACCTTATAGGCAATGAAGGATATTTCATTTGATTAAAATCTCCAACAAAGAATAACTCTTTATTTGGATAGTAAAATGCAAATGAACCTGTTGAACCGCTATGACCTATCAAATCACCTTGTCCCAAAAAGGAAGTAGAAAATCCACCCATTTTTATTCTCATATAGCCGCTTCCATAATAAAGAGGAAACATAGATAGTTGTAATTTTCTATACGGTTTTGAATCAAGCATTTTTTTGTCAAATAGTTCACTACGGAAAAAAGCCTGTATAAATATCATTAGGTCTTTTGTAGTTGTAATACAACCGCCACTTGCTTTGCTGCACATTATGAATTGCGGTCTATATAGCTGCTTATCCCCATAGTAAACCATAGGTATGTACTCTTTTTCCGAAACAGGCAAATAAGTTTCAGTCATATTTATTTTTGAAAATATGTATTTATCAAACACCTTTTCTAGCGGCTGTTTTGTGATTTTTTCAATAATATCACCCAGTATATTATAGTTAATATCCGCATAATGGGCATTAGCTTTGTAATTAGGCGGGAAATGTGCTTCTTTCTCTTTTGTTAAAGCAATATTTTTTTCAAAGCTAATAAATGCGTCGGATATTATAGCTTGCTTTTTTATACTATTTTTCCCCTCCTCATATATATCTGCCAATCCACTTGTTTGATAGAGTAAATCGGATATTTTCAATTCACAAGAATAATCTTTACCTTTATAAACATGCAATCCCTTTAGATAAGCAGGTTCGTAGAAATCTAACAGACTATCATTTAGTGTTATATAACCTTGTTGAATGAGCGTAAAAATACATGCAGCAGTAAACATTTTTGTTATGCTTGCAGCTACTATTGGACTATCTATATTTTTTCCGCCGTAAGCCTTTGAAAATATAGTTTCTCCTGTTCCTTTTTTAATTAGCATAACACTTTCACAAATTTTTTTTGTCCGAATATATTTATCGAATAAGTCATCATAACTTTTTGCTTTCATAGTATCTGTTTTTCTTTACCTTTCCATAATACTTTCAGTTTTCTAACCCCTAAAAATAAATGTATTTTGCTATTTAGTACGATTAACTATCACATCCATAAGCCAATCTGTCTTTGGCAATGGTGTACTAGGGATTCTGACTTTTTCCTGTGCAATTCCCTGTATGGCACCAAAAACAGCAACACATAGTGAATGGGGATTTCCCTCACGAAACTCGCCACGTTGTTGCCCCTCTAAAATGATAGGAATCCATTGCTTACAAATATCTGCTGATTCTAAAAGTGATGTTATGTCCTTTTCATTGACTACTGTGTGCTGCACATTATCCATAAACACAAACATCTTTCCAAATGAGGGATTGCTTTCTATCTGCTCAAATACTTTTTTTATGGTTTGAAAAAGGTATTCGTAAGGTGCTCCCATTGCTATTTCTGTATCTATTTTCATTTCTTCAACACCAATTTTTACAAGCTCAAGATAAATACTGTCTTTATTGCTGAAATAGTGAAATAATAAACCAGAACTGACACCAGCCCTTCTTGCAATTTCGCGGGTACTTGTACCGTAGTAGCCTTTTTCTATAAATACATCTAGTGCAACTTGTAAGAGTTGTTTCTTTCTTTCGTCACCTTTATCCATAAATTTCCTCCTGCAAAATTAAGCATATGCTCAATTCTATACTGCTATCTAAATATTGTCAAGAATTTTGCAGAAACTTTCACCCAATTTTCGCCTTTCCGAAAAACGGTATAGCGTCACTAGGAATTATTTTAGCCAACTGATGGAACTGTGTAGGCATACCCAAAAAGAAAAGTGAACAGTAAAATGTAACAGGGTGAATAATTATGTCAAAAAGACCAGTACCACAATACGACTTCAAGGCTTTTGGGGAAGCAGTCAAGGCGGCGCGCGTCGGGCGCAAAGAGAGCCGCAAAAAGGTGAGCGACGAAATGTTTATCTCGCCGCGCTACCTTGCGAATATTATGATTTTGAACAGCTTCCCCCTGTCGGCGGGGGTGTTCATGGTAACAAGAATGTCCGTAAGGCGGTTTATGGTTTCCATGTCCCCGCCTGTCGTCACCCATACCATTTCCGCGAATGGCTGCGTGACTGCCCCGGCTACAAGGTTTATCTTATCCTTGCTGATTTCGCCGGACGCAAGTTTAATACCCCTGTCTAAAAGTTCGTTTTTCATGTCGTCCTCCTATAATTTGTGGTGCTAAAATGGTGCCCGGTCTTACAAAACCAACTTATATGGGGATATGGCATGATATAAAGGGATAAGCGGAAAACCTTGATTTTAAGCCATTCCCGCAAGATGTTATAAACATTTACGGGAGCTTATAAGAAGATTTTCCTCTATAAAATCAATAAAAAATAGAATGTTTTTCAGCGGCCTCCCCCCATTCATGGGGGAATTAGGGGTTTCTTTTTGTGTCGTTTTCCTGCATAATAATCTCATGAGCATACTACAAGATATTTTTAGAGACCATTATGAAGAAATGGTTTATATTCTTCATCCCCATGACTCTGTCATCGAAAACGTGGATAAAATGATCAACTGCGGCGATTCTGCCTTTGGCGGGGCAATGTATGGCTGCCCTCATTGCGGAAAGTTAAAATTTGTCCCTTTCCGCTGCCACAGCCGTTTCTGTCCTACCTGCGGCAACCTGTACGCCATGCGGCGCACTGCCTCCATGTCCTTTAAGCTCGTAAAAGCCACCCACCGCCACTGCGTCTTCACCATTGATGGGCAGCCCCGGGAGTTTTTTCTCAATGACCGTTCCATTCTCGACTGCCTCTTCCATGCCGTAAACAGTGTTGTTTCCCGTATGTTTTTTAAGCAGAATAAGACCTTGAACTTCACTCCCGGTTTCATCATGGTTCTCCACACCTTTGGCAGGGATTTGAAATGGAACCCAAAATCGGTCCTTCTTTCAAAAAGACTAAGTCACGCTGTTACCGGGAACACAAAGACGGCTTCTATGTCTATGCAGAGCCAAATAAATGCGGCCCCAAAACTGCCATAAAATACATCGGGCGCTATCTGGGACGGCCTGTTATCGCCACGTCCCGGATTGACAGCTATGACGGCGACTTTGTCACCTTCCATATACAACCGCCACGAAGATGACGCCTATGTGGAAGAAACTCTTCCTGTTATGGATTTCATGGAACGCCTCATCCAGCATATCCCGGAAAAACATTTCAAAATGATCCGCTACGGCGGCATTTATGCCCGACACCGGGAGATTGATAAAAAACTCCGCAGCGCCGTTTCCCATGAAAAACGCCACATTCTCAGAAGCTTTAACCAGTGGCGCAGCGCCATCCCCTCCTCTTTCGGTTATGACCCGCTGAAATGTGAATGCGGCACAACCATGCTGTTTTTAGAATTCTATTTTAACCACAGGCGTATTTCCCTTGAAGAACTGTACGAGAAAGCCATGTCCCGTTCTCGTGGGAGAAGGTCGTCAGCATGACTTCCTTAAATCCCATTCCCGTGGTATACTCCTTTCAAAGGCGGCTGCATTTATGAACCCAGACACAGAGAAGCTACGCAAAAAATATATGGACAATCCACCCGAGGGCATGACATCCGGGGACATTCGCCGCATGAGCGAGGATGACCTTCTCGATATGGATTATTTCTTAAATGAGGATGACTTGTTTGATGACGAGGCTGGAGTGGAAGGTTTTTATATCTTCTAAGCTGTGTCGTCTTGTCGTCATCCCCATACAGAAGTCTATCTAACATATGTTCGGTAAACTTCTGTTCTTTTTTATCTTTCCAAAAATCGAAATTTCATATAAAGCAAAAAAGTGCTGGAACCCTTGAATTTAAAGGCTTCCAGCACTTTCGCCATATACTCGATGCGACAGGATTTGAACCTGCGACCTCTGCGTCCCGAACGCAGCGCTCTACCAAGCTGAGCCACGCATCGACATCACTATGGCATAATAACATATCTTTCTTGCTTTGTCAAGATTATTCTTTCTCTTCCATGACACTCATATAAGCCGGACGGATAATCTTGCTCGTTCCAATCAATTCCTCCATGCGGTGTGCACTCCAGCCCACAATACGCGCAATCGCAAAAATTGCGGTATACAATTCCATGGGGATACCCATCATCTCATACACGAATCCGCTGTAGAAATCCACGTTCGGGCTGACGCCCTTGAAAATTTTGCGTTCCCCGGCAATCAGCTTGGGAGCAAGTTTCTCTATCGTATTATATAATAACATGTCATCCTCACGGTCTTTAGCAACAGCAAGCCGCTCCACATAACTCTTAAAGACGCGCTCCCTGGGGTCAGAGAGGGAATATACTGCATGGCCCATGCCATAAATCAGTCCTTTATGGTCAAATGCCTCGCCTGCCAGGATTTTGGCAAGGTATGCTTCAATCTCTTCCTCGTCATGTACATCTTTGATATGTTCGCGGATATTCGCCATCATCTCCATGACCTTGACATTTGCCCCGCCATGTTTCGGTCCTTTGAGGGAGGACATGGCTGCTGCAATTGTAGAATAAGTATCTGAACCGGAGGACGTAACCACCCTGGTCGTGAAGGTAGAATTGTTTCCGCCGCCATGCTCCATATGCAGAATCAACGCTACGTCAAGTACCTTTGCCTCCAGCCGGCTGTAATGCTTGTTAGGACGCAGCATCATCAAAAGGTTTTCTGCCGTTGAAAGTCCCGGCTCCGGCCTGTGTATATACATGCTGTCATCATTCTCATAATGGTTATAAGCATGATAACCGTATACCGCAAGCATTGGGAATATGCTGATTAACTCCATGCATTGGCGAAGGCTGTTCGTGACAATTTCCGGCGAATTCAGCTGGTTGTCATAGGAACCCAGCGTGAGTATGCTCCTCGTCATAGAATTCATAATGTCCTTTGTGGGCGCTTTCATAATGACATCCCTGGTAAAATTAGTCGGGAGCGTCCGGCTCTGCGCCATAATCTTGCAGAACTTCTTCAATTCCTCTGTGTTGGGCATCTCACCGAACAGCAGAAGATAGGCAATCTTCTCAAATCCATAGCCATTATCGCCGATACGGCTCACCAGATTCTGCACATTGTACCCGCGATACCAAAGCTGTCCGTCACAGGGCGTCTGCACCCCATCCACCTTCTCGAAAGATACAATCTTGGAAATATTCGTCAGTCCCGTCAGGACGCCCTTTCCATTCATATCGCGCAGCCCGCGGTTTACACCATATTCTTCGAATAATTTATCCGAAATATTGTCATTCTTCCTGCAAATTGCCTCCTGCTCTATGGCATAATTCATCAATTCGTCTTCATTTCTCATATATTACCTCCTGTCCATTATGGCTCAAACTTTATGTTCGAGCGCTTCCCTGATATTATCATTCACTTTCCTGGACACAGTGAGCAGAATATCCCGCTCCTCCTGCGTGACCCCTTTCAGAATAATATTATACATCTGTTTGCGAAGTACTGTAATCTCTTCCACGACCTTCATCGCCTTATCTGTGAGCATAATATGCATACATCTTCTGTCAGCCTGGTCGCGGACTGCATAAATAAGCTGCTGTTCTTCCATTCTGCCAATTGACTGGGAAATATGCCCTTTATTAAACAAATTGAGGTCGCCAATGTCCTTTGACGTATTATGCTCTCCCGACTTATAGAGAAAATATAGTATATCAATATCAACTTTTCTGAGATTGTATTCCCTGCGCAAATCCTCAATTCTCCGGTTATACAGTTTCTGGAATTGCGTGCCCTGCAAAAGACCTTCCAACATCCAGTCCATGGCTTCCACCTCATAGTTTAATTTTAAACCAATATACCACTTCTTCCGGCAAAAGTCAACAACCTTACTTTACTGATTTACCGATTTAAGACAGCAGATTGAAAAATTTGGTTGTTTTTATATAATTTCTTTATTGACAAATCTCTACATTATTTTTATACTAATATATGACAGTACTTTTTTTCTTTTCATCATCATTTTTAGTAACTTATATTTTATTGCTTGGATTATATCTTTGCATAAAATATAAGTTACTTAAATTTTTATCAGCACAGGGAGAACTAACATGAAAAATTTACCTATTAAAGACCTAGAGCCAGGAATGGTAATTGCAGATGCAATATATACCAGCCGCGGACAGTTAGTTATGGAAGAGGACACTGTACTCACTGCTGAATTGATTTCTCGTTTATCTTTTTATAGCATATACAACGCCCCCATCAAGGATAACGGAAATACGGCTACGGAATCGCTTTCTGATGGAAGCAATGACGCGAAAACCGAACATACACCTGAGGAGGCTTCTGTACCGGAACAAGAAAATAAACCCCAAGAAAGCCCCATCCAGCAGGCAAAAGATAATCCCGAAGAGACTGATGTGCAAGGAAAAGAATCAAATTCTGCTGTTTCCGGCCTGACCTCTAATGTTTTCTACTCACAGAAAGTAAAATCACAGCCGGAATTCTTAGAATTCCAGATTACATATAACAAGGAAGTAAACTCTATCAAAGAAATTTTTGATGCTGTCATTAAGAATCCATCGGCGCCTGTTGATTTCCGCCAGATTTTAAATGACTTTACTGAATTGATTGCTTCCTGCCGCACGACAGTGGCATTGTTTGATAAACTGCACAATATGCGCCAGGATGAAGACAGTGTCTACGCGCATTGCCTGAACGTTGCCCTGATTTCCCGCATGATGGGCAAATGGCTGAAACTGGATGACAGTGAACGTGACATTTTAACATTATGCGGATTATTCCATGATATCGGTAAGATTTCTATCCCTGATGAGATTTTGAATAAACCCGACAAATATACAGACGAAGAATTTGCGCTGATACAGCAGCATCCACTGTTCAGCTACAAACTCCTGAAACAACAGCCCATTGATGAGCGGATTAAGAAAGCTGCCCTGCAGCACCATGAACGCTGTGACGGCTCCGGCTATCCCCAGAAGATTGGGGGCGATACGCTTGACGATTTTGCGGCCATCGTTGCTATCGCAGACGTTTACGATGCTACTACTGCTGCGCGTTCTTACCGCCCGCCGCTGTGCCCATTTCAGGCAATCAGCATGTTTGAGAAGGATGGACTGCAGAAATACCACCCCAAATACATATTGACATTCCTCAACCGGATTGCCACCACTTACCAGCACAACCGGATTCTCCTCAACAACGGCCGGAGCGCCAACATTGTTATGATTAATTCCAACAATCTGACCAGGCCGATGATTCAGATGGATGACGGCTCCGTGATTGATATGATGGATAACCCGGACTTGGAAATCATCAAAATAATCTAAGGACGCATTGATTAAATCAACGCCAAGCACAATTGCGAAGCAATATTTACCTCTTGTGCGAGTGCGCATTTGTCCTAAGGGGTACCAGGCTTGCCTGGGGGATTCCTTAGGACGGCATGTTGCGACATCTTCCTCTTGTGCGAGTGCGCATAATTATTGCCTTTTACTTTTTATAGTCAAAATCCGGTATTTTCTGCCAACGGTCCCTGAAATAATGCGCTACGAGTTTCGGTTTACGGTCCCTGGTAAAAATACCTTTCTTATTGCCCTGGACACGCAGCAGGCTCTGGCTGGTGGCAAAATCCGCAAAATTCCATGCCTGTTCCCCGACTACGATATGGCAGTCGTCAAATACGCCATTATTCATCTTGTAATACTCTACCTGATATTCCTCAGTATACATGACCGGGGTCGTATCGTGAAATCCCATCACGGTATCCGCCCCATACTCCGTAAATATTACCGGTTTGCCGACCTTTTTCCAGAAATCCAGTTCCTTACGCAGTGCCGCTTCCGGTCCCTTGAGATCCGGTCCCCCAAAATACCACCCATAGTAGCGGTTCAGGCAGATGACGTCACTGAGTTTCGCGGAACAATCTTTTTCCGGTTCCGCCATCTGTACGCTCACCAGTGTACAGGGGCGTTTCTGCGGGTCTGCTTCCCTTGCCAGGTCATACAGGGGCTTAAAGTATTCATATGCCCCCTCTGCCGCAGAATCCGGCTCATTGGCAATGCTCCACATAACCACGCAGGCATAATTCTTATCACGCGAAATCAAATCCCGAACAACCTCCTTGTGATGGTCCAGGGTCTTCACGCCGTGTTCCGGGTCAAAGGTCCCAATCTTCTGGCCGCCAAAATTTGCTCCCCCGCCAAACTGCAGGTTTACGCCCACGGCGGTCGTCTCATCAATGACTACAATCCCTTCGCGGTCGCAAAGACGCATCATCTCCTCACTGTAGGGATAATGGCTCGTGCGGAAACTGTTTGCACCCTGCCATTTGAGGAGGGAGATATCCTTGGTGTTCATCGGCAGATGAATGCCCCTGCCATTGGGAAAGGTATCCTCATGTTTTCCATATCCCTTGAAATAAAAAGGCTTCTCATTGATAAGGAATCTCTCTCCATCCACACGGACCGTACGCACGCCGTAGGGCAGCGTATACTCATCCTGCCCAAATGTCACTTTCACCTGATACAGGTATGCCTGCAAAGGCTGCCAGAGATGTACATGCTCAATATGAAGCATCCCTGTCTTCTTTCCAGACTCCGCTACTTTATTCCCTTCCTCATCAAATACCTCCACCTTACACTCACAGCAGCCTGCTTCCTCCTCGCCGCCTTCCGTCTCAATTTGGTAGGAAATGTCTGCACCCTGGCCGTTTACCTGCGACACTAGGGCAATATCGTGAATATATTTCTGGGGCGTTGTATAAATCCTTACTGGACGCGTAATACCGCAGTAGTTAAAGAAATCAAAATTAGGGTGGTTCTGCGGTTTGGAATCCTGGCTCTCACCCATGCCCATAAGACCGCCCAGCATATCTCCTTTCCCACCTACCGGAAGCGTAGTGTAATCAATCACATTGTCAACAGCAATCGTCAAAAGATGCTCGCCCTCTGTCATCAAATCTGCAATCTCCATCTCAAAGGGCAGAAACCCTCCTTTATGCTCACAGAGCAGTTTCCCATCCAGGTAGACTCTCGCGTGGTGGGTTACCGCATCGCAGCGCAGCACGACACGCTCACCCGTCACTGCCTTAGGCAGCGAAATTTTACGCTGATAAAATACCCAGCCGTAATGGTCCCTGAAATCAGTTCCTTCTTTCAAATCATTATAGGAAGCCGGAACCGGCATTGTCATGGCATCTTTTAAAGGCTTCTCCTGCCATTTTTCTTCAAAACCTTTCCCATTGTCCAGTTTAAAGTCCCATACGCCGCTCAAATCGCAGACAAAGCGGGATGGCGTCAGAATCGGGTATAACATAGTTTTTCCTCCTTCTCATCTAACAAGTACATTTTCTTTTTACCATCCCCAGAAAGATAAATATTTATACAAAAAAAAGAGCCCGCATACGAACTCTTTTTCGCGTCATACTATAAATCATCTTTATCTGCACTTGCTATATTGCTATGAATATAAAGCCATCTTTATCTGCGCTTGTTATACTGCTATAAACTGGAACTTCTGAATCTCCTTCTCAGAATTGACTTTCTGTATCTGCGCTCCCAGCCCTTCCAGCTTCTTATCAAAATTCTCATAGCCTCTCTGGATATAATGGATATCATCGACAATGGTGACTCCTTCCGCAGAAAGGCCTGCAATCACAAGCGCAGCGCCCGCGCGCAAATCCGGTGCGCTGACCCTTGCTCCGGTATAACCCTTTACGCCGGTGATGATGGCAATATTGCTCTCCACTTTGACATCCCCGCCCATGCGGGTCAGTTCATCCACATATTTAAAACGATTCTCAAAAATGCTCTCCGTCACAGTACTAGTTCCCTGGGCAACTCCCAGGACAACTGTCATCTGCGGCTGCATATCCGTCGGGAATCCCGGATACGGCAAAGTCGTCACCTTGGTATGCCGTAACGGCTTGGATGCCACCACCCGGACTGCATCATCAAACTCTTCCACCTCACAGCCCACTTCTAACAATTTGGCTGTAGTCGCCTCCAAATGCTTGGGAATCACATTCTTCACAGTGACATCGCCTTTGGTTGCCGCCGCCGCAAACATAAAGGTGCCCGCCTCAATCTGATCTGGAATCACAGAATATTCTGTGCGGTGAAGCTTCTCCACGCCCACGATACGGATGACATCGGTCCCGGCGCCGCGTATATTCGCTCCCATGCTGTTGAGGAAATTCGCCACATCCACGACATGGGGCTCCTTGGCCGCATTCTCAATGATAGTCTTACCTTCCGCCAGGGTTGCCGCCATCATGATATTGATGGTAGCCCCCACAGAGACCTTATCCAGGTAAATATGGCCTCCCACTAGCCGCTCTGCCCTGGCAGCCACGGCCCCATTGCGAATTTCCACTTGGGCTCCCAATGCACGGAACCCCTTGATATGCAAATCCATGGGGCGGCTTCCGATGTTGCAGCCTCCTGGCAAAGTTACCTCCGCGCGTTTATATTTACCGAGAAGGGAGCCTAACAGGTAATAGGATGCCCTGATTTTCTTCATGGAATCATAGTCCACGGGAATATCTTTGACATAGGAACCGTTAATCTTCACGGTGTGTGCATCTATCCTGTCTATCTTTGCCCCAATATCAGTCATGGCCTGAAGTAAAGCATTGATATCCCGTACATCAGGTAAGTTATCTATCGTTACGGTCTCATCCGTCATTATCGCTGCCGCCAGAATTGCCAGCGCTGCATTCTTTGCCCCGCTGATATCCACTTCTCCGACGAGCGGATTGCCGCCTTTAATCACATACTGTTCCATTCTGCACCTCTATGTTATGTTTTCGTACAAGAAGTTATTATAATAATAAATAGCTTATTCTGTCAAGTTCCTGACAAAACCTACCTACCATTATAACACACTTTATCCATTTGTAAATCTGTTAGCTTATTTTATGCAAAATCTCGTTTTCTGTGCCTGCCCATTATCAACTATTTATATTCTAACTTGTCCGCCACATAATATCTTAGCACATTCAGGACTGATTGCCTATTGTATTTCTTACTCAAAAACTACATTTTTTTGCGAATATTCCGTCTTAATTACCAAATAAGGATACGATTTCGCCTCATTTACCTGCTCACCTTTGGACGGTCCAATCAAAGTGGTATCAAAATAAATGGCATTGGCAGTGTCATAACACTGATTGACGGAAATGCTGTATCCGCCAGTCTGCTGGACGCCATAGCCCACAGCGATATACAGGTTTTCCTCATCCGTATAGGTCAACTTAAAAATCTGCTCTTTTTTCTCTTCTATGACGGCAAGAAATTCCTGGGGAATCTCTTTCTCCTCCAGGATTGTGTAGGACAAATCCGCAATTTTTTTCTCATCCGTCTTCTCCAGCCCGCAGCCGCCAAACAACACCAACAGCAGCATTGCTGCCCACAACTGCACTATCCCCTGCCTTATTGGCAAAAATCTTTCTTTCATCTCAAGCTCCTTCGCTTTTCATACATTCTCCTCATAATTCTATAAGCAATTTCCCATATTTATGATTGTATTTTCTGAAATACCTCTGTATAATGGTAGCAAACAGTAAAAGAGGTAAATGACATGATACGATTGATTCTGGTTTCACTTTTTCTAATTTGTTTTCTGATTTTGTCAATTCCCATCATGATATTTGAATGGATTTTTAAGAAATTCAACAGCTATGCGGCTGATATCAGCAGCCTGCGCATTGTACAGTGGGCATTCCGCGTAGTTTTATTTCTTGCCGGGACCAAAGTGACCATCATCGGAGAGGAGCGGGTTCCCAAGGACCAGGCAGTATTATATGTCCCCAACCACCAGAGCTATTTTGACATTATCATCACCTATTCCCGCTGCCCCGGGCTTACCGGATATATCTCCAAAGATTTTTTAGAGAAAGTCCCGCTGCTGTCCGTGTGGATGAAACGGCTTTACTGCCTGTTTTTAGACCGCTCCAACTTAAAAGCTGGCTTAAAGACCATCCTTACCGGCATCGAATATGTCAAAAAAGGCATTTCTATCTGTATTTTCCCGGAGGGTACCAGGAACCCCCACCCGGAACAAGGATTGCTGCCGTTTAAGGAGGGCAGCCTGAAAATTGCAGAAAAATCCGGCTGTCCGATTATTCCCATTGCCATCACTAACAGCCAGGACATCTGGGAAAAACATATGCCTTATATGCGTAAGTGCAGCGTAATTGTGGAATACGGAGAGCCGATTTATTTAAAAGATCTGGATAAGGAGCAGCGCAAATTCTCCGGTGCATATACCAGGGCTAAGATTGAAGAGATGCTTAAGCAGCACCAAATTTAGCTTTAATTTCTTTTACCACTTCTGGGAATTCCATGAAATGCGAAGCTTTCACCAATACGGTATCTCCTTTTTGCAGGTATCCCAGCAAATGCGCCACCATCTCCTCCCTGGTCTCAAAATGGAATACCTGCTTTGCCCCGGCGTCTTTGGCTCCCTTTGCCATTTCCCGGGACAATGTGCCGGCGCAGAATATGGCACCTACCTGTTTCTTGGCTGCATATTCTCCCACGCCGTAGTGGAGATGCTTTTCATTTTCTCCCAGCTCCCCCATGTCCCCGAGGACGGCAATGGTCCTGCCAAGCCCATAGGCCAGCACGTCCAGCGAAGCCCGCATGGACACCGGATTCGCATTGTAGCAGTCATCAATGACAATCATATCTCCAATTTCCATAAGATTGCTACGGCCGCCGATAGTCTCTGCACGTTCAATTCCCGCCTGAATCTCTGAAAGCTCCATGTCCAGGCAAAGCCCCACGCCGGCGGCTGCCATAGCATTATACACATTATGCTCACCTGGAATCGGGATGTGTACATGGATTGCGCCTTTGGGCGTATGTATCTGCGCCTTCACGCCTTTCAGGCCGCAGTTTTCCACCTGGTCTGCGTAAATTTGCTTACGAATCCCATTATCTCCCTGTTCCTGCGGGAATCCGTAAAATATCGGATGGACGCCGGACACTTCCTCAATCGCAGAAAGCTTGTCATCCTCCCCATTGAGCACGATATGCCCCTCGGGCTTCAGATAATCGAAAATTTCACTTTTCGCCTGCAGGATACCGTCCCTGGTCTTTAGGTTTTCCAGATGGCAGATGCCAATATTGGTAATCACACAGATATCGGGGCGCGCTATTTTTGCCAGCCGGTGCATTTCCCCGAAATCAGAAATCCCCATCTCCACAACCGCCGCCTGATGTTCCTCGCGGATGCGCAGCAGCGTCAGCGGAAGCCCAATCTCATTGTTGTAATTGCCCTTAGTCTTTAATACGGAATACTTCTGCGAGAGCACGGACGCTATCATTTCCTTGGTGCTGGTCTTGCCTACGCTGCCAGTGATGCCCACAATGGGAATCGTAAGACGGCTGCGGTAATACTCTGCAATATCCTTGAGCGCCTGCTCACTGGAAGCCACACGGATATAGGGCACTGCGCAATCCGGCAGTTCTTTTTCCGAGAGGACGGCTGCCGCCCCCTTGCCAATCACCTGGGGGATGAAATCATGCCCATCCACCTTTGCACCTTTAATGGGGATAAAGAGGTAGCCTTCCTCCAGCTCCCGGCTGTCTGTAACGGCTCCCATAATCTCCGTCTGCCGCTTTGCCGGGTCGCCCACATACGTTCCCTGGCAGGCCTGTGCAATGTGTTCCAATGTCATTTCTTTCATGTTACCCTCCTCTGCTGCTATTGATATTTTGCTAAAGAAACCTGAATAATCTTCTCACAGAGCTGCTCAAAACTAATTCCCACCGCCTGTGCTTCCTGGGGAATCAGGCTTGTCGCCGTCATGCCCGGCAAGGTATTTGCTTCCAGGCAGTAAAAATGATTTTCCTCATCCAGAAGGAAGTCCATCCTGGAATATGTATCGAGCCCCAGCACTTTTGCCACATCTTCTGCACAACGCTGCATCCTGTCAGTAATGTCTGCCGGCAGGTCTGCCGGACAGGTCTCCACGGCGCTTCCAGCCGCATATTTATTCTTGTAATCGTAAAATCCTTCCAAAGGCGCAATTTCAATAACAGGAAGCGCTGCAAAATCAATGACGGCAATGGAAAACTCCCTGCCTTTGACATAATCTTCCACTACTACTTCCTGCTCCCAGCGAAATGCCTCTTCCAAAGCATTCCGATACTCTTCCTCCGTCCGCACGATGGACACGCCGATACTGGAACCACCGCAGCAAGGCTTTACCACACAGGGCAAAGTGAGTCCTGTGTCCTTAAAATCCCACTGGCAATTGTCCTTCTTTACGCATATTCCCGCCGGCGTGGGAATCCCATTTGCTGCAAACAGCCGCTTGGAAATGCCCTTGTCCATGGCAAGCGCACTGCTAAGATGTCCGGTTCCGGTATATTTAATGCCATACAGGTCAAACGCTGCCTGTACCTTGCCATTTTCCCCATTTTCTCCATGAAGGGCGAGGAAGACAATATCCGCCATCCGGCACATGGCAATCACATTTGGTCCGAAGAAACAGTCGCTTTGGTCTTTACGGCTTTTCTTCACTGCTGCAAGGTCGGGCGCTTCCTCAGAAATACCAAAGACAGAAACGCTGGCCTGCAAAGAACGCTCAAATACGCCTGCAAGGTCCTGCTCTTCTTCTCCATATCCCATAAAAACATCCAGCAAAATCACCTGATGCCCATTTTTACGCAAAGCCTCCGCCACATTTTTCCCCGTCATAAACGATACATCCCTCTCAGGGCTTAAGCCCCCTGCCAACACTACAATATTCATTTGGCAATCCTCCTTCAATCCCGGCTGGCCTCCCTGACAAAAATTGCCACAGCCCAGCCATTTTTACATTCACAGTTATCTTATACTATTTTATGGCATGTGGCAAGGAATTGTAACCAGATATCCGTAACCATTTCTAAATTTAAATACCCCGCAGAACAGGTTTTTCTCCTGCTCTGCGGGGATAGGCGCGCTGGCTTGGCCAATCGCTCTCTGTTCTGTTACTATTCTGTTACTTCATATCCGATACGGATTTCTGCAGCTGAGCCATAAATCTTACTATCCAGTGAAGTCGTTTCCTCACCCAGCAGTTTCACATACCTCGCCTGTACCGTATCGAATTTTGCATACTCCGTAGAAGCAAGCGTTCCGCTCCAGGTTCCGCTGCCGGCATCCATCCAGTTCGCGCCGTCCTCGCTGACTTGGACTTTGTATTTTTTGAATATTCCATTAGCTCCGCCTGACTGCTTGGCAACATATTTAACCATAGACACCGGCTTCACTTCCCCGAGGTCAAACTGAATCCAAACCTTGTCCCTCTGGCATCCTGCCCATGCTGTGTGCCATATCGTATTTAAATTATTGTCCAGTGCAAAGCCCGCGCTTCCTTCTGTAGCGCTGCTCGTTTCCACGCTTCCCGCCGTAGCTGTCATGGAAGAAGGATCATATTCCTCATATTCCTTTACTATTGCAATTGTATAGGTTTTTGTTTCGCTGCCCCTTGCAAGGCTCACCGTCATGCCATTAGCTACTATAGCGCCATCAGCAGCAGCCTGGCCATCCTTGCCAAGAATCTTCAATTCAGCGTCTTCCGGGCAGATTAGCAGTTCTTTCAGTGCCTGCACAGACGTCTGCTTGGGCACCTCGCAAATCTCATCATCTGTAATAATCAGCGGTGAATCGTTCCGCACCCGTACTACCAGGTCTGAGTCCTTCTCTACATTGCCAACGCGGATTTCTGCCGCCGATCCGAAAATCTTGCCCGCATCATCGTCTTTACCGCCTATCGTCCTTATGCCAATCAGCTTCACATAACGTGCCTGTACGGTATCAAATTTCGCATATTCCGTTCCGCCTATCGCTCCGCTCCAGGTTCCTTGGGCTGCCTCTGTCCAAGTTGCAGCATCATCGCTGACCTCTATTTTATATTCCTCAAAAATACCATTGTCGGCATCGCTTCTCGCTATATATTTGAGCGCAGATACAGGCTTGGATTCTTGCAAGTCTAACTGGATCCACACTTCATCCTGATTACATCCAGCCCATGCCGTATGCCACATCGTACTTAAATTATTGTCCAGAGCAAGGTTCGCACTTCCTTGCGAAGCGCCGCCCGCAGTTTCCACGCTTCCTGCTGTTGCGGTCATGGAAGCAGGATCATATTCCTGAAATCCCTCCGCAAGCGAAATCGTATATGTCTGGGTATCCTCGCCTCTTGAAAGTGTGGCTGTCATGCTGGATCTTACAATATCCGTATCCGCTGCCTCCTGTCCGTCTGCTTTCAGGATCTTCAATTCCGCTCCATTTGAATACTCCAGCTTCTCTTTCAGTTCCTGAACCGTTGACAGCAGCGGCACTTCTTGAATCGCATTATCTGCAACAGTCAGTCCCGAGCCGCTTTTTGCCCGAAGCACTAATATCCCATCGTCCTCATACCCAATGCGGATCTCTGCCGCCGTTCCGAAAATCTTGCCCGCATCCGCATCAGCGCCTGCAGCAACTTTCGTTTTCAAGCCGCTCAGTTTCACGTAACGTGCCCGCACAGAATCAAATTTCGCATATTCCGTTCCACCTATTGCTCCGCTCCAGGTTCCTCTGTCTGCTTCTGCCCATGTCGAATCATCATTGCTGACCTCTATCTTATATTCCTCAAAGATACCGTTGACGCCGCTATTTCTCGCAACATACTTCAGCATGGCAACGTCTTTTTCTTCTCCAAGGTCAAAGCGAATCCAAACTTCGTTCTGTGTACATCCAGCCCATGTTGTATGCCACATCGTAGTCAGATTTCCATCCAGCACTTTACTGGCATCTGAGGCAGCATCCTGGCGGCTTCCCGCCGTTGCGGTCATGGAAGCAGGAGCATATTCCCAATAATCCTTTACAAGGGAAATCCCATAGTCTTTTGAACTTCCGCCTCCCGTAACTCTGACTCTCATCGTTTCATCAACAACCGCATCATCTGCAACCGCTGATTGATTGCCTGCAATGATTGCCAGGGAAGAGCCTTTCGCATGCACAAGGTATTTTTTCAGTTCCCCTGCCGTCATCTCCTTTTCCACTTCCCTGACTTTGTCAGACTTAACAACCATTGGCGTCCCACCACGTATCTGCAGGTTAAGAGCCACTTCTGTTTCTGCGGTATCAGATTCAAATGCCCCGATATCCGGCTGAAGTCCCACTGCATTTCCAAAGAAATCAGCATCTGCCGTACCCTTAATGTAAACACCTGCATTGATTGCCGGCGAGCCATCCTGAAGTTTGTAGCCGTTATAGACGTCTCTTGTATGTATGGTTGCTTTCCCATCAGCTGCCAATACATCTGTCGGCGCCTGACCTGGATTTACAAACTTGGGATCCGCGCTCAGATTGTTTTCTCCCAGATCGCCGACTGCAAATCGGTTATCATAGCCATAGAAAATGTTATTTTCCCAGGTATCCTGCGTTTTATCCATATGTTCTTCTTCCTCTACCACAGAACTGATGTTATAGAAGATATTATTCCGCATGATACCGGTTCCATTGCAGAAATTCGGATTGTGGATCTTCGTGCTAAGATCTCCGTCTAAATAAAATACATTATTGTATACTTGGCCAGTCGGATTGCCTGACAGCACCAACTGCCCTTTTAAATCGTTCTGGCTGATGTTATAACGGAATACGCCATTGTAAGCCTCACCGCCGCAGAACATGATACATCCGCCGCCATTGTTATGGCTGTAATTATACTGGTAAACCGTCCCGTCAGAATAATCAATATCCCAGGGCATTCCATCCTGATTGTCTACCATGTCAAACCCTTCATTATACTGGAAAAGCCCATCTTTGCATTTCCAGGGCCAGATCCCTGCGCAGACATACCCATAATAGCTGGCATATCCGCCGTTCTCCGTATCCATATCCGCGCCGCATCGGTCAGACACATTGTTCTGCACCAGCGGACGGTATGCATACATTGCCACGATTCCATCGTTTCCAATATCCTTGACATAATTATTCTCCATCAGCAGGCCTGTATGCCCGTAAGTCTGTGCCGTTTCATCCGAAATGGCTGCCCCATTGAAACGCGCATGCTGGTAAGTATAACCGACACAGATTCCGGCTCTGGAAACGTCTCTTACATAACAGTTCGTAATCCTCACATCATGATATCTGGCAATCCCGGTCTCTTCTTCATTCTCTGGCTGCAGCACATTCATCTGAATGCCGCCGTTATCCATATGCTTGTCCCCAATATTGCCGTCCACGTCATGGATATACAGATTATCGAGATATACATGCTCCATGGTTCCGCCATTTTTGGCTATCCCTGCCACTCCCGTGCGGTCCATGCGCTTATTTCGGGCTTTATCCGCAGATGCTGAACTGGCCTCTGCCACGCTGTCCACCGCTCCTGGGAAAAAATCAAAATCATCGGATATATTGGTCAGTTCCAAATCGCTGACTTCCACAAAATCCACATCATAGAGCAGAATTGTGGAAGATACATATCCTTCACGCCTATGTTGGGCGTTATCCAGATTTCTGCCATACTGCTGATACCAGATGCCTTGCCCATTGGCATGGATTGCCGGCTTCGCTGTCCCCATACCATAGCTGCTGATGCGGATTGGAGCTTCTGCGCTTCCATGGACATCCTGCAGATGGATATACGAATCTTGGAATACGGATCCCTTTTCTAACAGGACCTGGTCTCCCGGCTTTAACTGCAGGTCAACCAGCTTGTCTAACGTCTCCCATGCCGTGCTTTCCGATGTTCCTGCATTTTTATTATCCCCATGGATACTGCTGATGTAATACGTTGTCCCGCTCGTCTGCGCAGCATGTACCGGAGGGGCGGGAAGAAGATTCAGGCTCGTTCCCACTAATGCCAATGCACATAATAGTGCTAACGCTCTCTTTTTCATCTAGTTCTCCTTTCCGAGTCAAAAACTCTTATTTTACTTTTACCTTCACAGTCTTCTTTACGCCATTGCACTTCAAGGTAAGCTTACAGTTTCCTTTCTTTACGCCCTTGACAACGCCCTTCTTATTCACCGTCGCTATCTTCTTGTTGCTGCTCTTATATGTTATCTTGCCTTTGGGCACAGCTTTGGCTTTCAGCTTCAAGGTCTTGCCTTTGCGAACGCTTACAGATTTCTTAACCTTTATGGATGGTTTTTTCACCGTAACCGTACAGGATGCCTTGTAATTCCCAACTTGTGCTGTAATTACCGTCTTCCCTGCCTTCTTGGCCGTAACTTTCCCCTTGGAAACCATTGCCACCTTCGGCTTGGAAGAAGTCCATTTCACTGCCCCACTGATATTTGCCACGGTGAGCTTCAGGGTTTCGCTCTTTTTACCCTTAGTGTAAAGCGTAAGGCTCTTCTTGTTCAGTTTCATGGAAGGTGTCTGCACATTCGCGGCAGCCTTCTCTGTCGTGAAAGCAAATTCCTGCGGATCCGATTCCGTCCCATCCTGATTGTATGCTGTCAAAGTCAGCGCATACTTTGTTCCTGCTGTCAGATTCTGAAGTTTGGCAGATATTACTTTTGTGCCTGCATTCGTTGCTGCCGTCAGGCTTGCTCCTGTCAAATCCAGAAGCACGGTATTTCCATTACGAATCTTATAGCCTTTGACACTTGCTTCATCATCGGCTGCTGTCCAGCTTACGATAGCTTCTGTCTGTTTAATCCCGCTGACGGTAGGCAAAGACGGTTTCTGTGGCTTTTCATCTCCGTTGCCTTGCTGGATTCCTGCTGTCTTAAATGTAATTACCTGCGGTTCTGATTCTGTCCCGTCTTCATCATAAGCAACAACTGTCAGTGTATATTCTGTTCCTGCCTCCAGATTATCCAGCGTAATCGCAATTGTCTGGCCATCCATGGCTGCTGCAAGTTCTTCGCCTGTCAGGTCTTTCAGCACTTTGTCTCCATCCTTAACCTTGTAGCCTTTGATTCCAGCTGTATCTGCCGCTGCTTTCCAACTAATCTGGACACTAGTCTCTGTCGGCTCGCCAATTTCCGGCTCAGATGGTTTCTCCGGCTTGTCCGGGTCATCTGGATTGTCCGGGTTGTCTCCCTCTGTCTTAAATGAAATTGTCTGCGAAGCCGATTCCACCCCTTTTTCATTATAAGCAACAACTGTCAGCGTATACTCTGTCCCTGCTTCCAGATTATCCAGCGTAATCGTAATCGTCTGACCATCAGTCGCCGCCGCAAGTTCTTCACCTGTCAGTTCTTTCAGTACCTCATCTCCATTTTTTATCCTATAGCCTGTAATCCCGGCTGCTGCACCAGCTGCTGTCCAGCTAATCTGAGCCGTATTTTTAGTCGTCTCTCCGATGATTGGTTTGGATGGTTTCTGCGGGCGGTCATCTCCCTTCTTTTCCTGATGCTGATGTGCTCCAATATCAAACACATCAACCTCCGTCAAATCGTTTCCAAAGAAGTCCAATGCACTCCCATCATATCCATTTGCATCTTCAATTGCTTTCCCTGCCCCGATTGCTGGCGATCCTTCGGAAAGCCTATAGCCGTCAAATGCGCTTACCGTCTCCGGATCCTCATGCTCATTCAGTCTGCCTGTAGTGGAAGACGGAGCATTTCCTGGATTTTCAAATACCTGCGTGCCTTTTGCTACATTTACTGCCCCGGCATCTGTCGGCACATTCGCATAATTGTAATATAAGTTATTGCTGTATGTCTTGTTATTTCCTACCGTCCAATCTTCTTCCCTTGCTGTCTCACCTGCATAATAGAAAATATTATTCTCCAGAAGCGTCTCTCCGCTGCTGCGCGTACGGTAAATCGGAACATCTTCCGCTACATAGAACACGTTGTTATATATGTGTGCTTTCGGGCTTCCGAACGGATCCAGAAGAGCCCTCATGTCGTTCTGGCTGATATTGTAACGGAATGTCGTCCGATATGCTTCATCCAGGCAGACCATCAGGCAGCCGCCCTCGTTATGATGGCTGTAATTGTATTGATAGATTGTACCATCGCTCCAGTCTGCGTCCCACGCCTGTCCATCACCATTTTCGTTATTGACGTTTTTGGTATCAAACGCTTCATTATACTGGAATATGGCATCCTTGCATTTCCAGGGCCAGATACCTGCCGCAAACCTTTGCCATTCCCCCTTGGCTGCATAGTCCCCGCTATTCATCTGCCTTGCAGCGCCATCTGATATGTTATACTGTACCAGAGGCTTGTCACAATACATCAGCGTGATAGCATCGCCACCAGCGTCTTTCACGTAATTATTCTGGATTACAACATTCGTGGAACCATATGCTGCAATATCCTCATCCGAAATAACCTTGTCGTCTGCAAACTTGCCCCAGAGCGCCGTATATCCCACCGCAATACCCCAGCGGTTTGTGTTAACTACGCTGCAGTCTTCAATCCGCACGTCATTAAAACGCGAAACTCCCGTCTGGGACGATACGAAATCTTTCGTTCCGTCGGTTTTATCCCCCGTCACTGCATCATGCGGCATAAATACGGTAAAATAAATCCCTCCGTTATTCATATGCTTATTATAAACATTCCCTTCGACATCATGGACATTTAGGTTTTTCAAATGGATATGGTCAATAGTTCCCTTATCCTGTGCAACTGCCGCTACGCCAGTACGGTCCATCATATCTTCTGCATTATAGACCGTGTCAATCTCTGTATTCCGATTGACAATCTCCAGATTCTGGATTTCAATGTACTCGCTGTCATACAGCAGAATTGAGGAGGATACATAACCCTGGTACTGATGTCCGGCATTGTCCAGCCTGTATCCATAATTCTGAAACCATACTCCCTGGCCATTCGTGTCAATGACGGGGTCGGCGCCTGTCCCATATTGGTCAACAACAATCGGCGCCTCGGCGATTCCACTCTGCCCAAACAAATGCAGATAGCCATTCGTAAACACAGAGCCGCACTCCAGAAGAATCTGGTCTCCCGGATTTAAGTCCAACTGATTAATCTTCTGAAGGCTATAGAATGGGGCATCCTGGCTTGTGCCAGAATTGCTGTCTTTGCCATTAATCGTGCTGACATAATAAGCAGTCCCTGTCGTCTTTGCCTTCACTTCTGCCGCCTGAAGTTCCATGCCCGGCGGAATGACTGCCGAACATAGCATTGCCAGCGCAGTCATCAAAGTCACAATTCTCTTCTTCATTTTAATTCTCCTTTCTTTGATCTTACAATACTTCTCCTGATTACTCCTTTCTTTTATTCATTTATATGCTTTTTCACGAAAAAGAATATACGCTCCATATCGCCCTCTACCGAGGCTTCCTCTGCCCGTTTCTCAATTATCTCGTCATAACGTTCTTCCCGCAGGATTTTATTGATATTATCCCTTACCTCTTCTATAGAAACCGAATCGTTTCCACTCCTGTCCGTACATTCAATCAAATATAAAGCCCCCTCTTCCTCTAAGACAGCAGTGGATTCCCCTTTGTCCAATTCCCAAGCGTATTCCAGGACATCGCTTATGCTCCTGGAATAGGAGCGCAATTCTTCTGCTGTCACATCCGCATGTTCCAAATAAGGTGCAATCATCTCTTCTTCCCCTGCCAAATCCGCCAACGAATGCTCTCCATCCATGTTTTTATAAATTGATGTAAGACAGTTTTTGAACTCCTTTACCTGTTCCTCATCCATGCCTTGTTCTGCGTAAGGAATTTTTATGTAATCGAGCACCCTGTTATCTTCCCTCTGATAAGATGCCTTATGTTCCTCAAAATACGCTTCCCTGTCAGCATCCGTTACTTCCATGCCTTCATTATCCAATTCAGCGCAATAACTCTTCTGTATGGAGTCCATCTCATATTCCCTGTATAATTCCAGTGTATATTCTGACAGCCCATAGACAACCTCGCCGTTTTCAACCCGCTCTTTCCTAAGCTGATTCTCTTCCTCAAAGCGCTGCAGGAAAGCCTCGTAACTTCCATCCTTTACATATCCCTTCTCCTCAGCCAATCCATAAACCGCATGGAAATATTTCAAATCTTCAATCGCAGCTTGCGCAAGCTTCTCATATGGAAGTTCCCCTTCCACCTCCCGCTCCCAGAAACCTGCATCCACATTGCTGCCTTTCTCTGTAAAATAACTGGCCACTTCGTATTTCTTCTGATTTGCCGCATCTAAAAATTCTTCCTTGCCGATTTCATAACCATCAATCGTCAGGGAGAACTGGCTTCTATAGATAAAAAACGCAGTAATAGCAAAAACTACCAAAACTGCCAAAATTCCAATTGTGCTAATAATACAAATTCTTTTCTTCATTAAGTAATCTCCTATTCATTTTATATAAAGATTGACTTTCACACATATATATTATATTATTTTATAGAGATTATTGCTTGTTAAAAATCGTCTGCTTTCTATATTTTTTTGTATAATTAGGAACTAAATAGAGGTGATATCTATGAACACACAAAACTCTTTAAGCCAGAAACCTTGTGATACCGATACTCAAGAAAAAGCATTTCTTGGCATACCAACGATTGTCAGCGCAAGACTGGAATCCCGAACATACCCTTACAGTTTCGCCAAGCATATACACAAAACTGTGGAACTCTATCTGCTGGATACCGGCACTTGCTGTATGGATATCAGTAACCAGAAGCTTACTTTCTGCGCCGGGGATTTGATTATGATTTATCCCAAAATTGTCCATTCTTTTTATATGGAAGAAGCTGGCGACTGCACGTTCCGCCACATTCATTTTGACCCAACGCTCTTCTTCAAATACCATATTAATCCGAATATCCCAAATTCCCCGGACATCCTGACCACCCTGATTTCACCATTCAGCTACTATCTCCATCTACGCACCGATGAGAAAATCTCTTCTCTTGCAGATGATATTATTGCGGCAACAAAAGAAGAGAGCAGCCTTTCGATTTCTATGGCAAATCTGTATATTGCCGAAACCCTCATCTACCTTATTCAGCTGACTCATCCCGAACCATTTCTGACACAAGAGAAAGATACCCATATATCCAGCTATCTACGATATGTTTCTTACGCGCTTACCTATATCCATGAAAATTACGACCAGAAGATACGGATTCCAGACATTGCAGCCCAGCTCAACATTTCTGTCCGCTATCTGAACAAAATATTTTTTCAGCATATGAATACAAGTATCCTGCAATATATTAATATGTACCGCATCAACCAGGCCATTGACCTGATGACGGATACAGATCTGACTTTAACAGAGATCGCGGTACAGACGGGATGTAAAGATTCACAGCACTTTTCCAAATTATTCAAAAACACCATTGGCCTCCCTCCCAACCAATACCGGAAGCTAATCCGGCATGAAGTGAAGAACGACAGCCGGACAGAATAGAAATTCTTTTCTATAAGATAACAAAGCGGACAAGTCCGCAGCAACTTCCTAAATCCCTCTTTCTTGAGAGACTGGGACGATTTGCTGCGCCGAGTGCAGTCGCGTTAGCGACTAATACCTCTTGCACGAGTGCGCATATTATTTTTTATCTTATAGGAAGACACTTTCACGCTTTAGCGTGACATGGTCTTTCCTATAAGATAAAAAAACCCCCATCAAAAGATGAGGGCTTGTCCTTAGGATTCCGGTTCAATCAGTCCGTAAGTATTTCCTTTTCTCTTATAGACAACATTCACTTCTTCTGTCTCCGCATTCAGGAAAACGAAGAAATTATGTCCCAGCAGTTCCATCTGCACACAGGCGTCTTCCGGGTACATCGGCTTGATGTCAAAGCGTTTGGTGCGGATAATCTTAACATCTTCATCCTCATCCACCTCTTTGTCAATGTATTCCTTCTGGAAGTTCGGCGCTGACTGCTTCTGGTCTATAATCTTATTCTTATATTTCTTCAGCTGCCGTTCGATGACTTCTTCAACCAAATCTATCGAAACATACATATCGTTGCTAACCTGCTCTGAACGGATAATATTTCCTTTTACCGGTATGGTAACCTCAATTTTCTGGCGTTCCTTTTCTACGCTTAATGTTACTAAAATGTCGGTATCAGGAGTGAAATACCTCTCTAATTTGGATAACTTATCTTCAACTGCCTGTCGTAATCCTTCTGTTATCTCGATATTCTTACCACTAATTGTTATACGCATGGTGTCCAACTCCTTTGCTGTTTATTTTCAGGTAATATTTACCTAGTACTCATTTTACCACATCGCTGGCTAATCTGCAAGATTTCTTGACATTTTGGAACATGCGGGCTAACATATGTTTACAGTTCACTCGTCAGCCAATATGGAGACAATCACATATTAATGCTTACAATCCAAAACCAACTAAGGAGGGACACCTCATGAAACATCAAATTGCATTTATTACCGGGGCTTCCCGCGGAATCGGGCGCGCCATTGCCATGGAATTTGCCAGGGCAGGCTTTGCCCTCGCCATCAACTGCCAGCATTCTGCCGAAGAACTAAAAATGCTGGCGACTGAGCTGGCAGGCAGTTTCCACACGCCATGCCTGCCGCTGGTAGGCGATATCGGCGATGAAAACTTTGTAAATCAGGCTTTTGACAGGATTGAAGAGTCAATGGGATCTGTCTCCGTCCTCGTTAACAATGCCGGAATTTCACATGTTGGGCTTCTCTCCGACATGAGCATGGAAGAGTGGGACCGTATTATCAGAACAAACCTGACCTCACTGTTCTGCTGCTGTCGGCGCGCTATCCCCCATATGGTGCACGATAAATCCGGCAGGATATTAAATATCTCCTCTGTTTGGGGAAATAACGGCGCTTCCTGCGAAGTGGCTTACTCTGCTTCCAAAGGTGGCGTCAATTCCTTTACCAAAGCATTGGCAAAAGAACTTGCCCCCAGCAACATTGCTGTCAACGCCATTGCCTGCGGCGTCATCGATACCCAGATGAACCAAGGCTTTTCCCGGGAGGAACGGCTGCAGCTTGCAGAAGAAATTCCGGTTGGGCGCTTCGGAAACGCCGAGGAGGCTGCCCAGCTTGCACTATCTGTCGTAACCTCCCCCATTTACCTGACTGGGCAAATCATTACCCTGGACGGCGGCTGGCAATAATAAGATTCTTCCTGCCGCTGATTCATGTTTGTGAATTCCAAATGTGTTTCTCACATTTCTGGTATATTATATCATTTTTTTCGTAAAATACCTATTAATGAAGTGACAATTCTTAACAAAAGAGGGCTATTTTATGAAATTCTCTACCAGACTTGAGAATCTATTAGAGGAGCGGAATCTCAAACAACGACAGTTAGCAACTGAATTACATATTGCGCCGTCCACTTTAAATGGCTATCTGCGGCGGGACCGCGAACCGGATTTCGACACCTTAATCCGTCTGGCAGATTTCTTTGAAGTGTCCATAGACTACCTGTTGGGCGTTACTGATGTCAGGCGTCCTTTCCATTCACAGAAATGTTATGATGACAAGGAAGAAGACCTCCTTGAGACTTACCGCTGCCTTGGTCCGCAGGAACAGAATTATCTGATAAAACAGGCGCACATTTACCATCAGCAGGATTTAGATGTTCCCCATTCCCTGGAGAAGTCTGTCAAAAACCCCGGATAGTATCATTTTCATCCTCGGAAGTGTTCTCGATTTGTTTAATCACGACATAATAACTGTAACTGTCATTCACTCTGATTGATACGCGGTCACCGACCTTATGACCAAGAATCGCTTTTCCAATCGGAGATTCCGTGCTGATTAGGTTTTTCATGGAATTACCGCGTATCGAAGTCACCAGACGGAAAACCTGTTCCTCATCGTCTTCCTCAAAGTATACGGTAACGGTATTGTTGATTCCCACCTCATCGTCCCTGGATGTATCCGACACAATTTGTGCCGTCTTCAGCATACGCTCCAGGTAACGGATTCGGCTCTCATTCTTATTCTTATCTTTCTTGGCAGCATGATACTCGAAATTCTCACTCAAATCCCCATGTGCCCTGGCTTCCTTTACCGCCTCAATTGCCTCTTTGCGCACCACCAGCTTACGGTACTCAATCTCTTCCTCTATTTTCTTTACATCACTCTTTGTCAGTTGTTCCCGCATATTTTCCATTCCTTTCTTTGCCATAATACTGCATATCACACTCACAAAAAGGATATTCCGGGGACCTCTCCAATCTCCGGAATATCCTCTTTAGCTTTTTTACAATAACCCTCCAGACACGGAAGATTGTAACAGTTCCGCCCACGCTATTCGCAAAGACTGTTACGGAAGGTTATTTCACATAGAAACGATAAATCGTCTTTGTCGTAAACACATCCCCAGCCTTAACAATCGGAGACGGCACATTCTCCTGGTTCATGGCGTTGGGATAAAACTGGGATTCCAGGCAGAAACCACAGCGTTTGCCATATGCTTTGCCGTCCTTGCCTGTCCGGTCTGTAATAAAGTTACCGGCATAGAGCTGTACCCCACAGCAGTCTGTGGAAGCTTCCATGGCAATTCCGGTCTCCTCGCAGTATGCATTAGCCATAACCTTCATCTCGCCCACTTTATCGCTGAGCACATAGTTATGGTCATAGCCGCCGGTATATTTCAGCTGCTCAAAATCAGCTTCAATGTCCTGTCCAATCGGCTTCATGGTCCTGAAATCCATAGGCGTTCCCGCAACCGGCGCAATCTCGCCTGTGGGAATGGACTTGGAATCACGGACGGGATTGTAGGATTCTGCCAGAATCTGCAGCTTCTGGTTCACAACAGGACCGCTGTCATGGCCGCCTAAATTAAAATAGGAATGGTTGGTAAAGTTCATAACCGTAGTCTTGTCCGCTTCTCCGCGGTAGCTGATTTCCACTGCATCCTCATCTGTCAGCGTATAGGTAACTTCTACCTTGAGGTTGCCCGGAAATCCCTGTTCCTCCTCGGTGCTGAGATGGAAAAATGTAATGCTGTTGTCTGTGCGCCCTTTCACTTCCCAGACAACGCGGTCAAAGCCGTTAGGACCGCTATGTAGGTTATTCTCATTCTCATTTGCCGGAATCTTGCACAGTTTGCCGTCAATCATCATCTGCGCCTTGTCGATACGGTTGCCATTCCTTCCGATGGTTGCCCCAAAATAGCCGCTATGGCTGTCATACTCTGCCGCCTCATCGTAACCCAATACCACATCGCGCACGATGCCGTCCTTGTCCGGAATCAATACGGATACCAGCGTTGCACCATGATCTGACACCTTGATGACTGTGTGCTTCTTATTCTCCAACGTATACAGAGATGCTTTTTCCCCACGCTGATTTGTTCCAAATGCTAATGTCTCCATTGCTAAATTACCTCCTTCTATATATTATAGGAAACGAACAAAACATTTACGTTTTGATTCATTTCCTGCGCCGGATGCACGCCGCATGCGGCATGTTTCCTATGTGCAGCCGTGCGCATCCTCGCAGAGCGGTTATAGTAAACGCATTCATTTAATGCGTTTACTATATATTTATTTTATACTGTCGCCCCGACAATTACAAGATGTTTTTGCAGCAAACCAGGCATTCCTTTGCAACTATTCAGCCTTCAAATTTTTAATTACAGTTTTCACAGCAATTCTCTGCACATATAGCAAAAAATATTTATGGGAATATTTATGCACTTGATGGATTTGCCCTCCTTTGCCAAAAGGCAGACATTTGAGGAATTTCGTGTATCCCTTGCTTCCAGGGGAGGGGCGGGATGTATTTCCCCAAT
>CAJTYM010000034.1 GCA_910583835.1 uncultured Lachnospiraceae bacterium | reverse complement strand
GTATACAGATAAATCCACGTTGTTACAAATGTGAGGTCACTTCATATTATCTAATAATATCTGATAACCGACCGTCTTCATTTAGTAATATTATCAGTTTAGCCATCTTTTTTTCTCCAAGCTTCTTTCACCGCTTCTTCCCCCATGGAAACACTATTATCCTCTTTACAGATATTTTCAAAGGTATTATTCTATATAGTCTATCTCCAAATCCGGCAGAATCCTCTGCAGTAATTCTTTACACAGTTCCGGGTTCTGCAGGACTTTCCCAAACAGGAAGTCTTCTTTTATACCCGAAGGGCACACCGTATATCACGCCTTTTAGGCGGGCAATTAAGGTATGCTTCTATTATACACAGTCCCTGACTAAATTACAATCATTCGTGCTTTTATGGTTTTTAAGTCGCATAGTACCATGCGTTCTCATAATTTTCCTTTCCTGTTTTAACGCAAAACTACTGTTTTATCATGCTTTATCAACTCTCTTTTATCCCTTCCATCTGGCACAAATCTAAATACAATAAATTCAGTTATATCATCTGTATCATTCTCAAATGTGTGAATACTATCATGGACTTTTATAATATCGTTTCTTACTGCATAGCAAGATTTTTCAATTCCATCTTCATCTATGTATTTACATAATAATTTTCCTCTTGTGATTAAAAGGGTTTCATCAATTTTTTCATGAAAATGCCATTCTTGAATGGTATGCGGCATAATTTTATTCAGGTGGATCTCAGATTCATCAAAAATATAATAGTTGACTTCTGTACCAGTTTCTTTTTGCACATAGATTGATTCTTCTCTATGTATCACTTCAAAATTTGACATAGCTAAAACCTCTCCATTTTCTCTTTTACAGTTAATTTTACACATTTAGAACTTTAAGTCACAATCGCCACACACTCCCATGGGGTTAAAATACAACTCTTATTCTCTTTTATTCCCAGAAACTTCTATTCCCTTTCGCATTTACTTGTGATACGGTGCTCCATAACGTACCCAAGTGCGTAAAAATCTCATAATATTATTCAAAAACAGGCAGAACAATGATATGTCCTGCCTACAAATCAACATCTTAAATATTCCTGCGCCTCTTCTTTGGTCAATAAAAACTTTTCTTGTAATTTTTGCAATATCATACTATCTGGTATATCTAAATCCCTCAATGCTGATATCATTCCCAATATTCCCTGTTCTCTTCCTTTTTCCACATTCTCCTGATTTCTCATTAACAACGTCATATATTCATGCCTCCATTCCCGATTCTTCTTCGCCTGTTCCACTGCATGTTTCAGTTTCTTCACAAATGTATCTTCTGATGGTCTGCCTGCCACGTAATCCAGGAACGCTTTTAATTCCTCACTAACAGCCCCATTCTTTCCATCCGCATTCAGGAAAACTTTCCTTGCCCCATCATTTAAGATAACCTCTGAAGAATCTTTTTAAAACATTATCATCTCATATAAATATGAAATGCAATAAGGCAGAACATTTTGGTATGCTCTGCCTGTTATTGTCTTTCTTAAATAATATTGTACTTTACATAAAGTTTGTGACGATACTCAATATCTGTTTTCATTCTTGCAATATCATCAAAGCACCCATCTTCTATCAATCTTTCCATCAATAAAAACATCTTTTCTTCTCCATGTTTTTCCCCAATTTTTCGATTTTCCCTGTCACGCATTAACAACGTCATATATTCATGCCTCCATTCCCGATTCTCCTTCGCCTGTTCCACTGCATGTTTCAGTTTCTTCACAAATGTATCTTCTGATGGTCTGCCTGCCACGTAATCCAGGAACGCTTTTAATTCCTCACTAACAGTCCCATTCTTTCCATCCGCATTCAGGAAAACTTTCTTTGCCCCATCATTTAATATAACCTCTGAATCTTCTTCACAGACATTCTCAAAGGTATACATATAACGGTTTTTCCCAAATAAGTCTGACAGGCAGATAAAGATAATATAGCTATTATTTAAAGTATCGTAATCCTGCCCTTTATCAACTAACTGCAAATCTATCATGCTTTGGTAGTATCTGGTTCTCTTTGGTAAATATTTTGAGGTAACAGCCTGCATTTCTATGTCATATACAGTACCTTGCCCATCATTTACATATGCATCCAAACGGACACCCTTTGCGTCAAAATCCCCTTTTATTGTCTTTTGCAGTTCAGGATATTCCACATGGTCAATCTTCAAATCCGGCAGAATCCTCTGCAGTAATTCTTTACACAGCTCCGCATCCTGCATGACTTTCCCAAACAGGAAGTCATTGGATATGCCTAATTCCTCCCAGCTTGTTTGGCTGTCTTCTATATTTTCTATCGGCTCTTTTTCATTGCCATTCATATTATTTTAACCTGCTTTCTGTCACTTCCTATGCCGGGAAACTGTATCTTCCATAAAGCTGCTTTCTTTTATAGTTCTATTATACACAGTCCCCGGCTAAATTACAATCATCCATGCCTCTGCTTTTATGGTTTTTATTCTTTCAAAATAACCAGCTTATTGGGGAAGCACTCTACCCGTACACTGCTCCCTGCTTCAAATCCCCATTTCTTTACCCAGTTCCCCTGCAGCATAATCTGTGGTACGGTTTTCCCACTTCCTGTTGTAACTGCATATGCCTTTACTCTGCGGGTGATTATGGTATAATCTGTATCTTCTGCTACATATTCATCCAGATGGAATTTCCCCAAGACCTGGAACATCCGGGACAGCATGGTGTCTTTCCCAATCCTGCAGATTTCTGTAAAATCCGGTTTCTTCCGGTATTCTGTACCCTCCTGGGTTTCCCGCAATAAAACCTGCTGGTTCTGGCGGATAAATCCGGAAAGCATCCAGAGGTTGTTCAGCCCATAGAGTGTGTCCATCACTGAATAAAATTCCCGTCCCATCAGGCTCTTTTTAGAATAATAATCGGAAAAATCTTTTTCTTTCGCCATCATAAGGAAACGCATGGTTTCTGAAAATTCCCTCTGCTCCATCCCGGAATCCAGTTTTTCATACTCCCTGATAAGATACTGGTTTAAATCATGGTCCATCTTCTGTTGCCCGCTCTTTCCTTTTTTCATTTTTGTACCGCTTTCCTATATCACAAGTTCCAGTGATTTTATCCCAAATTCCTGAAACATAAAAACAGACGGCGCACCGTCTGGTGGTGTGCCGCCATTGTTTTGTAAGAACCTGATTAACTCGTCAGAAAGTTTCAGTTTTATGGAATCTATGTTCCTGTCCCTGCCTATGGTGATTTCCTCTATTAACAGGTGCAGTAACCTCTTCCGTATAGTTCGGCCTATATCAACGGATAAGACGCTGCTGAAATTCTTTAAGATTCCCCTCACTGCTTCCTTTGGTATCTCTTTCCGCCCTTACTTGTGATATGGCTCTCCATAACGTGCCCAAGTGCGTAAATTGCTTAAAAATGAATCTTTTTGAAACATTGTCATCTCATATAAATATGAAATGCAATAAGGCAGAACATTTCGGTATGCTCTGCCTGTTACTTTCTCTCTTAGCTAATATGATACTCCACATAAAGTTTTTGGCGGTATTCTTTATCCTGTGATACCCTGAGAATATCAGATAACCGTCCGTCTTCATTTAATAACATTATCAGTTTGGCCATCTTATCTTCTCCAATTTCCTGATTCTCCTGGTCACGCATTAACAACGTCATATATTCATGCCTCCATTCCCTGTTTCTCTTTGCTTTTTTTATCGCTTCTTCCAGTTTTTTTACATAAGAATCCTCTGTATCATCCGGCTTCCTCCCCGCCACATAATCCAAAAATGCCATTAATTCTTTACTGACATCATCCAGTGTCCCTTCCGTGTTGAGGAATATTTTTACCGCTTCATCCCCCATGGAAACACTATTATCCTCTTTACAGATATTTTCAAAGGTATAAATATGTCGCCCTTTATCGTATAAATCAAACGGGCAGATAAATATGATGTAACTCCGGTTCAGCCTTTTGTAATACTGTTTCTTATCAATGAGCTGTAAATCTATCATACTCTGATAATATCTGCTCCTTTTGGGAAGCTCCTTTGTATTGCTTACCTGCATTTCTATGTCATAAACTGTTTCTTTATCGTCCTTTACATACACATCCAGCCTTATTCCGTGGGCATCCCTGTCCTGCTCAATGCTTTTCTGTAACTCCGGGTATTCTATGTGGTCTATCTTTAAATCCGGCAGAATCCTCTGCAGTAATTCTTTACACAGTTCCGGGTTCTGCATGACTTTCCCAAACAGGAAATCATTGGATATGCCTAATTCTTCCCAGCTTCTTTGTCTGTCTTCCATACTTTCCATCTGCTCTTTTTCATTGCCATTCATATTATTTTAACCTGCTTTCTGTCACTCCTTGCCGGGAAACTGTATCTTCTATAAAGCTGCTTTTTCTTATGGTTCTATTATACACAGTCCCCGGCCAAATTACAATCATCTATGCCTTTGCTTTTATGGTTTTTATTCTTTCAGGATAACCAGCTTATTGGGGAAGCACTCTACCCGTACACTGCTCCCTGCTTCAAATCCCCATTTCTTTACCCAGTTCCCCTGCAGCATAATCTGTGGTACGGTTTTCCCACTTCCTGTTGTAACTGCATATGCCTTTACTCTGCGGGTGATTATGGTATAATCTGTATCTTCTGCTACATATTCATCCAGATGGAATTTCCCCAAGACCTGGAACATCCGGGACAGCATGGTGTCTTTCCCAATCCTGCAGATTTCTGTAAAATCCGGTTTCTTCCGGTATTCTGTACCCTCCTGGGTTTCCCGCAATAAAACCTGCTGGTTCTGGCGGATAAATCCGGAAAGCATCCAGAGGTTGTTCAGCCCATAGAGTGTGTCCATCACTGAATAAAATTCCCGTCCCATCAGGCTCTTTTTAGAATAATAATCGGAAAAATCTTTTTCTTTCGCCATCATAAGGAAACGCATGGTTTCTGAAAATTCCCTCTGCTCCATCCCGGAATCCAGTTTTTCATACTCCCTGATAAGATACTGGTTTAAATCATGGTCCATCTTCTGTTGCCCGCTCTTTCCTTTTTTCATTTTTGTACCGCTTTCCTATATCACAAGTTCCAGTGATTTTATCCCAAATTCCTGAAACATAAAAACAGACGGCGCACCGTCTGGTGGTGTGCCGCCATTGTTTTGTAAGAACCTGATTAACTCGTCAGAAAGTTTCAGTTTTATGGAATCTATGTTCCTGTCCCTGTCTATGGTGATTTCCTTTATCAGCAGGTGCAGTAACCGCTTCCGTATGGTTCGGTCTATATCAGCGGATAAGGCGTTGCTGAAGTTCTTTAAAATTTCCCTCACTGCTTCCTTTGGTATCTCTTTGCGCCCTTACTTGTGATATGGCTCCTTCATCATAATCCGATAGCCCCGGTAAATCTGTTCCAACAAGATTACCCGCATCAGCTGGTGTGGAAATGTCATGTCAGAAAAACTAAGTTTATAATCAGCTCGTTCAAGAACAGACTCCGAGAGCCCCAGAGAACCACCGATTACAAACTGAATATGACTCACACCCGAAATGCCAAGCTGCTCTATTTTATTAGAAAAACTTACGGAATCAAGCCGCTTGCCATTGATTGCAAGGGCACAGACCCACGCATCATCCCGCAAATGCTTGGTCAGACGTATACCCTCCTTCTCTAAAATCTGCCTCTCTTCCATTTCACTGGCGCCGTCCGGCGTCTTTTCATCTGCCACCTCAATAATCTCAAGCTTGCAATAACGTCCTAGCCGCTTCACAAACTCCTCCACCGCCTCCCGGTAAAAACGTTCCTTTATCTTTCCTACTGCTAATATCGTAATTTTCATCTCCATGCACACACTCTCTGTTATTTTTCGTATTATAAAGTACATTATATAAAATATTTTTTCCTTCGACAATGAGATTTGCCTAAAATGATTGTAATATATGCCCATTTCATTTATAATGGTGCTAAGGAAACACTGATTTAATCAGTGTTTCCTCAATAGATGTCATCATTCACAGCTAATACCACGCTTGATGGGAACCGGAGGTAAGATAAATGGCAGATACGACAGTGAAACAGAAACATACTTATGTGGAGGCCGACAAGAAAATAGAAGATGCCTCTTCCACTGCATGGTCCTTTCTGTTTCTGGGGGTTGTGGGATTTTCTGCCCTGATATTGGTTTGGACAGATATATTCCCATTGGATATCCCTTTTACCACATTGCTGATGGCAACGATTGTTCTGGGAATCCTCTTCCTTATCTTCCTGTTTGTGAGCATCCGGGCTTTTCACGCCAGGAAAAAACTCATTCCTGTCAAATCCAAAGAAGAATCTGACATCTGCCGGATCCGCAACTGGTTCACGGAACACTACTCTGCCGATGCGATTTCCCATGGCGTAGACGAAGGGGACATCTCTTTGGAAGAATTATATTATCTGCGTTCGGAAAATATCAGCCGTTTGCTGACAGAAGAATTTCCTGAATTAGAAGAATCTTTTTCAGAATACATGATGGAAAATATTTATCAGATGTATTTTGAATAATATTTCCGAGACAAACGATTGCTAAGGAAATACTGATTATATCAGCGCAAGTGAACGACAAAAATTTTTGTCGTTCACTAGAACATGCATTTATCATACGAGGTGAAAAAATGAAGTTATTAGAAGATAAAATCAAAAAAGACGGACTAGCCGTAAATGAACATATCCTTAAAGTTGACAGTTTTATCAACCACCAGATTGACCCTATGCTTATGCAGGAAATGGGAAAAGATATTGCCGAACATTTTAAAGACAGAGGGATTACTAAAATCGCTACCATCGAAAGTTCTGGCATTGCCCCTGCCCTCATGACAGCGGTTGCTATGGATATCCCGCTGATTATCCTCAAAAAACAGCCGTCCAAGATTCTCAACCAGGATCTCTACCAGACTGTAGTCACTTCTTTCACCAAAGAGACCAACTATGAACTGACGCTTTCCAAAAAATACATCAGCGATAACGACCATGTATTGATTGTCGATGACTTCCTTGCCAACGGCGAAGCAGCTACAGCAGCCCTAAGGCTGCTGCGCATGTCACACGCCACGATTGCAGGTTTTGCCGTCCTAATCGAGAAATCTTTCCAGCCGGGACGGGAAAAACTATTAAGCCAGGGAATTGAAGTCTATGCCCTGGCAAGAATTGCCAAAATGGCTGAGAATTATATTGAGTTTGTCTAATATTTCAATCAAACAGCGACAGCTGATTGGATTCCGGCAGCTCACCTAAGATTCCCAGGTCGTCCATCAAATCAATGACGGTCTTGGAGACTTTCGTGCGCTGGCGGAAATCATCTTTGGAGAGGAATGGTCCGTCTTTTGCCGCTTCCACCACGGCATCAGCCGCCTTATCGCCCAGCCCTTCCACACTGTCCAGAGACGGCATCAATTTGCCATCTATAATTTGAAAGGCATGCGCCTGCGCCTTGAATATATCCATGGGCATGAATTCAAATCCTCTGGCATACATTTCCTGCACAATCTTCATGTCTTTGACGGTATCCTGCTCTTTTTTCGTCAGGGTATCTTTTCTGCGCTCATAATCTGCCAAGAAATAATTCAGCTTATCTTTCCCCTGGCACATCAGCTCATAATTAAAGGAAGTTGCGCGGATACTGAAAAACGCCGCATAATAGGCCAATGGATAGAACACCTTGCAATAGGCAATGCGCCATGCCATCATCACGTATGCCGCCGCGTGGGCTTTGGGGAACATATACTTTATCTTCTTGCAGGACCAGATGTACCAGTCCGGCACGTTGTGCTCAAGCATAGCCTCTTCCCATTCAGGTTTAAGGCCTTTCCCTTTACGCACACTCTCCATAATCGTAAAGCTGAGCTCACTCTCCATGCCCATGCCGATTAAATACGTCATGATATCATCGCGGGTGCAGATTGCCGTGGAGATGGTTGCCTTTTTCTCCTGAATCAATGTCTGCGCATTCCCCAGCCACACATCCGTGCCATGGGAGAGTCCTGAGATACGCACCAAATCTGAGAATGACTGCGGATTGGTGTCAATCAGCATCTGGATTACGAAATCTGTGCCAAACTCTGGAATCCCCAGGGAACCAAGCTTGCAGCCGCCAATGTCCTCCGGTTCAATACCCAATGCTTTCGTGTTCTGGAACAGCGACATCACGTCCGGGTCATCCAGGCGGATTTTCCTGGCATCGATTCCTGTCAGGTCTTCCAGCATACGGATCATGGTCGGATCATCGTGTCCCAGAATGTCAAGTTTGAGGAGGTTATGGTCAATGGAGTGATAGTCAAAATGAGTCGTGACGATATCCGTTGCCATATCATTTGCCGGATGCTGGATAGGCGTAAAAGAATGGATTTCCTCCCCCAAGGGAAGCACAATGATACCGCCCGGATGCTGCCCGGTTGTCCGGCGGATGCCGACACAGCCCTGAACAATACGGTCAATCTCGCAATTCCGCTTGCGGACGCCGCGTTCCTCATAATAATTCTTGATATAGCCAAATGCCGTCTTATCTGCCAGCGTTCCGATGGTTCCGGCACGAAACGTCTGTCCATAACCAAAGATAACCTCGCAGTAAGCATGGGCTTTACTCTGGTATTCCCCAGAGAAATTCAAATCGATATCCGGTTCCTTATTGCCCTTAAATCCCAAAAATGTCTCAAACGGTATGTCAAATCCCTCTTTTTCTAAAGGCTCTCCACATTGAGGACATAGCTTATCCGGCATGTCACAGCCGGCGCGTCCGGCATAGGCTTTCACTTCCTCCGACTCAAAATCACTGTAATGGCAATGTTTGCAGTAATAATGCGGCGATAAGGGATTCACCTCTGTAATTCCTGACATCGTAGCTACAAAGGAAGAACCTACCGAACCACGGGAACCCACCAGATAACCGTCCTCGTTAGACTTCCACACTAACTTCTGGGCAATAATGTACATCACCGCATAGCCATTGGAAATGATGGAATTCAGTTCACGTTCCAGCCGTTCCTGTACAATTTCCGGCAATTCTTCCCCATAAATCTCATGGGCGCGGTTATAACAGATATCGCGGAGCATCTGGTCTGAATTCTCAATGACCGGCGGACACTTGTCCGGCCTGACTGGAGAAATCCTCTCGCACATATCTGCAATCTTGTTGGTGTTGGTAATGACGACCTCCTCCGCTTTCTCATCCCCAAGATAGGCGAACTCCGCCAACATCTCCTCCGTAGTGCGCAAAAATAAAGGCGCCTGTTCGTCCGCATCAGAAAAGCCTTTTCCCGCCATGATAATCCGGCGGTAAACCTCGTCTTCCGGGTCCAAAAAATGCACATCGCAGGTTGCCACCACCGGCTTATGGAATTCTTCCCCCAACCTGACAATCCGGCGGTTGATATCTTTCAGTTCCTCCTCGGAACTCACCATAGGGCTGTCCGAGCGCAGCATGAACGCATTATTGCCCAAAGGCTGTATTTCCAGGTAATCATAGAAACGCACCAGCCTGGCAATCTCCTCCTCAGAACTGCCGCGCAAAATTGCCTGGTACAGTTCTCCCGCCTCACATGCTGAACCAATCAATAACCCTTCCCGGTGCTTTAAAAATTCACTTTTGGGAATCCTCGGCTGCCGGTAGAAGTAAGTCAGATGGGCATCTGACACCAGACGGTAGAGGTTGATGCGCCCGGTATCATTGGTAGCAAGGATGATGGCATGGTGGCTGTGCAGTTTCCGAATATTGTCCACGGAATCATTTCCCATATCATTGACCTGGTTTAAGTCCTCGATTCCCCGCTCTTTCATCATATGGATAAACTTGACAAATATTTCTGCCGTACAGGCCGCGTCATCCACGGCGCGGTGATGGTTCTCCAGGGAAACCTTGAGCACTTTCGCCACATTATTCAACTTAAACCGGTTGAGCTGCGGCAGCAAAACCCGGGCAAGCGCCACGGTATCCACAACCGTAAACTCACAGGGAAGCCCTTGCCGCTCACAGTTCTTGCTGATAAAGCTCATGTCAAATTCTGCATTGTGCGCCACCATGACAGCCCCTCTGCAGAATTCCATGAAATCCGGCAAAATCTCTTCAATCTTAGGCGCCGACAATACCATATCGTCCCGGATATGGGTCAGTTCCTCCACCTTAAAGGGAATCGGCACTTCCGGGTTTACAAATGTGGAAAAACGTTCGGTAATCTTCCCCTCAACCACTTTCACGGCGCCGATTTCAATAATACGATTATTGAGCGGGGAAAACCCCGTGGTCTCCAAGTCAAATACCACATAAGTCTCCGAAAGGCTCTGCCCTCTGGAGTTTTCCACAATAGTTTTCAAATCATCCACCAGGTACGCTTCCACTCCATAGATGACCTTAAAATCGTTGTCCGGGGAAACGGCATGGTTGGCATCCGGGAATGCCTGTACATCGCCATGGTCTGTGACCGCCAATGCCGGATGCCCCCACTTTTGCGCACGTTTAATGATATCTTTTACCTCTGAGACACCGTCCATATCGCTCATCTTCGTATGGCAATGAAGTTCCACACGTTTGCGTGGGCTGGTATCCATACGGCTGCTGGTAAAATCCGCTATTTTCTTCATCCCGGCAATCGAGCCAATCGTCAGCTCCCCATCAAACCTGTCAATCGTGGTGACGCCTTTTAATTTCAGGAACGCACCTTTCTTCACTTCAGCCGTAATTTCTGCGACAAACTCATTTTTGGCAAACATCTTCACCATAATCGTGTCCGTGAAATCCGTAACCGAAAACATGATAATAGTCTTCTCATTGCGGATTTCCCTGGTCTCCAGGCTCAGTATCTTGCCGCGGACGACAACTTCGCCCATCTCCCCGGCAATCTGCTCAATCGCGATGGGCTCTTCTTCAAAATCACGCCCATAGATTACCTCCGGGTTATCGGAACGCTTAAATCCATGGTAGCCTTCTCTTCTGCCCTTACCGTTACGAACGCCGCTTTGAGCATCACCTTTGGGGGCGGTCTTTTGTTCTGCGCCACCAGCAACGGAACTGCCTATGGGTTCGCTCTTGGCAGCCTTTGACTGTGGCTGGGCTGTCTCCATACTTGCCACATCTTCTGGAGTCGCTGGCTCCCCCTCCGCTTCCTGCCCGGAGTTCCCCAGGGAAGAATGAGAAATAATCGCCTGCACTTCATTATGGATACGGATATTGCTGTCCTTCTTATATCTCTTCTCTGTCGGTTCTATGTACTCCACCTGGATATTCACGTCCATGCCGCAGCGCTCGCAAATGATTTTCTCCAATATCTGCACAAGTTCCTCAGATTTCTGCCTGGCTATCACAGAATCCTCCAACCGAAGCTGCATAACATGTTCCTGCGGAAAATGAATCTGTGCCATTTTGAGGAGGCTGTACTCCAGATGGCTGTATGCCCGCAGTTCCTCCAGCAGGCTGTCCCGGTAGATATGCATCAGTTTCTTGGGATTGTACTGTCCGGAGAGATTAAATTTCTCAATAATTTTTACGTTCAGTTCATGATATGGAAAAAGCTGTTTCTTGATGTCCTTCTCCAAATGAAAAATTCTATTCTTCTCAATCAGCCTGGAACTTAGCAGATACACCCTGAGGTAATCCCGATTACGGTTCGTGGAAACTTTTGTCACCTCCACATCCGCCATCATCCGTTCCATTTCTGAGGGAATTTTCAAATCTGGAAATACATCAAAAAACAGCTTACCCATGTTTACTCACTCCAATGTAACAATTCATAACGGAGAGCCGAAAGCAGCTCTTCCTCTTTCACTTTCTTATAGATTTCTCCATGCTTGATAAGCAAGCCTTCGCCGATACCACCAGCGATACCGATATCCGCCTCTTTCGCCTCTCCAGGACCGTTAACCACACAGCCCATGACAGCGACTTTCAGATTCAGGGGGATATCGCTCACCATATCCTCCACCTGATTCGCCAGGCCAATCAGGTCAATCTGCGTCCTCCCGCAGGTTGGGCAGGAAACCACCTCAATGCCGCCCTCACGGATGCCAAGCGTCCGCAATATTATTTTTGCCGACTTAATCTCCTCTAAGGGGTCTCCGGTCAGCGATACGCGGATTGTGTCTCCGATTCCCTGGCTTAAAATCATGCCCAGCCCCATAGCCGACTTGATATTGCCGCTGGTAACCGTTCCTGATTCGGTAATCCCCACATGCAGGGGATAGTCCGTCTCGTCTGCAATCAAAGTATGCGCCCTCACGCACATCATGACATCCGAGGATTTGATACTGATTACCAGATTGTCGTACCCCATATCTTCAATGATATGCACCTTATCCAGGGCGCTCTCTACAATCCCTTCCGCTGTCACGCCGCCGTATTTCTCCACAAGCTCTTTCTCCAACGAACCGCTGTTAACACCGACACGGATGGGGATATTCCGCTCCTTTGCCACGTCAATCACAGCCTGAATGCGTTCTTTATCGCCAATATTTCCAGGATTGATACGGATTTTATCTGCCTCATGTTCCATGGCTGCGATTGCCAGACGATAATCAAAATGGATGTCGGCCACCAAGGGGATGGTGATGCCTTTCTTGATTTCTGCAAGCGCCTCTGCCGCTTCCATCGTAGGCACGGCGCAGCGGATAATCTCACAGCCCGCAGCCGTAAGTTTCTGTATCTGGGCAATTGTCCCCTTGACATCCTCCGTCCTGGTATTCGTCATCGACTGAATCAAAATGGGCTGATTCCCGCCAATGGTACGATTTCCGATTTGTACTTCACGTGTATGTTTTCTCGTAATTTTATTTTCCATCACAATTTCCTCTAAAAAATGTTGCGAATATCATTGAACATGACAAAGACCATTAGCGCCATCAGCGCCACTAAGCCGACAAAATGCACCATGCCCTCTTTCTCTGGTGAAATCTTCTTCCTGCGGATAGCTTCGATAATCAAAAACACCAGCCGCCCGCCGTCCAGCGCCGGAATTGGCAGAAGATTCATGATTCCTAAGTTTGCCGAGAGGAAAATGGAAAAGTTAATCATGCTTAAAAGGGCAAGCCCTGTCCCGCCCGCTGACTCGTTGCTTTCATATGTCTCTCCCATGACTTTCACAATCCCCACGGGTCCCGACAAATCTTTCATTCCGACCTTGCCGGTCACCAGCATTCTCAGGCTTTCGATGGTTGTGCATATCTGGTAGCGAATCTCATAAAAACTGTTGGCGACTGTCTCCAGGACAGTTCCGCGTTCCCGCATGGCTTTGCCGTTCATGCCGAATAACTCCCTGCCGCTCGCCTCATCCAATTTGGGAGACAATACCGTTTCGTAACGCTCACCATCGCGCTCATACACAATCTTTGCATCTTCTCCGGCATGGAAAATCGAAAACTGGCTGACTTCGCGGAAAAAATGGGTCCGCGAACCATTCATGGAGATAATCTCGTCGCCCTCCTGAAGACCTGCTTCCGCAGCCGGAAATCCTTCCCTCACACTGGTCAGTATTGGCCGGTCAAACCCTACGCTCGCCATGACAATCAGGGCAAACACCCACGCCATGATGAAGTTAAACAGGGGACCTGCAAATACTACGCTGATGCGCGCCCACACAGATTTACTGTTAAAGGACCTTTCATCCGTACTCTCACCATCTTCCCCTTCCATCATGCAGGCGCCGCCAAACGGCAGGAGTTTTAGGGAGTATTTCGTCTCCCCCTTGGTAAATCCTACCAAAGTAGGTCCAAGACCCAGGGAAAATTCATTTACCTTAATCCCATTTGCCTTGGCAAGGAGAAAATGTCCTAACTCGTGAAACAAAATTATAATACTGAAAATAATAAGTGCAATTACGATATTCAATCTTACCACCTGCTTTCTATAAAGGCATAAACTTCGGCTTCCGTCTCCAGAATTCTATCCACATCAGGTTCGCTTACATATGCACAATGTTCCATACATGCCTGAATCATCTCCGGTATCTGTAAAAACGGAATCTTCCCATTTAAGAATAGGGACACTGCTTTCTCGTTCGCCGCATTGTATGCTGTAGGAATGTTGCCGCCCTGTTTCATGGCCAAAAAAGCAAGCCCAAGCCCTGAAAATGTATCGAAATCCGGCTCCTCAAAGGTCAGGCTGGCAAGCTGAAAGAAATCCAGCCGTTTCCCTGACAGGCTGCGCCGCCTGGGATAATATAAGGCATATTGGATGGGAAGCCGCATATCCGGCGTCCCCAGCTGCGCGATGACCGCCCCATCCTCATATTCCACCATCGAATGGATGACGCTCTGCGGATGCACCACCACTTGAATCTGATCCAGATTTACGTCAAAGAGCCACCTCGCTTCCATCACTTCCAGCCCCTTATTCACCATGGTAGCGGAATCTATGGTAATCTTCCTGCCCATGGACCAGTTCGGATGGTTGAGGGCATCCTCTACGCGGATATGTCCGAGTTCCTGCCGCTTCTTTCCACGGAACGGTCCGCCGGAAGCAGTCAGGAGTATTTTGTGGATTTTATTGCCCTGTTCTCCCTGCAGCGACTGGAAGATTGCGCTGTGCTCACTGTCCACCGGCAGTATCGGCACATGATGCTCCTTGGCAAGCTTCATGATGATATGCCCGGCTGTTACCAGTGTCTCTTTATTCGCCAAGGCAATCGTCTTTCCTGCCTCAATCGCCGCAATCGTGGGGCGGATGCCAAGCATACCGACAATCGCCGTCACCAGTATCTCTGATTCCGGCAGCACGGCTATTTCCAGAAGCCCTTCCATACCGGACAACACCGTCACCGGAAAGTCCCTTAGCCTGTTCTTTAAATCCAAGGCATCTTTTTCCTCCCAAAGTACTGCCACCCGGGGCTTAAATTCCCGAATCTGTTCTTCCAGCAACGACACGTTCCTTCCGGCAGCCAATGCCACAACTTCTATATCTTTATGCTCACGAGCAATTTCCAGGGTCTGGGTGCCAATGGAACCGGTAGAACCCAATAACGCAATTTTCTTCATCTGTTTCTCCTATCACCCATTCAGTGTATTCTGAATTGCTACATAAAATATGTTACCAGAAAATAAACGCAGGGAGCTGTAAAAATAACACTGTCAAACCTATCCAGTATCCCCCCATGCCCGGGAATCAGCTTCCCATAATCCTTGATATCGTAATTTCGCTTTATGGCAGATGCCGCCAAATCCCCAATCATGGAAATCCCCGCGCCAATCCCACTGATTCCAGCTAAGATAAACATATCATTGATATTAAGCCGCATCTGTTCCTGAAAAATCCATCCATACAATATGGTTAAGAGCGCTGCGCCCAAGATTCCTCCCACAGCTCCCTCAATAGATTTCTTAGGACTTAACCGCGGAGCCATCTTATGTTTGCCAATCAGTACCCCGACACAGTAAGCACAGGTGTCGCTGCCCCAGGAACACAGGAAAATAAGCCAGACAATGTACGCGCCTGCCTCCATCACCCTCGTTCGGTAAATGCAGGATAACATTACCGCTACATAAAACGCACCCACAAATGCGGCAAATACCTGGTCCGCCTTGTAAGCCGGGAATTTGAAGACATAGACTGCCATCACCAGGATTAAGAAGCCCAGCACAAAGACTTCCATATCTGGAATAAATGGGAAAATGAGATTCAGATAATAAACTGCTGCTGCCAGATAGCCTGCCGCTCCCAGAAATGATTTTTCAATATGGAAGACACGGTACAATTCAAACATGCCAACCATGGACACAGCAAAAAGCCCAGCCAACAAGACATTGCCGCCCAAAATTATCAACACCAGAGCAATTATTACCAATACAATACCGCTCAGTAATCGTGTTCGGAACAATCTTACTCCTCCTTTAGCCCACCATAACGCCTATCTCTTTTATTATAGTCCTCGATAGCTTTTACTAATTCCTCTTTTGTGAAATCCGGCCAGGGAACATCTGTAAAATAAAGTTCACTGTAGGCAAGCTGCCATAAAAGGTAATTGGACAGCCTGAGCTCCCCGCTTGTGCGGATAAGCAGGTCGGGCGCCGGAATCTCACAGGTATCCAGATAGCTCTCGAACTTCTCTTCATCCAGTTCTGACAGCTGAAACTTCCCTTCCTTGTAATCTGTAAGCATTTTCTTCATACCGCGGAGCATCTCATCCCGACTGCCGTAATTGATGGCAATCTGGAAATTAAGGCCGTCCTGTCCTTTGGAAAATTCTTCCAGCCTATGTATGCTCTCCTGAATATCCGCATCAAGTTTGGAAGTATCTCCAATCACACGCACCCGCATATGGTTTTTCTCCGCCGTCTTCATGCAATTTTTCATATAATTGCGCAGAAGTTTCATCAACGCTCCGACTTCCTCCTGCGGACGCGCCCAGTTCTCTGTGGAAAACGCATATACCGTCAGATATTTAATGCCAAGATTCCACGCCTCCCGGCAGATAATCTCCACGTTCTTCGCTCCCTGGGTATGCCCATAGTTTCTTGGCATTCCATGCTGTTTTGCCCATCTGCCGTTTCCGTCTAAAATAATTGCCACATGCTGCGGAATTCTCATGATTTCCTCCTAATCAAAAGTAGCCAGGAACAAGCCTGGCACTTTTAAACAATTTATCGCTTGCCTATGAACAGGCAAATCTTAAATGGTAGCGGCACGCACCGCAAAGCGGTACCTGCCAGTTCGTCGGAGCGCATTCCAGAAATGCTTCGCATTTGCGCTCCTCCTAAACAGTAAGAATCTCTTTCGTTTTCTCTTCTACTGCCTTATCCACTTTGGCAATATACTTGTCAGTAAGCTTCTGAACTTCATCTTCCAGCTGTTTCACCTCATCCTCAGAGACATCGCTGGCTTTCGACATTTTCTTCAGGGAATCATTGGCATCCCTGCGAATATTGCGGACTGCCACCTTGGCATTCTCACCCTTTTTCTTAACGTCTTTCGCCAAATCTTTTCTGCGCTCCTCTGTCAGTTCCGGAAATGTCAGGCGAATCACCTTGCCGTCATTGGTAGGGTTAATCCCCAAATCCGATGTGAGGATTGCCTTTTCAATCTCACGGACCATATTCGGCTCCCACGGCTGGATTAAAAGCATACGCGGTTCTGGAACGGAAATATTTGCCACCTGCTGGAGTGCCGTGGGCGTCCCATAATAATCTACCCTTAATTTATCCAATACATGGGGATTGGCGCGTCCTGCACGGATTGAACCAAATTCATCCAGCAGATTATCATATGATTTCTGCATCTTATTATCGTATTGCTGTAATCTCTCATCCATATCTACATCCTCCTCAGGTCAAATCAAATTGTTATCTTTGTTCCTGAAAACTTACCGCTAATTGCATTTACAATACTATTTTCTTCATTCAGACCAAACACGTACATGGGCATTTTATTTTCCATACACATGATGGAAGCTGTCAAATCCACTACCGCAAGCTTCTTATCAATGACTTCCTGAATAGGCACTTCATCGTATTTCACTGCCTCTGGATTCGTCTTGGGATCTTTGTCATAAACACCGTCAATCGCTTTTGCCAGCAGGATTCCGTCTGCCTGAATCTCAACAGCACGCAAAACTGTTGCCGTATCCGTTGAAAAATACGGATGGCCGGTTCCCCCCGCGAAGAAGCAGACAATCCCTTTGGCAAAATATTTGTTCGCACGGTCTTTGGAAAACAGCTTGGTAAAAGAACCACACTCAAACGGCGTGAGAATTTGCGTCATCATGCCAACGGAACGAAAAATCTCAGAGACATATATACAGTTCATCACCGTGGCAAGCATCCCAATCTGGTCTGCCTTCGTGCGGTCAATGGTCTCGCTTGTCCTGCCCCGCCAGAAATTGCCGCCGCCGATAACGATACCTACCTCAATTCCCTCATCTGATAACTGCTTTACCTGCCTGGCAACCACTGTAACCGTAGCCTCGTCAAATCCTATATGTTTCTCACCTGCCAGCGCCTCTCCACTCAGTTTCAATAATATTCTTTTCATATGATGCCTTTCTACTTTGTTTCAAACAGGCTCTCCACATCTACGTCTGCATAGCACTGGGAACAGAAACCTTCAATTACTGCACCGTTATTGATCTGGACAGAACGTGATTTGATATTGCCCATCACAACTGCAGAGGTATCTACCACTACAGGTCCATGGACATCAATATCACCTTTGATTGCACCTGCAATTACTGCGCTGGTTGCCGCAATATTGCCAATCACAACAGAACCGAGACCGATTTTGACTGTTCCGCTGGTAGAGATTTCCCCCTCTATCTTAGCTGAATCTGCAAAAAACTCTGCCGCCTGGGAATTCCCCTTAATTACTCCTGTGACTGTCATCTTGCCGTTACAAGCCACATTGCCTTCAATCCTGCCTTTTAATTCAAAAGAACCTGTAGACTGTAAATCACCTTTGAGGGAAGTGCCCTCTGTAATCACGGTCACTTCATCCGAAACATCTGCCGGTAAAGTATTGGCTGTCTCCATTGTTACTGTATTTTCTGTATTCTCTGTACTCAAAACGGTATCCTCCTTCTTTGCGGACTCTTCTGCCGCGCTTACGCTCTCTTTCTTTTCTTCTTTTGTTACATTTGCTGCTTTCGTCTCCATTGGTTGCTTCGCTGAGTCTGCTGGCTCTTCGGGTGTAAGAATCATTAGCTCCTCGTCTGCGGCTCCTTTTCCTACCTTTTCAAAAAGTCCTTCTACTTTCTTTAACTCAGACTTGACATCTACTTCCTTTTCCAACGTATTGACAACCAAATCCGGCTGCATCTGCGCTGCTTCTTCTTTCAATTCCGCCTCTCCCGGAAGCAGTTCATTGACTGCCTGAGACAAGTCCTCCTTGAAATCCTTAAAAAAGCTCATACATGTACCTCCATAAATTATTTTTCATGTAAAACATACTGCATACTCAGTCTACGTCTTCTGCTTTTATATGCTGTATGGGTTTTGTGTTTTCATCAATTGGCAAGAGTTCTGCCCCCAACTCCTGCAGCTGCTCAATCATGGGCTGCAACGCTTCCACAGTACTTGCCTTGGCAGAAGAATCATGCATCAATACAATGGACGTATGGTACTTGACCACATCATCCATTACGTTCGCTACCAGCTCATCTGGAGTATATACCTGGCTGGTGGCGTCTCCGCTAACCACGTTCCAGTCATAATAAGTAATTCCCTGCTCTTTCACATAGCGGATTAATTCTTTGATATCTACATTGCTTACCTGGTTGCTGCTGCCGCCGGGAAAACGCATAATCGTAGGCGTTACGCCCGTCACTTCCTCCAGATAAGTCTGCAGGTGATTCATATCCTCCGCAAAAGCATCGAGAGATTTATAGATTACATCATATTTATGGGAAAAAGAGTGCATTCCCAGCGTATGCCCTTCCTCTACAATTCGTTGATAGAGCGCTTTGGCCTCTTCATCCTCCTGCCCCGTCACAAAAAAGGTCGCTTTAATATTCTTCTCTTTTAAAATATCCAAGATTTTTGCCGTATTCTCACTGGGGCCATCGTCAAATGTCAGATATACCTTCGGATGTTCCCCTTCCTCCAGCAAATTGCTGTCCTCATCGCCTTCTTTGGACACTTCCTGGCCAGCTTGTCCTTCCAATGATGACTCCGTGTCATCTTCCATATCTGTATCATCTGACCAACCTGCTCCATCTGATAGTTCTCCGCTATCCGCGGTATCTTCATCAGATAACCCTTCTGTCTGTGTACTATCCTGTAAAACTGTATCTGAAGCATTCTCCTTGGGAGAATCTGCACTTTTTTCATTATGTTCCTGTATAACTTCTTCCTTGGAAATCAACTCCTTGTCCAGTCTCTCTTCCAAATCGATCACTTTTATCAATAAGACGGCAATCAACACAGTCAAAACTAAAATCCAGATTGCTCCCCCTGCCACCATGGTCATTTTCATTCGGTTGACGCGTTTGCGCCTGGCTTGCTGTTCCCGTAATCCACTCGCCGTTTTTTCTTCCATGTATGGACCTCCTCGGTCATTAAAGCATTACTATGATTATTGTAACACATTTTTCCCAAAACGCATTAAAAATTTTCAAAAAATATGTACTATTTTTTGGGTTTTTTCTTTTTCTTTTCTGTTATTTCGCCGTTTTTCTATATTTTATCAGAAATTTCAAAGTGGAAGCTTCTCAAATCAGAGAAGCTTCCATGCTATTTTTGCACTATTCTACTGCTAAAACCTTATAATCCTTGTCTTCCACTGCTTTTTTCAAAATATCGTCTGATACCGTGCCTGATAAGGTCACTACAGCCATCCCCGCCTCATGGCTGACTTCGGCTTTTTCTACCCCTGTAAGCTCCTCCAGGCATTTCTTTACGGCTGCTTCGCAATGTCCGCACATCATACCTTCAATCTTCATTGTCTTCTGCATTTTTTCTTCCTCCTTGTTTGCTGTTATCGTTTCCTGCTGCTGCGTTCTTGTTTGCTCCGGGCCAATAACTATTTGCCCGCGCTTTTTCCTCGGCTTATCTCGCCTTGTGCTGTAGATGTCCTGCATATTCAGGCGCAATGCATTCGTCACTACACAAAAGCTGGACAGGCTCATGGCTGCAGCCCCGAACATGGGATTTAGCTGCCAGCCAAAAATCGGAATCCACACCCCGGCTGCCAGGGGAATGCCGATAATATTATAGATAAACGCCCAGAACAGGTTTTCATGGATATTCCTCAATGAAAAACGGCTTAAACGGATAGCCGCCGCTACATCACTGAGCCTGCTCTTCATAAGGACGATATCTGCCGCATCAATAGCCACATCTGCCCCCGCACCAATGGCAATGCCCATATCTGCCCTTGTCAGTGCCGGGGCATCATTGATTCCATCGCCTACCATGGCAACTTTGCCTTTTTGCCGGAGCGAACGTATAATGGCTTCTTTGCCATCCGGCAGCACGCCGGCAATAACCTGGTCAACGCCGGCCTGGCTGCCAATGGCATGGGCCGTATTCTCGTTATCCCCGGTAAGCATAACGATATGAAGACCTAGATTTTTCAGTTCTCTGATTGCCTGGGGACTGTCCTCTTTCATAACATCTGCCACGGCAATTATCCCGCACAATTTCCCATCCCTGGCAAAAAACAGCGGCGTTTTCCCCTCCTTGGCCAGACGTTTCGCCTGTCCGGCCGCATCCTGCGGGACTTCTGCCTGTGTACGGATAAAAGATTCATTCCCTCCATAGAGAAAGGCGCCATCAAGTTTTCCAGACAGCCCATTTCCCGGCATGGCCTCAAACTCCGTCACTTCCCCGGAAGCCATCTCGCGCTCTTTCGCATAGGAAAGGATTGCTTTTGCCAATGGATGCTCGCTCTTTGCTTCCAAAGACAGCGCTGTAAAAAGCAGTTCTTCCTCGGATACACCCTCCATAGGCAGCAAATCCGTAACTTTGGGCTCCCCTCTGGTGATAGTTCCCGTCTTATCCAGGGCAATAATATCCATCTTGCCGGTTTCTTCCAGCGAAACTGCTGTCTTGAACAAGATGCCATTTCTGGCGCCAATCCCATTGCCCACCATAATTGCCACCGGCGTTGCCAGCCCCAGGGCACAAGGACAGCTGATAACCAGCACAGAAATCCCTCTTGCCAGGGCAAAACCAAAACTATACCCCAGCAGCAGCCAGACTGCAGCCGTCACCAGGGCAATGCCTATGACTGCAGGGACAAACACGCCGGATACCTTATCTGCCACCTTGGCGATAGGAGCCTTGGTGGCTGCCGCATCGCTGACCATACGGATAATCTGGGACAAGGTCGTGTCTTCCCCCACCCTGGAAGCCTGGCACTTGATAAACCCCGATTGGTTCGTAGTTGCCGCCGATACCAAATCTCCCTCCGATTTATCCACCGGGATACTTTCCCCCGTAAGCGCCGCTTCATTTACCGCACTGCTTCCCTCCAGCACAATTCCGTCTACAGGAATATTCTCTCCCGGACGCACCACAAAGACATCTCCTTTCTGCAGCTGTTCGATGGGAACTTCCGTTTCAATGCCATCCTTTAAGACTACCGCTGTCTTGGGCGCCAGCTTCATAAGGCCCTTGAGCGCATCTGTGGTCCTTCCTTTGGAGCGCGCCTCCAGCATCTTGCCCACCGTAATCAACGTCAGAATCATCGCCGCAGACTCAAAATAAAACTCATGCATATATGCCATTACCTGATCCATGTCACCTCTCGCCTGGGCATCTGTCATGGCAAACAGAGCATATGTGCTGTAGATAAATGCTGCCCCTGCACCCAGGGCCACCAGAGTATCCATATTCGGCGCCCCATGGCAGAAACTCTTCCAGCCACTGACAAAAAACTTCTGGTTAATCACCATGATGGCTGCTGTCAGAAGAAGCTGGCACAGCCCCATCGCCACATGGTTCTTAGCAAGGACATCCGGCAGCGGCCAGTTCCACATCATATGTCCCATGGAGAGATACATCAGCACTGCCAGAAATCCCAGGGAATACAGCAGCCGCCTTTTTAACAGAGGAGTCTCCCTGTCCTTCAGAGCCTCTTCCTCCGCCTCCGTTTCTCGTAACTGCTCTGTGCCTGTCTGTTTCCTGGCAGCGCCATATCCTGCTTCCTCCACTGCACGGATGATTTCTGCCTCCCCGGCAGTCCCCTCCACGCCCATGGAGTTCGTCAGCAAGCTGACAGAGCAAGACTGAACGCCCGGTACTTTGCAGACCGCTTTCTCCACCCTGGCGCTGCAGGCGGCACAGCTCATCCCGGTCACTGTATATTGTTCCATTGATAGCTCCTTTCCCATAAACTACTTCATCAATTTCTGCAAGACGGTTACCAGTTCATCTACCGTCTCTTCCCTGCCCTCCTGGATATCCCTGGTCACGCAGGTCTTGATGTGATTTGCAAGCAACAACTTATTAAAACTGTTCAGGGCTGCATTGACTGCCGCCACCTGGACTAATATATCAATGCAGTATACATCCCGCTCCACCATGCCCTTAATTCCCCGAACCTGCCCTTCAATACGGTTCAGGCGGTTTATCAAATCTTTGTACTCTTTCCCGGAACGCTCCTTTGTCTTATGGCAGCCACATTCTGTTTGCTCTGGCATTGTGTTTTCCTCCTTCGTGTCATTTAATAAATCATATTGTTTCCTTAAACAGTTACATTATATACCCCCAAAGGGTATATTGCAAGTCTTTCTGGAAATTTTTTTAGAAATAATGTATAATCTGACCTAAGGAGGAGCCAGCGTTGCAAACTTGATACCCCATTGCTTGCAGCGGGGTTTTTGATTGACCTAAGGAAATTTACCACTTACGGAGGACACCATGAAGATATGGCAAAATGAAACTGTATTTACGGCGAACAACTCTTTAACTGAAGAAATATTTACAGAATCCGCCCTCTTTTTTGATATTGAGACCACCGGCTTTTCACCTGCATATACGCACGTCTATCTGATAGGCTGTGCCGCCAGGCGAGGTGATTTTATCTGTGTGACTCAATTTTTTGCCGAGAGGCCTGAGGAAGAAAAAACAGTCCTCACAGCTTTCTTAAAACTCTCTGCCCAATATGACAGCCTGATTTCTTTTAATGGGTTGGGGTTCGATATCCCCTACCTCAGAAAGCGTCTCGAGCATTATGGTCTGAATACCGCCCTGGATTTCCGGCAATTGGACATCTTTCAGAAAATGTCTAAATTCAAGTCCATCCTCAGGCTTGACAATCTAAAACAGAAATCTTTAGAAATATTTCTGGGGATTGCGCGGGAGGACAGATACTCCGGCGGGGAACTCATCAACGTCTACCAGGAATATGCAAAACAGCCGGATGAAGAAGCAGCTTCACTGTTACAGCTTCACAACTACGAAGATTTGCTGGGAATGCCAAAGCTCCTTCCCATACTCGCCTACCCAAGGCTATTTGAAGGAGATTTCGAGGTACTCTCCTACGAAAAAAATGCCTACAAGTCTTATGACGACGGCTCAGAACTGGAACTAATCCTGACACTGGCGCTGTCCGTGCCCCTGCCCAGGCGTTTTTCATTCGGCAAACAGGACATTTACCTGACAGGTTATGACAGACAGGCAAAACTTAAGGTTTCGATATACCAGGGAGAATTGAAATATTTCTATCCAAATTACAGGGATTATTACTTTCTGCCGGAAGAAGACCGCGCCATCCACAAAAGCGTTGCTTTCTATGTAGACAAGAATTTCCGCACAAAGGCAAAAGCCGCTACCTGCTACAGCAAAAAAACCGGCTGCTTTCTGCCGCAATACGAGGAGATTGTAACCCCCTATTTCAAATTGGAGTATCATGACAAGGTAACCTGGTTTGAAATGACAGAAGAATTCACAGATTCCGTGGAACTTCAGAAGAAATACGCCATACACCTTTTAGAATATTTGAAAAAACAATCATAGCCGTTCATCTATTTGTGCAAATCGCCAATATCATATTTACTTTTTACCTTTTGACACCCTAATCTTATAAATGTTATGCTCCCCACTGTGGAAAACCACAGCGGGGAGCAAAGAGTAGGGAGTATTTATCTTAAATTAAGACACTTGCAATTAGTTTTTTTGGAAGAAAAAGGACTGGTGTCTCTGATAGTTCAACTCTTTATAATTCATAATCTGTTCTGTACTTCCGATAAAGAGAATTCCCTGGGAAGCCAGTGCAGAGTTAAACTTCTTATAAATTTCTTCCTTTGCCTCTTCTGTAAAATAAATCAATACATTACGGCAAACAATTAAATTACAGCCGGTGGGATAAGAATCCCGCAACAAATTATGCTCTTTAAATTCTACCTGGCGTTTAATCTCGTTAGAAATCTGATAAGAATTACCCACCTTGGTAAAATACTTCTTCTTGAAGTCTGCCGGCACAGATGTTATGCTTTTTTCATTATACAGCCCCATCCGTGCTTTGTCAAGTACTTGTTTATCAATATCTGTTGCAATAATGTGAATTTGATTCAACGGTATATGTCTGGACAATGCCATAACCAAAGAATACGGCTCATCTCCGGTGGAACAGGCTGCGCTCCATACCTTAAGATTCTTGCCAAACTTCTTAATCAGCGCTGGGAACACATTCTTATCCAATATCTCCCACTGCTCAGGATTACGGTAAAATTCGGACACGTTGATGGTAAGGAAATTTACAAACTGCTCAAATTTCTCCTCATTCTTCTTAATCAACGCCACATATTCCTTATAGCTGTTGATATTGTTCTTGGTAATCAACGTGTCAATCCGGCGCTTCATCTGCTTTTCTTTGTATGAATCCAAATCAATCTTCGTTAATGCTAAAATATCCTTTTTGAAATCCTCATATCCAACCATGCAATTCCTCTATTCTTATTCTTCTTCCACTGCTGGCTCGTCGGCAGCATCCTCTGCCGATTCTGTTACCTCTTCTGCTGCTGGCTCATCTGCCGGGGCAAGCATAGCTTTCAGGCTCAGGCTGATTTTCTTCTCTTCCTCATTGAAATCAACAATCTTCGCCTCAATCTCCTGCCCAATCTTCAAGACATCTGCCGGCTTCTCCACATGCTCCTTGGAAATCTGGGATACATGCAAGAGCGCATCCACGCCGGGAGCCAGCTCTACAAATGCACCAAAATCAGTCATTCTTGCAACGATGCCCTTGATAACCGTGCCAACTGCATATTTCTCAGCGGCATCTTTCCAGGGATTCTCGTCCTCAAACTTCATGCTGAGCGCAATCTTTCTCTCGTTGATGTCCTTGATAAATACCTTAACGACATCGCCAACCTTGAAGACCTTCTTGGGATTTTCCACTCTTCCCCAGGACATCTCAGAAATATGGAGCAGCCCGTCTGCACCGCCCAAGTCGATGAATGCACCGAAGTCTGTCACATTCTTAACCGTTCCTTCTAAGACATCACCAACGTTGATTCTCGCAAACAATTCTCTCTGAAGTTCTTCTTTGGCAGCCATCAGCAGCTGTTTCCTGTCACCGATAATCCTTCTTCTGCGCGGATTGAACTCTGTGATGACAAATTCAATCTCCTGGTCTTTATATTTGCCAAGGTCCTTCTCATATGTATCAGATACCAGGCTTGCCGGGATGAAAATCCTTGTCTCGTCAACCACAACGCTTAAGCCGCCTTCCAATACCTGGACTACCTTTGCAGTCAATACTTCCTGAGCATTGAAAGCCTCCTCCAGCCTCTTGCTTCCTCTCTCGGCTGCAAGACGCTTGTAAGTCAGAAGCACCTGGCCCTCTCCGTCGTTCACTTTCAGAACTTTCGATTCCATCGTGTCTCCTACAGAAACTACAGTAGTCAAATCGACATTGGGCTCGTTCGTATATTCATTACGGGTAATGATTCCATCGGATTTGTAACCAATATTCAAGATGATCTCGTCTGGCTTCACATCAATAACGGTACCTTCGACTACCTCTCCATTCCTTATTGTTTTAAATGATTCTTCCAACATTTGTTCAAAACTCAACTCTGACATTTTTTTGAACCTCCTCAATAATTTTGTTTGGGGTAGAAGCCCCTGCGGTAATACCTACGCTATTAATGGACCATAATTTAGACAAATCCAAATCCTCGAGTGTCTGTATATAGCAAGTATTTTCACATTCTTTTTTACATATTTCAAATAACTTTTGCGTATTGGAACTGTTCTTCCCGCCAACGACAATCATGGCATCAACCTTGGCAGCAATCTCCTTCGCCTCAGTCTGCCTCTCCTGCGTTGCATTGCAAATCGTATTTAAAACATTTATATCATAACCTTTTTTTGAAATAATTTCAACTAGTTCTTGAAAATTCTTGTTGTTAAATGTCGTCTGAGAGACAATACAGACCTTTTTTCCCCCTTTCGGGGCAAAATCGTATGCCTCTTCAACCGTTGAAATTACGCTTGTCTCAGCACTATTGGCGCTCCACCCCTTGATTCCCTCAACCTCAGGGTGATTTTCGTTGCCAATTATTAACACATGGCAGCCTTCACGGCTGTACTTCTCCACAATCTGATGGATTTTCTGCACAAATGGGCATGTGGCATCCACATAAGGGATATTTTCTGCCTCAAGCAGGTCATAAATCGCTTTTCCTACACCGTGGGAACGGATAATGACCGTTCCATCCTTGCAATTTCTTAATTCCTCCTCCGTATCCACCACACAGACGCCTTTTTTCTCCAAATCCGCCACGACTTCCTCATTGTGGATAATTGGGCCATAGGTATAAATCTTCCCATTCTCCTGCGCCACCTGCTCATAGACCGTATCCACCGCGCGCCTGACGCCAAAACAAAATCCAGCGCTGTTTGCTAAAATCACTTCCATTTATGTCGCATCCCTTACAATCTCTAAAATCTTTGCCACCACTTCGTCTATGGACATTTCAGAGCTGTCCACAAGGATGGCATCTTTGGCCTGTTTCAAAGGAGAAATCTCCCTTGTCATGTCGCGGTAGTCCCGCTTCTTGATATCTTCACATATTTCCTCAAGGCTGCAGTCTGTGCCTTTTTCCTGCAGTTCCAGAAATCTCCGTCTGCCGCGAGTCTCTACGCTCGCGGTAAGGTAAATTTTCACCTGGGCCTGTGGCAGCACGCAGGTGCCGATATCCCTGCCATCCATAATCAGGTCCGTGGTACGCGCCATCTCACGCTGGAGCTGCGTCAGTTTTTCGCGCACCGGGGCATAGATGCTGACTGCCGACGTCATTTTCCCAACTTCCTCCGTGCGGATAAAGCCATTGACATTCTCTCCATTCAAAAACACCTGCTGCTCCCCACCCTCATTGGAAAGGGTTACCGTTATCTTTCCACATGCTGCCGTAATCTTTTCCTTGTCCCCGGCTGCTATGCCGGCACGCAGGAAATACAGCGCCATCGCACGGTACATCGCACCCGTGTCTACATAAATATAAGACAATTCTTTCGCCACCAACTTGGCAATGGTGCTCTTTCCGGCTCCCGCCGGTCCGTCAATCGCAATATTAAACGCCATGCAGTTTCCTCCATTTCTATCATTTAAGTCCTTCCAAACAGGCGCATCCACAGCCAAGCTCAAATGGTAACAGTTCAGCCCTACGCCATCCGCAAAGACGCCTACGGCGTTTTCTCGCTGCTTTATCTTATTTGGGAAACGCTAGGAGACCTCAGGACTCTCCCCAACTTCGCTGGGTCCCCCCTCAGGTCAAATGCTAACTTTGCTCATAAAATGGCATTCCCTCAGCCGAGCTGTTACCTCAAATGCTGTCTCCTGCAAGATAACCTGTAGACCATGCAATCTGTAAATTAAACCCTCCGGTCAGCGCATCCAAATCCAGTACCTCGCCGGCAAAGTACAGTCCCGATACCAGCTTTGACTCCATGGTAGAAGGGTTGACCTCCCTGGTGCTGACTCCTCCCCGGGTGATGATTGCCTCCTGAAAGCCGCGAAACCTCTGCAAAGTCAGGGGAAAATGCTTCATCAAATGGACAAATCCCATCCGTTTTTCCCGGGAAATCATATTTACTTTCTCTTCCGCAGCGATTTCACTTAAGCTTATGATTACCGGAATCAATTTCGCTGGAAACAGCTTAGACAAGGAATTCTTAAACTGCCTGTTCTGATTCTCCTCAAAATCCCGCAGAACACGTTTATCCAGCTGTTCCTCGGTCAATGCAGGTTTCAAATCTATCTCCATCGTAAGCGGCATGTCCTCCATATAATCATTGACAATGCTGCTGGCGCTGATTAACAGCGGTCCGCTGACGCCAAAATGCGTAAAAAGCATCTCGCCAAATTCCTCAAACAGCAGCTTCTTTCCTTTGCGGATGCTCACGCTAACATTCCTCAGGGAAAGCCCTTGTAAATCCTTGACCCATTTTTCTGCTGTCTCAAACGGCACCAGTGCGGGCCTGCACTCGCTGACTGTATGTCCAAGACTTGCGGCAAAACGGTAACCATCCCCGGTAGAACCGGTAGACGCATAGGAACTGCCCCCTGTTGCAAGGATGACATTTTCTGCCCTGAGGACGCTTCCGTCCTTTAAACGTACTCCTGACACGCTCCTGCCCTCACTGCCTACAGCCAGAATATCGGCTACTTTGGCGTGAAGCTGTACCTTGACCTTCTCCTGCTGTAAAACTTTCTGCAGCGTACGAATAACGTCAGAAGAATGGTCAGACTGCGGGAATACGCGCCCACCGCGCTCTGTCTTAATGGCAAGTCCCTGCTCTTTAAAAAACTCCATCACTTTTTGGCTGTCAAAGGCATAAAATGCACTGTAGAGAAACTTGCTGTTGCGGACAACATTGTTCAGCAAATCCTCCGTCCCACAGTCATTGGTGATGTTACATCTCCCTTTCCCGGTAATATAGAGCTTCTTTCCCAATTTTTCATTCTGCTCTAACAACGTTACCTTATGTCCATTGCGTGCTGCCTGGATAGCTGCCATCATCCCCGCTGCACCGCCGCCGATTACAATTACTTTACCCATACGTCAACTCTCTTCCTGCTTTTTCCCCATATAGCGCATACGCACAGAATCCCCTATATAATCAATCTCATCGCTGCCATATACCTGATATTCTTCCCAGAGCTGTTCCATCATCTCCAGATTCTTTACTACCTTCTTCTGGCGTTTCATGCACAACGCCACTATCAACGCATTGATTACGCTAAGCGGCGCCACCAGTGAATCCACGATGGACGACATGTCGCTGTGAGCGACAAGGTTACAGGAGGAGTATAGATTCATTGGAGAATGCACACTGTCCGTGAGCGTAATCACCCTGGCATTGCGGTTGTTGGCAAATTCCATTGCTTTCAGCACACGCATGGAATACCTGGGAAAACTGATGCCGACAATCGCGTCCTCCCTGCCAATATACATCATCTGCTCAAACAGTTCGCTGGAACTATTGGTATACACAAGCCTTACATTGTCAAACATCATGTTCAGGTAGAAAGCAAGAAACTCTGCCAGCGGCGCGCAGCTTCTGATGCCAATCACATAAATATGCCTGGCATGGAGTATTGCCTCCACCGCCGTGTCAAAGGCCTGTTCATCAATCGTCTCTAATGTATCCTGAATACGTTTCGCATCAGACTTAAGCACTGTTGTCAATATCTCAGATTGGGATATCCTTCCGTAGACATTTTCCATCTGCTGTACAGAATCGAGCTTCCCACGCACCAACTCCGCCAATGCCTGCTGAAACTGCGGATAACCCCTATAGCCCAAATGCATGGCGAAGCGGACAACCGTAGACTCACTGACGCCTACGGCTTCTCCAAGCTTTGCTGCCGTCAGAAATACCGCCTTATCATAATAATCCGTAATATAGGCTGCAATCATTTTCTGCCCCTTGCTCATGCCGCCGTATCGCTCGTTAATCCGATTTAACAATTCATTGGCACTGGTCATATCCTGCCCCTCTCCTCCACACATATCTTCGGAAAGCATTCCAGTAATGCTTCGCATTTGCTTTCCTCCTAAGGTATCGGCACGCGCCGCTTCGCGTCACCTGCCAAATCGTCGGAAAGCATTCCAGTAATGCTTCGCATTTGCTTTCCTCCTAAGGCTAAGAAAAAGATACTGCTCAGGGAACAGTATCTTCTCTTTTCCTAACAAAAATATCTTAAACCGGATATGCTCCGTTCTTAGTATCTGCAACTGAAGCATCTACTTTCGTCTGCTGTGCTTCCCTGTACTTAAAGAATTCTGTTGCAACCTGTGGGAATAACGCATATGACAGCACATCTTCATCCTGCTGCTTCCACTGTTTCATCTCAGCTTCAATCTTATGAAGCTCTGGCTCTAAAAGGTCTGCATAACGGCAGGTAATGGCATTCTTCTTCTCATCGCCAAGCACCTTATCGATGACTTCTGGATTGAACGGTTTGACTGTCTGCCCATATTTGCCAAGCAATACGTCCTTGGTCTCTTTGGTTGCAACCTTGTAACGCTCGCCCATCAGTACGTTGAACACTGCCTGTGTGCCGACAATCTGGGAAGATGGGGTAACCAATGGCGGCTCGCCCAAATCCTTGCGCACACGCGGAATCTCTTCCAGCACATCCATATACTTGTCTTCTGCATTCTGCTCTTTCAGCTGGGATACCATGTTGCTCAGCATACCGCCCGGTACCTGATAAAGCAAAGTCTGGATATCCACACCCAATACCTTGGGATTCAAAAGACCGCTCTTTAACGCTTCTTCCCTCATCGGACGGAAGTAATCTGCAATCTCCTTTAACAGCATCTGGTCAAAATCAGGATCCATGTCCGTGCCGCGGAAAGCCTCTGCCATAACCTCAGTTGCCGGCTGGCTGGTTCCCAGGGCAAACGGCGACATAGCTGTGTCAATGATGTCACAGCCTGCTTCTACTGCCTTCATATAAGTCATGGAAGCCACACCGGATGTATAATGAGTATGTAACTCAATCGGCAGCGATGTTGCCTTTTTCAGGGATTTCACCAGTTCTTCTGCCTTATAAGGAGTCAAAAGCCCTGCCATATCCTTGATACAGATGGAATTAGCGCCCATCTCTTCAATCTTCTTCGCCATATCGGTCCAATACTGCAAGGTATACGCATCGCCTAAGGTATAGGAAAGAGCAACCTGCGCATGACCTTTTTCTTTGTTGGTAGCGGTTACTGCCGTCTGCAGATTGCGCAAATCATTCAGGCAGTCAAAAATACGGATAATATCAATTCCGTTAGCGATAGACTTCTGTACAAAATACTCTACCACGTCATCCGCATAGGGACGGTAACCCAAAATGTTCTGTCCGCGGAACAGCATCTGCAGTTTCGTATTCTTAAATCCTGCTTTTAATTTTCTCAGACGCTCCCAGGGATCTTCCTTCAGGAAACGCAGAGAGGCATCAAATGTCGCGCCGCCCCAGCACTCTACGGCATTGTAGCCGACTTTATCCATTTTATCAATAATAGGCAGCATCTGCTCTGTTGTCATACGGGTAGCAATCAGAGACTGATGTGCATCACGTAATATGGTCTCCGTAATTTTCACGGGTTTTCTCTTCTTTTCAGCCATGATTTCCTCCATTCTAATTTACATATAATATATGATAATATTCAGCACACGCCATTCGCAAAGACGCCTTGCCAAACTGGTATATTAAATTCCAAAGATAGCCATAAATACACCTGCTGCTACAGCTGTACCGATAACTCCTGCCACATTGGGACCCATTGCATGCATCAGCAGGAAATTGGTCGGGTCTTCTTCTGCACCGACTTTCTGGGATACACGTGCAGCCATCGGCACTGCAGACACGCCGGCAGAACCAATCAATGGGTTAATCTTACCGCCGGTAATCTTGCACAGCAGCTTGCCGAATAAGGTTCCTGCAGCTGTTCCGAACATAAATGCGATTAAGCCGAGCGCTACAATCTTTAAGGTTGTAATATTAAGGAATGCCTCTGCGCTGGTAGTTGCGCCTACGGAAGTTCCCAGCAGGATAACTACGATGTACATCATGGCGTTAGAAGCAGTCTCAGATAACTGGCGTACCACTCCGGATTCACGGAACAGGTTGCCCAGCATCAGCATACCAACCAACGGAGCTGTGGTAGGAAGGATGACACACACTACCGATGTAACAACAATAGGGAATAGAATTTTCTCCAGTTTCGATACCGGACGTAAATTCTCCATCTTGATGGCACGTTCCTTCTTCGTTGTAAATAACTTCATGATTGGCGGCTGGATAATCGGCACTAACGCCATATAGGAATAGGCTGCCACCGCAATCGGTCCCATAAGCCCGGTCTGTCCCAGCTTACCTGCAAGGAAGATGGAAGTCGGTCCGTCCGCTCCGCCGATAATGGATACCGCTGCCGCTGCCTTATCGTTAAAGCCCAGCAGGATTGCCATGAAATATGCGCCAAAAATACCAAACTGTGCTGCTGCGCCCAACAGGAAACTGATGGGATTCGCAATCAGCGGACCAAAGTCCGTCATCGCCCCGACGCCCATGAAAATCAAGGATGGGAGGATGGACCATTCATCCAGAGAATAGAAATAATAAAGTAAACCACCTACGCCATTGCTGGTCTCTTCCGGGGAAGCGATAATATCTGGATAGATATTTACCAGCAGCATACCAAACGCAATCGGAACCAGTAACAGGGGCTCAAATCCTTTCTTGATTGCAAGGAAAAGGAATACGAATGCAACCAATATCATCACATAGTTGCCCCAGGTCAGGTTGAAAAATGCCGTCTGATGCAGGAGGTTTGATAAAGTTTCTCCTACGTAACTCATATTTTACCTCCAAATTATTAATTGTTCATAGTTGCCAATAATGCACCTGCTTCTACAGCCTGTCCTGCACTTACCTCGATACTTGCTACAGTGCCGTCTTCCGGTGCAACTACAGGCGTCTCCATCTTCATAACTTCTAAGACTAAAACAGTATCGCCCTTTTTCACAGCATCTCCGGCCTTCTTGTCAATGCTGAATACTTTTCCTGCTGCCCCTGCCTCAATCTTAATGCTCCCTGCGCCGCCTGCGGCTGGTGCGGGCGCTGCTGCCGGTGTCGGTGTGGGCGCTGCTGCCCTGACTGGCGCTGCTGACGGAGCCGCTGCCCCTGCGCCGTTTTCTTCTACAGTAACATCATAAACGTTTCCATTAACAGTAATTGTATAGCTTTTCATTTTCGTTTCCTCCTGAATATTTTATAAGGTATCGGCACGCGCCGCTTCGCGTCACCTGCCAAATCGTCGGAAGGTATTCCAGAAATGCTTCGCATTTGCCTTCCTCCTAATATAGTTGCCTGCTATCTTCTTCTGATGGAACGCACTACAAAATCACTTGTAGAAGTTCCGGTAGATGCCGCAATTGCCGCTGCGATTACGGCTGTCAGTTCCAAATCATCCTGTGCTGCCGCCACGGGCGCTGCCGGAGCTGCCGCGGGTGCCGGCGCTGCTGCCGGTGCGCTGCTTTCTGCCTTCTTCTTCGCCTCAAGATACGGAAATACCTTAAAGCAGTAAATAATCAAACTAATCAGTATCAGGACAATAAACACGATTCCCATACCCATCAAGGTATTCAATGCGGCATTGGTCATCTTCTCGCCTAATGTCTGTACTGCTTCCACTCCAATATCTTCCAGCTCCATATTATGGTACTTGTATACATAGCTGAGGATAACCGGACGGTCTGTAAAAGTAATTTCCTGTTTGCATTCCAGTGTCTTGCCGGACTTGGTAATCGTAAACTTGCCCAATTCCACATACTCGCCAGCCTCGGCAACCGCTTCATCCCAGCGCATAATCATATTGGCCTGCTGAAGGATATTGGCGATATCGTCTTCCGTAGCGGAGGGCGCAACTGACTTAATGTAATTATTGCGCTCAGCATCCGACATATCTTTCATGACTACATACGGCTGTTTCTGCTCGTCTGGCATCTCCAAAAGTGATGTTACAGTTCCCTCACACGTACTCTTCAGCTGGTCATAACTGTAACCGTTATAACTCATGGTGGTAGGATCCGTTTCTCCGCATGCTGCCAGCCCAAGTGCGATAAGACACAAACTGATTATCAGCAATATTTTCTTTTTCATAAACTTCACCTTTCTATTTTGCTGTATGTTTTCTGACCGGCTCACCCGATCCTTTCGTATAGAGCATATCAAATGCTGCTACCGCATACTTCCTGGTATCTTCCGCTGCAATAATCAAATCAACCTGTCCACGTCTGGCTGCGGTCTGTACGGAAGACTGTAACTCTTCGTAAGCTTTTGCCTTCTCTGTAATCACATCTGCAGATTCGCCGTCATACATAATCTTAGCTGCCTGTTTGGCATCCATCATGCCAATCTTGCTTCCATCCCATGCATAGACAAGGTCTGCACCGATTGACTTGCTGTTCATCATCACATATGCGCTTCCGTAAGCATTGCCCATAATGACATTTACCTTAGGAACAGTTGCACCTGCAAATGCAGCCGTCATACGTGCCATCGCCTTTGCCAGAGTTTTCTCAGAACACTCCGTTGCAGAAAATCCCTCAACATTCGTCAAAGACAATACCGGAATGTCAAACGCATCACAGAACTTGATAAATTCCGCCGCCTTGTTGCATCCTCTTGCTGTCAGCACAGGCTCAAAACTCTCTGCCTTCTCGCCGTTCTCATCAAATACTGCGGTGTTGTTGGCAACTGCACCGACCGTTGCGCCGTTCAATTTGATAAAACCGGTAACCATGTTCTTGGCAAAATCTTTCTTGGTCTCAACAAACAAATTGCTGTCAGAGATATGCCTAAGTACCAGTCTGGCATCTTCCTTACAACCTGCCAGATTCTCGCATACGCGGTTTAAGTCGTCGGTACATTCATCTTCTCTGCCGCACTCTGCATTGTTGCCCGGAAGCACACATACCAATTCACGGATAGCGGAAAGGATTTCCTCTGTGCTTCCAATTCCGTCAATACACCCATTATTGCTTCCCTGATATTCAGCACATGCCGTATCGCATTTGCCGACATGGTTGCCTTCAATAGCATTGGGGGAATTCACAAACATCCTGCCATGTTCTTTCTCTACGAAAGCAAAATCACTCAGTGCCGGCACTACAGAAAGACCGCCGCCGCATACACCGAAAATTGCTGAAATCTGCGGAACCACGCCGCTTGCAGCCACCTGCTTTGCATAAATCTCGCCAAAGCCGTTCAAGGCATCTACAGATTCCTGCAAACGCATACCTGCACAATCAATCAGACCAATGACAGGCGCTCCCATTTTCATTGCCATATCATAGACTGCGGCAATTTTCTTGCTGTGCATCTCACCAATTGTTCCGTTCAGCACGGACGCATCCTGGCTGTACACATACACCAGATTTCCATCAATCTGACCATAGCCGGTGATAACGCCATCCGACGGTGTCTCTGACTGACTCAAATCAAAATCTGTACTTCTTGCAGTTACCAGAGCGCCGATTTCCATGAAACTTTTTTCATCGAGAAGACCGACAATTCTCTGTCTTGCTGAGTTGGTAGAATTACTCATCATTTAAACCTCCATATGTATTTTAAAATTTTTATAAAATTTTCTTCCGAGTGTAATTGTATCTCTTTTACCGGAATTTTTCAATAGCTATTTAGAGAAAATAGAAATTCTTTTCCATAAAAAAGAGTTTGAGCAAAAATTCCTCATACCAGGAGGGTTCCAGCTTCTTGGCAGACTTGCCGGCACATATGGGAACCCTGGCAATCTGCCGCTCTCCGAGATAATACGTGACGCTGCCTACTTCCTGGCCCTCCTCCACCGGAGCCTGCAGATTCTCAGGCACGTCATAGATAGTCCTCACTTCCTCATCCGCCCGTTTGAGGACATTGATTTTTTCCTCCTTTATCCGTAGGGGAATTGTAATTTTCTGGTATAGCCTTCCGTTTTCCGGCTCCGCATCTGCCACGGCTGCCGGTGGGAACTGTTTGCCGTATTCACAGACATCCATATTCTGGTACTGCTCCAGACCATAATTCATCAGCGCTGTCGTGTCTGCCCATTTGTAGCTTTTATTGTTCGGCCAGCCGCAGGCAAGCAGAGCCACCACAAAAGTCCTGCCCTCACGCTCTAAGGCGCCGACATAGCAATACCCCGCATTGCCGGTAAACCCGGTCTTGCCGGACAATGCACCGTCCATCATGTGCAGGAATGCGTTATGGTTATTGCAGCTATAAGACTTCGTACCGGCAAGGTTTGTGAACTGATGGCTGGGGGTTCTGGTAATTTCCAGGAACTGCTTATTTTGTATGCAATAACTCATAATCTTTGCCAAATCCTCGGCAGTCGTTCCGTGCACTCCCGTCTCATCCTGTCTGTCCAGCCCATTTGGCGTAATGAAATATGTATCCTTGCAGCCCAGTTCTTTCGCTTTTTGATTCATTTTTGCGGCAAACCCTTCCACGCTGCCCGCAATATGTTCAGCTATCGCCACTGCTGAGTCATTGTGCGATTCCAGCATCAGGGAGTACAATAAATCCCGCAGGCGAAAGGTATCGTCCGCACTCATGCCAAGCCGCACCTTAGGCATGGAGGCCGCATAACTGCTGACTTTCACTTCATCATCGAGATTCCCTTGCTCTAACGCGAGGATACAGGTCATAATTTTCGTTGTGCTGGCATTCGGCATATGCTCATAGCCGTTTTTCTCGTAGAGCACCCTGCCGCTAGCGGCATCCATAAGGACTGCTGACTTCGCATAAAGCGTAATATTGGGCTGATTGGTTCCGGCGCTTTCCTGTTCCGTTTCCTGTTGGACAGCCAAAGGCAGTTCCTGCCGGCATATGGCATCTGCCATAAGCGAAGACTGCAGCGCCAGAACTATGCATATACAACAAAATAAATTTCCTCTAAGACGAAAAGGCAGGATGCGTCCTGCAAATCCTGCCCTTAACCTGAAACCATATAACTTTTTTATGCTGCGTAATTTCAATACTTTCATAGTAGGCTCTCTCATCCATAATCTGACTTCCTTTCATTATATGAAAAAGCCTTCTTTTTATGTCTTACACGTCCATTTTTAAATTCATTTCCTCTTCCGCCTGCTGCCGGAACTCCTCTAACTGGTCTGCATCCAGAACCGGAAGCTCCTCAATGGACTGGACGCCAAAACTGCGCAGGAACTCCTCTGTCGTGCCAAACAGCAGCGGACGTCCCGGCGCATCCAGCCTGCCAAGTTCACAGACCAGGTTATATTCCACCAGCTTGCTGACCGCATGGGCGCAGGACACACCGCGGATTTTTTCAATTTCCAGACGTGTAATCGGCTGCTTATAAGCAATAATTGACAGTGTTTCCAGCAGCACGTCCGTCAGCACATGGCGTTTGGGCTGCTTGGCAATCTTAATCAGATATTCATAAAGTTCTTTTTTCGTACACAGCTGAACGCTATTCTCAATCTCCATCAGCTGGATTCCGCGGTCTTCCTGCTCATACCGCTCCATCATGCGCTTGATAATTTCGCGCACCTGCGTCTCGTCCACTTCCAATGCCGCGGCAAGCTTCGCAACCTCCACAGACTCCCCCATGGTAAAAAGGATTCCCTCTATAATTGCTTCATACTGTTGTGAATTCATAGACTCTCCATTCCTGCCATTGTTTCGCATCACCCTATATCAAAAATAGCCTTTGTTGCTATGTATCATTATGCGGCAATCTTTGACTCCACAAAAATATCATCAAAAATACGTTCCTGGGAAATCAGTATTTTGCCAACTTTCATCAGTTCTAGAATGGACAGAAACGTGACAATGATTTCCATCTTGCTGCTCTGGGCTTCTAACAGGCCGCGGAAACTGAACCTGCGGTGCGTCAGGGCATACTGCTCCAAATAATCCATACGCTCTTCCAAAGAGACTTCTTCTTTCTCAATTTTACCGAACCGGGAACGGATGGGGTCAATCTTGTCCTCTCTTTTGCGCATCACAGACTTAAAAATATTATTGAGGCGCCGCAAGCTGACATCCGCCATCAATTCCTGCAAATCCACCGGTTCCTCATACTGGCTGACTTCCCTGGGAATGGTTGGTCTTTTAAACAGCACTTTCTGGGCATCTATCTGCCGGTCTTTGAGCTCATAAGACATACACTTGTACATCTTATACTCAAGGAGTTTCTGCACTAGCTCCGCCCTGGGATCCTCCTCTTCCTCCTCGGTCTCCTCCTTGGGAAGCAGCATCCGCGATTTAATGTCCAGAAGGGTCGCCGCCATCACCAGAAACTCACTGACAATATTCAAATCATGGCGTTTCATCTCGTTGATATATTCCATGTATTGATTCGTAATCTCCACAATCGGAATATCATAGATATTGACTTTGTTTTTCTCCAACAGGTGCAGAAGCAAGTCCAAGGGACCCTCAAATACCTGCAGCTTCACTTTTAAATCCATTCTGTCTTTCCCCCGAAAAATCACACTGCCTATCATTTTAACTGCATTCAGGGAATTTTTCAAGAGATTTTTAAAATCTGTTACCAGTCAGGTATCAGTTCAGCCTTGAAAATTTTAATTACAGTTTCTACTGCGGAAAAACATTTTAAGGCTGAACGGTTACCCAGTCAGCTTTCCGGCAGAAATTCCACTGCCAGCAATTCGGCGCGGTTGAAAACCCGCACGTGGAACGTATGTGTGCCTAGCCCGCGGCTGATAATCACATGATTCCCTTCTATCTCAAACTCGCCGGCATCGTACTTGGGAAAAAAGGTCAGCTGGGGGGAAATCAGGCTCCCAATGCCGGGAATCCGCACCAGTCCCCCATGGTTATGACCACAGAACGTGACGTCCGCCCCCCAGGCGGCATAGTGGGGCGCATAAGCCGGGTTATGTGCCAGGAGGATTTGAAACAGTTCCGGTTTCGTGAGGGGCAGCTGCTCTTGCATATAGGATTCCTCCATAGGCACAATCCTGCCCTTTTCATAGTAATCAAGCTCTAATTCCAGGGAGGAAAGCACGACCTCATTGCCGCCAAGGCGAATGCTGCGGCTCTCCGTTTCCAGCACTGTCACGCCCAATGCACGCACTTTTTCCAAATACTGCTGGAACTTAAGGTGATGTTTACGTTCAGGGTCCCTCAGGCGGCTCTCATGGTTGCCATAACTGTAATATACCGGGGCAATCTTAACAAGTTCTCCCAAAGTCTCATAAGCGGTATCATACGTGTCGGGATATTTGCTCACCAACATATCCCCAGGTATGAAAATAGCCTGGGGCTTCAAATTTGCCGTCTCCCTCAAAAGCTTTTCATTATTCTTGCCATAAGAAAATCCATGAAGGTCTGCAATCACCGCCACAGTGGCCGGCTTTTTGAGTTTGGGGGAACTAATCTGATATCTGTTTACTTCAAATCTGCTTAATTCCCACCGCTGCCACAACATATAACTAAATATCGCAAATAAAATTGTCATCAAAATTATCATATCGTCCATGCCCTTTGCTTACACTGTAATATATTATCATGTACTATGAAAGTAATAGGTACATTCCCGGAGGTTATGCCATGCGTTGTATATTATCATTCCTGTTATCATTTACCCTGCTGTTTTCACCCTTGCTGCCCACCTCTCCTGCCGGCACGGAAACCGGAACTGAGAGCGGAACCCAGACTGGTACCGAGAACGGTACACCCGCTGCAGAGGGAGTTTCCGTCTCAGCCCCTTCCGTGGTGCTGATGGAAGCTTCCACCGGTCAGGTCATCTATGAAAAAGAACCTGACATGCTGCGCCATCCCGCCAGCATTACCAAGATTATGACCATGATTTTAATCTTCGATGCGTTGGAGGAGGGAAAAATTTCCCTGGACGATACGGTAACTGTCTCAGAGTATGCTGCCAGCATGGGCGGCTCCCAGGTCTTTTTAGAAGCTGGCGAGACACAGACCGTAGACACCATGCTCAAATGTATCTCCGTTGCCAGTGCCAACGATGCCTGTGTCGCATATATAATAGGGAAAATATTTCTTATCAAACAGAAGTGTTTCTGAACTTATAGTAGATGGTCAGTTCCCCATTTTCCCCAACCTCTATTCTGTCTATCAATTCAATAATCATGCACCTGTCCAGCTTATCTATCTTGATGTAATTCTTCCCATCACCCATACACGCAGATTCAGGCGTAATCCCCCCGGGTAAATTGGCGGCATCTGCCTTTGACAATGCACCTAGATGGCATTTCAATTCCATAAGCTGGTTATCATATTGTTCCATATATTGTTTAAAGTCAGTTTCCATTATAACATTGTCAAGATATTTTTCAAAAGCCCCTTTTTTATATTTTTCTATTTTCTCCATCTGCTTTTGCAACAGTTCAACCTGACCTGAAACATCCCCCTTATGCGGTCCCTCCGCTTCAAATTGCTGTAAGATGGCAATATCATTTTCCGTAAGCAGTTTCGCTATTTCCTCCTTGAGTGAATGCAATACTGCCTGCTCCAGTTCCTCGTTTAATATTTTATGGCTTTCACAGAATTGTTTTCCCTGTTTCTTATAGGTCTTGCAGACATAGCCGATATATCCTCTCTCTCCACGCCTTGCATACTGCCGCTCCATGGATTTCTTGCAGTCTGCACAGAATAATTTCCCGGAAAACAGTCCATTGGGCGCGGCATGGACGCTTCTGGTCCGCTGCTTCTGCAATTCCTGCACCAAATCAAATGTATGTTGGTCAATAATCGGCTCATGGGTATTTTCCACGACAATCCAGGACTCCTTGGGCAGTTTCACTTTCTCTTTATCCTTATACGACACTTTATTATATTTGTTTTGGACAAGGGTTCCGGTATAAACAGGATTCCCAAGAATGGCATGTATTGTCTGATATGACCATGTTTTTGTCTGAGGCAGCAATTTGCCGTTCTTGTAAGGGATCCCCAGCACCTCCTGCTTATAGCGGGTGGGAATCAGTATCCCCTCGGCAGAGAGCATGGCAGCAATTCTGCTTTTTCCATTGCCCTCCAGATACAAGGCATAGATTTTACGGACAATGGAGGCTGCATAGGCATCGATTAGCAGATGGTTGTGGTCTTTGGGGTCCTTGCGGTATCCATAGGGACAGGAGGAGCCCAGAAACTGCCCTGCTCTCATTTTGGCCTTGAAAACGGAACGGATATTGTCAGAAAGGTCCTCGCAATACCACTCATTGACAAGACCATTTATCTGCCGCGCCTTTTTATTGCCCCTATTCTCCGTATCCGCATTATCCGCCACGCCGACAAACCGTATGCCGAGCAGCGGAAAATCATGGTGCAGGTATTTTTCTATATGTTCCATGTTCCGTGAAAACCTCGACTGGCTTTTGGCAATCACCATATCAAATTTCCCCAGCCTGGCATCCTCCATCATCTGCTCAAAGCCTGGCCTGTCATCGTAAAGCCCGCTCTCATCGTCATCGGAATATACGTTTACAATCTGATATCCCTCTGACAAGGCATATTCCGTGAGCAGCAGCCTTTGGTTCTTGATGCTGGCGCTGTCGTCCCCCTCTCTTATCTTATGCAGATCTTCTTTGGAAAGCCTTAAATAGAGGACTGCCTTTTTGCCGTGATTACATGTTTCATGCATTCTGTAAGCAACTCCTCCCCATAAACCACATTTACTTTCCGCGGACTGCCTTTTCCTTGCTTTCTCCTGCCCGGACGTTTCCTTTCATTATTCAAGATAATTCGCTTCCCCTAAATTATTCCTTTCATTTTATGCCGGGGATGTCCGATGTAGAACAAAATGGGCAAGTCCGCTTCAATTCACTAAATCCCTCATTCATGAGGGCACAGGATATCCAGTAAGGGAAAAAACATGCCAGAGAAAACCTGTCTGGTCATCTCTGGCACGCCCTTTGCTAACGCATAGGAATTGTTACCGTATCTCCAATTTTTTCGTAAGAATTATCTTCCTTATATTTTATGAGAGAAAGCTTTAACTCTTTACAGCTTTCCGGCAATGCAGAATAATTGTATGTCTCGCCGGAACCGCTTATCCACTGCAGGACTTTCCCAGATTCGTCCGTTATCTCCCAGCCATAAAACTTTTCCATAAAAGTCGGGCAATCCGTTATGTCCATATGTACATCTGTGTGGAATTTGGAAATGACGATGGATTTCACCAAAACCGCTCCGTCTGCACAGGAAAATTCCTGCCCGGCTTCCGCAACTGTTGGCATGAATACTTCTTCTATTTTTACTGGAAAGGTCATGTCAATCCCTGAACCTTCCTCCCCATACAGGGATGAAAAAATAATCTCCACATCTTCCCCAACATTCTCATGGGAAAAAACTCCGCCTGTCACATCTAAATAGGCGATGATACGTTTCTCTTTTGCCTCTTCTTTTACCGCAACGGTATATCCGTCTCCATTCTCCAAATCTTCCTTGCGAAATCCTGAAAGCACATCTTCATATTGGGACAAGTCTGCTGATTTAAGAGTGTAATCAAGGATAACAAGATTCTCCTCGAAGACAACATGATTCAATTCAATGGATAAATCATTCTGTTCCTGCCGGGCATGGAGTTCTGTGGTATCCGCCTGCTCAAAACAAGCCGCTATATCCTCTTTTCCTTCCTTGTCGCTTATTCCTCCGCTGCCACAGCCTGAACATAAAATTAACAACAATAGAAACAGTGTCGAAAAAATCATCTTGACCTTATTCATAGATTTCCTCCTTAATTTTGATTTGAACGAATATATACGCCTAAATCTCCTATAATTTGAATGTCACTCTCTTTTACAGTATTCTCCCTCAAATCTCTCATGAAGTCAATCTTTCTTTGACCATCTTCTTCCATCTGATTCTTTTCCTGCCCTTCGATGGCACTTCTTTCTTCCGACATAAGATTTTCTTTACTTGACAGAGATTCATGATACATCTTTTCCATATATTCGTTACGCATTAATTTTCTTCTATACTTTTCTACCTTTGTCTGCCAATAAGCCTCTTCACTCATGCCCGTTCCCGCTATAAAGGACAAATACTCGCCATAATTATCTGCTTTTTTAAGTTCTGCTCTTAATTCCTTGATATAATCCTCGGCCTCTTCTTTTGATATCTCGCATCCATAATCCTCGGCTTTACAATCAAGTTCTTTCTCTTCCAGTATACGCTTTACAATATCCTTGATATCCTGATATGTCACTGCACCCGAAAGCTGTTTTTCTGCAACATAGCCCTCTATATCTGTATCATAGACTATACTGTTTTTTCCTTTAGCCAATAGCTTTCTTGTATTATTTTGATTCAGTTGCTTCTTTATCTGGGGACTGGAATATTTAAAGGTATATGCTGTCTGTTCTTTGTTTTCTAACTTACTTTCAATTTCCCCTAAAGAATAATAGTACTCTGTATCGTTTTCTGCCGCCATTACATTCCTGACCTGCTTGTTCTCACTGCATAACCTCATTTTTACAGCTGGCGGTGTCCATGTATCTGGTCCAAATTTAACAAAAAATCCGCAGCTGCCATTAACCTCCTTGCCGATGTCATAAGTCACCTTTTTTCTACTAGCAAATGAAAATTTATAATCAGCCTTTTCCATAGTATCTACAGTTTTATCTACTGTAAAATGACGTAATTCTTTACCACCAGCATCTCTATGTGTAACCACTTTTGGAGGATAGACCGTAAAATTCTCTTTATCGTTTAACTTTGACAAATTTAAGCTCAGATAAGTTGTATGGTTATAAAAAGAAATTTTGTCTGCTTTCTTTTTATAATCCTCCGTATAAATACAAGTTGCCTTAACTGTTCCGACACCTGAACCTATCGAAATAAGAGCGTGTGTATCTTCAAACTTTTTGGTTTTTGTCTTCCCCCACAAAGCATACAAATCTATGCTCTTATTCATCTTATACATATCGCCCGGATAATATCTTACATCTGCAGCATTTTCGGTCAATGTCCAGCCTAGAAATGTATATCCGTTGCGATGAGGTATACTTTTGCTCAATTGCAAATCATTATCCCACTTCTTTGTCTGCGAATGTACACTTATACTTCCGCCGTTTGCATGATATGTAATTTTATACTCTACCCGAAACCAGACCGCATACAGCAAAGCAGAACGATTTGCTGAATATTTCCCTCCAGCTTTATATTGAGCAATCGTGCTGTTCCTATCCTCACTCCAACCTACAAAAGCATATCCGCTTCTGGTAGGTTTCATACTTCTCAGTAAAATAGATTGTCCAAATTTTTTCGTCTGTGATTCTGGTGTGCCACTTCCACCATTAGGATTGTAACTGATTTTATATGTTTTAATTTTCCACACTGCATATAATGTGGTATTCTTATTGTCATAAAAGAATCCCCCTGGTCTGTAACTGGCAGAAGATGCCGTTTTACTTTTACTCCATCCTAAAAAGTTATAGCCAGTTCTTTTGGGAACAGATTTTGTTAATTGCAATGTTTTATCATGAAGCTTTTCCTGAGATGCCGGAGCTGAACTTCCGCCATTTGCATTATAAAATATTTTATATTTATCAGGTTTCCAAACAGCAAACAGTACAATTGACTTGTCTTTAGAATACCTGCTGCCAGGACGATAAGACACGGTCGTACTTGTACTTGTTGTTGCCCATCCCGAAAACTCATATCCTTTCCTAACAGGCTTTTTACTGCTTAAAATAATTGATTTACCCTTTTCTTTAAACTGCCTTTCCGGCGCTCCGCTCCCTCCATTTGCATTATAGGAAATTGAATATTTAATCTGCGCCGCATGAACCTTATCATATGCAATAAACAAGCTAAATAATACTAATACGACCATTATAGATTTTATAAAAAAATTTCTGTCCCTTGTTAATATTTTTTTCTATAATGTACCCATAACCGTGGACAATCTAATTAGTGTAGTCCCCTCATCTTAGA